>NZ_JBHUEN010000043.1:0-716998 GCF_042680785.1 Paracoccus pacificus
CAATCCTCCCTGATCAAAGGGAATCACGATCGACGCTTCTGCGGAAGCCAAAACGATTCAGGGTTGGGACGAAAAGCTTTAGACCGCCGCCCCCGCCATCCGCAGGGTCAGGTTGACCCGGCCGCCGCCGGGCACCAGATCGGAGCTATTGGGCCGGATGCGGTCGATGCCGTGAAAGGCTAGCCGCGCCGGGCCGCCCATGACCACCACGTCACCCGAATGCAGCCACAGGCTTTCGGTCGCGTCGCTGCGCCGCGCCCCGCCGATGCGGAACAGTGCCGCGTCGCCCAGACTGATCGAGACCACCGGCCAGCCGAAATCAGCCTCGTCCTTGTCCTGATGCAGACCCATCCGTGCCGTGTCGCGGTAAAGGTTGATAAGGCAACTGTCGGGGGTCGCATCCAGTCCGGTGACCTGCCGCCAAAGCTCCTCCAGCCGCCGGGGCATCGGCGGCCATGGCCGGCCATCGTGCTGTTTCGGCTCGTACCGGTAACCGCGGCCGTCGGTGGTCCAGCCAAGCGCGCCCGCCGCCGACATGGCGACGGACATCGGCTTGCCCCAGCGGGTCATCTGGCGCACCGGCGGCGCGGCGCGCCAGATCGCGGCGACATCCTCCATCAGCGCCGTTTGCGCCGCCTTGTCGAGATGCGCCGGGTGGATGACAAATCCGCGGATTTCCCGGGTATTCGCTTCGCGCATGCAATTGCCCTTTCTTATGCGGCGCTTTGTCGATGATAGCCGCGACGACGCTTGCGCGCCCAAAATCCGGTTCCTATATAGCCATTCGACGCCGGTCTTTCGCGCCGGCTGCAATCTGGGATTGGCCCGCGGGGGCCGCGAACGGACCCGCCGGGCCCATAATCGCCGCAAGAAAGGTTAGACATGTCCAAAGTTATCGGGATCGACCTCGGGACGACCAACAGCTGCATCGCCATCATGGACGGCAGCCAGCCCCGGGTCATCGAGAATTCCGAGGGCGCGCGCACCACGCCCTCGATCGTTGCCTTCACGGAAACCGAACGCCTGGTCGGCCAGCCCGCCAAGCGTCAGGCCGTGACCAACCCCGCAAACACCATTTTCGCCGTCAAGCGCCTGATCGGCCGCCGCCTGACCGACCCCGAGGTCGAGAAGGACCGCAAGCTGGTCCCCTATGCCATCGTCGACGGTGGCAATGGCGACGCCTGGGTCGAGGCCCGGGGCGATAAATATTCGCCGTCGCAGATCAGCGCCGTGATCCTTCAGAAGATGAAGGAAACCGCCGAAAGCTATCTGGGCGAGAAGGTCGATCAGGCGGTCATCACCGTCCCGGCCTATTTCAACGATGCCCAGCGTCAGGCCACCAAGGACGCCGGCAAGATCGCCGGTCTGGAAGTCCTGCGCATCATCAATGAGCCGACCGCCGCCGCGCTGGCCTATGGGCTCGACAAAAAGGAATCGAAGACGATCGCGGTCTATGACCTTGGCGGCGGTACCTTCGACATCACCATTCTGGAAATCGACGACGGTTTGTTCGAGGTCAAATCGACCAACGGGGACACGTTCCTTGGTGGTGAAGACTTCGACATGCGGATCGTCAATTACCTCGCCGAAGAGTTCAAAAAGGAACACGGCGTCGACCTGACCAAAGACAAGATGGCGCTGCAACGCCTGAAGGAAGCCGCCGAAAAGGCCAAGATCGAGCTGTCCTCCTCGAGCCAGACCGAGATCAACCAGCCGTTCATCAGCATGGACAAGGACAGCGGCACGCCGCTGCATATGGTCATGAAGCTGACCCGGGCGAAGCTGGAAAATCTGGTCGGCGACCTGATCAAGGCCACGCTGAAACCCTGCCAGGCGGCGCTGAAGGATGCCGGCCTGTCCAAGGGCGACATCGACGAGGTGGTTCTGGTCGGCGGCATGACCCGCATGCCCAAGGTCGTTCAGGAAGTGACCGAATTCTTCGGGAAAGAGCCGCATAAGGGTGTGAACCCCGACGAGGTCGTGGCCCTTGGCGCCGCCATTCAGGCCGGCGTTCTGCAAGGCGACGTGAAAGACGTGGTTCTGCTGGACGTGACGCCGCTGTCGCTGGGCATCGAGACGCTGGGCGGCGTGTTCACCCGGCTGATCGACCGCAACACGACGATCCCGACCAAGAAAGGCCAGATCTTCTCGACCGCCGAGGACAACCAGAACGCGGTGACGATCCGGGTGTTTCAGGGCGAACGTGAAATGGCCGCGGACAACAAGATGCTGGGCCAGTTCAACCTTGAGGACATCCCGCCCGCGCCCCGCGGCATGCCGCAGATCGAGGTCACCTTCGACATCGACGCGAACGGCATCGTCTCGGTCAGCGCCAAGGACAAGGGCACCGGCAAGACCCAGAACATCACCATCCAGGCTTCGGGTGGTCTGTCGGACGAGGACATCGAAAAGATGGTCCGCGACGCCGAGGCGAATGCCGAGGGCGACAAGGCCCGCCGCGAACTGGTCGAAACCCGGAACCAGGCCGAAAGCCTGATCCACTCGACCAAGAAATCGCTGGAGGAGCATGGCGACAAGGTCGATGGTTCCACCGTCGAAGCGATCGAACTGGCCATCGGGGCGCTGGAAGACGCGCTGAAATCCGACGACGCCGGCAAGATCAAGGGCGGTATCCAGAACCTGATGGATGCTTCGATGAAGCTGGGTGAGGCGATCTACAAGGCGCAGTCATCGGATGAGGGGGCGGCTGACGCCGGTGCCTCGGATGAACCGCGCGGCGTGGATGACGATATCGTCGACGCTGATTTCGAAGATCTCGGCGACGACAAGCGCAAGTAAGCGTCCCAGGACGGCAAGGCCGGTCCGCGTTGACGCGCGGGCCGGCCTTTGGCTGATGTAACGGAAAGCAAGAAGACATGGCAAAGCGCGATTATTATGATGTGCTGGGCGTGGCTCGGGGCGCTTCCGCCGAGGATATAAAAAAGGCCTATCGCAAGAAGGCCAAGGAACTTCACCCCGACCGCAACAAGGATGACCCGGACGCCGAAGCCCAGTTCAAGGAAGCGAACGAGGCCTATGACGTCCTGAAAGATGAAACCCGCAAGGCGGCCTATGATCGTTTCGGCCACGCAGCCTTTGATGGCGGCATGGGCGGGATGGGCGCCGGACAGCGGGGCGGTGGCGCATACGCCGGCGGCGGCGCCGATTTCGGATCGGCCTTCGCCGACGTGTTCGAGGATCTGTTCGGCGATTTCATGAACGGCCGGCAGGGTGCCGGCGGAGGCCGGGCCCGGGCAAGCCGTGGCCAGGATCTGCGCTACAACCTGCGCATAACGCTCGAGGAAGCCTATAGCGGGCTGCAAAAGTCGATCACCGTGCCGGGCAGCGCGACCTGCACCACCTGCAACGGCACCGGCGCCGAGGGCGGCGCCGAGCCGGTGACCTGCCCGACCTGTTCCGGCATGGGCAAGGTGCGGGCGCAGCAAGGGTTCTTTACCGTCGAGCGCACCTGCCCGACCTGCAACGGCGCCGGCCAGATCGTCAAGAACCCGTGCAAGGTCTGCCACGGGAAAGGCCGGGTCGAACGCGACCGGAATCTGTCGGTCACCATCCCGGCCGGCGTCGAAACCGGGACGCGCATCCGTCTGGCCGGCGAGGGCGAGGCCGGATTGCGCGGCGGCCCGCCGGGCGATCTTTATATCTTCATCGAGGTCCGCGACCACGAGATTTTCATGCGCGACGGCGTGACGCTGGCCTGCCAGATCCCGGTGGCCATGGTCACCGCGGCTTTGGGGGGCGAGGTCGAGGTTCCGACGATCGACGGCGGCCGCTCGCGCGTCAAGGTGCCTGCCGGCAGTCAGTCCGGCCGCCAGATGCGGCTGCGTGGCAAAGGCATGCCGCCGTTGCGGCACGGCTCGGGCGCGCAGGGCGATTTCGGCGATATGCTGATCGAGCTCAGCATCGAGACCCCGGTCAATCTGACCGCACGGCAAAAGGAACTTCTGACCGAGTTCCAGGAGATCAAGGCCGACAACAGCCCGCGATCTTCGGGGTTCTTCAAGAAGGTCAAAGGGTTCTGGGACGGCATGACCGGCTGACGGCTGGTCCGACCAGCACGGAAAGTATCGGGCGCGGCGGAAACATCCGCCGCGCCTTTGCTTTTGGGGATGCGTTAACCGAACCGAAAGGATTTATGGCGCAGCATCGGGGGATGAGCGCGAATCGATCCTTTGGCGAAGGCCCGTTGCCCCTGTTCGAACCCGACCCGGCGTTCGGCGATACCCCCGTGGACGAAGCGGCGGCTGCTGCCCTGATTCCGGCGGGCGCGGGGTCCGGCGCGCGCGGTGGCCCGCGCCTGCCATCCTATATCTCGGACCATCGGGCGCGGTTGCGTGAACGGTTCATGCAGGGTGGCGCCGGCGCCATGCCGGATTATGAACTGCTGGAGCTTGTGCTGTTCCGGGCCATCCCGCGGCAGGATGTCAAACCCCTCGCGCGGCGGCTGCTGGACCGGTTCGGGGATTTCAACCGGGTTCTCTCGGCCTCGAACGCGCGCCTGCTGGACGTCGATGGGGTTGGGCCTGCGGTCGTTCAGGAACTGAAGATCGTCGAGGCGGCGGCACAGCGCCTGTCGCGGTCGCGGGTCATCAACCGGCCGGTCCTGACCAGTTGGGATGCGCTGCTGGATTACTGCCACACCACCATGGCGCATGGAGAGATTGAGCATTTCCGGGTGCTATATCTGGACCGCAAGAACGTCCTGATCGCCGACGAAGAACAGTCACGCGGCACCGTCGATCACGTTCCGGTCTATCCGCGGGAAGTGGTGCGACGGGCGCTGGAACTGAATGCGAGCGCGCTTATTCTGGTTCACAACCACCCATCGGGCGATCCCACGCCTTCCGACGCGGATATCACCATGACCGCGCGGATACGCGATGCGGCCGAGGTGATGGGCATCGTCCTGCACGACCATCTGATCATCGGCAAATCGCGCGAGTTGAGTTTCCGGGCGGAAGGTTTGGTCTGACCGCGACGGGCTGGCTTTGGGCGCGAGGCGGTTCCGGACATGCACGGCGGCGATCACAGGCCGCGCTGGCGTGGTGCTGCCACCCCGATAGCGCGGTAGCCGATAACGCGATACTCGGAAGCGCGGTATCCGACACCGCGATACCCCAAAATGCGAAAAGGCCCTGCCCGAGTGACGGGTGGGGCCTTTGGCAAGACGCGAACAAGCCATCGCGTCGGCATGGGTCTTGAAGTGTACGGGTCTTGAACCGTACAGGTCTTGAAGCGTTCAGCCCCGGCGCGCGATACGCTCGATATCGCCACGGCACAGGCCGATGTCGTCCAGTTCACGGTCGCTCAGACGCGACAGCGATTTGCGGGTCACGCGGGCGTCGTTCCATTCGTTCAGCATGGCAACCAGCTTGCCGGCAAAACCGTTTCCGCGCGCGCCGGTGGCGGCGCGATTGATGTCGATTGCAGTCATTTTCGGTATCCTTACCACCTGTGCCCAGTCCTTGGGCGGCGTTCGTATGCGATGTATATAACCCGGGCAGCGTGCGAAAACCACGGTCTTAACGGCAATGCTGCTATGCAGCATAATCATAAGCATCCGTTTTTGTTGAACTTTTCATGACATCACGCCCGCGTCAGTCGCGCAATAAAATTACTTATGCCGAAACGTCAAAACTCAGACTCGGCAAGAATTTGCATTTTCCGCTGTCGGATGTTCTTGCTTCGTGCTAATTCCATGGAAAAGAAGAACGAATTGGGGGCGGCATGCGGGTTCTGGGGATTGATCCGGGTCTACGCAATATGGGCTGGGGCGTGATCGAGGTCGACGGCCCGCGTCTGCGCCATATCGCCAATGGAATCATCCACTCCGAGGGCAGCGACCTGCCTGCGCGGCTTTCCATACTGTTTCGCGGGCTGGCCGCGATCATCGCCAGCCACGCACCGACCGCCGCCGCCGTCGAACAGACCTTTGTCAACAAGGACGCGGTCGCAACGCTGAAACTGGGTCAGGCGCGCGGCATCGCGCTGCTTGCCCCGGCCGAAGCCGGACTCACGGTCGGGGAATACGCCCCCAACGCGGTCAAAAAGGCCGTGGTCGGTGTCGGCCATGCGGCCAAGCAGCAGGTCGAGCATATGGTGCGGATGCAACTGCCCGGGGTCGCGATCGCCGGATCGGACGCCGCAGACGCGCTGGCCATCGCGATATGCCACGCCCATCATCTTCAGGGGCGCCGCGCCATCCGGGTGGTCGCGTGATCGGGCGGCTGGCGGGAACCATCCTGCATCGCGCGCCGGATCATGTGCTGATCGACGTGCGCGGCGTGGGTTATATCGTTCATGTTTCCGAACGAACGGCGGCCGCGCTGCCGCCGGTGGGCCAGGCCACGGCGCTTTATACCGACCTTCTGGTGCGCGAGGATCTGCTGCAACTGTTCGGCTTCACCTCGATGCTGGAAAAGGAATGGCACCGGCTGCTGACCTCGGTTCAGGGCATCGGGGCCAAGGCATCGCTGGCGATACTCGGCACGCTGGGCGCCGAGGGGTTGGGCCGGGCGATCGCGCTTGGCGACTGGGCCTCGGTCAGAAAGGCGCCCGGCGTGGGGCCGAAACTGGCGCAGCGCGTGGTCCTGGAACTGAAGGACCGCGCGCCGGCGGTGATGGCGATGGGTGGCAGTCTGACGGTCGACACCGGCGATCTGGTGCTGCCGGATGACGCCGGCCCGGCGGCCACCGCGCCCGCCGCATCGGCGAAACCCGCGCCCGCATCCGCCGCGACCTTGTCGGCCAGCGCGACGGCGGACGCCATGTCGGCGCTGACCAATCTGGGCTATGGCCCGTCCGAGGCCGCCGCGGCCGTCGCCACCGTCAGCGGCCGCGATCCCGGCGCCGCCACAGCCACCCTGATCCGCGCCGCGCTGCGTGAACTGGCGCCGAAGGATACCGGCTGATGTCCGATTCCCCGCCCGATCCGATACCCGGCCCGAACCCCGGCCCCGACCCCGTCCTGCGCCCCGATCCGCTGCCCGAGGATGACCGGGCCATGCGTCCGCAGGCGCTGGCCGATTTCATCGGTCAGGCCGAGGCGCGGGCCAATCTGCGGGTTTTCATCGAAAGCGCGCGGATGCGGGGGCAGGCGATGGATCACACCCTGTTCCACGGGCCGCCCGGTCTGGGCAAGACCACGCTGGCGCAGATCATGGCGCGCGAGCTGGGGGTCAATTTTCGCATGACCTCGGGCCCGGTGCTTGCCCGGGCCGGCGATCTGGCCGCGATCCTGACCAATCTCGAAGCGCGCGATGTGTTGTTCATCGACGAGATTCACCGCCTGAACCCCGCCGTGGAAGAGGTGCTTTACCCGGCGATGGAGGATTTCGAGCTGGATCTGGTGATCGGCGAGGGGCCGGCCGCCCGCACCGTGCGGATCGAGCTTCAGCCCTTCACGCTTGTCGGCGCGACCACGCGGCTGGGCCTTCTGACCACGCCGTTGCGCGACCGTTTCGGCATCCCCACGCGGTTGCAGTTCTACGCGGTCGAGGAGCTCGATCATATCGTCACACGCGGCGCCCGGCTGATGAATATCCCGGCCGAACCCGAGGGCACGATGGAAATCGCCCGCCGCGCCCGGGGCACGCCCAGGATCGCCGGGCGGCTGCTGCGCCGCGTCGTCGATTTCGCGCTGGTCGAGGGCGACGGCAGGCTGACCCGGGCGCTGGCCGATAACGCGCTGACCCGGCTTGGCGTCGATGATCTGGGGCTCGACGGCGCCGACCGCCGTTATCTGTCGCTGATCGCCCGGCATTACGGTGGCGGTCCGGTGGGGGTCGAAACCCTGTCCGCCGCGCTGTCGGAAAGCCGCGATGCCATCGAGGAGGTGATCGAGCCGTATCTGCTGCAACAGGGGTTGATCGCCCGGACCCCGCGCGGGCGCATGCTGGCGCGCCGGGGCTGGCGGCATCTGGGATTGGCCGAGCCATCGCCGCAGACCCCGCAGCAGGAGCTGTTCGAATGAGCCTTGATCCCCGGGTCGAACAAAAGGTCCGCGACAGCTTTGCGCGTCAGACCATGATGCAGACGCTGGGCGCGACGATGGCGGCGCTTGGGCCGGGCACCTGCCGGATCACCGCCCCGATCCTGCCCACCTCGCTGCAACAGCAGGGCGCGGGTCATGGCGGCCTGAGCTTCTCGATCGGGGACAGTGCGGCGGGATATGCGGCGCTGACCCTGATCCCGCCCGAGGCCGAGGTGATGACGGTCGAGATGAAGATCAATTTCATGTCGCCGGCGCTGGGCGCGCGGCTGGTGGCCGAGGGGCGGGTCATCCGTCCGGGTCGGCGCATCATGGTCGTGGCGTCCGATGTCTGGGCCGAGGATGAAGCCGGCGCGCGCCGTTATGTCGCGGTGCTGCAAGGCACGATGATCCCGGTCTAGGCGGGCGCGGCCCTAACCGCCGCCGCCTCCGCGCGGATGGGCGTTGCGGTGGATTTCGACCAGTCGCGCATCGTCGACGCCGGTATAGATCTGCGTCGTGGCAAGGCTCGCATGGCCCAGCAGTTCCTGAATGCTGCGCAGATCGCCCCCGGCGGCAAGCAGATGTGTGGCGAAGGAATGGCGCAGCGCGTGGGGGGTCGCACTGGGGGGCAGCCCAAGCTGATGGCGCATCCGCACCATGGCCATGTTGATCAGCGCCGGTCGCAGCGGGCCGCCGCGTTTGCCGCGAAAGATCGGCTGTTCGGCGGCAAGCGGATAGGGGCAGAGCCGCAGATAGTCGGCGACCGCCTGCGCTGCCACCGGCAGCATCGGCACCCGGCGTTCCTTGCCGCCCTTGCCGCGAATGGTCAGCGCATCGCCGAAGGGCCAGTCGGCGCCGGTCAGACCAAGCGCCTCGGATATGCGCAACCCGCAACCGTAAAGCAGCGTCAGGACGGCGGTGTCGCGGGCGGCGATCCATGGTTCGTCATGGTTGTGTTCGGCCAGCGCCAGAAGATCGCGGGTCTGATCGCGGTCAAGCGGCCGGGGCAGACCCTTGGGGACGCGCGGGCCGCGCGTCGACAGCGCCGCCGACAGATCATAGCCCTGCCGGTCGGACAGCCAGCGCAGAAACGACCGTACCGCCGACAACCGCCGCGCCAGTGAGCGCGGCGACAGGCCGTCCTGACGCTGCGCGGCCGCAAAGGCGCGGATGTCACCCTGCCGCAGGGTGGAAAGACCGGCGGGCAGGGCGGGACTGCCGTGATATTCGCCGATGAAGGAAAGAAAGCTCAGAACATCGCCCTGATAGGCGCGGATGGTATGGTGGGACCGGTCGCGCGCGGCGGCCTCGATCCCCAGCCATTCCTGAACCGCCGCCGACATCGCCGGTGCAAGCGCCAGCGCCGGCGGCGTTTTCGTCACGGCGCCAGCCAGCGCACCAGCGCAAGCCGCGTGACCTGCCCCAGAAAGCGCAGCAGGTCGGTGCCCTGCGCGGGCGTGAACCGGCCCCGTTCGACCGAACCCATCAGCAGGATGGCGCGGCGATCGGGCCCGAGCTCCAGCGGCAACAACGCCTCGGACAGGATGGCGCCTTGCGCCGTGTCATGCAGCCGGGCGGTCGAATCACTGGCCCGGCGCAGCACGATATCATCGCCGCGTAAGGGGCGTCTGCCGGCCGACAGCAGCCCCTCGACCGTGCCGGGGGTCAGCACCTCGATCCCCGCGGCGGGGGCCGGCTCGCCCGGCGGCACCTCGGACAGCAGGCGCAGCGATTCGACCCGCAGAAGCGGTGCCACCCGCGCGCCGAGATTTTCGACGAAGCCGGCCAGATCCTGCGGTTCCAGCAGGCTGATCACCGCGCGGTGAATGGTGTTGGTGCCCGACAGGTTTTCATATGCGGCCGAGATCACGCCCTCATGCGCGGCTTCAAGCCGGTCCAGACGCGACTCCAGCGCCTCCATCGCGCGGCCACGGATGTCGATTACATTGCCGCCGACCTCGGAATCGCGGGCCAGCATGAGCGCGCGCATCAGTTCAAGGTCGGACAGGATCAGATCGGGCCGGGCGATCAGCTTCTGGCGCCATTCCGGCGCGATGCCGTCGCCTTCGGGTTTGGCGTTATCCGACATCAGCCGATCTTTTGCCCGGTTTTCGCCCAGTCGGCATTGAACTGTTCCAGCCCCCTGTCGGTCAGCACATGCTTGACCATGCCCTTGATGACCGCCGGCGGCGCAGTGATCACATCCGCGCCGATCTTGGCGCAATCGGTGATGTGGTTGACCGAGCGGATCGAGGCGGCCAGAATCTCGGTCTTGAAATCGTAATTGTCGTAGATCGTGCGGATATCCTCGATCAGCTCCAGCCCATCAAGGTTGATGTCGTCAAGCCGGCCGATGAACGGGCTGATGAAGGTCGCGCCCGCCTTCGCGGCCAAAAGCGCCTGCGCGGGGGAAAAGCACAGCGTGACATTGACCATATGGCCTTCGGATGACAAAGCCTTGCAGGCGGTCAGCCCGGCCCAGGTCAGCGGCACTTTGACCGCGATATTGGGGGCGATCTTGGCCAGCGTCTTGCCTTCGCGAATCATGTCCTTGGCGTCCTCGGCCACCACCTCGGCCGAGACCGGGCCGGCGACCAGATCGCAGATTTCCTTGGTGACCTCGGTGATGTCGCGCCCCGATTTCAGGATCAGCGACGGGTTCGTGGTCACGCCGTCCACCATGCCAAGGTCGTTCAGTTCCTTGATGGCGGCGACATCGGCGGTATCGACAAAGAATTTCATGGCGGCTTCCTTTCGCGGATTTGCAGAAGTGATACCGCAGATGCCGCCGGGCGGAAAGGCCGTGCATGGCTAGGATGACGGCCGAATTTGCGACGGGCGCGCGGATCGCGGTGCTGACCACCGAGGTCGTGGGCGTCCTTGACTATCTGGCGCCCGAGGGTGGCGTTTCGCCGGGCGCGCTGGTTCTGGTGCCGCTGGGTCCGCGCCGTGTGCTCGGCTGCGTCTGGGGCAAGGGGACGGGCGATTTCGATCTGGCCAAGCTGCGCCCGGTTGCGCGCGTGCTGGATGCGGCCCCGCTGACCGATCACATGCGCGAATTTCTTGAGCGTGTCGGCGACTATACCCTGACCCCCATGGGGCTGATGTTGCGCATGGCGACCCGCGCCCCCGATCTGGACCAGCCGCCCGCGCTGCGCCGGGTCATCCGGCGTGCCGGACCCGCGCCGGCGCGGCTGACGGACGCCCGCGCCGCGGTTCTGCGGGTCATCGACGATCACGGCGGCGCCGGCTTCGCCCCGGCCGAGCTTGCCGCGCTGGCGGGTGTCGGGACGAGCGTCGTCAAGGGTCTGGTCGCGGCCGGAACGCTGGTCGAGGAACAGGCCCCCCGAGATACGCCCTATCCCGAACTTGACCCCGATCTGCCCGGAAAACCCCTGGCCGAAGATCAGGCCGCCGCGGCCGCCAGCTTGCGTCAGGGGCTGATCGACGGCGGCTATGCCACCACGCTTTTGCGCGGCGTCACCGGCTCGGGCAAGACCGAGGTCTATCTTGAGGCAGTTGCCGAATGCCTGCGGCAGGGGCGGCAGGCGCTGGTCCTTTTGCCGGAAATCGCGCTGTCGGCCGAGTTTCTGGACCGGGTCGAGGCGCGTTTCGGTGCGCGGCCGGGCGAATGGCATTCCGGCGTTACCCGCAGCGAACGCCGGCGGCTGTGGCAGATGGCGGCCTCGGCCGGGGTCGATCTGGTGGTCGGCGCGCGCTCGGCCCTGTTTCTGCCATTTCGCGATCTGGGTCTGATCGTCGTCGATGAGGAACATGACAGCTCCTACAAGCAGGAGGACGGCGTTCTGTATAACGCCCGGGACATGGCGGTGCTGCGCGGCTCTATCGACGGGGCGCAGGTCGTGCTGGCATCGGCCACGCCCAGTCTGGAAAGCTGGGTGAACGCCGGCGCGGGCAAGTACAACCGGCTGGACCTGCACGCCCGCTGGGGCGCGGCGGACCTGCCCGACATGGGCGCCATCGACCTGCGCGATGCCGATATGCCGGCGGGGCGCTGGATCTCGGCCCGGCTAGCGGCCGAGGTCGGGGCGCGGCTGGAACGCGGCGAACAATCGCTTCTGTTCCTGAACCGGCGCGGCTATGCGCCCGTTACCGTGTGCCGCGCCTGCGGTTTTCAGATCGGCTGCGATCATTGCGATGCCCGCATGGTCGAGCATCGCTTTCAGAACCGGCTTGTCTGCCATCAATGCGGCACCAGCAAGCCCATCCCGACGGCCTGCCCGTCCTGCGGCGCCGAGGGCAGGCTCGCGGCGCTGGGGCCGGGGGTCGAGCGTCTTGCGGAAGAGGTGGTCGAGCGCTTTCCGCAGGCCCGAACGGTGGTTCTGTCCTCGGACCTGTTCGGCAGCGCCCGGGCCCTGAAGCAGACGATCACCGAAATCGCGGCCGGCGGGGCCGATATCATCATCGGCACCCAGATCGTCGCCAAGGGGCATAACTTTCCGTTGCTGACATTGGTCGGGGTGATCGACGCCGATCTGGGCCTGCAAGGTGCGGATCTGCGCGCGGCCGAGCGGTCCTTTCAACTGATGCGGCAGGTTGCCGGACGCGCCGGCCGGCACGGTGCCGGGCAGGACGGCCGGGCGGCGGGGCTCGCGCTTTTGCAGACCCACCAACCCGACCATCCGGTGATCCGCGCGATCCTGTCGGGCGATGATGAGGCGTTCTGGAATGCCGAGGTGGCCGCGCGTCAGGCCGCCGGGATGCCCCCGTTCGGGCGGCTTGCCGGAATCATCCTGTCCTCGCCCGATGCGACCGAGCTAAGCCGGTTCGCGCAGGAGCTTTCCCGCCATGCGCAACCCTTGCGCGACGCCGGCGCCGAACTGCTGGGACCGGCGCCCGCGCCCATCGCCCGCATCCGTGGCCGCCACCGCATGCGGTTTCTGATCCGCGCGCCCCGGCAGGCGCCGGTGCAGGCGGCGATCGCCGCGTGGCTGGCCTCGCTGCGGCCGCCGACCAACCTGCGCGTCGCGGTCGACATCGACCCGCAATCCTTCCTGTAAACAGTCCTTCCTGTAAGCAGTCCTTCCTGTAAGCCGCGTTTAAGGGGCTTTTCCACGGCGGGCAGAGTGACTAGCTTGTTGCCATGAAATGGACCTTGCCCAATGTTCTGACCGTGATCCGTCTGGTGGCCGCGCCGGCGGTGCCGCTGATGTTTCTGTATTTTCATCGGCCATGGGCGGACTGGGCGGCGCTGACGCTGTTTCTGCTGGCGGCGGTCACCGACTGGTTCGACGGCTACCTTGCGCGGCTCTGGAAACAGGAAAGCCGCTTTGGCGCGGCGATGGACCCGATCGCCGACAAGGCGATGGTGGTCATCGCGCTGGTCGTCATCACCGGCTATTCGGGCATGAACCCGTGGCTGATCCTGCCCGCGACGGTGATCCTGTTCCGCGAGGTCATGGTCTCGGGCCTGCGCGAGTTTCTGGGCGACGACGCCAAGCAGCTTAAGGTCACGAAGCTGGCGAAATGGAAGACCACCGCGCAGATGGTCGCGATCTCGGTCCTGTTTCTGGGCACCGGGCTGGCCTATGTCGAGAATGGCCGGCCGCCGCTTTTGGGCGAAGAGGGGTTGCCGGGCAATCTGACCTGGGCCGGGCTTGCGACATGGATGGGGCTTGCGCTGATGTGGGTCGCGGCGGTGCTGACCGCCATCACCGGCTGGGATTACTTCGACAAGGCCCGGCCGTGGCTGCGGGACAATGATGCGCGTTGACGTGCTATATTTCGCCTGGCTGCGCGAGCGGATCGGCCTGCCGCGCGAAGAGGTCGAGACCGAGGCGCGGACCCCGCGCGAACTTGCCGCGCAACTGGCCGCGATGGATGACTGGCATCGCGCCGCCCTGTCCGATCTGGGGGCGGTTCGTGTCGCACTGGACCAGACCCTCAGCGATTGGGACGCGCCTTTGGCGAATGCGCGCGAAGTGGCGTTCTTTCCCCCGATGACCGGGGGCTAGGGCAATGTCGGTTCTGGTGACGGGCGCGCCCTTCGACCCTGCGGCAGAGCTTGCTGCATTCGGCGCGCCCGGGGGCGCCGGGGCGGTGGTCAGTTTCTCGGGGGTGGTCCGGGCCGAGGCCGGCCGCGTCGCCAGCCTTCGGATCGAGCATTACCCCGGCATGACCGAAACCGCGATCACCGCATTCGGCGACGAGGCCGCGGCAAGGTTCAGCCTGTCAGCATGGCGGGTGGTTCATCGCCATGGTCAGCTTGCCGCGGGCGATCCGATCATGATGGTGATCACCGCCGCACCGCATCGCGTCGATGCGTTCCGGGCGGCGGAATATCTGATGGACTGGCTGAAATCCCGCGCACCGTTCTGGAAATGCGAGATCGGGCCGGACGGCGAAGCCCGCTGGGTCGACGCAACGGCCGAGGATGAGACGGCGCTGAGCCGATGGTGATCCGCGCGGAATTGCGGCCATGGGCCGAACCCGCGGGCGCCGCCTGCGCCGCGCTGGCCGGGCTTTGGCTGTTCGGTCTGGGCGGCTGGTTCTTCTGGCCGATCGGCGCCGCGCTGACCCTGCTGGCGCTGGGGTGGCTGGTGGTGGCGTGGCGGCGCATGGTCTTTCGCCGCGATGTGGCCGCGCCGGGACTGGTCGAAATCGACGAAAGCCGTATCCGCTATTTCGGGGCGCGGACGCTGGGCGGCGAGATGAATCTGCGCGATCTGGCCGAAATCCGGGTCATGACGTTGGATGGCAGGCTTTACTGGCGGTTGCGCAGCCTTGATGCTCAGGCGATGCTGATACCGCTGGATGCCGCCGGCGCCGCGGCGCTGCCCGACGCCTTTGCCGCGCTTCCCGGCGCCAGCCTGTCCGAGCTTGCGCGCGGGCTGGAATATGTTCAGACAAATGGCGGGTTCCGTTCGCTCTGGCGTCGGCCGGCCGAAGGCGGCTTGACTTAACCGGGCCGCATTGTCACCTCTGAAAACCTGAATACAACCGAAAGGCCCCCTCCCATGTCCATTCCCCAGCAGGGCGGCGGCCCCATCGAACGGTCCGAGCAGCTTGTCGAATATATCGCCAGCGGCGAGAAGCCGCGCGACGCCTGGCGGATCGGGACCGAGCACGAGAAATTCGGCTATACCACCGACGATCTGTTGCCGTTGCCCTATGACGGCCCGCGCTCGATCAAGGCGATGCTTGAGGGGTTGCAGCAGCGGTTCGGCTGGGAACCGGTCTATGAGAAGGAAAATATCGTCGGGCTGCATCGCGACGGCGCCAATGTCAGTCTGGAACCGGGCGGCCAGTTGGAACTGTCCGGCGCACCGGTCGAGACCATCCACCAGACCTGTGACGAGGTGAACCTTCACCTTTCCGAGGTGCGCGAGATCGCGGACAAGATGGGGGCGGGCTTTATCGGGCTGGGCGCGGCGCCGATCTGGCGGCAGGATCAGATGCCGATGATGCCCAAGGGCCGCTATCGGCTGATGACGGATTATATGGGCCGGGTCGGGGCGCTGGGCACCCAGATGATGTACCGGACCTGCACCGTGCAGGTGAACCTCGATTTCGGATCCGAGGCCGATATGGTCCAGAAACTGCGGGTGGCGCTGGCGCTTCAGCCGGTGGCGACGGCGCTTTTCGCGAATTCTCCGTTTCTGGACGGCAAGCCCAACGGCATGAAAAGCTGGCGCGCGCATATCTGGCAGAATCTGGACGACGCCCGGACCGGCATGCTGCCCTTCGCGTTCGAGGATGGCATGGGCTATCAGCGCTGGGTCGACTATGTGCTTGATGTGCCGATGTATTTTGTCTATCGCGACGGCAATTATATCAACGCCTTGGGGCAGTCGTTCCGGGATTTTCTGGCCGGCCGGCTGCCCGCGCTTCCGGGCGAGGTGCCGACGCTTTCGGACTGGGCAGATCACCTGACCACGGTTTTCCCCGAGGCGCGGGTGAAGAAATTCATCGAAATGCGCGGCGCCGATGGCGGTCCGTGGCGGCGGCTTTGCGCGCTGCCGGCGTTGTGGGTCGGGCTTTTGTACGATCAGACGGCGCTGGACGCGGCCTGGGATCTGGTCAAGGGCTGGGATCACGAAACGCGCGAGGGGCTGCGCCGCGCCGCCGCCCGCGAGGCCCTGCAGGGCAGCGCCAACGGCATTGGGCTGCATGATCTGTCCCGTCAGGTGCTGGAGATCGCCGAGCATGGCCTGAAAGCCCGCGCGAAATCCGGGGCCGGCGGCCTGATTGCGGATGAAACCCATTTCCTGAACGCGCTGCGCGAAAGTGTGGACAGCGGCAAGGTGCCGGCCGATGAGCTTCTGGAAAAATATCATGGTCCGTGGCATGGCGATCTGGACAAGATCTATGCCGAATATTCCTATTAGTCGCGGACGGTGCATCGGACCGGAACGGCGTTGCCAAGCCGGTCGCCTGCGGTAATCTGCCGCTCTCACCCGTGAAAAAGGAACGGTGCCATGCTGCGTTTCGGGATCATGTCGACGGCGACCATCGGACGGGATCACGTGGTTCCGGCCATTCAGGACGCCGAGAATTGCGTCGTGACCGCGGTAGCCAGCCGCGACCCGGCCCGCGCCCGCGCGATGGCGGACCGGTTCGGCGCGCCGCATGCCTTTGGCTCTTATGAAGACATGCTCGCCTCGGACGTCATCGACGCAGTCTATATCCCGCTGCCGACCGCGCAGCATGGCGAATGGACCATCAAGGCGGCGGATGCCGGCAAGCATGTCTTGTGCGAAAAGCCGATCGCGCTCAGGGCGGACGACATTGACGCGCTGATCGCGGCGCGGGACCGCAACAGGGTGCTGATCTCCGAGGCGTTCATGATCACCTATGCCCCGGTCTGGCACAAGACCCGGGCGCTGATTGCGGCCGGGGCCATCGGCAAGCTGCGCCATGTGCAGGGCGTGTTCACCTATTACAACGTCGATCCGCAGAACATGCGCAATCAGCCCGAGCTTGGCGGCGGCGCCTTGCCCGATATCGGGGTCTACCCGACGATCTCGACCCGTTTCGCTACCGGGTCAGAGCCGCTTCGCGTGCAGGCCGATGTCGAACGCGATCCGACGTTCGGCACCGACATCTATGCCAGCGTCCGCGCCGATTTCGGCGATTTCGAGCTGAGCTTTTACGTCGGCACCCAGCTTGCCGCCCGGCAGTCGATGGTGTTCCACGGCGACAAGGGGTTCATCGAGGTCAAATCACCCTTCAACGCCAATCGCTGGGGCCCGGAAACGCTTGAGCTGACCGATCGGAACCGCAGCGAAACCAGGGTTTTTCATTTTCAGGACAGCCGCCAATACCGGCTCGAGGCCGAGGCTTTCGCGCGGCAGGCGCTCGGCGGCAAGCCCGAGGTGGTCAGCCTTGAGGAATCAAAGCGGAACCAGACCCTGATCGACGCGATCTATCGCGCCGGCGAACAGGGCGGCTGGCAGCAGGTCTGACACCCGGTGCCGCGCGAGGTATCGCCCAGAATCGCCGCTTACGTCGCCGCCCTTCCGCTTGTGCCCGGAATGCGCATTCTGGAAATCGGCTGCGGTCCGGGTGTTGCCGCGCGGCTGTGCGCCGGGCGGATCGGCGACGGGAAGGTGGTGGCGATCGACCGCTCCGCCACCGCGATCCGGCAGGCGACCACGGGGTCCGCCGAATGGATCGCGCAGGGGCGGCTGGAATTCCGCTGCGTCGCGGTCGAGGATTTCACGCTCGATCCGAGCGAGGTGCGTTTCGATCTGGCTTTTGCCATGCGCGTGGGTGCTTTGGACGGGCGGCATCCGGCGCAGGGCCAAAAGGCATTCCTACGGCTGAAGGATGCGCTTAGGCCCGAAGGGCTGCTGTTTATCGACGGCCGGCCGCCTGTTTCGGGCAACCGGCTGGGCGCGGGGTCCGGGACCTAGCCGCGCCGGCCGATGCGCGGCTCGGTTCCCGCCAGCAGGCGCTGGATATTGGCGCGGTGGCGAATCAGGATCAGCACCGCCATGAAACCCACGCACCAGCCCAAGCCCGGCATGCCGATGACAAAGGCCAGCGGCACCGCCAGCACCGCCGCGACCAGCGCCGACAGCGACGAGATGCGGGTGATCAGCGCCGTCACCAGCCAGATCGCGCAGCCGGCAAGGCCGATCCGGTAATCAAGCGCCAGCAACGTGCCAAGGAAGGTCGCCACGCCCTTGCCGCCCTGAAAGCCAAGCCATACCGGAAAGCAATGGCCCAGAAACGCGGCCGCGCCCGCCAGCATCGCGGCGCTATCGCCGCCAAGCGCGCGCGCGATCAAGACGGCAATCGCACCCTTGCCGCTGTCCAGCAAAAGCGTGGCCAGCGCCGCGCCCTTGTTGCCGGTCCGCAGGACGTTGGTCGCGCCGATATTGCCCGAGCCGATCTGCCGCAGGTCGCCAAGGCCCAGCAGCCGGGTGATCAACAGGCCGAACGGGATCGAGCCAAGCAGATAGCCGAAAACCAGCCAGACGAGCGCGGCCGTGAAGGTCAGGTCACTTGGCATCCATATCTCCGAAAACAGGTTCGCCGCCGACGATGGTCGCGATCACGCGCCCCTCCATCCGCTGGCCGTCAAAGGGGGTGTTCTTCGATTTCGATTCAAGCGTGAACCGATCCAGCACAAAGGGCGTATCGGGGTCGAACAGCACCAGATCGGCCGGGGCGCCGGGGGTCAGGCGGCCGGAATCCAGCCCCAGACGGCGCGCCGGATTCAGCGACATGGCCCGCCACAGCGTCGGCAAATCCAGGCCCCCCTGATGATAAAGCCGCATCGCCGCCGGCAGCAATGTCTGCAATCCGACGGCGCCGGGTGCGGCGCTTTCGAACGGCAGGCGCTTGCTTTCCTCGTCCTGCGGGGTGTGGAAGCTGGCGATCACGTCGATAACCCCGTCGGCGACGGCCTGAACCATGGCCTGCCGGTCATCCTCGGATCGCAGCGGCGGGGTGAAGCGGAAGAAGGTGCGATAGTCGCCGACATCGAATTCGTTCAGCGTCAGATGGTGGATCGAAACACCTGCGGTCACGTCCAGCCCGTCTTTACGGGCGCGGATCAGTGCCGGCAGGCTGGCCGCGCAGGTGATCTGATCGGCGTGATAGCGCGCCCCGGTCATCCCGACCAGCGCCAGATCGTGGTTCAGCCGCATCTGCTCGGCGACGGGCGACACCGCAGGCAGCCCGTAAAGCGAGGCGAACTTGCCGCTTGTCGCCACCGCGCCCCGCGACAACCCGGGATCCTGAGGATGACCGACAATCAGCGCCCCGATGCCCCGCGAATAGGTCAGGCAGCGCGCGAACAGCTTGGAATTGGCGACCACGCGCACGCCATCGGTGAAGGCGATGGCGCCGACATCCTGCAGCAGCCCCATCTCGACCATCTCGGCGCCTTCGCGGCCCTTGGTCAGCGCCGCCATGTGGCGGATGTTGACGGGCGCGTCGGCGGCGCGCCGGGTCGCGAACTCCAGCGCTTCGGGGGTGTCGATCGGGGGCAGCGTGTCGGGCCGGACGACCATCGTCGTCACCCCGCCGGCCGCGGCGGCACGTCCGGCGCTGCGGAAACTTTCCTTGTGACGCTCGCCCGGCTCACCCACCTTCACGCCCCAGTCGACGATGCCGGGGGCCAGACATTTGCCGTGACAATCGACGATCACGGCGCCCTCGGGTGCCGTGCCGTCGCGGGCCATGATGCGCCCGTCCCCGATCGTCAGGCTGCCGGTGGCGTCGCTCAGCCCCTCGGGGTCGATCAGGCGGGCGTTGATGAAATGCATGGTCATGCGTTCGGGCTTTCCTGTGCTCCGGTCTGTCCGGATTGAAGCCGGCGGATGATCTGTCCGACTTCGGGCGCTTCCACGATATTCAGAAACCCGATGTCGCGCATGACCGGCTGGTAGTTGATGGTCATATTGGTGGGCTCGCGGTCGAAGATGATCGAGCCGGGCGAGCTTGCGTCGAATTCAAGGATCATGTCGGGCGTGATCGGCCAATGGCGGATGCGCGGCCCATCCGCGACGATCGCGCGCTTGTCGGTCAGGGCATAGCGCGCCTGCGCCAGCCGTTTGCGGGCGAATTGCCGCGGCAGCACGAAGCCGGCGCCGGCTATGGCCAGAAACAAAAGCCCGGTCGGCAGAAACACCATGCGGATGATCGGGTCCTTGACGAACACGCCGATCGGCAGAAAGATTGCCCCGACCACGCCGAAGATGCCGCCGAACAGCCGCCAGAAAAGCTGGTTCTGCACCGATTTCACCATGACGACGGGGCGGCCCTGCCAGATCACGCGCTCGCCCGGGTCAAGCGCGATGGTCAGTTCCTCGGGCGAGAAGACCTCGGTTCCCACCGCCGGGGCCAGCCGATCAGACATAGGTGCCGACCGCCTTGGCGCCGCGTTCCGCGCGCAGATTGCGCGCCAGAAGATCCATCGCCGCCATGCGCACCGCGACGCCCATCTCGACCTGATCCTGAATGACCGAACGGTTGATGTCGTCGGCGATGGTGCCGTCGATCTCGACCCCCCGGTTCATCGGGCCGGGATGCATGACGATGGCGTCGGGCGCGGCCAGCGCCAGCTTTTCGGCGTCAAGGCCCCAGCGGTGATAATATTCCCGCTCGGACGGGATGAAACCGCCGTCCATGCGTTCCTTCTGAAGCCGCAGCATCATCACCACATCGGCGCCGGCCAGCCCCTCGCGCATATCCTCATAGACCTCGCAGCCCAGATCGCGGGCGCCCGCGGGCATCAGCGTCGCCGGGCCGATCAGCCGCAGCCGGCTTTCCATCTTGCCCAGCAGCAACAGGTTCGACCGCGCCACCCGGCTGTGGGCGATGTCGCCGCAGATGGCCACGGTCAGCCGGTGCAGCCGGCCCTTGGCGCGGCGGATCGTCAATGCGTCCAAAAGCGCCTGCGTCGGATGTTCGTGGCGCCCGTCGCCCGCGTTCAGAACCGCGCAGTTCACCTTGGAGGCCAGCAGATTGACCGCGCCCGACATATTGTGCCGGACCACCAGCAAATCGGGATGCATGGCGTTAAGCGTCAGCGCCGTGTCGATCAGCGTCTCGCCCTTTTTGACGCTGGATTGCGCCACCGGCATGTTCATCACATCGGCCCCCAGCCGTTTGCCGGCCAGCTCGAAACTCGACTGGGTGCGGGTCGAGGCCTCGAAGAACATGTTGATCTGGGTCATGCCCGCCAGGGCATCGGCATGTTTGACCGTGCGCCGGTTCAGCTCGACATATTGTTCGGCCAGATCCAGCAGGGTGGTGATTTCGGCCGGGGCGAGTTGCTCGATTCCCAGCAAATGCCGTGCGCGAAACACCATCGTAACCCCCGCCTTTGCGTCCTTGGCCCATCCTATCGCAAAAGGGCGGCAGGGCGGCAAGCCTTGCGGTGGCGGGGCGCGCTGCCTAACGTGGCGCCATGACGGCGGACCCGGTGTGGAAGGGAATCGAGATCGACGCGGAAACCGCGCTGGCGATGCTGGCGTGGCAATCCGACATGGGCGCGGATGAGCCGATGCTGGACAATCCGGTTAACCGCTTTGACCAACCCCCGGCGCCCCAAGGGAACGGGCCCGGGCCATCGACGACCCAGCCGGGCCGGGCGGCGCAACAACCTGCCGCGCCCGACACGTCCGACGACGGCGCAGCCGCGCATGTTGCCGAGGCCGCGCGCCTTGCCCGGTCAGCCGGCGATCTTGCGGCGCTGGCCGAGGCGCAGGCCGGGTTCGACGGGATCGAGATCAAGCGCGGCGCCCGCAACTTCGTCTTTGCCGACGGCCAGCCCTTGGCCCGGGTGATGATCATCGGCGAGGCCCCGGGCGAGGACGAGGACCGTCAGGGCAAGCCTTTCGTCGGCCGCGCCGGTCAGTTTCTGGACCGGATGCTGGCCGCGATCGGTCTGTCCCGCGACGCCCCGGATCCGGCGCGCGCGGTCTATATTGCCAATGTCCTGCCATGGCGGCCGCCGGGGAACCGCCGGCCCGAGCCGCAGGAAATCGCCGCGATGCTGCCCTTTCTGCGCCGCCATGTCGAACTGGCTGGCCCGGATCTGATCGTTCTGATGGGCAATACGCCCTGCAAGGCCGCGCTGGGACAGGAGGGCATCCTGCGCCTGCGCGGGCAATGGACGACCGCTTTCGGCGTCCCGGCCCTGCCGATGACCCATCCCGCCTATCTGTTGCGCACGCCGATCGCCAAGCGCGAGGCATGGGCGGACCTTCTGTCGCTATCCGCGCGCCTGAACGGGGCCTGAACGGCGGCTGAGCGAGGGGCGGCGCGGGGGCGGTCAGCCCGGCCAAACCTCATCCGGCCAGCGCCGCGGATATTCGGTGATCACCAGCATGACGTCGGCACCGGGCAGCGCGCCGCGCAGGTCCCGCAGCATGCGCAGGTTCAGGCGGTCGGCCTGGGCCGCGGTGACCGGGCGGCCGGGATCGTAATAGACCATCACCTGATGGGTGCGGCCGATCTTGTTGACCGATAGATCGCTCAGCCGGCCGCCGTCCTCGGCAAGCGCTGGGCGCAGGGCGCGCCGCGCGACCGCGATCACGTCCGGCGAGGCGGTGACGCCGGCCAGTTCCGCCAGACCGCCGCGCAGGTCGCGGAAATAGCCGCCGACCGCGAAGGCGCAAAGTAAAAGCACGATGATCGAATCGCCGACCGGGGCAATCGGCGCCAGCGGGCCTTTGCCGAAGAAATAGATCGCGGCAAGGCCGAGGCCGCTTGCCACCGTGATCGCGCCGTCAAAGGCCGCCGCCTGACCTTCCAGTTTCAGCATGTCGCTGCTGCGGCCGGTCTTTACCCAGGCGCGGTAATGCAGCCACCACAGGCCGAAACAGGTCAGGGTGATGATCAGGTAGTAATAGGGCATCGCGCCGAAATTCAGCGGCGCCGGAACCTCGCCGCGCAGATAGGCGATGATGCGCTGGATCGAGGTGGTCGAGGCCGCGAGCACCAGCCCCAGCAGCGAAAGCGCGCGGAAGGTCACAAAGATCGCCTCGTCGGCGGCATAGCCAAAGGGGCGCAGCCGGTCCGGTCCGGCGGTGACCCGGCCGCTGATGCGCCGGGCCAGCAACAGCGAGACGAAGCCCACCATCGAGAACAGCCCGTCCATCATGATCGCGGCGGAATTGCTGAGAAACCCGGCCAGCACGCCGGCCGCCGCCATGAACAGGTTCCCCCACATCGCCACGATCAGCGACCGCGATTCGATACCCTGCCGGGATATTGCCTCTGTCACCTGTCACGCCCCTTGCTGTGTCCCTGCGACGAATATCGAAGATTATCGGCGCCAAGTCACGCCGCGGGCGAAAACACCACCGGCGGAAACACCACGGGCGGAAACACCACGGGCGGAAACACCACGGGCGGAAAACGAAAAAGGGCGCCCGCGGGGGCGCCCTTTCCGTTTCTGCCAAGAAGGCAGGGGGATGATTACATCATGCCGCCCATGCCACCCATGCCGCCCATGTCGGGCATGCCGCCGCCGGCGCCTTTCGGCTCGGGCTTTTCGGCGACCATGGCCTCGGTGGTGATCAACAGACCGGCGACCGAAGCCGCGTCTTCCAGCGCGGTGCGCACGACTTTGGCCGGGTCGATGACGCCGAACTTGAACATGTCGCCATATTCTTCGGTCTGGGCGTTGAAGCCGAAGGCCTTGTCGGTCGATTCGCGGACCTTGCCGGCCACGACGGCGCCATCGACGCCCGCGTTTTCGGCGATCTGGCGCATCGGAGCCTCAAGCGCGCGGCGCACGATGGCGATACCGGCTTCCTGATCCGAGTTCTCGCCCTTCAGCTTCTCCAGCGACTTGCCGCCCTGCACCAGCGCCACGCCGCCACCGACGACCACGCCTTCCTGCACGGCCGCGCGGGTCGCGTTCAGCGCGTCATCGACGCGGTCCTTGCGCTCTTTCACTTCGACTTCGGTCATGCCGCCGACGCGGATCACGGCAACACCGCCGGCGAGCTTCGCCACGCGTTCCTGCAGCTTTTCCTTGTCGTAGTCCGAGGTGGTTTCCTCGATCTGCTGGCGGATCTGGGTAACGCGGGCCTCGATCTCGGATTTCTCACCGGCGCCGTCGACGATGGTGGTGTTGTCCTTGTTGATCGAGACTTTCTTGGCACGGCCCAGCATGTCGATGCCGACGTTTTCCAGCTTCATGCCCAGATCTTCGCTGATCACCTGACCGCCGGTCAGAATGGCGATGTCCTGCAGCATGGCCTTGCGGCGATCGCCGAAGCCCGGCGCCTTGACGGCCGCGATCTTCAGACCGCCGCGCAGCTTGTTGACGACCAGCGTGGCCAGAGCCTCGCCTTCAACGTCCTCGGCGATGATCAAAAGCGGCTTGCCCGACTGAATGACGGCTTCCAGCAGCGGAACCATCGGCTGCAGCGACGACAGTTTCTTTTCGTGCAGCAGGATATAGGCGTCTTCCAGATCGGCGACCATCTTGTCGGGGTTGGTCACGAAATAGGGCGACAGGTAGCCACGGTCGAACTGCATGCCTTCGACGACTTCGACTTCGGTTTCCATGCCCTTGTTTTCTTCGACGGTGATGACACCCTCGTTGCCGACTTTCTGCATGGCGTCGGCGATGAAGCGGCCGATCTGGGCTTCGCCGTTGGCCGAGATGGTGCCGACCTGCGCGACTTCGTCGCTGTCGGTGACCGGGCGCGAGGCGGCCTTGATCGCTTCGACGACCTTGGCGGTGGCCAAATCGACGCCGCGCTTCAGATCCATCGGGTTCATGCCGGCGGCGACGGCCTTCAGGCCTTCCTTGATGATCGCCTGGGCCAGAACGGTCGCGGTGGTGGTGCCGTCGCCGGCCTCGTCATTGGTGCGGGCCGCGACTTCGCGGACCATTTGCGCGCCCATGTTCTCGAACTTGTCCGAAAGCTCGATTTCCTTGGCGACGGTGACGCCGTCCTTGGTGATGCGGGGGGCGCCGAAGGATTTGTCGATGACCACGTTGCGGCCTTTCGGGCCCAGCGTGACCTTGACGGCGTCCGCCAGAATGTTGACGCCTTTCAGCATCGCGTCGCGGGCAGAGGTGTTGAACTTGACGTCCTTACCAGCCATGTTGTCTCTCCTAGAATATCTTGTGAAATGAAGCGTTTATCGTGGGAAATAGGCCGATCAGCCGATGATGCCCATGATGTCGCCTTCCTTCATGATCAGCAGCTCTTCGCCGTCCAGCGTCACTTCGGTGCCCGACCATTTGCCGAACAGAACGCGGTCGCCGGCCTTGACCGAAGGTGCGATCAGCTCGCCCGAATCCTTGCGGGCGCCTTCGCCGACGGCGACCACTTCGCCCTCGGCGGGTTTTTCTTTGGCGCTGTCGGGGATGATCAGGCCGCCCTTGGTCTTTTCGTCCGACTGGACGCGGCGAACCACGACGCGGTCGTGCAGCGGTTTGAATGCCATTGGAACACTCCGGTTTTCAGGTTGCAGTGCTTTTATTAGCACTCACCTTCGGCGAGTGCCAGCAGGGCAGAGGTAGGAGGGGCGCGATGTTTTGTCAACCGACGCGACTGGTCCTGCAAGCGGAATCGTGCAAACCTTTCCGGGTTGATTCACAAGAGGTTCTGATGCGTGGTCTGAACTGGCTGTCAGCCCTTGTTTTTAGTGCCTTTTCCATGCCGGCAGCCGCCGAGGAATGCATCGGCAGGAACCTGCTTGACGCGATGCCGCCCGCGCGTCTGGCCGAGATTCGCGCCGCCGCCGATGCGGTGCCGTTTGCGCGCGGAAATTTCTGGCAGGCCGATAAGGGACCCAACCGGATCACCCTGATCGGCACCTACCATTTCGACGATCCGCGCCACGATCTTGCCACCGACCGGTTCCGCGACACCGTTGAACAGGCCGACGCCCTCCTGGTCGAGGCCGGCCCCGACGAAATGGTCAGGCTTCAGGCCGAACTGGCCAACCGGCCAGATCTGGTCATCCTGACCAAAGGCCCGACGCTGCGCGAGCGCATGACCGAAGAGGACTGGAAAAAGCTCACCGCCGTGATGAAGGCGCGGGGCATTCCCGAAATCATGGTCGCCAAGATGCAGCCCTGGTATCTGGCGATGACCCTGTCGGTCTCGCCCTGCCTTCTGCGCCAGATCCAGTCGGGCAAGAAGGTCGAAGGTCTTGACCAGAGGCTGACCGATATTGCTCTGGCAGCGGATGTGCCGATCAAGGCGCTTGAGCCATGGGACACCGCCTTCAAGCTGTTCTCGGACATGACCCCCGGGCAGGAGATCGAGATGATCAGGATGGCCATTCCGGCGGCCGAGCTGGCGGACGATTACACCGCGACCCTGGCTTACGCCTATTTCAGCGGCGAATCGCGGCTGGTGTGGGAGTTTTCGCGTTATGACGCCTATGAAAACTCGGGCCTGACCCGGGATCAGGTGGACAGTCAGGCGGCCGATACCGAGGAAAAGCTGATGAACCGCCGCAACGAAAGCTGGATCGCGCCGCTGGTTGCGGCTGCCGATGCGGCGGCGGAAAAGGATAAGGGCGTGGTTGCCGCATTCGGTGCGCTGCATCTGTCCGGTGAAAAAGGCGTGCTGCAACTTTTGCAGGATCAGGGCTATACATTGACCCCGCTGACGGTTCAGCCATCGGCGGCAGGGACGAAGGGGCAGGCAAATGGCGGATGACGCGATCTGGGCGGATGAAGAAGCGTTTTGGGTGCTGGGTGCGGCCGAGGCCGGCCGGCGGCTTGATCCGGCCTGCGTGATGGCCTTTCCGCAGACCGGCATCCTTCAGGGTCAACAGATTCTCGAGGCGCTCAGCCGCGCGCCGCGTTGGCAGGCCGTCGACATGACCGCCCGGCATTCGGCCGAGGGCGAGGGCGTGGTGGTGATCGGCTATCACGCGGTGGCGCGCCGCGCCGATGGCGAGGTCTATCGCGCCTATTGCACCTCGACCTGGATCAGGCGCGGCGAGGACTGGCGGCTAATCCAGCATCAGCAATCCCCGGCCGGGTTGTGACTTTGTGACCGGGCCGGAGCGTCCCGACGATCCGCCTTCGGCCCTGCCGCGGCGCTATATCCGCGCGGCGATATGGCGGCACCGGCGCATGATCGCGGCAGTTCTGCTTGGGCTTGCCGTCGGGGTTCTGGCCACGCCGCTGGCCTGGTCGGACCGGCTGCTGCTTGCCGCGAACACGTTCTTTCTGACCTACGTCGTCTCGACCATAATTTTCATATGGCATTTCCCCAACACCCATTGGCGCCGGCATTTCGAGGACAGCGACGAAGGCATGCTGATCGTCATCCCGATCAGCGTCGCGGTGGTGATCGGCAGTCTGGCGGCGATACTGGCGACCCTTTCCGAAGGGATCAGCGGCGGCTGGCTGCGACCGGCTTTGGTGCTGATCTCGGTTCCGCTGGGCTGGGTGACCCTGCATATGCTGGCCGCGTTTCACTATGCCAGCCTGTGGTACCGGAAGAACGGGGTCGACGACCTGAAGGGCCTTGCCTTCCCCGCCACGGACGACCCGGGGGTATGGGAGTTCCTTTACCACGCCTTCGTCATCGGCATGTGCGCGCAGGTGTCGGACGTGACCGTCCAAAGCCGCAAGATGCGGGCGACGGTGCTGGTCCATTCGGTGCTGTCGTTCTTCTATAACACCGTCATCCTTGCGCTGGCGGTGAACGTCGGCGTCGCGCTGGGTGGTTCATCCTAGCCCCGCAGCGCGCCGGAACCGTGCCCGAACCGCGCCGACCCCGGCGGCCGCGTGACAAGGCCGGGCGCCTGCCCTATAAGGCGCGCGACATTTCACTCTGCCAGAGGTTTCCCATGATCCAGGTATTTGGCCACAAGGCCCCCGACACCGATTCGACCGGCAGCCCCATCATCTGGGCATGGTATCTGTCCGATGTCCGCAAGACCCCCGCCAAGGCGGTCCTGCAGGGCGCGCCGAACACCGAAGCGGCGTGGATGCTGAAGCATTGGGGGCTCGAGACGCCCGAGATCATCGCCGATGTGGCGGCGGGCGATCAATGCGTGGTCGTCGATACCAACAACGTCGCCGAACTGCCCGCCGGCATCAACGAGGCCGAGGTGATCGAGATCATCGACCATCACCTGCTGGCCGGCGGGCTGAAAACCCGCACGCCGATCAACGTCACCATCCGCCCGCTCGCCTGCACCGCCACCATCATGCACGACCTGATGGGCGCCGATGCCGACCGCATGCCGCGCGGGATCAAGGGCGCGATGCTGACCTGCATCCTGTCCGACACGCTGGAATTCCGCAGCCCGACCACCACGCCGCATGACCGGGCGCTGGCCGAAAAGCTGGCCAAGGATCTGGGCGTCTCGATCCCAAGCTTCGCGGCCGAGATGTTCGCGGCCAAATCCGACGTATCGGCCTTTGCCGAGGATGCGCTGCTGCGTATGGACAGCAAGGAATACGAACTCGGCGGCAAGCAGCTTCGGGTTTCGGTTCTGGAAACCACCGCGCCGCATGTGCTGCTGGCGCGCAAGGATGCGCTGATGGCCGCGATGCCGGACGTGGCCAAGGCCGACGGCGCGGATGAGGTTCTGCTGTTCATCGTGGACATCCTGAACGAACAGGCGACGCTTCTGGTGCCGAACCCGTGGGTCGCGCAGGTGGCCGAGAAGTCGTTCGGCGTTCCGGTCAGCGGCGATACCGTCGTGCTTCCCGGCGTGATGAGCCGCAAAAAGCAGATCATCCCGGTTCTGGCGGCCTGAGCCCGCTTCTGCTGCGGGCGCGGCCCCGACCGGTCGCCGCCCGCATCCCGCTTTCCCGAGGAACCGATATGACCCGAGTCATTGCCCGGCTGGCCGACATTTCGTCGGATTACGACACCTTGTTCTGCGATCTCTGGGGCTGCCTGCACAACGGGCGCGAGCCCTATCCCGCCGCCGTCGCCGCCTTGCAGGGGTTTCGCAAGGACGGAAAGCGGGTCGTGCTGATGACCAACGCGCCGCGTCCGTCGCAATCCGTGATCGCGCAACTGGACCGCATGGGCGTGCCCCGCGATGCATGGGACATCGTGGTGTCGTCGGGTGATGCGGCGCAGGTCGCGATGCTGGACGGCTGGGCCGGGCATAATGTCTGGCATCTGGGCACCGGCAAGGATGACGGCTTCTTCAACGACCTGCCCGAGGACCGGCGCGATGCCGCGATCGTGCGGGTGCCGTTCGAGGTGGCCGAGGGGATCGTCAACACCGGGCCCTTCAACGAGACCACCGAAACGCCCGAGGATTATCGCAAGACCTTTCAGAAGGCGATCGCGCGCGACCTGCCGATGCTGTGCGCCAACCCCGATATCGTGGTGGATCTGGGCGATCGCCGGATCTATTGCGCCGGGGCGCTGGCCCAGCTTTACGCGGAAATGGGCGGTCGGGTCGCGCTGTTCGGCAAACCGCACGCGCCGATCTATGATCTGGCGCGAAAGCGGCTTGGCGTGGACAACAGCAACCGCACGCTGGCGATCGGCGACGGTATCGCGACCGACGTGCTGGGCGCGGCCGAGCAGGGCATTGATGCGCTGTTCGTGACCGGCGGTCTGGCCTTCGATGCTTTCGGCGACGACGTGGAAAACCCCGATCACGGCATGCTGACCGGCTGGCTGGACCCGCATAAACTGTCGCCCGAATTCGCCATCGGCAGGCTGCGCTGACGCGGGGATGACGGTCTTTGCGGCACTTGCAACAATGATCCGGGTGGGGGATACGGGATTGCCGGGCACGGTCAGGGGCAACCCCCGCATGGCGGCCCGGTTCTGGACCAATCCGGGCGTGTTCTGCGCGCCGTTTCCGGCCACGGGGGCAAGGTGAAAACGCATCTGCACTGGCGAGATCTGCCCCCCGATGCCCGCGGCGCCACCGTCGCTTTGGGCAATTTCGACGGGGTTCATCTGGGTCACGCCTCGATCATCCGCACCGCGGCGGCGGCTGTCGATGCGCCATTGGGCGTCGTGACTTTTGAACCCCACCCGCGAGAGCGTTTCGCCCCCGACGCGCCGCCTTTCCGGCTGATGAACCCCGAGGCGCGGGCGAACCGTCTGGCCCGGCTGAACGTCGATCACCTGTATGAACTGCCGTTCGATGCCGAACTTGCCGGGCTGACACCGCATGAATTTGCCGCGCAGGTCCTTTGCGCGGGGCTGGGGGTCGTGCATGTCACCGTGGGCGAGGATTTTCGCTTTGGCAAGGACCGCGCAGGCGATGCCGCGACGCTGACCGCGCTTGGCCAGACCCTGGGCTTCGGCGTCACCATCGCGCCGCTGGTCGGCCGTGACGGGCAGGATTTCAGCTCGACCGCGATCCGCACCGCGCTGGCCGAAGGCGATCCGCGCGGCGCGGCGCAGATGCTGGGCCACTGGCACCGGATCGAGGGCGAGGTCATCCACGGCGAAAAGCGCGGCCGCGAACTCGGTTATCCGACCGCCAACATGTCGGTCGACCGGCTGCACCTGCCGAAGCTGGGCGTCTATGCGGTTCTGGTCAATGTGCTGACCGGACCGCTGGCGGGCGAATATCACGGTGTGGCCAGCCTTGGCGTGCGCCCGATGTTCGGCGAGAACCAGCCCAATCTGGAAGTGCATCTGTTCGACTTTGACGGCGATCTTTACGGCCAGCATCTGTCGATCGCGCTGGTCGACTATCTGCGCCCCGAGATGCGCTTTGACGGGTTGCCGGCGCTTATCGAACAGATGGACCGCGACAGTCAGGCGGCCCGCGCTATTCTGAGCGGCCTTTGATGCGGGACCGGTTCTGGGAACTGCCGCTGGACGATCTGACCCAGACCGAATGGGAGGCGCTTTGCGACGGCTGCGGCAAATGCTGCCTGAACAAGATCGAATTCGAAGATACCGGCGAGGTTGCCTTTACCAACGTTTCCTGCCGTCTGCTGGACGGGGAAAGCTGCCGCTGCTCATCCTATCACAACCGTCACAAATTCGTGCCGGATTGCGTCGTCCTGACCCCGAAGAAGCTGCGTGAAATCGACTGGTGGCTGCCGGCGACCTGCGCCTATCGGCTTCGCGCGCACGACAAGCCCTTGTATGACTGGCATTATCTGATCTCGGGCGACCGGGAAACCGTGCATCAGGCGGGGGTTTCGGTGCGGGGCTGGACGGTCAACGAACTGACGGTCAGCGAAGACGACTGGGAAGACCATATCATCGAGGATCTGTCATGAATTTCGTGTCCGACAATTGCAGCGCCGTTCATCCGTCGGTCATGGAGGCGCTGGTCAAGGCGAACACCGGGTTCATGCCCAGCTATGGCGATGACGCATTGACGCGCGAGGCCGAGGACCAGATCCGCGAATTGTTCGAGGCGCCGAACGCCCGCGTGGCCTTTGTCGCGACCGGAACGGCGGCGAACGCGCTTTGCTGCGCGATGCTGTGCCCGCCATGGGGGCGGGTGTTCTGTCACAAGCACGCCCACATCGAGACCAGCGAGGCCGGCGCGCCCGAGTTCTACACCGGCGGGGCGAAGCTGGCGCTGATCGGGCAGGACGACGGCCGGATCACGCCCGACGATCTGGCCGAAGGGCTGATCACCTATGGCCGCGACAATGTCCACGCCGGGCAGAACGCGATGCTGTCGCTGACCAATGCGACGGAGTGGGGCACGATCTATGCCCCCGATCAGGTGGCGGCGCTGGCCGCGATCGCGCATGAGGCCGGGTTGGCGGTGCATATGGACGGCGCGCGTTTCGCCAATGCGGTGGCGGCGCTTGGGTGTTCTCCGGCCGATCTGACGTGGCGGGCGGGGGTCGATGCGCTGTCCTTTGGTGGCACCAAGAATGGTTGCATGGCGGCCGAGGCGGTCATTCTATTCAACGGCGAGCGGGTGGATGAACTGGATTTCCGGCGCATGCGCGGCGGGCATCTGTGGTCCAAGCACCGCTATCTTGCGGCGCAGATGGCGGCATGGACCCGGGGCGGGTTGTGGCTGGAACTGGCCGGGCACGCGAACCGCATGGCTGCGCTTCTGGGTCGCGGGCTGGCCGGCGTTCCGGGGGTGACCGTGAACCAGCCGGTGCAGTCGAACAGCGTCTTTGCCACACTTCCGCAGGCCGTCTATCAGGCCGGGATGGCGCGTGACGCCGGTTTCCGGATGTGGCCCGCGACGCAGGACGAACGCGCCGCGCAGGTTTCGGTCCGTTTGGTGGCAAGCTGGGCCACCACCGAGCAGGATGTGCAGAATCTGCTGGCGATTATCGGCGGCTAAGCCTTAGCCATTCGCCGACAGCGCGATGCTGATCGCGCAAAGCCCCGCCGCCAGCGCGGCCGAAATCGGTACCGTCACCACCCATGCGACCAGCATCGTCACCAGATGCGACCAGCGGACAAGGCGGCGGCGGTGAAGCTCTTCGGGGGGAAGCGTGTCTTTGCGGCGCGCGCTCGCGTCCCCCGCGTTTCGGCTTTCGTTGCGGCTTTCATTTCGGCGCGCGGTCTGGCGGCGGTCGTCACGCTCGCGCCAGTAACCGACGCCGAAAACGCCGCCGATGGTGATATGCGTGGTCGATACCGGCCAGCCCGCCCAGCTTGCGATGATGACCGTCAGGGCGGTGGCGCAGGCGATGCAAAAGGCGCGGATCGGCGACAGCCGGGTGATGCCGGTGCCGACCATGATCACCAGACGCCGCCCAAGGATCAGGATGCCGGCCGCCACCCCCAATGCGCCGATCAGCGCCACCCACAGCGGCATGGCGGCGAGTGGCGCGCCGAACCCCGTGGCGCGCAGGATCACCGACAGCGGTGCGGCGACGTTGGCCACGTCATTGGCGCCGTGGGCGAAAGAGACCAGGACCGCCGCCACCGCCAGCGGCAACCCAAGCGCCAGTTTCAGCGTCGCCTTGCCGGTGCCGCTGCTGGCGATCTGGCGCCGGATGACGGGCCGCGCCAACGCCCAGCAAACCGCGCCGCACACGAGCCCCGTCAGCAGGCTGAAAACCGGATGCCCGCGCCCGCCGCTGAGCAGCACCGACAGATAGCAGGCGAACAGCCCGGCCATGATCCCGATCATCAGCGGAATGCCCCGCCGCATCGCGCGGGTTCGGTCCGGGGCGCGTTCGATCAGTCCCTGCACGGCGGCAAGGATCGCGGCGGCACAGGCCGCGGCAAGGACCGGCGCGATCATCCAGACCAGCGCGATGTCGAACAGCATACCCCAGTTGACCGCATCGGCGCCAAAGCTGACCAGACCGGCGCCAAGGATGCCGCCGACCACCGCATGGGTGGTCGAGATCGGGACCGAGGCGAGGGTCGCCAGCATGATCCATGTCGCGGCGGCCAGAAGTGCCGCCATCATCATGCGTGCGGCGGCGGCGCCGGTCAGCATCGTCTCGGGGGTGATGATGCCGACGGTCAGCGTGTCCGTCACCGCCTGACCGCCAAAGACGGCGCCGGCGATCTCGGCCAGCGCGGCAAGGAACAGGGCCTGACCGACGCGCAAAGCGCCCGCGCCCACCGGCGGCCCCATCGCGTTCGCGACGTCGTTCGCCCCGATCGACAGCGCCATATAAAGCCCCGCCGCCAGCCCGAGGACCAGCGTCGCCATGCCCGTGACCGCGCCCGACAGGGCCATGGCGACCGTTGCGGCGATGGCCGCCAGAACCAGTGTCAGCCCGATTTTCACCAGGGGTCGCGCCGCGGTCGCGGTGGCCTGCTCGGCCATGGAAATGCGGGACAAGTCCTTGTCCAGCGTTTTCCATCGACGGTTCTGTTTGGTGGCCATGGCGCGATTCTAGCGCCGCGCCCGGCATATCCACAAGCGCGCCCGCTGGTTTCGGAACCGCCCCTAGATGCGATCCCGGTTCAACTGTTGCAGCAATGCGGCAAGCTCGGGCTCGGCGACCAGTTTCGCGGCCTCGTCGGGGGCGAACCACTTGCGGCGCCGCTCGCTGGTTTCGGGAAAATCGGTGGCGAGGTCATCGACGGTCAGCAGGAAAACCCTCACCTCGCATGGGACCGAAAAGCCGGCATCCTGCGCCTTGCCATAGTGATAGCGGCCGATCTCGGTCGCGGCCACGTCACCACGCACCCCGGCCTCTTCCCATGCCTCCTGCGCGGCAGCCTCGGCCAGCCCGCGCCCCTTCATCGGCCAGCCCTTGGGGATGATCCACCGTCCGGTGCCCCGGCTGGTGATCATCAGCACCTGCCGTTCGCCGCGCGTTCCGCGCACGCAAAGCGCACCCACCTGCATGCGCGGCGGACGGCGGCCGAACAGCATCGCCAGATTACGCCGCAGCCCAACGAACATCATTCTTCCTCGGACACGCGGCCGCGCAGAGTCTTGATCTCGCCGCGCTCGGTCTTGGATTTCAGGCGGCGCCGCACCGAGCCCAGCGTCGGGCGGGTCGCGATGCGGCGGCGGGGGGCGGTCAGCGCCGTTTCGATCAGTTGCGCCAGCCGCTCACGCGCGATTTCGCGGTTGCGCGCCTGACTGCGGGTTTCTTCGGCGCGAATGACGATCGCGCCGTCCAGCGTCCAGCGCCGCCCGGCAAGTTTCTTCAGCCGCCGCTTGACCGGTTCGGGCAGATGCGGCGAGCGTTCGGCCTCAAACCGCAACTCGACCGCGGTCTCGACCTTGTTCACATTCTGGCCGCCCGGGCCCTGTGACCGCGTGAAATTCTCGGAAAGCTCCCATTCCGCGATAGAAATCTGATCGTTAATATACAACATCGCCTGCACGTAGGGTTGATGCCTCCGGCTTGTAAGGGGCAGGGGGGCCAGATTCAGTCAAGTTTGACGCTGGCGCTGGCCGAAGCGCCGGTCGAATCGATCACCGTCACCCGCGCAAACCCGGGTGAGGCCGTCAGCAGCGCCTGCGTTCCCGGGCTGGCCACGACCGTTGCCGCGCCGTTCACCAGCCACGTATAGGGCGCTGTCCCGCCTTGCGCCTTGGCCAGCAGACCGCCGTCGCGGCCAAGTTCGATCTGAGCGCCCTCGGGGGGGAAGGTCAGTTGCAGCGCGTCGGTGCGGGCGCGGACCGGGGATGCGGCCTGCGCCGAGACCTCGCCCGGCGGCGAAAACCGCCGCAGCGGCAGCGGCAGTTGCGAGTTCGAGACGATCAGCGTGGCCGGCGGCGGCGGCGGCAGCGGCACGGTGTTGGCCGATATGGCATCGAACAGGTCGAACAGGAAAGGCGCGGCCAGTTCGCCACCGAAAGCGCCGGGAATCGGCGTGCCGTCGGGCCGCCCCAGCCAGACCCCCGCGACATAACGACCGTCGAAACCGACCGCCAGGGCATCGCGGTTGCCATAGCTGGTTCCGGTCTTATAGGCGATGCGGCCCGGGCGCTGACCCGTCGGCGGCGCAAGCTGAGACAGGATCTGCGTGACCTGCCATGCGGCGACACGCCCGAACATGCGCTGGCGCAGCTCGGTCGCGCCGCCGGGCAGGGCCGAGAGTTTCAGCCCCCGGCCGCCACGGGCAAGGCTGCCATAGGCCGTCACCAACGATTCCAGCGAAATCCCCGCGCCGCCCAGCGTGATCGCAAGACCGGGCTGATCGCCGATCACGATCAGCTCGCCGCCGCCGCGGGTGATCGCCTGCACGATGCGCGCCGGGCCGATCACCTCGGCCAGCCGCACCACGGGGATGTTCAGCGACTGGATCAGCGACTGGCGGATGCTGATCGTGCCGCGAAAGCGGCGGTCGAAATTCAGCGGCGCCCAGCGGCCGAAGGTCGCGGGACGGTCCTCGACCAGGGTTTCGGGATGGGCAAGGCCGTCGTCGAAGGCGAGCCCGTAGACAAAGGGTTTCAGCGTCGACCCGGGTGAGCGGATGGCGCGCGTCATGTCGACGAACCCGGCCGAGGGCGTGTTGGCCCACTCGGCCGCGCCGACATCGGCCAGAATCTCGCCGGTCCGGTAATCGGCAAGGATCATCGCGGCGGACACGGTTTCGGTCTGTTTGCGGGTCGCCTGCCTTGCCAGCTTTTCCGCCATGCGCTGCAAGCGCGGATCAATGGTCGTGGCGATCCGCACGGTGCCCGGGTTCTCGCGGCGCAGACGATCCGCCAGCAGCGGCGCAAGGGCCGGAAAGGCGCGGCGCATCGCCGGCACCGGCTCGGCGGCGGCCGAGGCGGCGGTTTCGGCGCTGATGATGCCGGCCGCGGCGGCGCGTTGCAGGACCCTGTTGCGGGCGGCGCGCGCGGCCTCGGGGAAACGGTCGGGGCGCCGCCCCTCGGGCGCCTGCGGCAGGGCCACCAAAAGCGCGGCCTGTGCGGCGGACAGGCGTTTGGGTTCTTTGCCGAACCACAACAGGCTGGCGGCGCGGACGCCCTCGACGTTGGAGCCATAGGGGGCAAGCCGCAGGTACAGCCCCAATATTTGGTCCTTGCGCAACTGTCGTTCCATCGCCAGCGCGACCCGCATCTGGCGCAGTTTCCCGTCCAGTCGACCGGTGGTGCCTTCCTCAAGCAGCCGTGCGGTCTGCATGGTCAGGGTCGATGCGCCCGATACGATCCGGCCGCGCGTCACCAATTGCCATGCGGCCCGCAGGATCGCACGATTGTCGACGCCGTGATGGCTGTAGAAGCGGCGGTCCTCCCACATGGTCAGCATGTTTATGAACAAGGGATCGACGTCGGACAGCTCGACATCCAGCCGCCAGCGGCCGTCCGCGACCTGAAAGGCGCGCAACAGGCTGCCGTCCCGGGCGACGACCTGCGTTCCGGTGGGGACAATGAAAAGCGGCAGGTCCGTGGTCGCGATCCAGCGGTCCAGACGGGCGCGGAAATCATCCGCCGTCCATGCGAGCAAAACACCCAGAAGGGCGACCAGCAAAGCCATGCGCAGCGGCGGCCAGTCGCGCCGTGGCTGACCGGGGTTCGCGGCACGCGGCGCGCTCACAACGCCCTGCTCCAGAATTGCAGTGATTTGCGGGTTTCCGAGGTCTCGCCCACGTCTTTCCAAGCCAGATGCGCGATAGCGCCGGGCAGGGGGGCATAGCCGCGTTTGCGCCAGAATTCGTCCAGCGGGCGGAAACCCGCCGGGCGCGCGGGGTGGTCGACGGGGCGCTGGACCGAACAGAAAGCCGACCATCGCTTGCCAAGCGCGCGGGCATGTCTCTCGCGCCCGTCAAAGAAGGCGTGACCCAGCCCCTGACCGCGATACTGCGGCAGCAGGACCGATTCCGCGCAATAGAAGATATCGTCGATCGGCTCGGGGCGGCCGGTGAAGGCGCATTCGAATTCATCCGCATGGCACCGCATCGGCATGCCGGTTGCCGCGCCGACAAGCTGCGTGCCATCGAAAGCCCCGATCACGATCGCCTCGGGTCGGGCATAGCCCGAGAGATAGCGCCGCTCATATGCCAGATCGCCGTCATAGAGATAGGGCCAGTCGCGGAACACCGCGATGCGCAGCTTTGCCAGATCGGGCAGCGCCGCGGCAAGCGCCTCGCCGGTCAGGGGACGGACCGAAACCTTCATGCGCTGACCTGAGCCACCCAGTCGGCCAGATTGTAATAGGTCGTCACCCGGTCGATGCGTCCACCCTTCAGCGTGAAGAACGCCCCCGCGGGCAGGACATAGGTCTGGCCGTGCGCCTCGGGCAGGCCGGGGTCGGTTTTCAGATAGGTGCCGTTGACGGTGAATTCGGCCGCCGCGCGGGTGCCGTCGGCATTGCCGAATACCACGATATCGGTCAGCTTCTCGCGGTAGCTGTCGGTCATATGGGCGTTGAATTCGGCGAACAGCGCCTTGCCGCGCCGAACCTTACCCTCGTTGACGTGATGGGCCACGTCATCGGTCATCAGATCCAGCATCGCATCCGTGTCGCCACGGTTGAACGCATCGTAATAGGCGGTGATCACGGCTTTCGCGTCCATCCCGAAATGTCCTTTCATCGTTCGTAGCCCGCCCCTGACGGGGCGGGAAATCCGGCGTGGGAAGATATGCTGCGGGGGCCCCGGGGGCCGCGCGCCCCGTGCCTTACGGCACGACCAGACTGCGCCCCGCAGCCGTCCAGGCACGGTATTCGGGCCGATACATATCCTCGACGCTGGCGGCGGGATGTTCGAACTCGCCCGGGGTGACCGCGCGCAGGATATAGGCCAGCTTGAAGGCCTCTTTGTCGCGCCAGTCGACCGCCGCGATAAAGCGATCCTGCAGGAACTGGGCCGATTCGACCGCGGTGATGCCGTCGATCCAGTCCAGCGCCGAGATATCGCCGGAACGCAGCAGGTTCGGGTTGTCGATTTCGAACCCGGCGGGCAGCGGATCGTTCACGATCAGCCGGCCACCGCCCATGTCGTCGAAGGGCTGCACCTCAAGCACGGCGACCATGCGCGTGCCCAGCGGCACCAGCGTGGGATCGGTCGGCTTGCCTTCCAGGGTGAAATACTGGCGCGTGATCGCATAGCCCTTGCCGCCGGCGGTAAGCGCAGGATCGGCCGGCAGACCGAAACCGGTCACCGTCACGATGGTCGGCTGCGATCCGGTATTCGCGACGGTCGATGACGTCGTCGCCAGATCGGGCAGGCGCGTGACCGCCTGTTCCATGGCCGCGCCGTTCAGCGTCACGCCCAGTTGACCGCCTTGCGCCAGACCCTGCGCCGCAAGCACCGTCCACAGGGCTTCCTGCGTCGACAAGCCGCCCCGGTTCTGGGCGCGCCGGTCCAGCTGGCGGGCCAGATCGGCCGTCATCGAAACCGCGTCGATCGCTTCCGACCCGGCTTGTGCGGCCAGCGCCAGAATCGCCGCCCGGTCGCGCATATTGGTGCCGTAATCATCGCGCCAGGTCTGGGGCTCGGTCAGCGGCACACCCTGCTTGTCCAGGGTCCGGGCGGCCTGCGAGAACATCCGGTCGGCGCGCTGCTGATCGCCATAGGCCGCCAGAGCCGAGCCAAGCATCGCCGCCGAAAGCGGCGTTTCAAACCGCGAGGCCGCTTCATCGGCGTAATAGCGCAGATCGCCGATGCTCGCGGCCCGCTCACGCGCAAGGACGTTCAGCGCATAGGCGAGACTGCTCATCTCCCATTTATCGGCATCCTGCGGGTCGCCGGCGCGGTTCACCGCCGATTGCAGGTTGGCGATGGCCGATTTGAAGGTGGCGTCGGGCACGTCGTAACCGGTGGCGCGGGCGCGCGACAGGAAATCGGTGGCATAGGCCGTCAGCCAGGTGTCATAGCCCGAATCCGCCGACCACAGCCCGAAAGCGCCGTCGCCGGTCTGGCGCGATGCGATGGTCGCGATCACGTCGTTGATCGACTTCGCGGTCTCATCGACCTGATCGCCGGTTTCCGGCCGCCCGGTCAGTTCCGACAGGGACGACAGGTACAAAAGCGGCATCGCGACCGAAGTCACCTGTTCGGTGCACCCGTAGGGATAGCGCCGCAACTGGCCAAGCGCGGCCGGCACGTCAAGCTGGGCAAAGGGACCGGCCGCCAGCGTGACCGTCGCCGTACCCGGCACCAGTTGCGAGATAAGCCCTGCGTCCAGCGACAGGCTTTGACCCGGGGCGAGTTCCTCGCGGGTCTGGACGGCGATCTCGGGCCGGCCCGAGCGGACCGGGATCGCGATATCCTTGGTCACCGCGGGGCCGCCTCCGGGCGGGGTCAGCGACAGGCGCACCTGCGCCAGCCCGGGGATCGTCGGCGCGGTGATCGGCAGCGTCATCCGGCCACGCGCCTTTTCGGCCAGCGTGATCGGTGCCGGCATGTCGCCCAGACCCAGCGCGATATTGCCGCCGTTGTCGGTGGCCGAGACGCTGACCTGCCCGGCGGGCGCCGAGACGTTGTCGAGCGCCAGCCCGATTTCCGCCTTGTCACCCGGGGCAAGGAAACGCGGCGCGGTCACGGTCATCACCACCGGATCGCTGACCACCGCTTTGCCGGTCGCCTGTCCAACCGCCTTGTCGGTCCATACCACCGCCATCAGCGCAATCTCGCCGTTGAAGTCGGGGACGGGCACCTGCACCTGCGCAGTGCCGTCGGGGCCAAGCGTGATCGGGCCCGAGAACCACGACATCAGCTTCTCGGTCGGCGGGGGGGCCTGAAAGCCGCCCATGTTCGCTTCACCGCCGCCGGTGCGGACCGCGCCATCGGGCGCGCCGCTGGGCAGGATCAGCCGGCCGTAAAGGTCGCGGATGCCAACCCCCAGCCGCCGCTGGCCGAAATAGTGCTTCGCCGGATCGGGCGATTTGAAGCCGGTCAGGTTCAGAATGCCCTGATCCACCGCCGCGATGGTTGCATAGACCGTCTGACCCTGCGTGCCTCCGTCCACGGCCAGCGTCACCGGCAAGTCGGCGCGGGGAAGCGCCTGTTCGGGCGCGGTCAGGGTGGCGTTCAGCTTGCGCGCACCGGGATCCACGCCGGCATGGACCAGCCCCAGCGCGCGGATCGGCTCCCGCTCGCCCGGCTTGAAACTGTCAAGCGGCCGGATCGTGGTGGCTGCGACATACACGCCGGCGCCCCATTCGTCGGTGACCGGCAGTTCGACCGTGTTCAACCCCGCCTTGACCGGCGTGGATTGCAGCGAGACCAGCCGGTTCGACATGACCGAAATGACCGCCACCCCGTCGCTGATCGCGTCGATCGTCACCTGCGCGGTGTCGCCGGATTTATAGGACCGCTTGTCAAGCGAAACGCTCAGCCGGTCGGGGGTCGGCGTGCCCGAGTTGGCCGGAGCGCCCCAGCCGGCAAAGAAGGAAACCGAGGCCAGCCCCACGCCCTCCGCCGAAGCCGCGCCGCCCGAAGGCTTGGCGATCAGTTCGTATTCGCCCCATTCAACCTGCGTCGTGATCTCGGCATAGCCGTCGGCGGCGACCGAGACGGTGCCCTCGTCCACCTTTTCGCGCCGGGTTAGGGGTTCCCAGTTCCAGCTTCCGCCGACCGCATACCACTGATATTCCGTGCGCACGCGGTTCACGGTCCATTTGACTTCGCCCGCCACGGGTTTGCCGTCGGGGCCGACCAGCGCCAGCCGGAACGCCGGCTTCGAGGATTCATTGACCGTATCATCCTCGAAGTCGGGTTTGATGCCGACGACGGGCGAACCGGGCATGACCAGACGCTTTTCGGTCCGTTCGACCGGACGGCCGGCGCCTTCGCGCACGCTTACGGCAATGGTCGCCTCGATCGGCACGGTGGCCAGTGAGGTGGTTTCGGGAATGGTGATGTCGGCCTGGAATTTGCCGGTCTCATCGGTTTCCCCGGTGGCGGCTATATTGGATTCGGCGCTGGCCCCCAGATCGTGCGGGCCGAAGCGGAAGTCCTTATAGCCTTCGACGGCGGTCGCGCGTTGAAGACCCAGCGTGACCTCGACCGGAAGGTTCGCGGCGGGGGCGCCGTAAAGCCAGCGCGCATCGACGCCGACCGGAATGGTTGCGCCCAATTCCTGAATGCCGGTCGGCACGTCCAGCGCAAAGTCGATCCGCTCGGGCAGGAAATCCTCGACCAGAACGCGGGTCGAGGCCAGCGCCGGACCGTCGGCCTCGGCCCGGACCTGCAACTGCCATGCGCCGCGCGGCGCGGTATCGGGCAATTGCAGCGACAGGATATAGCCGCCGGCACCGCTGTCGGTCAGGGTGGCGCGCTGCTGTTCAACCCCGTCGGGGCGCAAAAGCACCGCCGTCAGGGGCAGGTTCTGCAACGCCGCGACCTTGTCATCGCGGGCCAGAATGGTGGTGTTGACGGTCTCGCCCGCCCGATAGGCGCCGCGATCCGTGGTCAGGAAAACGTCGATCGGCGGCGCGGGCGGCTGCCCCTCGACGCCCCGGTCGGACAGATCGAACTCGGGCGAGATCAGGCTGAGGAAGGCCATGTCGGTGGGGGTGCCATCCGCCTCGCTGACGCTGGCGGTGACCAGTGCCGGGGCCGAGGTGCCTTCGCCCCGGGTCAGACCGGCGTCGAAACGCGCCACGCCCTGCGCGTCGGTGCGCGCGCGCCCCAGAACGCCGTTGGCGCGCGACATCAGCGCGACGTCGATCCCTTCACGCGGCTGCGCATCACCCAGCCCGCGCACGGCGACGGTCAGGCCATCGGCACCCAGATAGCTGGCCATGCCAAGGTCCGAGATCACGAACCACTGTGCCGCCACGAGCTCTTCGGAATCGGCGGCCACGCCCTTGGGCAGACGGGCTTGCAGAACGTAAACGCCGGGCTCCAGCGGACCCGCGACGCTGGTCACGTTCAGCCCCGTGGTCAGTTCCTCGTTGCGGTTTTCATCCGAGGCGCCGGCCACGTCGGCCGTTCCCTTCCAGACTTCCTCGGCCATATCCGAGGTGAAGGAATCGGATTCCCAACTGTCCATCGGATTGCCGAAAAGATCGTCGCGGAACGAACGGATCAGGTTGCGGTCGGACATGCGCAGAAGCGTCAGGTCGACCGACCGGGTGTTGATCGTCTTGATGTCGATGGTCTGGTTGCCGCCGCGCGGCAGCACATAGGCGCGGCCGGCGAAAGTGGCCAGCGGATTGCGGTCGCGGATAAAGGCCGAGACGGTGACATCCCGCTCGAGCTTCAGACCGCTTGCCGCCGGCAGTCCCCGGCGCAGCGTCAATTCGGCCTTTTCGCCATAGCTCAGCCCTTCGGCGCAAAGCTGCGCGCCGTTCGCCTCGATGCTGAGCCCGGTCTGCTGCGTGCGCACGAAGGGTGCGAAATCAACCTCCTCGGCCAAGGGTTCCGAGAAGTTCACGCAAAGCCCCGGGGCCGCGCCGCTGCTTGACACCTGATGGTCGGTGACGCGAAAGCCGTATTCACGGATCGCGGCCTCGTAAGCACTGTTCAACTGGTCCGACGGGGCCAGTTCCCGCGCAAGGCCCAGCACCGCGATCGAATCCTGCCCGGCGCCGATGCGCTGCATCGCGCGCGCCATCTGCGCCAGCGCCAGCGCGGCGTCATCATCGGTGGTCGCGCGAAGATAGCCGTTGATCGCCTGTAGCCGCGCGACCCGGGCCCGGCTGGTCTGGTCGTCGGTATAGCCAAGCAGGGTCCGCGCCATCGCCGTCCAGCCGGCGGAACTGTCGGTTTGCGCCGTCGCCGCGGCGAACAAGCGCATCGCGGCGCCCTGACTGCCGCTGTTCGCGGCTTGCTGGGCCTGCGACATCAATTCGCGCGGGTCCCCGGCGACCGGATCGTAAGAGGTGGCGAGCACCCGGGCCTGCTCCCGCGCCTCGTCAAGCTGGCTGTCGGTCAGCCATTTTGCCGCCTCGGCGCGCTTGGTCGCGGTGGCTTGCACGGCGTCCGGGGTGACCATCACCCGACCCGAAACGGCGCCGACGAAGGGCGTCGACTGCGCCCCGTCGCCCTTTGGGAAACAGGCGCGCGAACGCTGGTTATAGGTGATGGCCTTGCAATTCGCGTCCGCGAAACAGGCCTGAAGGCAGGCCTCGACAGAGGTGTCGAAAATCTTGCTCAGATCGCTGCCCGGCATGTCGGTGTCGGCGGTCAGGACCATCCGCTTTTCCGGTATCAGCTGCGTCTGGCCCAGAACCGGCCCAGCCAGGAACACCGCAAGAACCGAACCAACAATCGCCCCGGTCAATCTGCGCATAACAACTACCCCCGTTTACATATTGTTGCGGAAGTGTGCCCCAGAGTGCCGGTTTCTACAATCGGCATCAGGACAAACGCCGGTGCGGTCGGGCAAATAATCAGCCCCGCCGGTCACATGCGCCGGCAGGATGATGATACGCGGGTATCCCGACAGGGTGATGACACAACCCTGAATTGGGGGGGCTTGCGCCGAAGCAGAGGCGGTTGCGTCACCGGTGTCGCGCAGCCGAACCGAAACGGGATTCGCGGATGCGCCGAATTTCGGCCGACCTAGCCTGTGGCGTTGCCCGTCGGGCCGGTGCCCGCATTGGCCGCAGGTGGCGCAGCGGGGCGGGGGGCGGCGGGTCGGGGCGCGGCGGGCTTTGCCGCCCCGGCGGGTGGCGGCACCGCTGCGGCGGGGGCAACGGGGCGGCGACTGGGGGGGACGCCCATCAGCACCTCGTGCCGGGCAATCGCTTCTTCGATGTCATCGAACAGTTGCAGATTCCCGTTCGAAAGCACCGCCCCCATCGTACACATGCGGCGCACCATCGGCATGCTGTGGCTGACAAAGATCGAACTCGCGCGCTGCATCCGCTCGGTAAAGACCAGTTCGGAGCGGGCGCGGAACTCCGCATCCCCGACCGAGGTCACCTCGTCCACCAGATAGGTATCAAAGTCGATGCCCATGCTGGTCCCCATCGCCAGCCGCGACCGCATCCCCGAGGAATAGGAGCCGAACCGTTGGTCGAAATGCCCCCCCAACGCGGCGAAATCACGGACATAATCGACCAGTTGATCGGTATCGACGCCGTAGATGCGGGCGACGAAGCGGACATTCTGCGCGCCGGTCAATTCGGGGTGAAAGCTGCCCGCAAAGCCCACCGGCCAAGAGATCGTTCCATCGCTGACGATGCGCCCCGACGTCGCGTCCATCGTCCCCGCGATCATCCGCAGCAGGCTGGATTTCCCGGCCCCGTTGCGCCCCAGCAATGCGACTGACGCACCGGTCGGGAACACCGTGTTCAGGCAATCGGCGACCGTGGTGCGAACACCTTTCACGCTATAGACCTTGGTCAGGTTTTCCAGCCTGATCATGTGATTATCGCCGGTCGCGAACGCTGTAATAAATCAGGATCAGGGTTCCCCAGCTCAGCAGCGCCAGAATCGAAATGATTAAAAGCAGCATCGGACGGTCCGGTTTGCGCGAGCTTTCGGGCATCGTCGGTTCGATATGGGCGGCCAAATAAAGCGACTGCCGGCGTGCCTCGGCGACGGCGGCCTCGTGGCTGACCCGCGCGGCGCGATAGGCGCCCTCGGCGAATTCCCGGTCGACGGAGAGTTTCTCGTATTCGGCCATCAGGGTGGAATAGCTTTGGCCGCCGGGCCCCTCGCCATCGGGGCCGAATTTCTTCCGCTCTATCTCGATCCGCGATTCGATGGCCGCGATGCGCTGCTTTGACTGAATGACGCGCGGGTCGTTCTCGCGTGCGTTTTCAAGCAGCAGGTCATGCGCCACCAAAGCCTCGGCAAGCTGGGTCTGCAATTGCGTGAGCACCCCCATCTGCGCGGCCAGATCGGCGGCCGGATCGGCAATCTGGGTGCGCATCTTGAAAGCGGTGATATCCTGCCGGGCCTGGGTCAGATCATCGCGCGTCTTTTCAAGCTCTTGCCGGGTGAAGCGGGTGGCATCCTCACGCGCCGCCTCGGACAGCTTGTTGATCATTTGCGTGCTTTCGGCGAAAATCGCCACGGCCAAGGCATGCGCGTCCTCGGGCGAAAAGGCGCTGACATCCAGCGTCAGGATGCCCGAACTGCTGTCGTTCGAGACCTTGACCTGACGCTGCCAGTATTCGGTCAGATCCTCGATCGTGCCGCTTGGATCATAGGCGAACACGAAATCGCGTGGCCAGTTGGCCGAGAACATCTTGCGCAGGTTCATCTTGGTATCAAGCCGCTGCACCATGTCCTGGCTGCGGATGAATTCGAACAGGATATCGGCGTCCGAGGCCGAGCCGGAGCCGGTCAGCTTGGTTATGCCGCCCAGAATGTCCAGCGAGGCCTGCGATTCCTCCTTGCGGACCGAAAACGCCGTCGAGGATACGTATTGGTCGACCGCGCGGGTCCAAAGATAGACGGCGCTGGCCAGTACCGGCAACACGACCAGCAGCAGGAATGAGATGACCAGCATCCAGTGCCGCCAGCGTGGCCGCGCCACGCCCGCCGGCGCGCGGATATTCTGCGGTGCCTGATCCGACGGGGCCGGTGTTCCCGGGCGCAGGGGCACCTGAACCGGGGTCACTGCGGCGGGGCGGGCTTCGGGCGGTTGGGGTGCCGGCCGGCCGGGCGGATTTTGGGGCATCTGGGTCACGTCGCCTTGGTCTTTCACTTGTTCCCGGGCGAGTCGCGTTCTACAGAAGGGCGGGCCGCTGCGCCAGCGGCTAGTGCGCGACCGGCCGGAACCGATGACCAACAGCAACACGAATATGGAACTCCTGCGCCCGGCACAGCGACCGGGCCGGCCTCAACCCCGCTTTCAGATGTTGCGGGTGATCGTGGCGCTTATGCTGCGCGAGATCTCAACGACCTATGGCCGGTCGGCCGCCGGCTATCTTTGGGCCATTCTTGAGCCGCTGGCGGGCATCGCCTTCTTTTCGCTGATATTTTCGCTGATCCAGAACCGCCCGTCCCTGGGCACGATCTTTCCGCTTTTCTATGCGACTGGCGTTCTGCCGTTCATGATGTTCAACGAGCTTTCGGTCAAGATCGCCCAATCCATCCGGTTTTCGCAACCTTTCATGGCCTATCCCAACGTGACCTGGGTCGATGTCATCCTGGCGCGGCTGATCCTGAACGTGCTGAAGGACCTTTTGGTATACGCAATTGTTATCGTTAGTATTTTCGTCATCTATAACGCGACCGAGCAGGTGGACATGCTGGCTTTGCTCGGCTCGGTCGGGATGATCACCTTTCTGGCCGCGGGCGTGGGCACGCTGAATTGCTATCTGATGACGGCTTATCCGGCCTGGGAGCGGATTTGGGCGATTCTGACCCGGCCGCTGTTTCTGATGTCGGGGGTGTTTTATCTTTACGGCACGATGCCGCGCGAGGCGCAGAACGTTCTTTGGTATAACCCCTTGATTCATATAGTCGGGCAAATGCGGCACGCGATCTATTCGACCTATGATGCCGCTTACGTCAGCCCGTTCTATGTCTGTGCACTGAGTAGTGTGACGTTGTTTTTCGGTGTGCTGCTGCTCAGTCGGCATTTCCGCCTGCTCATGGAAAAGTGATCTCAGCACAGGATGTTGTCGGCGGTCAGCGGACCGTTCGTGGACAGATAGACGGCGAAATCCGGATTGCGGTCACCATCAAAATCGGCAAGCAGCATATAGCCGTTTTCGGCCGGTCGAATGGCAAGCTGATCGGGCGCGGTAAACGTGCCGCTGCCGATCATCGTCAGACCCAGCGCTCTCAGGTCCACGACATCGCATGTCACATCGAAATCCGAGATATAGTCGGTCTGGTCGCCCATTGGGGCGTCGTTGCGCGCGTCGAAAATGAACACATCCGCACCGGCCCCGCCGGTCAGCGTGTCGATGCCGGCGCCGCCCCTGATCAGATCGTCCTGATCACCGCCGGACAGAAGATCACGGCCTGAACCGCCGCTGAGCGTATCGGTGCCATCACCGCCGACCAGCACATCGTCGCCGGCGTTTCCGTCGATCCGGTCATCGCCGGTTTGACCGTTGATGGTGTCATTGCCGCCCTCACCGGCGATGACATCGTCGCCGCGGCCGCCGATGATCGCGTCATCACCGTTCCGGCCCTGAATCGTATCGTTGCCGTCATCCCCCAGAATATAGTCACTGTCGTGGCCGCCGGCGATCCTGTCATGACCCGGGCCGCCCTGGACGGTGTTATTGCCGGGGCCGCCGTCGATGATGTCGTTGCCCTCGCCGCCGACCAGCCGGTCGCGTCCCGCGCCGCCGATCAGCCGGTCATCGCCGGAACCGCCGAACAGCGTGTCATTGCCATCATCACCGTAAATGATGTCATCATCCGGCTGACCGTCCAGCCAATCATCGCTGCCGCCGCCATATATCGTGTCGCGGCCAAAGCCGCCAAAGCTGCGGTTGACGCCGGTCCCGCCGATCAGCCGGTCGTCGCCATCGCCGCCATATATCGTGTCCTGCCCGGATTTGTCGCGGACTATGTCGTTGCCGGCGCCGGCCAGAATGCGGTCGTCACCCGCACCGCCGAACAGTGTGTCCGCGGCCGGGCCGCCCCAGATGCTGTCATTGCCCGCGCCGCCGTCCTGCCAACCGGCGCCGGTCCCGCCCAGCATCTTGTCGTTGCCGGCATCGCCCCGGATGGTGTCGATTCCGCCGCCGCCCAGCAACAGATCGTCGCCCTCGCCGCCATATATCATGTCGCCATGGGCGCCGCCGCGGATAGTATCGTTGCCGGCGTCACCCTGCATGCGGTTGCGGCCGCCCGGGTCGCGCAATTCGTCATTGCCGCTGCCGCCGAGCAGCCGATCGTCACCCTGATCGCCAAGCAGCAGATCGTCACCCCCGGCGCCGGACAAAAGATCGTTGCCCGCGCCGCCGATCAGCGTGTCGTGCCCCTCGAGCCCGAACAGCGAATCGTTGCCGGTCCCGCCGTTCAGCAGATCCTCGAGCCCGTTGCCGCGCAGGCGATCATTGCCGCCCATGCCGTAAAGCGAGCCGCCTTTGAGCGGGGCGAGCATGACCTCGTTCCGGTACGAGCCCATCAGCACCACCCGCACCGGGATGCCCTGATAATGCGCGGCGGGGAACAGCCAATCGCCGAAATAGCTGCCGGCAATCGGACCCGCCGGATAGCCCCGCACATCAATGACGAGGCCGTTGTAACTGATGATCGCACCCGCCGCGGTGGCGCGGATCGTCAGTTGCGCCGTGCTGTGCAGCATCGGGATCTGCGACAGGTCGATGCTGTCCAGTCCACGCTGGAAATCGGTGATCAGCACCTTGCCGCGACCCGGGGTCACGACGAATGTATCGCCGCCGCCCCCGCCGGTCAGCTTGATCGACCCGCCGCCGGTGATCAGAATGTCGTCGCCCGGCCCACCGCTCAGCGCCCCGACCTCGCGTCCCGACGCCTCCAGAAGATCGCCGCCGCCGGTCGCCGGCACGCCTGAAATGCCGACGCGTCTGGTCACCCCGATCGTCCCGGGATCGAAGACCAGTTGGGTAAGACCGTTTTCGGTAGCGCTGGCGACGAAAAGTGCGATCCTGCCGTCGATCGCCACGGCCTTCAGGGCCGATACGCTGGCCAGCGTAATGCCGTCCGCGTCCGCGATGGTGCGCAGATGTATCAGCCGCCCGCTGGGCGAGATGGTGAATACGGTGATGCCGTCGTCCGCGCCGCCCACGAACACGAAACTGCGCCCGTCGATGGTCACGACATCCATGGCGGTCGCGCCTCGGAAGCGCGTGTCGAGTTCATCAATGACGTGATCGACCGCGACCATGTTGCCCCCGGGCAGCAGGCGGATCGTGGTCAGCGAGGAGCTTTGCCCCGACGAGACCACCAGATAATCGGTGCCGTCCACGCCGACGACCTCGACCGCGCGCGGCTGCGAAAACCCAGACCCGGCCCGGGTATCAAGGACACGAGTGTTCAGGATGGTGCCATCGCCGCCGATCGTCGACAGGGTAATGAAGTTGCCAAGCGTCGAGACGCCGGCGACATAGGCGCTGTTCGGTCTGGTGACGACCGAAAGATGGTCGATCTCGGCATTGCGGAAGCCGCTGCTTTCGGGGATGACGGTGCGGGACACGGACACGGGCGCACCGCTGGCGCCCTGCCGATAGATGGTCAGACCGGCGGTGCCATCGCTGGTTCCGGCCAGAAACGTACGGCCGCCGATCGAAAAGCTTTCAAGCGCGACGAGCCTGCCGAAAACGCCGTTCGGAACCGACAGGTTGGTCCAGTTTCCAAAACCGCCCGCCGGGTCCAGAGATACCGCCCGCGAGATCGCGTTGGTCAGCCCAGATTGCAGCAGATATTCCCGCCCGCCCATGTCGACGACGCCAAGCTGGGGGCTGTCGAAATGGGCCAGGCCGTTCGGATAGGCCGCGCTGGAGATGCGCGCCGCCATCTTGTCGACAGCGTTCAGCCGATAGGCCTGTATCCCGCCGCCCTGATCGGTCGCGCTGTAGATCGTCCAGCCGCGCGTGCCGTAATGCGCCTCGAGATCGGTGATATTGGTCGTCAGGCGCTTGTCCGGCCCGGTATAACGCGCGACGACTTGGAACCCGATCATCTGAATCCCCGGCTGGCTGAATCGATGGTCCCAGCCTAGCGGTCAAATATTAACCAATCGTTCCTTTGGCCGAACGCGCCGGAAAATTTTCGCCCCTTTTTCGCCCGATCCCGAACCGGATGGGGCGGGGTAATCGGTCGATCGTCGCCCCCGCCCCGCGTCGGCCAAGGCAGGCGACAGCGCGGCGATGCCTCAGTCTGCGGGCGGGGGCGGGACCCGTCCCCTATGACCCCGATTGCCGCGCGATATCCTCGATCAGGATGTTCCGGATATCGTCGCCGGCGGTCTTGCGGGCGGATTTCAGCAGATTGCCGCGCAGCCGGTTCATCTGCGCGTCGGTGGTGAAGTTCCCTTCAAAGGCGCCCGTATTCGCTTCGATCAGCAGACTGCGCAAAAGGGCGTCGCGCAGCCTGAATTCCTGCGCATTCACCCGTTCCTGCGCAGTTTTCGGGATCTCCAGCGTCAGGGTCATCACCATGACGAAGCCGAGCGTTCCGTCCCGGACCACCGGAACGAAGAACTGGGTCGGAAAGCGGAACCACGCCAGATCGTCATAATTCGCGGGTTTTTCAGCTTTGACATCAGCCTCGCCGCCAGCACCCGCGGCGACATCGGGTGCCGGCGGCGCGCCTTCCGCGCCGGACTTTTCGGCCCCGTCCCGCGGCGGCGCCATCGTCCCGGTTTCGGCATGTTCGGTCTGCGCCGCGCCTTCGGCCCCGATCAGGGCCGGGTCGGGAACGGGGCGCAGGACCATGCCGATCGCGGCGCCCCCCAGCAGACCCACAAGCGGGATCAGAACGATAAGCAGCTTTTTCAGCATTGCTCGCCCCCGGGCTCAGAACGGCGCGATGCGGTCGACGATCTGCTGACCATAGCGCGGCTGCTGGGCATCGGTGATCTGACCGGCGCCGCCATAGGAGATCCGCGCGCCGGCGATGCGGTCATAGGCGATCTCGTTCTTGCGGTCGATGTCCTGCGGGCGGACAAAGCCGCTGACGGTCAGAACCCGCATCTCGAAGTTGACGCGCACTTCCTGCGTTCCGCTGATGTGCAGAACGCCGTTCGGCAGCGTCTCGATCACCGTCGCGGCGACACGCAGCGTGACCTTGTCGCGGCGCGAGATATTTCCGGTTCCCTTGAAGGTGGACGCGGATTTCGTGGCGACCAGCCGGTCCATGCTGGCGCCGTCGGGCAGCCGGGCGGCCAGACGTTGCGGGATACCGGCAAGCCCGTTCAGGCTGACATCTTCCGCGCCGGTCCGGCTGCGCCCCGAGCTGTTCGACATTTCGGCCTTGTCGTCGATCTCGATCACCACGGTCAGGATATCGCCCCGGGACTGCGCCCGCTGATCGCCGATGAGCGAGCGCGACCGCCCCGCCCACAGCGATGCGTTGCCGCCGCCGGTTTCCGGCAGAACCGGTACCTCGATCTGGGGGTTGGTCATGGCCACGAACTCGGCCGATTCGGCGGGCTCGGACATGGCGGGCGGACGGCCCAGCGGTGCGCTTGCACAGCCGGCCAGTCCGGCGACCAGCGCCGCCGTCAGCGGCAGGTTCAGCGCAATTCGGTTGTTGAGGTGTTTCATCGGCATATTCCTTAATTGGCCAGCACTTCGACGCGCCCCTGCGCTGTCACGCGGGCGGATACGGCATTCTTCGAGGCGAGATTCATCACCCGGATGACATCGCCCTGACCGCCACGGCCAAGGGCGCGCCCTTCGGTCGATATGGTCAGGCCGCCGGTCGCGAAATCCATCGTCACCAGATCGTTCCGGCCGACCAGCGTCGGCGGCCCCAGATCCTCGGCGCGGATCGCGCGGCCGGCGTAGATGGTGACGCGGGTCTCCTTACCTTCGATCTCGAGGGGATCGGACAATCCGCCGATGACCTCGGCGTCCAGACGCAGATCCGACAAGGACAACAGCGTGCCCGCCGGCAGCCGGCGCGCGGCGACGATGCTGTCGGCGGCGGCTTCGGTGAACGTCAGACCTGCGGCCGACGCGAGTGCAACGAGCAGAAGGCGAAGTGCAGCGGAGTGTTTCATCAGCGCACCTGTACCGTTGCGCCCAGCATCTGATCTGCGGCGGTGATGACCTTGGAGTTCAGCTCATAGCCGCGCTGAGCCTTGATCAGCTCGGTGATTTCACGGACCGGATCGACGCTGCTTTCTTCAAGATAGCCCTGCCGCAGCGTGCCCATGCCGTCCTCGCCGGGCATGGCGACCTGCGGCGGCCCCGAAGCGGCGGTTTCCAGAAACAGGTTCGAGCCGGTGGCCTCCAGCCCCTTTTCATTGGTGAAGCCGGCCAATGAGATTTGCCCCAGAAGCTCGGCCTCGGCGCGGTCCTGAAAATAGGCGTATACCTCGCCATTGCCGTTGATGGCGACGGCGCGGGCATCTTCGGGAATGGTGATGCCGGGAACCACCGGAAAGCCGTCCGAGGTCACGATCTGCCCTTCGGCCGAGCGTTTCAGGCCGCCGTCGCGCGTATAGGCCGATGTGCCCGAGGGCAGCGTGACCTCCAGATAGCCGGACCCGTCTATCGCGACGTCCAGATCGCCGCCGGTGCTGAGCAGCGTGCCCTGCGACAGGTTGACGGAAACGGCCGTGGGGCGCACACCCATGCCTAGCTGGACACCGGCGGGGATCATCGTGCCGTCGGTGGCGGCGATGGCGCCGGGGCGGACCGCCTGTTGATAGGCGAGATCGGCGAATTCGGCGCGGCGGGCGTTATAGCCGGTGGTCGACATGTTCGCGAGGTTGTTGGAAATCACGTCCACGCGGGTTTGCTGGGCGCTCATCCCGGTGGCGGCGATCTGAAGGGCGCGCATCGGATTCTCCTGTTATCGCGTAAGACTGGTGATGGCGGTGCGGATGCGTTCGTTCTCGCTGTCCAGAAAACCCTGGCCCAGCTCATAAGCGCGCTGCACCTCGATCATGCGGCTGATCTCGGCCACCGGATCGACATTGGATTCCTCGACGAACCCCTGCCGGATCCGGGCGTTTTCCGCCGGTTCGGCGGCTCCGGTCGCTGAGAACCGCGTGCCCCCCTGATGCAGGATCGCGGATTGATCGGCGACCTGAAACATGCCGATCCGCGCGATCGGCTCGCCATTGGCCGAGATGGTGCCGTCGGGGGCCACTGCGATGTTGCGCGCCTCGGGCGAGATCTGGATCGGAGCTTCGCCTTCGTCGAGAACGCGGTAGCCGTCGGGCGTCAAAAGCTCACCCTCGGCCGAGGGGATGAAGCTGCCCGCGCGGGTAAGCTGGTTGCCCTGCGGGGTTTCGACCATGAAGAACCCGTCACCCTCGATCGCCATGTCGAAAGTGGCGTTGGTCTGGCTCAGGCCGCCCTGTTTCAGGTCGACAAGGCGGCCGCGGGCGTTGGCCATGGACAGCGTGTCGCCGCCCGCGTTCAGCGAAACCATGTATTCCGAGAACACCACACCCTCGCGCCGGAAGCCGGTCGTCTGGGCATTGGCGATATTGTTGGCGACGACGCGCATTTCGCGCATCAGCCCGGATTGGCGGGTCAGCCCGGCATAGATCGCGTTATCCATCAGCGCCCTCCGGCGATCATCGGGATCAGAAGATCGGTGAAGAACGACGCCAGCGTGCCGGTCATGAAGGTCATCGACACCCAGAACACCGCCAGCATCAGGCCGACCTTCGGCACGAAGGTCAGCGTCATCTCCTGCACCGAGGTCAGCGCCTGAAACAGGCCGATCACCACACCCGCAACCAGCGCCACGATCAAAAGCGGCGCGGACAGCTGAACCGAGATCAGCAGCGCCTGCCGGGTCACGTCGAAAAGCACGTTTTCATCCATGGCGTCAGATCGGCATCCGCAGGATTTCCTGATACGCCTCGACCACCTTGTCGCGGATGGTCACCGCCGTATCCAGCGCAAGCTGCGCCTCGGAAACCGCCTGCACCAGGCTCTGCGTATCGGATTTTCCGGCCATCGCCGCGGTGGCGGTCTGGTCGGCGGCGGCCATCACCTGCGAAAAGGCGTCGATCCCGGCCGCGATCCGCGTCGTGGGGCCGGGTGCAGATGCGGCTGCGGGTGCGACCAGATTGCGCGCCTGCGTGTAAAGATTGGTTGCGGAAATCACGGTTTTACCTTTCAGCGGCGAAGAAGATCAAGAAGTGCCGCGGACATCTGCCGCGACTGATCGAAGACTTTCAGATTGGCCTCATAACTCCGCTGCGCCTCGCGGGCGTCGGCGACCTCGATGATCAGATCGACGTTCGAGCCGGCGTAATAGCCGTCCTCTCCCGCCAGCGGATTCGACGGGTCGAAGATCTGCGGCAGGGATGATTGATCAAGCTGGACCCGGCCGACCCGGACAGCGCCGGTGTCGCGGCCATAATCCTGATCGGGCTGAAACGTGACCAGCTTGCGGCGATAGCCGGGCGTATCGGCATTGGCGATGTTTTCCGAGATATGGCGCAGACGCTCAGCCTGAGCCCGCAGGCCGGATGCCGAAATCGCGACGGGACTTGCGATCCTGTCCATCGGACTTACCGCCGCCCAAGCCCGGCGCGCAGCAGACCAAGCGCCGATTTATAGACCGTCAGCGACAGGTTGTGTTCGCGGCTGATGTCGGCCGCCCGCATCATTTCGTCCTCAAGCGAGACGGTATTGCCGTTGGGCGACCTGCCCCCGGTCTCGGTCAGGATGGGCGCGGCAGCCATCGCGCCGCCCGAGAAATGCCGGGCATCGGTCGCGCGCATGGCGAGATCAAAGCCGCTGCCGGCGGTGTCGGTGAATTTGCCCAAATCCCTGGCCTGATAGCCCGGCGTATCGGCGTTGGCGACGTTCTGCGCCACCAAAGACTGTCGCATCATGGCATGCGCGCCCATGTTGCGGGCCATTCGGATCGTGTCGAAGTTATCGAACATTTTCGAGGATTCTCCTCTGCGGCGATAACCCCGTCTTAACCCTGAATGGTTTAGAAACCGTTTCGACTGATCGGGAAGCTGAGGCGCGGAATGGATAAAATTTTATCGGCAGTGGCGCGGATCAATGAATTGCGGATGGTCCGCGTCTTTGGTCGCGTGGCCTGGGTTCAGGGCGGCCTGATCGGGGTGCGCGGCCTTTCGGTCCACGCCTGCGTCGGCGACAGGCTATTGTTTTCAATCCCTTCCGGGCGCGAGCTGGTGGGTGAAATAATCGGCCTGTCGAACGATATCGCGCATGTTCTGGCCGAGGGTCCGCTTGAGGGTGTGGCGATCGGGGTCGAGACCGAACTGTTGCCGGCACCGCGAATCGCGCCCTGCGATGGCTGGATCGGGCGCGTCGTCGATCCGCTGGGGCGACCGCTGGATGGGACGCCCCTGCCGCAGGGTGATCGGCGTCGCGATTATCGCGCCGCGCCTCCGCCGGCGGCGCAAAGGGGGCGGCTCGGCGGGCGGCTGAACTCGGGTCTGGCGGTTTTCGACACCATGCTGCCGATCGTGCGGGGCCAGCGCATCGGGCTTTTCGCGGGCTCGGGCGTCGGGAAATCGACATTGCTGGCGGCGCTTGCGCGTGGCGTGGCGGCCGATGTCGTGGTCATCGCGATGATCGGTGAGCGGGGGCGCGAGCTGCGCGAGTTCATCGAGACGGTGCTCGGCCCCGAAGGCATGGCGCGGGCGGTCATCATCGCCGCGACCTCGGACCAGTCGCCCCTGATGCGCCGCCGCTGTGGCTGGGCCGGCATGGCGGTGGCCGAGCATTTCCGCGATCAGGGCAAGCATGTCCTGTTTCTGACCGATTCGATCACCCGCTTCGCCGAGGCGCATCGCGAGATCGCCCTGGCCGGCGGCGAGGCGCCCAGCTATCGCGGATTTCCGCCCTCGACCGCGAACCTGATCATGGCGCTTGCCGAACGGTCGGGGCCGGGGCTTCCGGGCGCGGGCGACATTACCGTGATATTTTCCGTCCTCGTCGCCGGATCGGACATGGAGGAGCCGGTCGCCGACATCCTGCGCGGCGTGCTTGACGGCCATGTCGTGCTGGACCGCACGATTGCCGAGCGTGGCAGGTTCCCCGCGATCGACGTCCTGCGCTCGGTCTCGCGTTCGCTGCCCCATGCGGCAAGTGACGCGGAAAACGCGCTGATCGCCCGTGCGCGCAAGACGCTTGGTGCCTATGCGGGGTCCGAGTTGATGATCAAGGCCGGGCTATATGCGCCGGGCGCGGATCCGGGCCTTGACGAGGCGGTGCGCATCTACCCGGCGCTTGATGCTTTCATCGCCGAGGCCGCACCGGAAGGCGCCGCGCAGAGTTTCCGGCTTCTCGCAAAAGCCCTTGGTCAGCCGGCCGGGCAGGATCTGGCCGCGCCGCGACTGTCGCCGGGCTGAACGGAACCATCCCGCCGCTGACGGGTTCTTCATCCAACGCACGCGCCGGAACGCGCATCTGCCGCTGTATCATCCCGGAGAATATAGGAATGGCGGAAACCGAAACTGATGCGATGAGCCGGGACATCTCGGCCCTGTTCGATTACCGGGAAGAGGCCAACCGCGCCGTTGCCGCGCTGGCCGAGGCGGGCATCGCGAATGTGGGTCTGACCGGCGACGACAACGCCGGCTACAGCGCCGATAACCGCGACTACGCGATCGACACCCGCGATCACGAGCGCGGATTTTTCGAGGCGATCGGCGATTTCTTTTTTCCCGACAAGGACCGCTATTCTTTTGCCGAGGGGCTGAATCTGGGTGCGTTTCTGGTGACCGTCCGGCAGGTACCGGCAGATCGCTATGACGAGGTTCTGAACATCCTCGACGACGCCGGCGCCGTCGACATGGATGCCCGTGTGGCCGAGTGGCGTTCGGCCGGCTGGGCCGGCCATCAGCGACCCTCCGAGGAAAGCCCGGCCGATTTCAGCACCTTTTCCGCCGATGCCCTGGTGTCGTCCGATGATGGGCCGGATACGGCCGACGGGGATGGCGCCTTGGGCAACCGCAAGAACCGATAGTGAGCACGCGGTTTTTATGCTAGGGATGGTGGGCCGGCGAGCCCGTCGCGTATACATTTATCAAGTCGCGCCGGCTTTTGTGTTTTGCGACATCTTCGACCAAAGCAAGGATCAGCAGGACATATCGTCGTGAACAAACAGACGTTGCCAAAAACTCTGGAAAAGCCGGCGGAGGATCAGCCGCGGGCGATTTCGGACTTATTGATCAAATTCCTTGAACGTCGCGACGTGGTCACCGAACGCGATCGCGAAAAGCTGAAATCGCTGCCCGTGACCCGGCAGAGTTTCGGCCCGGGCGAGGTGATCATTCCGAAAAGCCGCCACGTCACGCGCAGTTGCCTGATGGTATCGGGGATGTCGGCGCGCTGTCACACCGTGAACCGCTCCAACGAGGAAACCGTCATCACGGCGCTGCATGTGCCGGGCGATTTTGTCGATCTGCACGGTTTTCTGCTGGCCGGGCTTGAACATACGGTCCGCTCCTGCGGAAAGTCCGAGGTCGAGTTCGTCGATCACAGCGAGTTGCGCAAGGTGACGGAATCCTATCCGCATCTGACCCGGCTGTTGTGGCTTTCCACGCTGATCGACGCGGCCATTCACCGGCAATGGCTGGTGGCGGCCGCCTCGCTTCGCTCAAGCGCGCATCTGGCGCATCTGATCAGTGAGCTGCATTTGCGGTTGAAGATCGTCGGTCTGGCCGAGAACGACAAGTTTCAACTGCCGCTTCTGCAACGCGAACTGGCCGAGGTGCTGGGTTATTCGCCGATCCACATCAACCGCGCGGTCCGCGATCTGCGCGATCGCGGCATTCTGCTTTGGTCGGGTTTCGATATCACCATACTGAAGCTGGGCGCGCTGCATAATCTGGCGCAATTCAACAGCGAATATCTGGATCTGGAGTGCATCGCCCGATAAGGGCCGGCGGTCGCTATTGGCACAGGCGATAGCCGGTTTTGCGCGCCTTGATGTCCAGATGCAGATGTTGGTCGTGGGCGGCATTCGCCCCCGGCCCCAGCACGGTGGTGAAATACAGGCAGGCGGCGCTGCGGACCGTGCGCTGAAAAGCCTCGACCATGTCGCCGTCATCCTGCCTTTGCTGGATCGGGATCGTGGTTTCCCCGAACCGAAGGGCGGCGATGTCGATGGCGTTGCCGAGGGCATGTTCCGACAGGTTCGTGGTCTCGGTGCCGATGGTCGCGCGGCATTGGTATACGCTGCCCAGCACCATTCCGGTCAGTTTCGGCTTGTCCGGTAACAGGTTGGCCGCCGGCAGAACGAATTGCCGCAGCCATGTGGCGAGTTGCCGGGCCGTATCGCAGCGGACGGTCGCGCCGCCTTCAAGCGTGACCTGCGGCAGGATCTGGGTGACGGTGACCGGGCGGTCGATGCCGCAGTCCCGCTGATCAGGGTCGGTGAGGGGCGCGGGGGTCGTAAAGACCGTGCCGAACCTCTTCAACGCCGCCACGCAGGCCGAAAATTCCGCGTCGCTTTCCCGCAAGGTGCTGTGTACCGGCGGCCCCAGTGGTTTCGGTTCGGGCAGGGCCGGGGGTAGCGGGGCCGTTGCCGTGGGCGGTAGGGCGCGCGCCCCGGGGAACCGCAGATCCCCGGCCGCATGCCGGGGCAAAGGCGGCAGGCTCACCACTGTCGTCGGCGGCACATAGGGCGCCCCTATCGACCATGCGGCCGGCGCGGTATCGACCGGCACCTGACCCTCGGGCCAGGCTGACGGCATGGGCACGTTGACCGGCGGCACGTCCCCCTGCGGCACCTCACCCGGCGTCGCCGGGGCGGCCGAGGCCGCGGGGGCTGGTGCGGCGCCATCGTCCGCTGTGACCGGAGAGGTCCGCGACGGCGGTCGTGAATCAGGCGGTCGTGAATCTGACGGTCGTGAATCAGGCGGTCGAGACTCGTCGGCCGGGCGCGGCGGCCGGTCGCTGCCGGATTGCGCGTCGGCGATACCCGGCGCCCAGCCCGCAAGGATCAGCGCCAGAGCGATCCGCGCGACGGAATGCGCCACCCGCTCAGTTCCCCGTCGGGACGGAATGCACGATCGACGATGATGCACCCGGCGCCGCCTGCGGCAGGACGAACCCGGCCCCGCCGGCCGGTGCGGATGTCGGCTGGTTCGAGGGCGACGGGACCGCGATCGCCGCCGCTTCGGCGGTGCCATCCAGAACCGGGGGATAGACGCCGGGCACCTTGGCGCCGCCGGCCGCTGGCGCCGGGGATGCCGTCGGCTGCGCCCCCGGCGCCCCCGGCACCGCGCTGGCCACGGCCGCCCCGTTCTCGATGAATTCCACCGTGGTGACCTTTGGTTCGACCATCTTGGCCAATTCGCGCGCGTCCCAGTTCGTCAGCCGCACGCAGCCCGAAGACTGATTGCGGAAAAGCTGCGACGGGGTCGGCGTGCCGTGAATACCATAGGTCGGTTTGGACAGGTCGATCCAGACCGAACCGACCGGGCCGTTCGGGCCGGGCGGCAGGACCAGAGGCTCGGCGTTCTCGCCCTGTTGCTTGTTGATCCGGGGATTGTAGTGATAGGTCGGATCCAGTGCCACCGCGTCGACGAAATGCGTCCCCGATGGCGAAGGCGTCGCATCCGACCCGATCGTGGCGGGGTAATCCACCAACATCGACCCCGCCGCGTTATAGCCCGTCACGCGACTGGTCTGTTTGTTGACCAGAATGCGCGTGACCTTTCCGGTGATCGGTTTGGCGGGCGCGATGACCTTGATGGTATTGCCCGGCTCGAACGGGGTTCCCTTGTTCAGCATGACGATGAATTTCTCGTCCATGTGGAACCGCTCGCCCAGCTTTTCGGGAAGGCTGGTGAAGCCCAGCCATTTCATCTTGGCCTTTTCGGCGTAGTCGCGCGGATTCGAGTCGACCAGATCGGCGGTATCCTCTTGGGTGATCGTGTAGTTCTGAATGATCGGCTTGCCGGCATAGGTTTGCAGCAACGACCAGACCTCTTGGTCCAACAGCCCGTCCTCGGGCAGGCCCGAGCGGCGCTCGAACGCCATGATCGCGCTTTCGCTCATCCGGCCCGCCCAGCCGTCGGTGACCCCGGGTGAGATGCCCGAGCGGTCGAGCAATGCCTGTACCTTGGCGGTCAGCGCCGTCTGGCCCGAGGCAAGCGGCTGTCCGGTAAAGACGGCGTTCTCGACATCCTCGGCGGTGAAATTGCCCGCCTTTGCCGGTTGCCCTGCGGAAGAAGAAGGGGCCGGCGCGTGAACGGCCGGAGTCGTCACGGGTGCGGCAGCGGCCGGGGCAGGGGCCGTGGCAGTGGGTGCGGCCATGGGTGCGGCCGGGGTGGTCGCAGGTGCGGCCGGTGTGGTCGCAGGTGCGGCCGGTGTGGTTGCCGGGGCGGGCGCCTCGGCTGCCGGTGCCGGCGTTTCGGGGGCGGCGGCGGCGCTGTCCGGCAGGGGCGCGCTGTTGACCGGCGCCACGCTGGCCGCGCCGGGGATCACCGGCTCCTGAGGCATGAGAGCGTCCTGTGCCGACGCGACTGGCGCTGCGCCAAGCATGCCAAAGATCAAAAATCCCGAGAGGGCGGGACGGAAACGGGACATATGCTCACCTCACGGCTACGGCTTTTGTTTTTCGCCATGATGAATCCGCGTCGCGCCAAGCGCAAGCGCGTAGACAACCGGCTTACGGCAAGGTGATAAGTTTCAGAAGCTCGAGGTGATCGAATAGCCGGGGGCGAAGATCTGCCGGGCATGGCTGATCGCGACCTCTTGCGACCAAAGCGTGCGGTTGATCGTCAACATCGGCGCGCCGGTCGGCAGACCCATCGGCACCGCCTCGCTTTCGGTGGCGGCGCTGGCCGAAAGCTCGATATTGGCGCGGGTGACGGTGGTATTGCGCGACAGCCATTCATAGGCGGTGACGGATTCGAGCGCCTCTGCGGTCATGCCGCCGGCAACCGCGGGATTGACCCATTTCGTTTCATGCGAGCACGCCTCGCCATCAGCCCAGAACAGCGAGCGCACGAAGATCACCGGCGCGCCGGTGACCATATGCATGGCCGTGGCGGGCTGGGCGGGCAGTTTCGTCGAGGAAAATTCCAGCAGGTCAAAGCGGAATTCGTGGCCCGCCTCTTCGACTTCGCGGCGGATCGAGGGCAGCAGGACCGCGCAATAGGTCGGAACCTCGGCCACCCGCGTGCCAACCTTTCGGCGGCGTTCGATCACGCCGGTCTCGGCCAGTTCGCGCAGGGCGCGGTTCACGGTCGCGCGCGCGCAGCCCAATTCACTGGCCAGTTGATGTTCGGTCGAGATCAGGTCGCCGGGCTTCCATTCGCCCGAGCGGATCCGCGACAGGACGTGCAACTGGACCGATCGCCAGGTGCGGTGTCCGCGCCGGGCAGTATTGCTGTCAGAGGGTACGAGGATGGCGACGTCTGGGCTGAGTTTCATGATCTCGGGCTGGCAGTTGGCCTGCGGTCCTGTCGGTTGGTGAACGGTTCGGTTTAGTTTCTGTGTTCTTGTAACCACTCGTGCCAGAAGGCCGGCCCGATCCTTGCTTTAGTCGCGGTTGACTTTTCTTCCTGTCAGGCGTTCCTGTGACCCCGGTTCTGCTGGGGCTGGGTTTGTTGTGAGCGTTCTTGAAACCGAAACGAAGATAACGACTTCCGAACGTACTGTTTGGGCCGTTTTGGCCGCGATCAGTCTTTGCCACATGTTCAATGACATGATGCAATCACTGCTCTCGGCGATCTATCCGTTGCTGGAAAAAGAATTCAACCTCACTTTTGGACAGGTCGGTTTAATGACCTTCGCCTTTCAGGTGACGGCATCCATCCTGCAACCGCTGGTCGGGATGATCACCGACAAGCATCCGCAACCCCGGTCACTGGCCGTCGGCATGGGCTCGACCTTCTGCGGGGTGCTGATGCTGGCGATCGCGCAGGAATTCACGTTCCTGCTGGTCGGGGCGATGCTGATCGGCGTCGGATCGGCGATTTTCCACCCCGAAAGCTCGCGCGTGGCACGGGTCGCGTCGGGCGGTAAATTCGGAACGGCGCAGTCGATCTTTCAGCTTGGCGGCAATTTCGGACAGGCGCTGGGTCCCTTGATGGCGGCGTTCATCGTGGTGCCGCTGGGGCGGCCCTCGGTCGCGCTGTTTTCGATCATCGCGCTGACCGGATCGGTCATCCTGTACCGCATCGGCGTCTGGGCCGAGGGGCGGCGCAAGGCGGCGGTCAAGTCGAACGCGCCCATGGCGCCGCGCCACGGATACAGCCGCGCGCGGGTCGGCTGGACCATCGCCATTCTGGCCATGCTGGTGTTTTCAAAGAATATTTATACCGCCAGCATCACCAGCTATTACACGTTCTTCCTGATCGAACGCTTCGGTCTGACCATTCAGCAATCGCAGCTCATGCTGTTTCTGTTCATGGCCGCCATGGCCGCCGGGGTGGTGCTGGGCGGCTTGGTCGGCGACCGGATCGGGCCGTTGCGGGTGATCTGGTTCTCGATCCTCGGGGTGCTGCCGTTCACGCTGATGCTGCCTCATGTCGGTCTGGCCATGACCGGCGTTCTGACCGTGGTCATCGGGCTGATCCTGTCCTCGGCCTTTCCGGCCATCGTCGTCTATGCGCAGGAACTGGTTCCCGGGCGGGTCGGGATGATCGCCGGGCTGTTCTTCGGTTTCGCCTTCGGGATGGGCGGCATCGCCGCCGCCATTCTGGGCGAGGTCGCCGAATACAAGGGCTTGGCCTTCGTCTATCAGCTTTGTTCCTTCATGCCGGCCATCGGTCTGCTTGCCATTCTGCTGCCGCGCGGCTTCGGCCGGCGCCACTGACGGGAACCTTGGTCGGGCTTCGGGGTTCACCCGGCATCTGATACGGAGAATGGCCATGCCCGATACGCTGGAAGACCGCCGCATCCTGATCGTCGCCTCGGACGGTTTCGAGCATTCCGAATTGTTCGAACCGCTTGATCAGTTGCGCGAACTTGGCGCCACCGTCGAGATCGCCTCGCCCGAGGGCGGGGTGATCAAATCATGGCTGGACGGCGATTGGGGCGACGAGATCGAAAGCGACCTGTCGATCGGCGAGGCCGATTCGGCCGATTATGATGCGCTGATCCTGCCCGGCGGGGTGATCAACCCCGACAAGCTGCGCACCGACAATGACGCGCTTGACCTGATTCGGTCGTTCTACGGCGCCGAAAAGCCCATCGCCGCCATCTGTCACGCGCCCTGGCTGCTGATCGAGGCGGGGCTGGCCGAAGGCGTCACCATGACCGGCTACGACTCGATCCTGACCGATCTGCGCAACGCCGGGGCGAATGTGGTCGACCGGGCCGTCGCGCAGGATCAGGGGCTGATCACCAGCCGCAGCCCCCAGGATCTCGACGATTTCGTCGAAGCGATCGCGGATGCGCTTGGCGTCGAATACTGACGTCAGTTTTTGCGTTTTCAATAGAGTGCATCGCGTCACCGGGGGCTTGCGTGGCCCGGCCGGTCGGGGTTGACTTGGCAACGCCAACGCCGATCGGATCAAGGGGACGAACATGCGCTATAGCCGTGATATGCGGGGTTACGGGGAAACCACCCCGGACCCGAAATGGCCCGGTAACGCGCGGATCGCGGTCCAGATCGTGATGAATTACGAAGAGGGCGGCGAAAACAGCATCGAACACGGCGATCAGGCCAGCGAGGCTTTCCTGTCCGAGATCATCGGGGCCCAGCCTTGGCCGGGCAAGCGCCACTGGAACATGGAATCGATCTATGATTACGGCGCGCGGGCCGGCTTCTGGCGTCTTTACCGGCTGTTGAAGGATGTGCCGATCACCGTCTACGGGGTCGCGACCGCGTTGGAGCGCGCGCCCGAACAGGTGGCCGCGATGCAGCGCGCCGGGTGGGAAATCGCCACCCACGGCTATAAATGGATCGAATACAAGGACGTCCCGCCCGAGCTTGAGGCCGAGCATATCGCCCGCGCCGTCGAATTGCATACCAAAGTGACCGGCGAGCGGCCTCGCGGATTTTATCAGGGCCGCACCTCGATGAATACGGTGGCGCTTGGATCCGAGGAAGGCGGCTTTGAATATCTGGCCGACACCATCGCCGACGATCTGCCCTATTGGCACGTCCACAAGGGGCGTCCGCAGCTTATGGTGCCCTATACGATGGACGCCAATGACATGCGCTTCTCGAGCGGGCAGGGGTTTGGCACCGGGGTCGAGTTCTTCGACTATCTCCGCGACAGTTTCGACATGCTCTATGCCGAGGGTGCGGCGGGGGCGCCCAAGATGATGTCGGTCGGGCTGCATTGCCGGTTGGCGGGGCGCCCCGGGCGGGCCATGGCGGTGAAGCGGTTTCTGGACCATGCCCGCGGCCATGAAGGCGTGTGGTTCGCCACGCGGCTGGAAATTGCCCGGCACTGGGCGGCGACCCATCCCTATGCCGCGCGCTTGCGCCCGTCGGACATGGACCGCGACGCGTTTCTGGCGAAATTCGGCGGGATATACGAACACTCTCCCTTCATCGCCGAACGGGTCTGGGAGGCCGAGATGGGGCCGGTGCATGACAGCGCCGCCGGGCTGGCCGCGCGCATGGCGCAGGTGTTCCGCACCAGCTCGGATGCCGAGCGGCTGGGGGTGCTGCGCGCGCACCCCGATCTGGCCGGGAAGCTCGCGCAGGCGAAACGCCTGACCGCCGACAGTACCGCCGAGCAGTCAAGCGCCGGGCTGGATGCGCTGACCGACGCCGAGCGCGCCGAATTCACCCGGCTGAACGACGCCTATACCGCCAAGCACGGCTTTCCCTTCATCATTGCCGTGCGCGACCATGACAAGGCCGGCATTCAGCGCGCCATGTCGCGCCGTCTTGAGAACGACACCGAAACCGAGCGCGCCGAAGCCGAACGGCAGGTGATGCGCATCGCCGAACTTCGCCTGCAGGAGGCGCTGAAATGACCAAAGCCGCCAAATCATCCGACACGCCGCCGAAAGGTGCGCCGGTCGGCGATGTGCCCGTCGTATCCGAGGCCGATGCCCGCAAGATCGCCTATGCCGGCCCCGTCGCGGGGCTGCCGCCGCAGACCGGGATGACGACCGACAGCGCCGTTTTCACCGACGCCTATGCCGTCATCCCCCGCAGCGTGATGCGCGATATCGTGACCAGCTATCTGCCGGGCTGGGAAGGCATGCGCATGTGGATGCTGGCCCGGCCACTGACCGGATTCGCCGAGACCTTCAGCCAGTATGTGGTGGAACTGGCCGAGGGCGGCGGCAGCGACCAGCCCGACGACGACCCGGAGATCGAGCACGCGGTCTTTGTCACCGGCGGCGATATGCAGGTGGTCATCGACGGCACGGAACATCAGCTCCGGCCCGGCGGCTTCGCCTATATCCCGCCCGGCTCGCGCTGGAAAATCCGCAACCAGACCAAAGGCCCGGCGGGCTTTCACTGGTGGCGCAAGCGCTGGCAGCCCTGCAACGGGGTCGAGCGGCCCGATCCGATCGTCCTGCAGGAACAGGACATCGCGCCCTCGGTCATGCCGGATACCGACGGCGCATGGGCGACCACGCGCTTCATGGACCCCGCGGATCTGCGTCACGACATGCATATCACCATCGTGACCTTTAAGCCGGGCGGCAGCATCCCGTTCGCCGAAACCCATGTGATGGAACACGGGCTGTTCGTGCTGGAGGGCAAGGCGGTTTACCGCCTGAACCGCGACTGGGTCGAGGTCGGGCCGGGCGATTTCATGTGGCTGCGCGCATTTTGCCCGCAGGCGTGCTATGCCGGCGGCCCGGGTCCGTTCCGCTATTTGCTGTATAAGGACGTGAACCGGCATGCCGGGCTTTGGCCGGCGCAGCGGGGATAGGGTAAGCCGGGGCGCTGCCCCGGACCCCGGGATATTTGGACAAGGAAGACATATGAGCACGATCCGCGCGGTTCCGATCTCGGCCGAGGCCTTCGCCCCTTTCGGCGACCTTCTGGCGGTCCGCGATATGCCGACGACGCTGATCAACGCGGGCCGGTGCGAGCGGCATGATGCGCTGGCGACGGTCGAGCGCGGCGGCGGCGAGGCGATCATCTCGATCTTCCGCAGCCAGCCGGTCAGCCTGCCGTATCAATGTGCGCTGTTGGAGCGGCATCCGCTGGGCAGTCAGGCCTTCATGCCGCTGGGACCGGACCCGTGGTTGTCGATCGTGGCGCCGGATCTGGGCGGGAAGCCCGGGGCGCCGCTGGCCTTCGTCGTGCCGGCAGGCATGGGGGTGAACCTGCGGGCCGGTGTCTGGCACGGGGTGCTGACGCCACTGGAGCGGCCGGCGGATTTTCTGGTCGTGGACCGCGCCGGGACGGGGGTCAATCTTGAAGAGGTGACGATCGCGCCGGTCACCGTGACGGGCTGAGCCATGCGTTTTGCGCTGGGTCTGGATGGCGGCGGCAGCGGGTGCCGGGCGGTGCTTGCCGATCGCGACGGGGCGGTTCTTGGTCAGGGAAGCGGCGGCCCGGCCAATGTGACCAGCAATCGCGACGCCGCCGTCGGCGCGATCCGCGCGGCCATTTCCGCCGCGCTGGGCGGCCGCGACCGCGCCGATGTGGTCGCCGTTCTGGGCCTCGCCGGGGCGGATATAGCGCAAGCCGAGGATTGGTTGCCGGCGCTTCTGGGGTTTGGCCGCGCCGAAATCCTGCCGGACCATATGCTGGCGGTGGCGGGGGCATTGGGCGCGCGCGACGGTATCGTCGCGGCGATCGGCACCGGATCCATCTTTTCCCGGCGTATCGGGCCCGATGCGCTGACCGTTGGCGGGCGCGGGCCGATTCTGGGCGATGAGGGCAGCGGCAACTGGATCGGGCGGGCGATATTGGCCCGGGTCTTGCGTGCGGCGGACGGGTTGGCATTGCCGACGGATCTGACCGACCGGCTGTTCGCCGATCATGGCGGGATCTCCGGCGTGATCGAGTTCGCCCGCGATGCAAGCGGCGCGGATTTCGCCCGGCTGGCCCCGCAGGTTCTGGCGGCGGCCGATGATCCCGCCGCGCGCGAGGTTCTGATGCGGGCCGACGCGCTGATCGCCGCGGCGATTGATCGGTTGCAGCCCGACGCCGGGTCGGTGCCGGTCGCGTTCACCGGCGGCTTGGGCGCGCATTATGCGGCGCGGTTGCGCGGGCGCTGGCAGATCATTCAGCCCAAGGGCACCGCGCTTGACGGCGCCTTGGCGCAGGCGCTTGGGTTGTTGCGGGGCTGAATGTCAGCGCGGCTGGCTGAGCGCGCGGGCAATCAGCGCCGGCACCTCGGGCAGGGCGCCGAGCGGCGGTAGAAGCGGGCCGGTAAAACCCGCGCGTTCCAGCGCATCCGGGATATCCTGCCGGACATGCCCGGCGCTGAGCGCAAAGCAGGGCAGGCAGACGCCCCCGGGGCCGATCGTCGCCGCGACATCCTGAAGGCGGGGGTCTTCCTCGATGAAGCCGGTGGCCACAGTGGCGAAACCGGCGATCTCGCGCAGCCGACCGGCCATCGCTTCGGCCGCCATCGCGGGGTTGCGCGAACGGCCCGAACCATGGGCGGCAAGAAGAAGCGTCGTCGATCCGGGCGCCAGACCGGCCGCCATCGCGCCTTGGCGGGCGGCACTCGCGGCCAGCCGGGGCAGGGCCGGGTCGCTGCCGAAAGCGGGCAACTGGCGCGGGGTCGGCAGGCCCGCGACCCGCAGACGCCGGGGCAGTTCGGTGCGGGTGAACCAACCCTCGGCCATGAAGAAAGGATAGATCAGCGGGTCGGGCAATCGGGCGATCGCGGCCCCAAGCGCGCCCTTCGCGGCGAGCGTCGCCCCGCCGATCTGCCAATCGGGCAGCAGCGCGCCGACCCGGGCGGCCAGATCGCGTATCGCATCCTCTTGCGGGCCCGGGTCGCCGGGCTGCCCGTGCGAGATGATCAGCGCCCGGCTCATACGGGCGGTTCTGGCGGATAAAGCCCGGCAACGGCGCCGATGATGAACAGAACCGGCGAGGGCATCGGCGCATCGGCCATCGCTTGCCCGATGCCATCGAGCCGCGCCGTCAGCCGCTTTTCCTGCGGGGTCGTCGCCGATGAGATCGCCAGCACCGGCGTGTCGGCCGCGCGCCCGGCGCCGATCAGACCCTTGGCGATCGCGCCGATCTGCGCCGCGCCCATATATACCACCAGCGTGGTGTCGGGATCGGCCAGACCCGGCCAGTCGGGGCCATGTTCCACATCCTCGGCCCGGTGGCCGGTGACATAGCGCACCCCCGCCGCCAGCCCGCGATGGGTGAGCGGCACGCCGGTCGAGGCCGCGGCCCCCTGCGCGGCGGTGATGCCGGGGACGATCTCGACGGCGATACCATGGGCGGCGAGCGTTTCGGCCTCTTCCCCGCCGCGCCCGAATATCAGCGGATCGCCGCCCTTCAGCCGGGCCACGGTGCGGCCTTCGCGCGCCAGATCAACAAGCATCTGATTGATCCGGGGCTGCGGGACCGAGTGATGGCCGGCGGTTTTCCCGACCGGAAACACTTGCGTACCGGGCGGCACGAGGGCCAGAATGCCGGGCGAGACCAGCCGGTCGTACACGACCGCATCCACCTGTCCCAGCAGCCGCGCGGCCTTGACCGTCAAAAGATCGGGGTCGCCCGGACCCGCGCCGATCAGATAAACCTTGCCCGTCATCTTTCCCACAGCGTAACGCCTTCAGCCCGTCGCTTAGCCCAGAGCCGCGGAATTTAGAATTGTGAAAGCGGTATTCCAGTGCCGAGATCGGCGCGTGCTGCTTTTTCAGTCACGAAACGCGGCCGCCAGCGCGGGAGGCATCGGAAATTCCTGCAACGCAATGCCGCGCGCCCGGGCGGACATCTTGCGGGCGGTTTTCTCGACGATGCGCAGCAGTTCCTCGGGCGTCTGGGTCGGTCCGAAATCACCCAGATACCAGCGGATGAAGGTGAAACAGGCGACATCCTCCAGCGCCTGCACCTCGGGGTCGCGCTTGATGCCTTCCTTGCGCAGCATTTTTTCGGCGGCGGCGATATCGTCGGCGCCATAGCCGGCCTCGGTCATGATCGCGGCGACCCGGGCGGCGTGGCGGCGCCCCTGCTCCACCCGCCAGGCCAGATAGCCGGCGCGATTTTCGGGATAGTCGCTGCGCGGCAGGGCAAAGCGTTCGATATGCTGGCCACGGCAGGCGATCCGCAGCGGGTCGGATGCGTCGGGATACAGATGTTCCTGCTGGCTGGTCATGCGCAGCCCGTAAAGCAGCGCCGCCGGCACACCGTCGATCTGATCGGGATCGCGGGCATTGGCGGCGTCGATGGCGTCAAAGGCGGCTTTCAGGTCGGGCATGGCGTCCTCGCGGGCGGGAATGGCGGATGTTGCACAGTGTGACGCGCCGACGTAGGCGCGGCAAGTCCTTGATAAACCTTGGGCTGATAAAGCTCAGACAAGGCGAAAACCCTCGGGGATCGCGTCCCGGCCGTTCAGCACCAGATCGGCCATGACCTGCGCGACCTTCGGCGCCATGCCGAAGCCGATCTTGAAGCCGCCGTTTGCGACGTAATGCCCCGGCCGCCCCGGCCACGCACCCAGCAGGGGCGCGCGGCTGACGGCGCGGGGGCGGAAACCGGCCCAGCGGTCGATCACCGGCGCATCGGCAAGGGCCGGACAGACCGCGCGGGCGCGGGCGATCAGCGTCTCAAGCCCCTCGTCGGTTGCCGGATCATCCACCCCGCGTTCCGAGGTCGATCCGATCCCGGTGGTGCCATCGGCATGGGGCACGATATGGAGCCCGTCGGCATAGATCTGTGGCGCGTCCGGGGCCGAAAAACCCAGCGTCGCCGATTGTCCCTTGACCCCGTTACCGACCAGCCGTCCCAGATCCTCCGACAGCATCGCGAGCCCTTCGGCCCCGGTCGCCCAGATCACCGGCGCGCCATCATCGGGCGGCCGGTCGCCTTGCGCGATCGCGCCCCCCGCGGCCTCGATCGCCCCCGCCAGCGCGGCCAGCGCGGCCCGAGGGTCAAGCCGCGCGGTCAGCCCGTCGCTGAGGACCAGACCCGTGGGGCTAAGCGGCGAAAAGGCGTCGGTCGCCACCTCTACCCGCCACCACGCCCAGGCGGGCCAGTATTTCGCCGCACCCGCCGCCCGGGCGCGGGCCTTGGCGATGTCGGCATCGTCCTGCAAGGGCTGGATGCGACCGGTGCGGGCATATCCGGGGTCGATACCCGACAGCCCGGCGACACCGGCCCAGAAATCCGCCGCCATCAGCAGGCTTTCAATCTGAAACTGTTTTTTCGGGTTCCAGTTCTCGGGGACGTGGGGCGCCAATGCGCCGACCGTGCCGCCGCTTGACCCGGCCCCGATGCGGCGCTTTTCGATCACCGTCACGCGGGCTCCCAGCCGCTGACAGGCATAGGCGCAGGAAAGCCCGAATATTCCGCCGCCCATCACCGTGACGCGGTGTTTCCCGATTGCCATTCGCATTGCCTTTCCGCAGGATCGCCGCGCGATGCAGACCATACCCCGCCAGAGTGATCACGAAAACCCGAACGCCGCAGGGTCGGACGCCCGGTCCGGCCCCGATCTGGACTGGCGCGACGGGGTGATCCCGGTGGCCACGCGCTATGACGACCCGTATTTCAGCCTGTCGGGCGGCTTGGCCGAGACCCGGCACGTGTTTCTGGACGGCAACGACCTGCCGGCGCGGCTGCGGCCGGGCTTTCAGGTGGCCGAGCTTGGTTTCGGCACCGGGCTGAACCTGCTGGCGCTGGCTGCGATCGCGGATGTTCCGGTCGGATTCACCTCGTTCGAGGCCGAACCGATGGAGACGGCTCAGATTGCCCGCGCCCTGACCGCCTTTCCCGAACTTGGCCCCCTGATCGGCGCATATCTGGCCGCTTGGGGCAATGCCACCGGGCCGGTGCGGGAATTCACGCTGGGGCAGGTGACGGCGCGGATCGTGATCGGGGACGCGCGGCAGATGCTTCCGCAATGGCGGGGGGCGGCGGATGCGTGGTTCCTTGACGGCTTTTCGCCGGCCCGCAACCCCGAGCTTTGGGACCCGGCGCTGTTGCGGGCGGTCGCGACCCATACCACGCCCGGCGGCAGTTTCGCGACCTATACCGCGGCCGGGCACGTCCGCCGGGCGTTGCAGGGCGCGGGATTCGCGGTCACCCGCCAGCCCGGCTTCGGCAGCAAAAGACATATGACCACCGGAAGGCTGTCATGAACCGTCTGCCGCCGCAGCCCGTCGACCTGCCCACGACCCCGATACAGGTGCCGCCGCCGGCCAACCCCGGCAAGGCGCCGACCAACCCGCCCGTCGCGGCGATCCTGATGACCTGCCTCGTCGCGCTGATCTTTGCCATTCAGGACGGTATTTCGCGCCACCTCGGCGGCGCCTATTCACCGTTTCTGGTGGTCATGCTGCGCTATTGGTTCATGGCGGTTTTCGTGACCGTGATCGCCGCACGCTCAACCGGCGGGCTGAAGCACGCGATCCGGTCGAAGAAGCCCTGGACCCAGCTTCTGCGCGGGCTGCTTCTGGTGGGCGAGGTCGTCATCGTCGTCTTTGCCTTCGTCAAGCTGGGGCTGATCGAGACCCATGCGGTATTCGCCTGCTCGCCGCTTCTGGTATCGGCGCTGTCGGGGCCGATACTGGGCGAAAAGGTCGGCTGGCGGCGCTGGGCGGCGGTGGGGATCGGTTTTCTGGGCATTCTGGTGATCCTGAACCCCGGCGTGACCGTGTTCAGCCCTTGGGCGGTTCTGCCGCTGATCTCGGCCGCGATGTATGCGACCTATCTGCTGCTGACCCGCTATGTGGCGCGCTATGACACATCGGTCGTCAGCTTTTTCTGGACCGGGATTTCCGGGGCCATCGCGATCACGCTGATCGGTATCTGGTACTGGCAGCCGCTTTTGCCCGCCGACTGGATCTGGCTGTTGCTGCTGTGCGTCTGCGCGGCATCCGCGCATTGGCTGCTGATCCTTGCCTATGAGATGGCCGAGGCGTCGGCGCTGCAACCCTTTTCGTACCTGCAACTGGTGTTCATCGCCATCATCGGCTTTGGCGTGTTCAACGAGCCGCTGCGGATGAATGTCATCGTCGGCGCGGTGATCGTGGTGGCGGCGGGGCTGTTCACTCTGTTACGGGCGCGGCGGGCGGCGCATCAGGCATAAGCGGCACACCCTGGTTCCACGCCGCCGATGTCGCCAGATTGGCGCCCAACACGGTTCCCGGTTGCGGCAGAAGCAGGGGCGAGGCCCCCGCGCCGGGGGGCGTATCAGCCGCCGCCATGGTTGTGGTCTCGGGTTGGGTGGCGGGTGCGGCCTGAATCTCGGGTGGTATCTCGGGCTGTGGTTCAGACTGTGGATCAGGCTGCGACCCCGGCATGGCCGAGGGCAGGGGTTCCGGCGCGGCTTCGGGCGCTGCTTCGGGTATGGGCGGCGGGAAATTCGCCGGGCGCGGCGCCGGCGGCCGCGATGGCACGACGCCGCCGCCGCTCAGATCGGCGATGAGCGTGATCGGCACCGGCGCGCCCTTGATCCGGGCGCGATAGGCGGGCAGCGCCTCGGCCACCCGCATGACATAGTTCCGGGTCTCGTCAAAGGGGATCATCTCGACCCAATCGACCGGATCGGTGTTCGGATTTCGCGGATCGCCAAACTGGGTGATCCAGCGCGCCGGTCTGCCGGGACCGGCGTTATAGCCTGCGGCGACCAGCGCGATTGAGGGACCGAAGCGGTCGCGCAGCCCAGTCAGATAGGCCGAGCCGATGCGGGCGTTGTAATCGGCGCTTTCGGTCAGCATCGCGCGCTCATACGGAACGCCGAGCTTTTGGGCCATCATCCGCGCCGTATCCGGCATGACCTGCATCAGACCCAGCGCACCCGCCCCCGAGGCGACCGAGACGTTGAACTCGCTTTCGCGGCGGGCGATGGCCATGACCAGTTCCGGCGGCAGCCCGAGCGGATGGGTCTCAAGCCCGGTCAGCGGGAAATAGGCGGCGGGCCAGACCGCGCCCTTCGACGCCGCTGCCTTGGCCAGCCGCAGTGCGACATGGGGCTGTCGCCATTCCAGCGCCATGCGCGCCATGCGGGCGATGTCGTCGGGCGGGGCGGTTTCGGCCAGTTGCAGCAGGAAGCGCCGTGAAAGATCGCTGTCGCCCGCCGCGTTCGCCCAGACCGCCGCCTGCCAGACCGAACTGTTGCGCAAGGGCGTGCCACGCCATTGCGGCAGGGTTTCGACGGCACGGCCCGCGACCGCAAGATCGGGCGTCATGGCCTGGCCCAGACGTTCGGCCGCAAGCTGGCCATAATAGGTCGACTGATGCCCGGCCGCGCGCGCGAATTCGGCGTTGGCGGCGGCCTGATCGCCCGCCGCCTCAAGCGCGCGGCCCTGCCAATACAATGCGCGCGACAGGCTGATCGGCGCGCCGACCACGGTTTCCAGATGCCGGAAATGACCCAGTGCCCGGTCGTTGGCCCCGGCCCGCAGCGCGGCATAGCCCGCAAGCCATTCCAGATCGGAATATTCGGGGGCGCCGGGCGGCAGGAAATGGTTGCGCGCGATCTTCTCGGCCAGCGCCCAGTCACCGGCCCGCAGCGCGGCGCGCACGTAATCGGCGCGGGGGCCCGCCCATGCCTCGGGGCGGCCAAGGGCCTTGGCGCTGGTGGATCGCTCGATCAGCAGATCGCGGGCCAGATCGGTCATCTTGGCCTTGCGACGCCAGTTGAAGCGGTCGATCGCCAGCCCGGCATCCTGTCGCTGGGCGTCGGGCAGGGCCAGGATCAGCCCGTCCACCCCCTCGCGTCGCCCCGATTGCAGCGCGATGCGGGCATTGGCCAGTGGCGCGGCCGCGGGCGAGGCGCGGTCAAGCATCCGCTGCGCCGCCTGCCATTCGCCCCGGTCCAGAAGGGCGAACACTCGTTCCTCGTGCCATTGCAGCAATTCCGTCTGATGACGGTTGGCAAAGGCGTCCTCCTGCACGGGATCGAAGTCCATGGTCAGCCACGCCCGCTTGGCCTCGGCCGCGGCGCCCGCCTTGTCGCCCGCCGCGATCCGCGCGGCGATCAGCGCATCGGCGCCCGCCATGGTCAGCGGCTGCCTTTCGCTGAACCACGCCAGAACGCCGGGGGTCGCGGGCGTCATCCGCGCCTCGGCCCGGCGATACAGCAGGTCCATGCCCGGCCAGTCGGGGTAAGCGGCGGCGAAGGCCTGATATTCGGCAAAGCTGCCATTGCCCGCGCGCAGCCGCATCCAGTCGATCAGCGCCCGGGCGATGGGCCCCGACTGATCGGCGGCGGCGACGGCGGCGGGCCAGTCCTTGACCCCCGCATAGCCCATGGCGCGCCGCAGCGCGCCCGCGTCCTCGGCAACCGCCGGGGCGGCCGAAACCGTCGTCGCCAGCAATGCGGCGGCCAGAATGTGCCGGAAAGGATACATCATGGTCGCCAATTTGCGCGACCGCCCGGCGCGCGGCAACTCACAACCTTGGCAATTCCGGATGATATGGATAGGTTCCCGCCACCGCGCGGCGGACCGCCCGCGGCTGATCTGGAATCGCAACAGGAGCGTGTCATGTTCAAAGGGTCTCTTCCCGCCCTCATCACGCCGTTCACCCCGAACGGCGAGCTGGATACGGACACGCTGAAAAAGCTGATCGAATGGCACATCGCCGAGGGCAGCAAGGGCATCGTTCCGGTGGGAACGACCGGCGAAAGCCCGACCCTTACCCATGAGGAACACCGCGAGGTCATCCGCATCGTCGTCGAGACGGTGGCGGGGCGGGTGCCGGTGATCGCCGGCGCCGGGTCGAATTCGACCCGCGAAGGGGTGGGGCTGGTCCGGTTCGCGGCCGAGGTCGGCGCCGATGCCGCGCTGGTGGTGACGCCCTATTACAACAAGCCCACCCAGGCCGGATTGATCGCGCATTTCACCGAACTGCATGACGCGGCCGATATTCCGATTATCATCTACAATATTCCGCCGCGCTCGGTCATCGACATGTCGCCCGAAACCATGGGTGAGTTGGCGCGGCTGCCCCGGATCATCGGGGTCAAGGACGCCACCGGCAAGCTGGAGCGGGTCAGCCTGCAGCGGATCACCTGCGGCAAGGATTTCGTCCAGCTTTCGGGCAACGACGACACCGCGCTTGCCTTTAACGCCCACGGCGGCGTCGGCTGCATTTCGGTGACCGCGAATGTCGCGCCGCGCCTGTGCGCCGAGTTTCAGGACGCCACGCTGCGCGGCGATTTCGCCACGGCGCTGGAGTATCAGGACCGGCTGATGCCGCTGCATGTGGCGATCTTCGTGGAACCGGGGCTGGTCGGGGCCAAATACGCCATGTCGCGGCTTGGCCTGTGCGACGCGCGGGTTCGTCTGCCGCTGGTGCCGCTGTCAGAGCCGGCGCGCGCGCAGATCGACGCGGCGCTTGCCCATGCTGGTCTGATCTGAGCGCGGTCGGAACGGGCTGGGCCGGATCGCGCAGGGCCGGGCAGATCGCGCCGCGCAGGTCGAGCCGCGTGGGTCGGTCAAACCATCTGAATGGCGGCTGAAATGACGATCCGGGGGCGGTCTATTCGCCCCCGCGGTCGTCACGCGGCGGACCGCCGGTGACATCCTGCGCACCCGATTCGCCGAACGTCGCCCAATCTTCGCCACGGCCCGGGTCGGGCAGATCCGCGGGCGTCAGGTTGCGATGCATGTTCGCCTTGGCGATGAACAGGCTGGTCACCGGGGCGGTGACGGCGACAAAGATCGTGATCAGGATCTCGTGCCAGCTGAATTCACCCTGAATCCCCCAGAACCACGCCATCGACGCGATCAGCACCGCGCCGACCCCAAGCGTCGCGGTGTTTGACGGCCCGTGCAGCCGGGTCATCGGATCGGGCAGCTTCACCAGACCAAGCGAGCCGATCAGCCCGAAGGCGCCCCCGATCACCAGAGCCAGCGAGATAAAGATTTCGATCACCAGATCCATCGGCATCTACTCGATTATGTCGCAGCGCAGGATGAATTTGGCATAGGCCACCGTCGACACGAAGCCCATCATCGCAAACAGAAGCGTGACCTCAAAATACATCCGGGTTCCGAACAGCAGCCCGACCAGCGTCAGCAAGGCGATCATGTTCAGCGCCATGGTGTCCAGCGCCAGCACCCGGTCGGGCACGCCCGGAGAAAAGACCACCCGATACAGGCAACATAGCTGCGCGATGCCAAAGCAGCCAAAGGCGAACCAGAGGGCATAGGTGATCATGGAAAAATCTCCTTCAGCCGGGCTTCATAGCGCGATTTGATCTCGTCGATGACGGCCTGCGGGTCGGGGGCGTGCAGGCAATGGACCAGAAGCGCGTGCCCATCCTCGGACAGGTCGGCGGTCAGCGTTCCGGGGGTCAGCGTGATGGTGCTGGCCAGAACCGCGATCGCCTCGGGCGAGGTCAGGTCAAGCGGCACGGTGATCCATGCCGGGCGCAGGTTCCGGTTCGGCTTGAACAGGATGATCTGCCCGACCACGACATCGGCCTTGCAGATGTCCCACAACACGATCAGCACATATTCGATCATCCGCAACGGGTGCCTGATGCGCGGCCGGTCCGGCCAATAGGCGTCGGTGATCTGCGGCACGACGATGCCCAGAAGCACCGCGAACACTAGGCTCGCCCATGAAAAGCTGTTGACCAGCATCATCCACGTCAGAACGATCAAGACCGACAGAAGCGGATGCGGCAGCAGGCGCGTCATCATTTCGTCGCCCCCTGATTGGTCAGAACGGCGTTGATGTAATCAGCCGGGTTGAACAACTGCTCCGAGATCGCGGCCATCCAGTTCGTCACAGGTCCGGCGGCAACCGTCAGCGCCACCATCAGCGCCAGCAGCGTCATCACCGAGGCAAAGGCCAGCCACGGCGCCGGGCCCAGTGCCTGCACGTAAGAGGGTGTCCCGGCCGGATTGGCCTGTTCGGCTTCGACCTCGACATCGGATGCCCGGTCATAGGGCGCGGGCGGCGGGTTCTCGGGCGTCCAGCATTTCCAGAAAACCACCGAGCCCGCCCGGGTCATACCGACGATCGCCATCAGCGAGGTGATCAGTATCGCGCCCCAGACCCAGGGCGCGTCCGGCATGTCGCGCGTTGCGTTCAGGATCATCAGCTTGCCGATGAAACCGGACAGCGGCGGCATGCCGGCGACGGCGATGGCGGCGGCAAAGAACAGCGACGCGACCAGCCCGCTGCGACCGATCAGCGGTCGGGTGACATGCAGCCAGACATCGCCGTTTCGGCGCGCGGCGATCATGTCGACGACCAGAAACAGCATCGCCGCCGAGAATGTCGAATGCAGCAGATAGTAAAGCGCCGCTGTCGTGTCGTATTGATCGAATTGCGCGACGGCAAGCATCAGCGTCCCGACCGACCCGATGGCGGCAAAAGCCGCCTGCCGGGACAAGTTGCGGGCACCAAGCACCCCGATCATGCCGATGACCATGGTGATAAGCGCGGCCGGCAACAGCAGATCGGTCGCCATGTTCTCGATCGCGCCGTCCTGCGGAAACACCAGCGAAAAGAACCGGATGATCCCATAGATCCCGACCTTCGACATGATCGCGAACAGTGCCGCAACCGGACCGGGCGCGTTGGCATAGGTCGAGGGCAGCCAGAAATGCAGCGGCACCAGCGCCGCCTTGACCGCGAACACCAGCATCAGCAGCACCGCCCCGGTCCTCAGCAGCGCCGAATCCGAGGCCGGCATCTCGGCCACCCGGCCCGCCAGATCGGCCATGTTCAGCGTGCCGGTGACCGCATAAAGCACCCCCAGCGCGGCCAGAAACAGGGTCGAGCCGGCAAGGTTGTAGACCACATACTGAACCCCGGCGCGCAGCCGCAATCCGCCGCCCGCGTGGATCATCAGCCCATAGCTCGCGATCAGCAGAACCTCGAAAAACACGAAAAGGTTGAAGGCGTCGCCGGTCAGAAAGGCGCCGCACACGCCCATCAACTGGAACTGCCAAAGCGCGTGAAAATGCCAGCCGCGTTTGTCCCAGCCCGAGCCGATGGCGTAGAACTGCACGACCAGCGCCAGTATGCCGGTCAGCAGGATCATCAGCGCCGCAAGCCGGTCCAGAACCAGCACGATGCCGAAGGGCGCCGGCCAGTTCCCCAGCCGGTAGACCGTGATCTCGCCGTCCGCCGAGATCACGTTCAGCCAGACCGCGATGCCGATCAGGGCCGCGGTGCCAAGGGTCGAGAACACCCGCGCCAGAACGATGTCGTGACGCATCCACAGGATGATCAGCGGCGCCAGCAGCGCCGGCAGGATGACCGGGGCTATAATCCAGTGGTTCATTCGGTGGGTCCTGCGGGTTTGTCTTGCGGGGCCGCAGGCTTGCGCGGGCGGATCCGATCCGCGGGCGGCATGTCGATATGTTCGTCGTCTTCCTCGAGATACGAGCCAAGCGCCAGCATGACCAGAAGCGCGGTCATCCCGAACGAGATCACGATCGCCGTCAGCACCAGCGCCTGCGGGATCGGATCGGTATAGCGGGTGACACCATCGGTCAGGATCGGCGGGGCGTTCAGCACCAGTCGTCCGGTCACGAACAGAAACACGTTGATGGCATAGGACAGCATCGTCATGCCCAGCACGACGGCAAAGGTCCGTAGCCGCAGGATCAGATAGACCCCGGCGGTGGTCATCGCGCCGATGGCGGTGGCGACCAGAAACTCCATTATTGTCCCGCCTCCCTGACCGATTCCGTTGGGCCTTTGTGATAGATGTCCATCGGGTCGATATTCACCGACTGCCCCGCCCGCCGTGCGATCCGCGACAATGAGTTCAGCGCCAGCATCACCGCGCCGACGACGCACAGGAACACGCCCAGATCGAAGCCCATCGCGGTCGCCAGCTCGAATTTCTCAAGCGGGGGGATGCGGAAATAGCCATAGGTCGAGGTCAGGAACGGCAGGTCAAAGAACCATGCGCCGATCCCTGTGATCCCCGCCGCCACCACGCCCAGGCCGATCAGCACGTGATAGGGGACGCGCTGGCGGTCCTGCGTCCAGGCAAAGCCCGACGCCATGTATTGCATGACCAGCGACACCGACACGACCAGACCGGCGACAAAGCCGCCGCCCGGCTCGTTATGGCCGCGCAGGAAGATGAACAGCCCCACGACAAGCGAAATCGGCAGGATCAGCCGCGTCGCCACGACCAGAAGCAGCGGGTGCCGGTCGCCGGCGCGGGGCTGATCATAGACCCAGCCGCGCAACCGGCGCGAGGATGTGCCGACCAGCAGGGTCTCGGTCAGGGCAAAGATCGCAAGCGCGGCGATGCCAAGCACGGTGATCTCGCCGAACGTATCATAGCCCCGGAAGTCGACGAGGATCACGTTGACGACGTTATGGCCGCCGCCGCCGGTATAGCTGTTGGCCAGATGATAGTTCGCGATCGATTCAAACGACGAATCGCGCCGCATGATCGCATAGGCAAGCCCGCCGAACCCAAGACCGGCCAGCCCCGCCACGAAGGCCTGAAAGCCGCGCAGGCTGTCGCGCGTCTCAAGCAGCGTGCTTTTGGGCAGGAAGTTCAGCGCCAAGAGCAGCAGAACCACCGTGACCACCTCGACCGAGACCTGCGTCAGCGCCAGATCGGGGGCCGACAGATAGGCGAAACTGACCGAGACGATCAGCCCGACGATGCCGACCAGAACCAGCGCCAAAAGCCGGTTGCGATGGAACAGCAGCATACAGACCGTGCCCATCATCAGCATGATCCACGCGATCACGCTGATCGGGTCGGCGGGCAGCATCGGTCGCGTCTGCGGGCCGACCTGTCCGGTGAACCATGCCAGTGCCGCCGTCCCCATCACCGTCAGCACCAAGGCCGCCAGCGCGTTGGGCATCGATCCGTCGTGCAGCCGGTCGGTGATGCGGCGCGCGGCGCGCATCGCCCCCCACCACAGCGCATCGAACATGGTCTTTGCATCCGGGTGCGGCAGGGCCGCCCACAAGGCGCGCAGCGGCCGGTACATCAGCACGATCGCCACGCCGCCCGCGACCGCGATGATCGACATCCACAGCGCCGGGGTGAAGCCGTTCCACAGTCTCAGATGGTATTCCGGAAGTGCGGCGGCCATGCCCATGACATCGCGCGCCGAGACCGACACCAGCGGGCCGGCGATGGTCCGCGGCATCAGCCCGATCGCGACGACCAGAACCACCAGAACCGCCGGCGAGATCCACAGCCAGAACCCGGGATCATGCGGTTTTTGCGGGTAATCGTCGCGCTCGGGTCCCCAGAAGGTGAAGAAAATCAGCCGCAGCGAATAACCGACCGAGATCATCGCCCCCAGCGTCGCGAACACCGGGAATGCCCAGGCCGGTTCGTGGGCGGCATCCTCCAGCATCATTTCCTTGGACAGAAAGCCGTTCAGCGGAGGGATGCCCGCCATCGACAGCCCCGCCAGCACCATCAGCACGCAGGTCAGCGGCATCAGCCGCCGCAGACCGCCAAGACGGCGGATGTCGCGGGTCCCGACCTCGTGGTCGATGATGCCCGCACCCATGAACAGCGAGGCCTTGAAGGTGGCATGGTTGATGATGTGAAAGACGGCGGTGACCACCGCGATGGGCGTGGAAAAGCCCAGCAGCATGGTGATCAGCCCAAGGTGCGATACCGTGGAATAGGCCAGAATCGCCTTCAGATCGTCCTTGAACAGCGCGATATAGGCGCCCAATACCATGGTGATCAGCCCGGTGACCGAGACGATCCAGAACCATTCGGCGGTCCCCGACAGCACCGGCCAAAGCCGCGCCATCAGGAATATCCCCGCCTTCACCATGGTGGCCGAGTGCAGATAGGCGCTGACCGGCGTCGGCGCGGCCATGGCGTGCGGCAGCCAGAAATGGAACGGGAATTGCGCCGATTTGGTGAAGGCGCCCAGCAGGATCAGCAGCAGCGCCGGCAGGTAAAGCGGGCTCGCCTGAATCGCGGCGCGCTGGGTCAGCATCTCGCTGATCGAATAGGTGCCGGAGATCTGGCCAAGGATCAGCGCCCCGGCGATCATCGCAAGCCCGCCGAACCCGGTCACCGTCAGCGCCATGCGCGCGCCCTGCCGCCCCTCGGGCAGGTGCTTCCAGAACCCGATCAGCAGGAATGAGGAAAGCGAGGTGATTTCCCAGAAAATCAGCAAAAGCAGGATGTTGTCCGACAGCACGATGCCCATCATCGCGCCCTGGAACAGCATCAGATAGGTATAGAACTGACCGGCCGGGTCTTTGCGGGACAGGTAAAACCGGGCGTAGATGATGATCAGCAGCCCGATCCCAAGGATCAATGTGCCGAACAGAAGGCCCAGCCCGTCGACCCGGAAATCGGCGCTGAGCCCCAGCATCGGAACCCAGTTCAACTGGCTGACGACGGGTCTTCCGGCAATGATCTCGGGCGCATCCAGCCATAATCCGATCAGCGCGGCCAGTGTGGTCGTCCCACAGGAAATCGCTGCGGCCGAGCGTCCAGAACGGACCAGAAGGCCGGGTAACAGGGCACCGATAAACGGCAGGAGTGCGATCAAAATCGGCGGCATGAACTCTTTCACAGTCAGTTTGACCAGATGTTTCGGATCGGGGTGGGGGTGTCAAGCAAATCTGCCTGACATTGCGACCCTTTTTTGACGCGAAACCGGGTCAGGTTGTCGCAGGACGGCCGCGCCAGTCGCCCAGAGCCGCCTGCCACAGGCTGATCGCGGCGACCGCGGCGGTGTCGGCGCGCAGGATGCGCGGACCAAGGCTGACCGGATCGACAAACGGCAATTGCGCCAGCCGCGCGCGCTCGGCCGCCGAAAAGCCGCCCTCGGGGCCGATCAGGATCGCCCAGGGCCCGGCGGGCAGCCCGGCGAGCGTCTCGGCCGGTCCGGCGCGCGATTCGTCGGCCCAGAGGATCCGCCGCGCCGGGTCCCAACCGTCCAGAAGCCGGGAAAGGCTGGTCAGATCGGTGACGGCGGCCACGAAATTCCCGCCGCATTGTTCGGCCGCCCCGATGGCATGGGCCTGAAGTCGGTCCTGCCGGATGCGTTCGGAATTGGTGTGGTCGGTCTGGACGGGCAGGATTCGCGCCACGCCAAGCTCGGCCGCCTTTTCGACGATGAAATCGGTGCGCGCCTTCTTGATCGGCGCGAAGATCAGCCACAGGTCGGGCGGGTTTCGTTGCGGGGCGGATTGGCTTTGGCACAGCAATTCGCCATTGCGCTTGCCGGCTTTCTGCACGGTCGCGGACCAACTGCCGTCGCGGCCGTTGAACAGCTCGACCGACGCCCCGACCTCAAGCCGCATCACCGCGAAAAGGTAATGCGCCTGCGGCCCGTCGACCGCCACCGCTTGCATGGGGCCAAGCGGACGATCAAGATATAGTCTGACATTCGCCATGAAGTGGTCCTGTAGTCGAAGATGCAACCTGCCCGTCCCGTGGCCCCGGCGCAAGTCGCCGATGCGCCCGCCGATAATCTGGTCGATCTTTACGCGCCCGAGGCGTGGAAACCATGGCTGCGCCTGTCGCGCGCCGACCGGCCGATCGGGACATGGCTGTTGCTGCTGCCCTGCTGGTGGGGTCTGGCGCTGGCGATGATGGCGACGGGCCGGGCCGGGCTGTTCGACCTGTGGATCGCGCTGGCCTGCGGGATCGGCGCGTTGGTCATGCGGGGCGCCGGCTGTACCTGGAACGACATCACCGACCGCGACTTTGACGCGCGGGTCGCGCGCACCAGATCGCGGCCGATTCCCTCGGGTCAGGTCAGTGTCAGGGGCGCGTTCCTGTGGCTCGGGGCGCAACTGGTGACGGGCGCGGTGATCCTGCTGACGCTGGGATGGTCGGCGATCATCTGGGGGGTGGCTTCGCTCGGGCTGGTCGCGATCTATCCTTTCGCCAAGCGGTTCACTTGGTGGCCGCAGGTCTTTCTGGGCTTCGCCTTCAACTGGGGGATTTTCGTCGCATGGGCGGCGCATGGCGCGCCGTTCGGCGCGGCGCCGCTGCTTTTGTGGCTGTCGGGGATCGCGTGGACGCTGTTCTATGACACCATCTATGCCCATCAGGACATTCAGGACGACGCGCTGATCGGCGTGAAATCCACCGCCCGCCTATTCGCGGAAAAGACGCCGGGCTGGCTCGCGGTATTCGGCGGACTGTCCGTCCTGCTGATGCTGGCCGCGATTCTGGTCGTCCCGGCGGGGGGCGCGCTGGCGCGGTTGCTTTCGCTTGCCGCGCCTGTCGGTTTTAGCCTGCACCTGTTCCGGCAATGGCGCCGATTCGAGATCGGAAACGACGCCGGATTGATCACGCTGTTCCGTTCCAACCGCGACGCTGGCGTGATCGTGACCCTGTTTCTGACACTTGCGGCGTTGGCGTGATTGCGAAATCCGCTTTCCGGGCGTAGGAAACTGCCGTCATCAACAGCCGAAAGACCCGGTCCTTGACAAATCCCCCACCCCGCCGCACCCGCTCGCAACTTCCTGCCCGGCTGGCGGCCCTTGCCATGTTGGCCGGGGCCGGGGGGCTGTGCTGGCTGGGGGCGACGCAGGCCGCCGGCTATATCGAGGATATATCGAACAAGCAGGTGACGCAGGTCTTGCGCCAAGGCGGTTTCGACTGGGTTTCGGTCAAGACCGACGGCCTGCAAGTGCAGCTGACCGGCGAGGCACCGTCCGAGGCGCTGCGTTCGCGCGCGGTGGCGCAGGCCGGCAGCGCGGTCGAACAGAACCGCGTGGTTGACGACATGACCGTCAAACCGCGTGAGGCCATCGCGGCGCCGGCCTTCTCGGTCGAGTTTCTTCGCAACGACAAGGGCGTGTCCCTGATCGGGCTGGTACCGGCCGACACCGACCGCAAGTCCATCGTCGCGGCCCTGTCGCTGTCGGCCGGGCAGGGCAAGGTCGCCGATCTGCTGGAAGCCGCCGACTATCCCACGCCGCCCGGCTGGCGCGAGGCGCTTGATTTCGGGCTGGCGGCGGTAAAGGCGCTGCCGCGCACCAAGGTCTCGGTCTCGGCCGGAAAGGTCGAGATCACCGCGATCACCGACAGCGCCGAGGAAAAGGCCCGGATCGAGGCCGATCTGACCGGCAAGAAGCCGCGCTCGGTCACGCTGGTCACCGACATCAGCGCGCCGCGCCCGGTGATCGCGCCGTTCACGCTGCGTTTCGTCATCGACGACAAGGGGCCGCGTTTCGACGCCTGCGCCGCCGACACCGAAGACGCCCGGACCCGCATCCTGCGTGCGGGGACCGAGGCCGGGGTGAAGGGCGCGCCGGATTGCGTGCTGGGGCTTGGGGTGCCGACGCCAGACTGGGCCAAGGCCGCGGTGCCGGCGATTCAGGCGCTGGCGGAACTGGGACGGGGGGATGTCACGCTGTCGAATGTCGACATCACGCTGCACGCGCCCGCGTCGGTCAAGCAAGAGGATTTCGACAAGGCCATCGGGCGGCTGCAAAGCGCGCTGCCCGATGTGTTCGACCTGACCGCCAATCTGGACGCGCCCGCCGTGCAGGAACCCGACCCGGCGACATTCACCGCCCATTCGCCTGGCGACGGCACCATCACGCTGGACGGCACGATCACCGATGACCGCATGCGCGAAACGGTCGAATCGCTGGCCCGGTCGCGGTTTTCGCGGGTGAATTCGACCTTGCGCAGCGATCCTTCGGTCCCGGACGGCTGGACGATCCGTGCCATCGGCGCGCTCGAGGCGCTTGCCGATCTGGAAAGCGGCATGGTCACGGTCAGCCCGGACATGGTGCGTCTGGACGGGGTGTCGGGCAGCCGCACGGCATCCGACACGGCGGCGCGGATCCTGTCGCGGCGTCTGGGCGAGGGCGCCCGCTATGAGCTTGCCATCGGCTATGACCGCAGGCTCGACCCGATGCTGGGCCTTCCCAGCGGCACCCAATGCGTCGACCGGCTGAACAACGTCATGGCCGAAAGCGAGATCGGGTTCGAGCCCGCCAAAAGCGAGATTTCGGGCGATCCCAAGGCGACGCTGGCGCGGCTGACCGAGGCCATGGACCAATGCGACGATTTCCAGATGGAGATCGGCGGCCATACCGATTCGCAGGGCAGCGAGGATTTCAACCAGAAGCTTTCGGCCGGACGGGCCGAGGCGGTTCTGCGCGCGATGGCGGGTGCGGGCATCAATACCGCCAATCTGACCGCGCGCGGTTACGGCGAAAGCCATCCCGTTGCCACCAATGAGACCGACGCCGGGCGCGAGGCGAACCGGCGGATCGAGTTCCGGCTGCTTTCCGAAGCCCCGGTCACGGCGAGCGCGCCGAAACCTGCCCCGGTCGTGTCCGGCGTCACCATTGACCAGAAGGCCCCGACGAAACCGCCGCCCGAACTGGAGATTCTGCCGCCCCTGACCACGCCCCTTGCGCAAGAGCTGATCTCGCCGGCCGATATTCCGGCGGCGGATAGCGAGCCGGATGCGCCGCTTGACGCCGAAGGCGCCGCCAAGGCCGAGGCCGAGGCCGATGCTATCGCCGAGGAAGAGGCCAAGCGCCTGCCGGTCTGGACCCCGGGGCCGCGCACGCCGCGGCCGCAGGCAAGACCGGACGACGCGCCGGCCATGAACGACGTGAGCGATGGGGACGGCGGGAATGAAGGGACCGACGCCGGGCTGGTCGACGACACGGAAACGACGGAATAGGCAGCAAGGGATCCGGCATGAACAGAACCGAATTCATCACCGCAACGGCGATCATCCTGTTTGCGACGTTCGTTCTGGGCTGGATCGCCTCGTGGATATTTCACCGGCTGACCCGGGTGACCCGGGCCGATATGAGCCAGCTCGACAATCTGGCACGCGAATTGCATGACGCCGAGGAGGCCCGCGATCAGGCCGTCGCCGATCTGGAAGCGGCCGAGAGCCGGATCAAGGTCCGCCTGACCGAGGTCGAGGGCGAGCTTCAGGCGTCGACCGAGGCGCTGGGCGAAAGCCGCGCCGAGGTCGAGGAATTGCGCGCCTATATCGAACGGCGTCTGGCGCGGCAGCAGCCGCCCGGCGCGCGCCCCTGACCCCGGCTTTCCCGGCCCGCGTTTGTCCCGGCCCGCATCTATCACCGACCCCACTTATCACCGACTGCACTTATCCCCGACTGGCGCGGCTGATAGGCTGACGGAGTGATCGACCGGCTGAACATGTTCATGGTGCTGGCTCGGACGCGGCATTTCGGCCGCGCGGCCGAGGAACTGGGCATCACCCAGCCCACCCTTTCGACGGCCATTCGCGCGCTGGAGGATCAACTGGGCGCGCGGCTGATAAGCCGGGGCAGCCGGTTTCAGGACCTGACCCCCGAGGGCGAGCGGGTGCTGGACTGGGCGCGCCGCATCGTGGGCGATGCCCGCACCATGCAGGCCGAGCTGCGCGCCGGCCGCGAAGGGCTGACCGGGCGGCTGCGTCTGGGCGTGATCCCGACGGCGATGCCGCGTGTGGCGACGCTGACCGCGCCGTTTCTGGACCGTCACCCGGGCGCCGCCGTCTCGATCCTCTCGCGTTCCTCGGACGAGATCCGGCACGAGATCGCCGCGCTCGAACTCGACGCCGGGCTGACCTATCTGGACAGTGAGGCGCTGGGCCGGGTGCAGGTGCAGCCCCTGTATCGCGAATCCTATTGCCTGATCGACGGCGGTGACCGCGACGGCAAGTCCGGTCCGGTGACCTGGGCCGAGGCCGCCGCCCGGCCGCTGTGCCTGCTGACCCCCGACATGCAGAACCGCCGCATCGTCGACCGCCATCTGGGCGATGCCGTCACCGGGCCGCGGGTCGAAAGCAATTCCATGCTGGCGATCCTGTCGCATGTCGCCAAGGGCGATTGGGCGACGGTTCTGCCGCGCGCCGTGGCCGTGGGCATGTCGCTGCCGGCCGGGGTCAGGGCCCGCGATCTGCCCGGGCAAGGGCATCTGATCGGACTGGTCGTCGCCGATAAGGAACCGCAATCGCCCATCATCGAGGCGCTATTAAGGATCGCCCGTGAAATCGGCTCTATTGATTGAAGTTTTCAATTGAACCACGGTAAGTCGCGATTGATATGACTATCGTTGCGCCGTTACAATGCACTTCGTTCGTTAGCCCGAGAGCCAGCCAAAGATGCCGAAATTCAAGGCCGAAGACGCCGACAAGCCCAAAGCTCAGGCCGCGATGCCGCCGATCGACCCCGAGATGGCCGCGCGTCTGAATGAAATCATCGCGACCCACGCCGGGCGCGAAGGTCCGCTTTTGCCGATTCTGCACGACATTCAGGCCGAATACGGGTTCATCCCCGAGCCGGTGCAGCCGCGCATAGCGGTGGCGCTTGGCATGACCCGGGCCGAGGTTCATGGCGTCGTCACGTTCTATCACGATTTTCGCGCCGAGCCCGCCGGCGCCCATGTCCTGCGCCTGTGCCGCGCCGAGGCCTGCAAGTCCATGGGTGCCGATCAGCTTGCCGCCCAGGTCCGGAAGGCGCTGGGGATCGACTGGCATCAGACCACCGCCGACGGGCGGATCACGCTCGAGCCGGTGTTCTGCCTTGGGCTTTGCGCCTGCGCGCCCTCGGCGCAGCTGGGTGACCGGCTGATCGGACGGGCGGATGCGGCCGATCTGGTGGCCATGGCGCAGGAGGGACGCTGATGCGGATCTGGGTACCCATCGACGCAGCCGCCCGCGCCCTTGGCGCCGACGCGGTTGCTGCCGCCGTTCTGGCCGAGGCCGAGCGGCGCGGCGAAACCGTCGAAATCGTCCGCAACGGGACGCGGGGCATGATCTGGCTGGAGCCGTTGGTCGAGGTCGAGCGCGACGGCGCCCGCCATGGCTTCGGGCCGATGACGCCCGCGGATGTGGGGCAATTATGGGATGGCGGATCACTGGCTTTGGGGCCGGTCGACGACATCCCGTGGATACGCGACCAACAGCGCCTGACCTTTGCCCGTGTCGGCCTTACCGATCCGCTTTCCTTCGCGGAATATGAAGCGAACGGCGGTATGGCCGGGCTGCGGGCCGCACGCGCGGCGGGGCCGGCGGCGACGGTTCAGATGGTCACCGATTCCGGTTTGCGCGGCCGCGGCGGCGCCGGTTTTCCGACCGGGATAAAGTGGAAAACCGTGGCCGGGGCCAAGGCGGCGCGGAAATATGTCATCTGCAACGCGGATGAGGGCGACAGCGGCACATTCGCCGACCGCATGCTGATGGAGGGCGATCCCTTCTGCCTGATCGAGGGGATGGCGATCGCGGCTTTCGCCGTCGGGGCCGCGCAAGGCTATGTCTATATCCGCAGCGAATACCCCGACGCGATCCGCGCCATGGAAAGCGCCATACGCATCGCGCGGCAGAACGGGTTGCTGGACCGGTCGCCGGACGGCGATACGGCCTTTGACATGGAGGTGCGGGTCGGCGCGGGCGCCTATGTCTGCGGCGAGGAAACCAGCCTTCTAAACAGCCTTGAAGGTAGGCGCGGCGTCGTCCGCGCCAAACCGCCGCTGCCGGCATTGCAGGGTTTTCTGGGACGGCCGACGGTGGTCAACAACGTGCTGTCGCTGGCGGCGGTGCCGTGGATCATGGCCAATGGCGCCGCCGCCTATGCGGATCTGGGCATCGGCCGGTCCAAGGGCACCATGCCGATCCAGATCGCCGGGAACGTCCGCTATGCGGGGCTGTACGAGGCGCCTTTCGGCATGACGCTTGGCCAGATCGTGAACGAGATCGGCGGCGGCACGGCCAGCGGCCGCCCGGTCAAGGCGGTGCAGGTCGGCGGTCCGCTGGGCGCCTATATTCCCCCCGACCAGTTCGACACGCCCTTCGGCTATGAGGAGCTGGCCGGCAAGGAGGGGCTTCTGGGTCATGCCGGGATCGTGGTCTTTGACGACACCGCCGACATGCTGGAACTGGCCCGTTTCGCGATGGAGTTCTGTGCGGTCGAAAGCTGCGGCAAATGCACGCCCTGCCGGATCGGCAGCATCCGCGGCATCGAGACCATCGACCGGATCGCCGCCGGGGAAACCGAGGCGGTCGCGATCCTCACCGATCTTTGCAACACGATGAAATGGGGCAGTCTTTGCGCCCTCGGCGGCTTCGCGCCCTATCCGGTGATGTCCGCCCTGACCCATTTCCCGGATGATTTCACCGACCGCAGCGGCTTTGACAGACGCCGGCGGATGGAGGCAGCAGAATGAAAGATTTCATCATCCCCCCGAAAGACTGGTCCCGCGACATGGGCACACCCGCGATCCGTTCCGATCAGCACGTCACGCTGAGCGTCGACGGGCTGTCGGTAACGGTCCCGACAGGCACCTCGGTTCTGCGCGCGGCGGCCGAGGCCGGGATCACTATCCCCAAGCTGTGCGCCAGCGACAATCTTGAGGCGTTCGGGTCGTGCCGGGTCTGTGTGGTCGAGATCGAGGGCATGCGCGGCACGCCCGCCAGTTGCACCACACCCGTCGCCGAGGGCATGGTCGTCCACACCCAGACCGACGCGATCAGCCGCATCCGCCGCGGCGTGGTCGAACTGTATATGTCCGACTATCCGCGCGATGCGCTGGCATGCAATGCGCTGGCGGATTCGGAACTGCACGCGGTCGCCTCGGCCGTGGGCCTGCGCGATGTGCGCTATACCGAAGGGCGCAACCACCAGCGCTATCCCGGCAATGCCGAGGGCCTGCCGCTGGACGCATCGAACCCCTATTTCACCTTCGATCCCTCGAAATGCATCGTCTGTTCGCGCTGCGTGCGGGCCTGCGAGGAGGTGCAGGGCACGTTTGCGCTGACCATCGCCGGGCGGGGATGGGACAGCCATGTTTCGGCCGGGATGGCCAGCGATGATTTCCTGTCCTCGGATTGCGTAAGCTGCGGCGCCTGCGTGCAGGCCTGCCCGACCGACGCGCTGCTGGAAAACACCGTGATCCAGACCGGCACGCCGGAACATGTGGTCAAGACCACCTGCGCCTATTGCGGCGTGGGCTGTTCCTTCGATGCCCATATGCGTGGCGAAACCGTGGTCAAGATGGTGCCCAGCAAGGACGGCAAGGCCAATCGCGGCCATAGCTGCATCAAGGGGCGGTTCGCGTGGGGCTATGCCACCCATGCCGACCGGGTGCTGAACCCGATGATCCGCGACCGGATCGAGGATCCGTGGCGCGAAGTCGGCTGGGACGAGGCGATCAGCTTTGCCGCCGACAAGATGCGGGGCATTCAGGCCAAATATGGCCGCGATTCGGTGGGGGTCATCACCTCCAGCCGCTGCACCAACGAGGAAACCTTTCTGGTCCAGAAGCTCGCCCGCGCGGTCTTTGGCAACAACAATACCGATACCTGCGCCCGGGTCTGCCACTCGCCGACCGGGTACGGGCTTCGGACGACGTTCGGCACCTCGGCCGGGACGCATGATTTCGACAGCGTCGAGCACACCGATCTGGCGCTGATCATCGGCGCCAACCCGACCGATGGGCACCCAGTCTTTGCCAGCCGCCTGCGCCGCCGGATGCGGCAGGGCGCGAAGGTCATCGTCATTGATCCGCGCCGCATCGACATTCTGGAAAGCCCGCATATGGCGGGTGGGATGCACCTGCCGCTGCGGCCCGGCACGAACGTGGCGGTGCTGACCGCCATCGCCCATGTGATCGCGGCCGAGGGGCTTTATGACGAGGCCTTCATCCGCGCCCGCTGCGACTGGGACGAATTCGCCGCCTACCGCGCGTTCCTGCTGGACCCGCGCCATGCCCCGGAAGAGGTCGAAAAGACCTCGGGCGTGCCGGCCGATCTGATCCGGCAGGCGGCCCGGCAATATGCGGCGGCGCCCAACGGCTCGATCTATTACGGGCTGGGGGTGACCGAACATTCGCAGGGCTCGACCACGGTGATGGCGATCGCGAACCTTGCCATGATGTGCGGCAATATCGGGCGCCCGGGGACCGGGGTGAACCCGCTCCGCGGCCAGAACAACGTGCAGGGGTCGTGCGACATGGGGTCGTTCCCGCATGAATACCCCGGTTATCGCCACGTGACCGACCCGGAAACCCGGCGCATCTATGAAGCCGCATGGGGCGTGCCGCTGTCGGATGAACCGGGCCTGCGCATCCCCAACATGTTCGACGCCGCCCTTCAGGGCCGCTTCAAGGGGCTTTATTGTCAGGGCGAGGACATCCTGCAATCCGATCCCGACACGCGCCATGTCAGCAAGGCCTTGTCCAGCATGGAATGCGTCATCGTGCATGACCTGTTCCTGAACGAGACCGCGAACTATGCCCATGTCTTCCTGCCGGGGTCGAGCTTTCTGGAAAAGGACGGCACCTTCACCAATGCGGAACGGCGGATCAACATGGTGCGCCGGGTGATGTCGCCCAAGAACGGTTATGCGGACTGGGAAATCACCCAGTTGCTGGCCAATGCGCTGGGCGCCGGCTGGGACTATACCCATCCGTCCGAGATCATGGATGAGATCGCCATGACCACGCCCAGTTTCGCGGGCGTCAGCTATGACCTTCTGGATCGCGAGGGTTCGGTGCAATGGCCGTGCAACGCCAAGGCGCCCCTTGGCACGCCGATCATGCATGTGGACGGTTTCGTGCGCGGCAAGGGCCATTTCGTGCACACGGAATATGTCGCGACCGACGAACGCACCGGCCCGCGTTATCCCTTGTTGCTGACCACCGGGCGGATACTGTCGCAGTATAACGTCGGCGCCCAGACACGCCGCACCGCGAATTCGCTCTGGCACCCCGAGGACGTGCTGGAAATCCATCCGTCGGATGCCGAGAACCGGGGCCTGCGCGATGGCGATTGGGTGCAGCTTGCCAGCCGTGCGGGCGCGACCTCGCTGCGGGCGAAAATCACCGAAAGGGTGGCGCCGGGGGTGGTTTATGCCACCTTCCACCACCCCCAGACCCAGGCCAATGTCGTGACCACCGACAATTCGGACTGGGCGACGAACTGCCCGGAATACAAGGTCACCGCCGTGCAGGTCAGCGCCTCGAACGGCCCGACCGAATGGCAGTCGGAATACGCGGCCCTGACCGAACGTGCGCGGCGGGTGCTTCCCGCCGCAGAATGAGAGTGGCCTGATGAGGGGCCGAATGGGGGATCGGCGGTGAAGGACGTGGCTGGACGCGCCCCCGCACGGCGTTGGCGGGCCGGGCACTGGGTGGATGACGCCGCCCCGGACTGCCCGCGCGAATGGCCGGTCGCGATCGTCATCGACGGCGCGACACAGGCGGTCCTGATGGCAACGCCGGCCGATCTGCATGATTTCGCGCTTGGCTTCGCGCTGACCGAGGGGGTGATCGCGTCAACGGATGAGGTCACCGCCTTCGAGGAGGCCCGGCTTGATACCGATCATGGCCCCGCCGCCGAGGCGCGGCTGTGGCTGGCCCCCGGTCACGCCGCCCGTCTGGCCGAGCGGCGGCGCAGCATGGTCGGGCCGGTCGGCTGCGGTCTGTGCGGCGTCGACAGCATCAGCGCGGCTTTGCCGGAGGTGGTGCGGGTCCGTGGCGGTCTTAGCCTGTCGCCGCAGCAGATCGGACCGGCGATGCAGGCGCTTTCCGACGGGCAGGTCTTGAATGCCGAACGCCCCGGCATCCATGCGGCGGGCTGGTGGATACCCGGGCAACCGGCCTTGGTGCGCGAAGATGTGGGCCGGCATAACGCGCTGGACAAGCTCGCCGGCGCCCTTGCGCGCGATGGCGTCGGCGACGGCGTCGGCGACGGGGGCGCGGGTGCCGTGGTCATGTCCTCGCGCCTGTCGGTCGATCTGGTCCAGAAATGCGCCCGTATCGGTGCCCCGGTCCTGATCGGCGCAGGTGTCGCAACCGAACTGGCGATCGCCTGGGCCGAGGCCGCCGGCATCACCCTGATCGCCCGCGCCAGACGCGGCGATTTTGAGCTTTTCACCCATCCGCAACGGATCAAGGAATAACGGATCAAGGAATGACGATGCAGAACGACAAGCTGATCCGCATGGCGAACCAGATGGCCGATTTCTTCCGCAGCCAGCCCGGTAGCGACGCGGCCAAAGGCGTGGCGGCGCATATCAACGATTACTGGACCTATCAGATGCGCCGGGATTTTCTGGATCTGCTGAGCCGGGGCGCAGAAGGCGCCGATCCGCTGGTCGTGCAGGCCGGCGCCTATATCGACATACCCGATTCCGGTGCCCCCGGCGCGGCGCGGGATGAGGGCGCGGCGCGGGGCGACGGCGCAGATTCCTGATCGCTGTCGCTTGCGCGATTCGGGGCTGCGTCCTATGTGCAAAGACATGCGCATCCCGTTTTTGAATCGTCACCCGACCGTATCCGTCATTCGCCTGCAAGGCACCATCGGCATTCCGGGCAGGGGCGGTTCCGCCGCGCTGTCCGACGCCACGCTCGCCCCGGTGCTCGAGCGTGCCTTCCGCCGCAAAAAGCCGGTGGCTGTGGCGATCGCGCTGAACTCGCCCGGCGGATCGCCCGTGCAGTCCAGCCTGATCGCCGCCCGCATCCGGTGCCTGTCCGAAGAGCGTGGCGTTCCCGTGCATGCCTTTGTCGAGGATGTGGCGGCTTCGGGCGGCTATTGGCTGGCCACCGCAGCCGATCATATCTGGGCCGACGAAAGCTCGGTCCTAGGGTCCATCGGCGTGATCTCGGCCGGGTTCGGCCTGTCCGACTTCATCACCCGCCACGGCATCCAGCGCCGCGTCCACACCGCCGGCCGGTCCAAGTCGATGCTGGACCCGTTTCGCCCCGAAAAGCCCGAGGATGTCGCGCGGCTGCAAGCGATCCTTAACCCGATCCACGATGCGTTCAAGGCGCAGGTCCAGTCGCGGCGCGGCGGCAAACTCGCCACCGATCGCGACCTGTTCACCGGCGATATCTGGACCGGGCGGCAGGCGATTGATCTCGGCCTGGCCGACGGCATTGCGCATCTGGTGCCGAAAATGAAAGAATTGCACGGCAAAGATGTGAATTTCGCGGTATACGGGATGCGGCGTCCACTTCTGGGGCGTCTGGGCCTGTCGGCCGAATCTCTGCTGGATGCGGCAGAGGACCGGGCGGTCTGGCAACGGACAGGGGTGGGAAGCTGATGCTTAAGATCGTGATCGTATTTCTTTTGGTGATGGTGGGGATTGCGGTTGTCGCCGGACCCGGTTTCCGCCGCCTGATCGCGCGCTGGCTGGGTCTGCCGGTGCCGCCGCTGCCGTCGGCGCGGATCAGCCGGATCAGCCGCAGGCGCGACAACCGCTAAGGGTATGGCGCCGGTCGTGGGGCCGCTTATCGGATTCGGCCCGCCCGCCTTTCCATGATATTCGCCGCCGACGTCCCGGGGATTGCGGTTCGCGCGGCCTTGCTGATACGGAACGCGCGGTGCTGCTCGGTTCCCGCAGCGCGAGGCCCGCGGGGCGTGGCCCCGGTCCGTTCGGGCGCTGGCGAAGCGATTGATCCGTGTGGATGCCGGCCACCTTCCGCGCCAGCCGATAGCCGATCCCGCGGTGCGGAATGACGCGGTGCAGCAAGGAAAGCCCGCACTTGTCCACCAGAGCCCGCAGTTTAACAAACCCGTCATGAATCTTCGTTGAGATTCAGGCCGTTGTCTGTATCAGAAAATTTTTCGTTTAGAATCAATGGGCTTAACAGTTGCACAAAAAACAGGCAATTTAACGGCGCGCGAGGATTTCTTAAGGATTCCGCATCAGGATTCGGCTTATCCGCAAACTTATCCACAGATTCCGTGGACAGGATTCGGGTTGCGCCGGCTTGCAGAAGATTGCAGCGATCACCAGAATCACCGTTATGACAGAATCTCCCCCCCTCACCGGTACCGCGCTGATCCAAAGCCAGTTGCGCGGCCTTGACTCGAGCCCCGGCGTTTATCGGATGCTGAACGCGCAAGGGGCGGTCCTTTACGTCGGCAAGGCGCGTAACCTGCGGGCGCGGGTGTCGAACTATGCCCGCCCGACCGGGCATTCGGGGCGGATCGCACGGATGATCCGCGAAACCGCCAGCATGATGTTCCTGACCACGCGCACCGAGACCGAGGCGCTGCTTCTGGAACAGAACCTGATCAAGCAGCTGAAACCGCGCTACAACGTGCTGCTGCGCGATGACAAATCCTTTCCGAACATCCTTGTCGCCAAGTCGCATCCCTTCGCGCAGATCAAGAAACACCGCGGCGCGAAAACCGAGGTTGGCGATTACTACGGACCTTTCGCCAGTGCCGGCGCGGTCAACCGCACGCTGAACCAGCTACAGCGGGTGTTTCTTCTGCGTTCCTGCACGGATGCGACCTTTGCTTCGCGCACCCGGCCTTGCCTGCTTTACCAGATCAAGCGGTGCAGCGCGCCCTGCGTCGGCCGGATCGATCTGGAGGATTACCGGGCGTTGGTGGAGGATGCCGAGCAGTTCCTGAAAGGCCGGACCACCCGCATTCAGGCCGATCTGGCGCGCGAGATGGCGCAGGCCGCCGAGGCGATGGAATATGAGCGCGCGGCCGCGCTGCGCGACCGGATCAAGGCGCTGACCGCCGTGCAAAGCAGTCAGGGCATCAACCCCCAGACGGTGCCCGAGGCCGATGTCGTCGCGCTGTACATGGACGGCGGTCAGGCCTGCGTTCAGGTGTTCTTCATTCGCGGCAACCAAAGCTGGGGCAACCGCGACTTTTATCCCCGGCTGGGCGGGACGGAATCACCCGCCGAGGTGATGGAGGCGTTTCTGGCGCAGTTCTATGACGACAAGGTGCCGCCGCGGCTGATCCTGTTGTCCGACGCGCCCGAGGATGCCGATCTGGTCGGCAATCTGCTGAGCGAACGGGCCGGGCGCAAGGTGACGCTCGGCGTGCCGCGTCGCGGCGAAAAGGCGGAACTGGTCGAGAATGCCCGCCGGAACGCCCGCGAAAGCCTTGCGCGGCGGATGTCGGAAAGCGCGACCCAGCAACGCCTGCTGGCCGGTCTGGCCGAGGCCTTCGATCTGCCGGGGCCGCCGCAGCGGATCGAGATTTACGATAACAGCCATATTCAGGGCACGAACGCCGTCGGCGGCATGGTCGTCGCGGGCCCCGAGGGCTGGATCAAAAGCCAGTATCGCAAATTCAACATCAAGGGCACCGAGATAACCCCCGGCGACGATTTCGGGATGATGAAAGAGGTGCTGACGCGGCGGTTTTCGCGGCTGTTGAAGGAAGATCCCGACCGACAGGGCGATACCTGGCCCGACCTGCTGCTGATCGACGGCGGCGCCGGTCAGGTCGGCGCCGTGTCTGAAATCATGGCCGATCTGGGGGTCGAGGATATCCCGGTCATCGGCGTGGCCAAGGGTCAGGACCGGGATCACGGCAAGGAAGAATTCTACCGCCCCGGCAAACGCCCGTTCGCGCTGCCGATGAATGATCCGGTGCTGTATTTCATCCAGCGGCTGCGGGACGAGGCGCATCGCTGGGCGATCGGCACCCACCGCGCCAAGCGCGCCAAATCGGTCATGGCCTCGCCATTGGACGAGATCCCGGGCGTGGGCGCTTCGCGAAAACGCGCGCTTTTGGCGCATTTCGGCTCGGCCAAGGCGGTCAGCCGGGCGGGACTGGCCGATTTGCAGGCGGCGCCCGGGATTTCCGAGGCGATGGCGCGGACCATCCACGATTATTTCAACGACCGGGGATAGGCGTCGGGTCGGGCACGACTCCGGGGGTTTCACACCCCCGGACCCCCGTGGGATATTGGTTCAAGGAAGATGCCACGATGTCGGGTAAGGCGCTAGATTCTGATCAACCGGGCGCCGGGCAAGCGTTCGATCAGTCCCTGAAGCTCGAGATTGAGCAGAGCCTGCGCGAGTTCCGCCGGCGTCAGGCCGAGGTCGCGCAGGATCATCGATTCCTCGGTCGGGGCGGCGCCGAGCCGTTCGAGGATTTTTTCGGGTGAGGTTTCGGCCGCGGCGACGGATCCGGGCTGTTCCGGGGCCAGTGTCCGTGGTTCCTCGGCCATCGGGGCCGTGGCGGTCGGCGGCGCGGCGTGTCCCAAGGCCTCGATCACGTCGGCGGCGTTTCTGACAAGCCGCGCGCCGTCACGGATCAGGGCGTTTGTGCCGGCGGAACGGGCATCCATGGGGTGACCGGGCACGGCCATCACCTCGCGCCCGTGATCCAGCGCATGGCGGGCGGTGATCAGGCTGCCTGATCGGTGCGCGGCCTCGATCACCACTGTGCCGCAGGCGACGCCGGCGATGATGCGGTTGCGCAGAGGGAAATGCCGGGCCTGCGGTTCGGTGCCCGGCGGCTGTTCGGTCACCAGCGCCCCGGTTTCGCAGATCGCATCGGCAAGCGCCCGGTTCTCGGGCGGATAGATGACGTCGATGCCCCCGGCCATGACCGCAATGGTTCCGTGATCCGTCGTGGCGCGGTGGGCGGCGGTGTCGATGCCGCGCGCAAGACCGGCGACGACACATATTTCCGCCCGCGCAAGACCACCCGCCAGCCCCGCCGCCATCCGCAGCCCAAGCGACGAGGCATTGCGCGCCCCCACCACGGCGACCATGGGACGCCCCAGCGCCTCGATCCGGCCGCGCACCCACAGCACCGGAGGCGCATCGGGCAATTCGCGCAGCAGTTCGGGATAATCCGGGCTATCCCAGCGGATCAGGGTCGCGCCCGCCTGCCGTCCGGCGCGCAATTCTGCCGCCGCCACGCCTTCGGGGCAGGGGGTGTAATCGCTCATGCCGGCGGCGCGTGCCATTTCGGGCAAAGCTTCGAACGCCGCCGGCGCCGAGCCGTTCTGTGCCATCAGCTTGTGGAAGGTGGCCGGTCCGACCCGACGGGATCGGATGAGCCGAAGCCAAAGCAGATCATCGCCCGCCGTCCCCAAGTCGGGGGTTTGGGACTTGAAGGAAAGCAGTCGCATCTGATCCGTCCCGGCCCATCCGTCCTGAACCGAGACTAACCACCGAAACCTTAATAAACGGTTAGCGCGGGCCGATCCCTATGCCGCCGATCCCTAGGCCGCCGAGCCGCCGACCGTCAGCCCGCCGATCATCAGCGTCGGCTGACCGACCCCGACCGGCACCCATTGACCCTGCTTGCCGCAGTTGCCGATGCCGGGATCAAGCCGCATGTCGTTCCCCACCGCCCGCACATGCTGAAGCGCGGTCGGCCCGTCGCCGATCAATGTGGCGCCCCGGATCGGGTCGCCGACCTTGCCGTTTTTGACCCGGTAAGCCTCGGTGCAGGAAAACACGAACTTGCCGTTGGTGATATCGACCTGACCGCCGCCGAAGCCGACCGCATAGATCCCGTCCTTGAGATCGGCCAGAATCGCGGCGGGATCAGCGTCGCCGCCGGGCATATAGGTGTTGGTCATCCGCGGCATCGGCGCGTGGGCGAAACTTTCGCGGCGGCCGTTCCCGGTCGCGGGCACGCCCATCAGCCGGGCGTTCAGCCGGTCCTGCATATAGCCGACCAGAATCCCGTCCTCGATCAGCACGTTGCGGCCGGGCGCCATGCCCTCGTCATCGACGTTGATCGAGCCCCGCCGGTCCGCGATCGTGCCGTCATCGACCACCGTGACACCGGGCGCGGCGACGCGCTGACCGACCAGCCCCGCGAAGGCCGAGGTCTTCTTGCGGTTGAAATCGCCTTCAAGCCCGTGGCCCACGGCCTCATGCAGCAGGATGCCGGGCCAGCCGGGGCCAAGCACCACATCCATCACCCCCGCCGGGGCCGGGACCGAGCGCAGGTTGACCAGCGCGATGCGCAGCGCCTCATCCACCAGAGGTTTCCAGTGCTCGGCCGAAATCAGCCCGTCCAGCGCGATCCGGCCGCCGCCGCCGGCATTGCCCGATTCGCGGCGCGAATTGCCCTCGACGATGACCGAGACGTTGATGCGCGACATCGGGCGGCTGTCCGAGGTCAGCACGTCCTCGGGGCGCAGGATGGCGATTTCCTGAAGCGCCGTGGCGATCGAGGCAGAGACCTGCACCACGCGCGGATCGAGCGCGCGGGCGTAGGCGTCGATTTCTCGCAGGCATTCGATCCGGGCCGGGAAACTGACCGTCTGGGCCGGGTCGGCATCGGCATAAAGCCGCATCGGATCGCCGCGATCCGGGGCCGCAGCCAACTGACCGCCGCCATTGCCGACGGCGAGCCGTGCGGTTTCGGCGGCGCGTTGCAGCGCGGGCACACTGATCTCGGTCGCATGCGCATATCCCGTTACCTCGCCCGCGACGGCGCGCAGCCCAAAGCCCTGACCGGCGTTGTAGCCGGCCGATTTGAGCCGCCCATCGTCAAACACCAGCGTTTCGTTCAGACTCCGCTCCAGAAACAACTCTCCGTCGTCGGCACCGGCCAGCGCCGCACGCAAAATCGCAAGCGCCTCGGCCCGATCGAGATGGTCGTCAAAGGGCGAAAAACGGTTACGGGGTGTTATCTGTGTCACGGCGAGCACCTGAATTGGGGTCAAATCGGTCATGGCGACGTCGCTATCACTTGTCGCCTGCGCTCTAATGTGGTTGTAAAATGCCCCATGGCAATGGGAAAGGGGCGGGGCCTCGGGCGCGCGCCTGGGCGGCACCGCATGACTGGCACCACGACCAAGGGGCAAACGGAATAGAATGATGGCATTTACAACAATGCGCCGCACGTTGACGGCAGGGGCAGCTTTCTTCGCAACCACCGTCATGGCGACGACGGTTTACGCACAAAGCGCCACAAAGGATGTGCTGAGCGGACTGCCCGTCATCGGCAAGCCCAAGGACGGCGGCACCGGTTTTCAGCCGGCCTCGACAAGTCTGGCGCAGGACCAGCAATGGCTGGATCACATGACGCTGATCATCATCAGTGCCATCACGCTTCTTGTCGTGGCGCTGTTGCTGATCGTCATCCTGCGCTTCAACGCCCGGTCTAACCCGGTTCCGGCCCGGTTCACCCATAACACGCCGCTGGAAATCGCCTGGACGCTGATCCCCGTGGTGATCCTGATCGTCATCGGTGTGTTCTCGCTGCCGATCCTGTTCAAATCGCAGGAAATGCCGAACGATCCCGATGTCGTCATCAAGGTCACCGGCCATCAGTGGTACTGGTCCTATGAGTATCCCGAAGACGGCATCGCCTTTGATGCGCTGCTGCTGGGCGAGGATGAGCTTGCCGCCGCCGGCTATTCCGAGGACGAGCATCTTCTGGCCGCCGACAACCCGATGGTCGTGCCGGTGGGCAAAAAGGTCCTTCTGCAGATCACCGGCGCCGACGTGATCCATTCGTGGACGATCCCGGCCTTCGCGATCAAGCAGGACGCGGTGCCGGGCCGCATCGCGCAGGCCTGGTTCGCGGTCGACAAGGAAGGCGTCTATTTCGGCCAGTGTTCGGAACTCTGCGGCAAGGACCACGCCTTCATGCCCATCGTGGTCAAGGCCGTCAGCCAAGAGAAATACGACGCGTGGCTGCAGGCGGCCAAGACCGAGTTCGCGGCCGATGCTTCGGATTATCTGCCGAAGCAGCCCGTACAGCTTGCGCAGAACTAAGGACCTGACATGACCGACCTGACGGCATTCGACGACAAGGCGCAACAGGGCGAGGCCGGATTCGGCGATTACGTCGCCCTGCTGAAGCCGCGCGTGATGTCGCTGGTCGTGTTCACGGCGATGGCGGGGATGTGGGTCGCGCCGGTCCATCTGCATCCCTTCGTGGCGTTTTGCGCGATCCTGTTCATCGCGCTTGGCGGCGGTGCCTCGGGCGCGCTGAACATGTGGTACGACGCGGATATCGACGCGCTGATGCGACGGACACGGGGGCGCCCGGTGCCCGCGGGTCGGATCGCGCCGGGCGAGGCGCTTGGCCTAGGGCTGGGTCTGTCGCTGATCTCGGTGGTGATGCTGGGCCTTGCCGCGAACTGGTTCGCAGCCGGCTTTCTGGCCTTCACCATCTTCTTCTACGCCGTCGTCTATACGATCCTGCTGAAACGCTGGACGCCGCAGAATATCGTCATCGGCGGCGCGGCGGGGGCATTTCCGCCGATGATCGGCTGGGCCTGCGCCACCGGCGGGATCAGCATCGAATCGCTTTTGATGTTCGCGGTGATCTTCTTCTGGACGCCACCGCATTTCTGGGCGCTGGCGCTGTTCACCAAGGCGGATTATTCCAACGCCGGCGTGCCGATGCTGACCGTCACCCACGGCCGGCGCGTCACCCGTATCCATATCTTCGTCTATACGCTGGTGCTGGCGGTGTTCGCCGCGGCGCTTGGCCTGACCTCGGTCGGCGGGCCGGTCTATTGGGCGGTGGCGGCCGTCCTGAACGCGATGTTCATTTTCGGCGGCTGGCGAATCCTGCGCCGGACCGACGCCGAATCCGAAGCCGACCGCCACAAGGTCGAAAAATCCTTCTTCACGCTGTCGCTGGTCTATCTGTTCGCGCTTTTCGCCGCGTTGATGGTGCAGCACAGCCTTGGCGCATATGGGCTGTTGTCATGAGCATGGCGTTCAATCGCGAACACGAGCTTCACCGCCGCCGCTTTGGCCGCAACATGGGGCTGCTGGTCGTGCTGCTGGCGTTCGTGGCGCTGGTTTTCGGTCTGACCGTGGTCAAGATCAGCGGCGGCGACAAGATGGAAGGGTTCGACCACCGGGCCGAAACCGAAGGCGGGCCCAAGCTGATGCGTATGGACGGATTGCCGCCGCCGAAGAATGCGGCACCCGGCGCCGTGGCACCCGGGGCTGCCACACAGACACCGCCAGCTTCAGGGGCTCCGCAAGCATCGGGGACGCCGCAATGAGCGCTGACAACGCCCGAAACCGGCGGACCGTGGTCTGGCTTTTGGCCGTCGTCGTGCTGATGGGCGCGGGGGCCTGGGCGGCGGTGCCGTTCTATAACTGGTTCTGCAAGGTCACCGGCTTTGCCGGGACACCGCAGCGGGTCGATACCGCATCCGACAAGATCCTGGACGAATATGTGACGGTGCGGTTCGACGCCAATATCGACGGCGATCTGCGCTGGACCTTCCGCCCGATGCAGCAGTCGATGAAGGTCCGGATCGGTGAAACCGGGCTGGCCTTTTACGAGGCCGTCAATCTGACTGACGAGCCGCTGACCGGCCGGGCGTCCTATAATGTCGCGCCGGATCAGGCCGGCGGATATTTCGACAAGATCGACTGTTTCTGCTTTACCGAGCAGACGCTGAAGCCGCGTCAGCGCGTGGACATGCCGGTCAGCTTCTTCGTCGATCCTGAAATCGTCAACGATGCGGATGCGCGCGGCATTCGCGACATCACCTTGTCTTATACATTCCATCTGTTTGAAAAGCCGGCCAGCAGCCAAGCCGCGCTGGACGTCAAGCCGACAGCAACCTACAACTAAGACCAGCCAGGAACATACAGCCGGGGACAGACATGGCGCATACCAAAAATCACGATTATCACATCCTGCACCCCTCGGTTTGGCCCTTTGTCGGGGCGGTTTCGGCCTTTGTGATGCTGTCCGGCGCCGTCGCCTGGATGAAAACCGACGGCATCAGCTTTCTGGGCTTCATACCCGCCTCGGGGCCGTGGCTGTTTCTGGTCGGCCTGCTGGGCGTTCTGTTCACCATGTTCGCGTGGTGGAGCGATGTCGTCCACGAAGGCGAGGTCGGCGATCACACCCCGGTCGTCCGCATCGGTCTGCGCTACGGCATGCTGCTGTTCATCATCTCCGAGGTGATGTTCTTCGCCGCATGGTTCTGGCTGTTCTTCAAGAACGCGATGTACCCGATGGGGCCGGAAAGCCCGCTCAAGGACGGCATCTGGCCGCCGGCGGGCACGGTTCCGTTCGACCCGTGGAACCTGCCGATCATCAACACGCTGGTGCTGCTGCTTTCGGGTGTGGCGGTGACCTGGGCGCATTATGCGCTGGTCCACGACAATGACCGCAAGACCTTTATCCGTGGTCTGGCCGTGGCGGTCGTGCTTGGCATGTTCTTCACCGCGCTTCAGGCTTACGAATACAGCCACGCGCCGGGCGGCTTCGGGACCAACCTTTACTGGGACGTCTTTTTCATGGCGACCGGGTTCCACGGTCTGCACGTGATCATCGGGACGATCTTTCTGATCGTCTGTCTGCTGCGCGGCATGAACGGCCAGATGACCCCGAAAGAACATGTCGGGTTCGAGGCGGCGGCCTGGTACTGGCACTTTGTCGACGTGGTCTGGCTGTTCCTGTTCGCCGTGGTCTATATCTGGGGCAGCTGATCCCCGGCCTGCCGGAAAATTCGGACGCGCGGGGCGTCGCAGCCTCGCGCGTTTTCATTTTGAACGGGAATGACGTGATGCTGCTGACTGGGTGCCAAAACCGCCGGGCCTTCGACCGGGACCCCGCCGCAAGAACCGCTGCGATGGTTGCGCGCCGCGCGGCCAATCAGATGGCTGCGACGGTCTGAGATGCGGCGAATCTGGGCTCCTCTGATATTCGGTATCGTCGGCTGCGCCATTCTGATCGGTCTGGGCGTCTGGCAGATCAAGCGGCTGGCGTGGAAGGAATCCATGCTGGCCGAGATGCAGTCCCGCATCGACGCCGCCCCGGTGCCGCTTCCCGCGCAGGTCGATCCGTCGATGAAATATGATCCGGTCTGGGTCAACGGCACCACCTCGGGCCCCGAGATCATGGTGGTCAGCGGCAGCCGCGAAACCGGCGGCGGCTATCAGGTCATCACCGCCTTCGATACCGATGACGGGCCGCGCATCCTTCTTGACCGCGGCTTCCTGCCCGAGGATCACCGCCGCGAAAAGCGGCCGCCGGTGGCGCTGACGGTGGTCGGCAATCTGCATTGGCCGGCCGAAAAATCCTCGACCACGCCCGATCCCAATCTGGATGAGAATATCTGGTTCGCGCGCGACGTCCCGGCGATGGCGCGGGCGCTGGGAACCGAACCGATCATGGTCGTCGCGGCCGAGATTCGCGGTGACACACAGGGCATCACCCCCGTGCCGCTGGGCGTTGAGGGGATTCCCAACAATCATCTGGAATATGCCGTCACATGGTTCATGCTTGCCGCCGTCTGGGCGGGGATGACAGTCGGGTTGATCTGGCGTATCAGGCGCAAACAATACTAGGGATCTTCGATGCAGTATATCTCGACCCGTGGCGCCGCCCCTGTTCTCGATTTCGAACAGGCGATGATGACGGGGCTGGCACGGGATGGCGGCTTGTATCTGCCGCAAGAGGTCCCGGTGCTGACGGCCGACCAGATCCGTGACCTGAACGGCCTTTCCTATGAACAGGCCGCGCTGCGGATCATCCGTCCCTTCATCGGCGACAGTTTTTCCGAGACCGAACTTCAGTCGGCGATCGGAAACGCCTATCGCGACTTTGGCCATGTGGCCCGCGCGCCGCTGACCCAGCTTCAGCCGGGGCATTTCCTGCTTGAGCTGTTCCACGGCCCGACGCTGGCGTTCAAGGATTTCGCGATGCAACTGATCGGCCAGTTGTTCCGCATTGCGCTGACCCGCAGCGGCCAGCGCATCACCATCGTCGGCGCGACCTCGGGCGATACCGGCTCGGCCGCGATCGAGGCGTTTCGGGGTTTGCCGAACGTCGATGTGTTCATCCTTTACCCGCATGGCCGGGTCAGCGAGGTGCAGCGCCGCCAGATGACCACGCCCGATGATACCAATGTGCATGCGCTGGCACTGACCGGTGATTTCGACGATTGTCAGGCGCGGCTGAAGGATCTGTTCAACGACCATGATTTCCGCGACCGGGTCGGGCTTGCGGGGGTGAATTCGATCAACTGGGCGCGGGTGCTGGCGCAGGTGGTCTATTATTTCACCAGCGCGGTCAGCCTTGGCGCGCCCGATCGTGAGGTCGATTTCACCGTGCCCACCGGCAATTTCGGCGACATCTTCGCGGGCGAGATCGCGCGCCGGATGGGGCTGCCGATCCGGCGGCTGGTGGTGGCGACCAATCAGAACGACATCCTGCACCGCGCGCTGGAAACCGGCGAATACCGCATGACCGGGGTCCAGCCCTCGATCAGCCCGTCGATGGATATTCAGGTCAGCTCCAACTTTGAACGGGCGCTGTATCTGGCTTATGGTGGCGATCCCGCGCCTGTCCGTCAGGTGATGGACGAGCTGAGGACCACCGGCGGCTTCACGATCAGTCAGGGGGCGCTTCAGGCGCTGCGCGAGACCTTCGCCTCGGGCCGTGCCTCCGAGGCCGAGACCGAGGCGACCATTCGCGCCACATTCGCCGAAACCGGCGAGGTCGTCTGCCCGCATAGCGCCGTCGCGATCAAGGTCGCGGCCGAACATCTGGACCCCGCCGTTCCGATGATCACGCTGGCCACCGCCCATCCGGCGAAATTCCCCGACGCGGTCGAAGCCGCGATGGGCCGCCGCCCCGATCTGCCGCCGCATATGAAGGCCCTGTTCGACCAGCCCGAGCGTATCACCCGGGTTGAAAACGACGCCGCCGCGCTTAAGTCGCTGATTCTTGAACGGAGAGCAGCATGAGCGTCGAACTGACCACCCTGTCCAATGGCCTGCGCATCGTCACCCGGCGGATGGACGGCCTTCACTCGGTTTCCATCGGGCTGTGGGTTTCGGCGGGCGGCCGGGATGAGCGGCTGGAACAGAACGGCATCGCGCATTTTCTGGAACATATGGCCTTCAAAGGCACCAAACGCCGCAGCGCCCTGCAAATCGCCGAGGCGATCGAGGATGTGGGCGGCTATCTGAACGCCTATACCTCACGCGATGTGACGGCCTATTACGCGCGGGTCCTGTCGGGCGATGTGGCGCTGGCGCTGGATGTGCTGGGCGATATCGTGCTGAACCCGACCTTCGAGATGCGCGAGATCGAAATCGAACGCGGCGTGATCCTGTCCGAAATCGGCCAGTCGCTGGACACCCCGGACGATGTGATCTTTGACTGGCTGCAAGAGGCCGCCTATCCCGATCAGGCGCTTGGCCGGACGATCCTTGGCCCGGCTGAACGGGTCTCGGCCTTCGGGCGCGAGGATCTGGTGCGGTTCGTCAGCGAACATTACGGCCCCGAGCACATCATCCTTTCGGCTGCCGGCGCCGTCGATCACGACGCTATCGTCCGCCACGCCGAACAGATTTTCGGCCATCTGACCCCTCTCGGCACCACGCCGCGGCAACCGGCCCGCTGGAAAGGCACCGAGCAGCGGCGCCAGAAAAAGCTGGAACAGGCTCATTTCGCGCTGGCTTTCGAGGGGCCCGGCTATAATGACCCCGAGTTCTATATCACGCAGGTCTGGACCTCGGCCCTGGGCGGGGGCATGTCCTCGCGTCTGTTCCAGAAAATGCGCGAAGAGCGGGGGCTGTGCTATTCGATCTTTGCGCAGTCGGGGTTCCACGACGATACCGGCATGGTCACCATCTATGCCGGCACCGGCGAAACCGATGTCGCCGAACTGGCCGCGCTGACCATTGACGAGATCCGCCGCTCGGCCGAGGACATGACCGCCGCCGAGGTCGAACGGGCCCGCACCCAGATCCGCGCCGGTCTGTTGATGGGGCTGGAAAGCCCGTCCGCGCAGGCGGAACGGATGGCGCGCGCCTTGGCAATCTGGGGCCGGGTGCCCGATCTGGCCGAGGTTGCGGCGCGGATCGAGGCGGTGGACGTCGCGGCGGTTCAGGATCACGCCCGCCGCCTGATCCAGCGCGCCCGCCCCGCGCTGGCGCTTTACGGCCCGATCCGGCGCGCGCCTTCGCGCGATGCGCTGGCGGAACGGCTTGCCGCCTGATGTTCTTCAGCCGTCGCCGTCCCGTCCGACTTGAAACCGAACGGATGGTGCTGCGCCTGCCGGAGCATTCGGATTTCAACGCCTGGACCGAGCTTCGGGCGCTTAGCCGGGGCTTTCTTGGCCCTTGGGAACCGGTCTGGGCCGCCGATCACCTGACCCGCAAATCCTTTACCCACCGGGTTTACTGGGCCGCCCGCGCCAGCCGGGCGGGCAACGCGCTGCCGTTGTTTCTGGTGCGCCGCGATGGCACGCTTCTGGGGGGGATCACGCTGGACAACATCCGCCGCGGCCCGGCGCAGTCGGGTACGCTGGGCTACTGGATCGGCCAGCCCCATGCGCGACAGGGCTATATGCGCGAAGCGATCGGGGCGCTGGCCGTCCACGCGTTTTCACAGATGGACCTCAGTCGGCTGGAGGCCGCCTGCCTGCCGGAAAACGCGGCCTCGCGCGGCGTGCTGGAACGGTCGGGTTTCAAATACGAGGGCGTTGCGCAAAGCTATCTTCAGATCAACGGGCGCTGGCGCAACCACGTTCTTTACGCCAATCTGCGCACTGACCGCCGTGGCCGCACCGACGTGCGCTGACACGCTGAACCCGACCCCGCCGCTTGTAACCCCCGCCGCTTTTAACCAAGGACCGTCCGTGATGCTGAACCCCGCCGATGAAGCCTTTGGTGCGCGCCTGCCGCAAGGCGTGCTGCGGCCGGTGACCGAGGCCTATCTGGAAGAGCCGCGCGGGCGGCTGCACGGCAAGGCGGGGCTGATCGCGGCGCCGCGTGATCTGGATGAGACCGCCGCGATCGTCCGTGCCTGCGCCGAGGCGCGGGTGCCGGTGGTCCCGCGCGGGGGCGGTACCGGGCTGGTCGGCGGTCAGGTGATGTGGGACGGCCCCGCACCCCTGATCCTGTCGCTTGAGCGGATGACCGCGATCCGCAACCTGCGCCCGACCGAGGATTCGCTGGTGGCCGAAGCCGGGGCGACGCTGCAATCGGTGCATGACGCGGCGGCCAAGGCCGGGCGGATGTTCCCGCTGTCTCTGGCCTCGCAGGGATCGGCGCAGGTTGGCGGCATACTCGGCACCAACGCGGGCGGCGTAAACGTGCTGCGTTACGGCAATGCGCGCGCGCAATGTCTGGGCATCGAGGCGGTTCTGCCCGACGGCAGCATCCTGCGCGATCTCAAGCGGTTGCGCAAAGACAACACCGGCTATGACCTGCGTGATCTGCTGATCGGCGCCGAGGGCACGCTCGGCATCATCACCGCCGCCAGCCTGCGCATGGTGGCCCAGCCCGCGGGCGTCGGGGTGGCGATGCTGGTGGTCGACAGCCCGGCCGCCGCGCTTGATCTGCTGGCCTTGGCGGGCGAGCGCATGGCCGGCTGCATCTCGGCATTCGAGTTGATCAGCGGGCAGGGCCTCGGCTTTGTGGCCGAGCATTTCCCCGATCTGCGTCAGCCGTGGTCCGAGCCGCCCAGATGGTCGGTGCTGATCGAAATCGGCCTGCCTTCGGGGCTGAACCCCTCGGACGCGCTCGAGGGGCTTTTCGCCGCCGCCGCCGACAAGGATCTGGTCAGCGACGGCGTCATCGCAGGCTCACTTGCCCAGTCGCAGGCGCTTTGGGACCTGCGCGAGCGGATCCCGGACGGCAACCGGCTTGTCGGCGCGGTCGCGAGCCATGACATATCCTTGCCGCTGGATGAGCTTGCCCGGTTCATCACCGATGCCGACGCGATGCTGGCCGGCATGGCCGATGTGCGGATCAACTGCTTCGGCCATCTGGGCGACGGCAACCTGCATTACAACCTGTTCCCCGCCAAGGGCAAAAGCCGGGATGCCTATGACGATCAGCGCGGCCGGCTTTCCGATGCGGTCTATGATCTGGTGATGGCGCGTGGCGGCTCGTTCTCGGCCGAACACGGTATCGGCCGTCTGAAAGTCGCGGAGCTGGAACGTTGGGGCGACCCGGGCCGGCTGGCGGCGATGCGCGCGATCAAATCCGCGCTCGATCCTTTCGGCATCATGAACCCGGGCGCGGTGCTGGCCTGAATCGGCTCGGGCGGCGCGCCCCGGCTTGATCCATCCCCGGGCCTAACCCATCCCCAGCGAATCGCGCCGGGTTTTGGCCCGGGCGGCGTCCGACCGCGCGCTCCAGATCGCGATGATGCCCCAGCCAAGACAGTAAAGCGCGCCGAGCAACAGCACGAACCAGCCCGGAATTGGACCGATGGCGGCGCGGTCAAACAGTTCCCCGAGTGTCGTCGCGGCGGTGGGGTGCACCATGAGTTTGCCGATATAGGCGGCCGTCTGTATCAGCAGGATCCAGAAATAATTGCGCCGGATACGTCGCCCGATTGCGGTCCACATGTCGACGTGATACCGCGGATGCAGGTAATCATTGGCCAGCCGGTCCTGCCAATGCTCTTCCAGATGCAGGTCGCCTTCGCGCAGCATCGGGGCGACGAAATGCAGCTCCAGCCAGCGGCAGCGCGCCCGCCAGACATTGAAATACCGATACCGCCGGGCTTCCAGCATCAGGAAGAAAACGATCAGGATCCCGACAAGGACAAGCGGGAGGGGCGAGGCCTGAGGTGAGGAAAAGGTGATCGACAGGGCGACGCCCAAGGTCACCACCGACCAGTTCGTGGTCGTGTCAAGCCGCGTGCGCCAGATGGTCGAGCGATAGACCTCGGCCCGGTAAAGATGGGCGATCACGCCCATTTCTGCCGGATCAAGCTTTTTGCGCCCATTCCCCAACAGCTTGTCCATCGGGTTTCCTCCCACCCCTCGGACCAGCTTGCCCCCTTGATGGGCCTTGCGCAAGTTTCGCGAAGATATTCCGGTGCTTGGCGCGGTCGCCTAATCCCCTTCAAAGGCGCATAGCACATGCACCTCGTGACCCGCGTCTTCCAGCAGCTTGCGGCCGCCAAGGTCGGGCAGGTCGATGACGAAAGCGCAGCCGACCACCTGCGCGCCCAGCCTTTCGCACAGCCGGATTCCGGCCAGCGCGGTGCCCCCGGTGGCCAGCAGATCATCGACGATCAGCACCCGCTCGCCCGGTTTCAGGGCATCGTCATGGATCTCCATCACCGCCTCGCCGTATTCCAGCGCATAGGTCTGCTCGATGGTGCGGCCGGGCAGTTTGCCTTTTTTGCGGATCGGGACGAAGCCGGTGGTCAGTTGATGGGCAACCGCGCCCCCAAGGATGAAACCGCGCGCCTCGAGCCCGACGACCTTGTCGATCTCTTCCCCGGCATAGGGATGCAGAAGCTGGTCCACGCACATGCGAAACCCGCGCGCATCGCCGAAAAGCGTGGTTACATCGCGAAACAGGATGCCGGGTTTCGGGAAATCCGGGATGGTGCGGATGTAATCCTTGACGGTTTTCTTCTTCATGGTCGCTCCATCTGGAACAGGTCGGTGACGATGGCATAGTCCTTATAGCCCATCCGGGCCAGCCAGCCCTCGGGGCGCAGGTCGAACATGCCGTCCCGCACCAGATCGTCGCGCAGATGAATGCCGCTGACGACGCCCAGGACCATGTAATTCGCCGCACCGGCAAGGCGTATGATGCGCGTCGCCCGGCATTCAAGCGCGGCAGCCGCGCCTTCGACCCGGGGGCAGTCGATGGTTTCGCACGGGATGGCGCGCAGGCCCGCGACCTCGAATTCGTTCACCCCCGCCGGCAGCGCGGCCGAGCTGGCATTCATCACGTCCTTCATCGCGCCGCCGGCGATATTGACGCAAAACACGTTGCTTTCAGATATTTGCGCCACGCTGTCCTTGGTGCCCGGCCGGTCCGGCTTGGCGTTGGTCGACGCGAACATCACCTGTGGCGGGACATAGGCGGTGGCGTTAAAAAACGAGTAGGGCGCAAGATTGTCGCCAAGCCGGCCGCGGGTCGATATCCAGCCGATCGGCCGGGGGGCGATTATTGCGTTGAATGGATTATGGGCCAATCCATGGCCGTTTTCGGGTCGATAGAACATGGCATCCCTCTGCAACCATCGTGGCGCCCGGACGTTCTGTCGTTCCCCGGTACCGACCGGCATGGTAGGCCGCTGGAATGAAAAGCGAAAGGTCGTGAATGTATCAGCTTTGCCCTGAAGAGCCGCGGGATTGGCACGAGGTCGAGGCGTTGATGGATTTGTGCTTCGCACCGGGGCGCACGGCGCTGTCGTCCTATCGGCTGCGCGATGGCGTGCCCCCGGTCGGAGAGCTGTGCCTGTGCCTGCGCAATGGCGAGGGCACGCTGACCGCCGCGATCCGCTATTGGCCGGTGCGGGTCGGCGGCCGGCCGGTTCTGCTGCTGGGGCCGGTCGCCGTGCACCCGACCGCGCAGGGCGAGGGGCTGGGGGCGCTTCTGATGCGCGAAAGCCTGGATCGCGCGATCGGCATGGGCTGGGCGAGGGTCATGCTGGTCGGTGACGCGCCCTATTACAGCCGCTTTGGTTTCGCGCGTCTGGACGATGTGGAAATGCCGCCCCCGACCAATCCCGACCGGGTTCTGGGGCTGGAACTGCAAGCGGGGGCGTGGCTGGGCGTGACCGGCGAGGTCTGCCGCGAAACCTCGCCCGAGACCTTGGCCGGTCTGGCGGAAATCAACAACGATCCCCATATGCATGCCGAATGCGTCGAAATCGAGGCGCCTTTGAAAGGAATACATGGATGAGCGCGCGTCAAACCCAGATCGTGTTGCCACCGATCAACGATCCGACCGTGCATGCCGAAATCGACCGACTCGCGCGGCGCTACAAGGCGGCGGGGGGGCTGTTGATGGAAATCATGGCCACCGTCGGCGGTAGCGCCGAATCGCTGATCGAGCGGCTGCCGCTGTTCGTGCGCGAGCGTCTGGACCGTATCGTCAACGCGGCGCTGAACCGGGCCTTTGACGCCGCCGAGGCCAGCCGCGGGTTGATGCGCGACCGGGGCGACTGGTTCAACCGCCTGATCTCGACCGCGACGGGTGCGGCGGGCGGTGTCGCGGGTCTGCCGGGCGCGATGATCGACCTGCCGGTCACGGTGACGCTGTTGCTGCGCGCCGTGCTGGGCATCGCCGAAGAACACGGGCTCGACCCCAAATCGGACGAGGTGCGCCGCGAATCGCTGCGTATCTTCGCCTCTGCCGGTCCGGGCGAGGAAGATGACGGCACCGACCTTGGTCTCTTGGCCGCGCGGCTGTCGGTGACCGGCCAGACGCTGCAATCGCTGATCGCCAAGGTGGCGCCGCGCCTGTCGGCGATGATGGGCCAGAAGCTGGCCGCGCAGGCTGCGCCGGTGCTGGGTGCGGTTGCGGGGGCCTCGATCAACTACACCTTCGCGCGCTATTATCAGGAACTGGCGCGGGTTCATTTCGGGATCATGCGGCTTGCCGAGGAAACCGGCATTCCGCGTGAAGCGCTGACCGAGGCGCTGCGGCTGCGGATCGAGGAACTGAACCGCACCCGCGCCGTCAAGCGCGCCTGAGGCACGGGTTTCGCGCCGGTTTCAGGGGGCTTCGTCGGGCGTCGGCTCGGGCTCCAGAGCCAGGGGCGCGGCGGCGGGCATCGGCAGCCAATCGGTTGAAAGCGGCGCGCTTGGCCGGGCAAGACGGTTTCGTACCACCCAGATCAGACGTTCCTGCGCCCGGGTGATCGCCACATAGGCAAGGCGCTTCCACAGCGGTATCCCCGCCTCACTGCGGCCCGACCATGCGGCGGCCGACAGGTCGGGCGCGAAAACCTGCACATCCGGCCATTGCGACCCCTGCGCCTTGTGAATGGTCACCGCCGCGCCATGCAGAAAAGCCGCGCCCATGCGGGCGGCATAGGGGATGAAGGGTTCTTCCTCGTCAGGGGTCTCGATCTTGATGATCGAGGCGGCGGACAGGCGCGGATCCTCGGCCCCGATGACATGCAGCCGCGAAAACCCGGGCTTCTTGCCGGGGCCCAGATAGATCACCTGCGCGCCCTTGATCAGTCCCCGCGCTTCAAGGTCGATGCGGCGCTTGCGATGCGAGGCGGGTAGTTCGATCCCGTCGCAGATCAGCGGCTCGCCCGGCAAAAGCGCGTCGCCCGGCGCGCCATGGGCGGCCCGGAATGCGGTGATCAGCCGGATCCGCGTGACATTGCGCCAGACCAGCACCGGCGATTGCGCCATCAGGTCGCTTTCGACCCGTTCGGACCAGACCACCCGGGGATCCTTGTCGGCGGCCGCGCGCACCAACCGTTCGAAATCGGCAAATTCGAGCGCCGGATCGGACAGCGCATGGGCCAGATCGAGGATCGGACTGTCGCCGGCCTGACGGTGGATCCGGTCCAGCATCAGCCGCTGGGGCGCGGCCAGCTTGTCGAAAACCATCTCGCCCGACTGGCCGACCGGGGCAAGCTGGGCGGGATCGCCGAACAGGATCAGGGTCGGGAATATTTCGCGCAAATCCTCGAACTGGCGGTCGTCCAGCATCGAGCTCTCGTCGATCAGCCCGATGTCCAGCGCATCCTCGCGCCTTTTCCAGCCCTTGATGAAATCGGACCCGCGCAGGCCCGCCGCGGCCAGCGCGCCGGGGATCGAGGCATGCTGATCGTAAAACGCCTTGGCCCGGTCCAGCGCCGCATCGGTCAGCCCTTCGACCGTGGGCCGGTCGCCGGCGCCGGTCAGCCAATCGGCGATGCGTTCATATTCGGGGTCGTAGACCGGCGTATAAAGAATACGGTGGATCGTGGTCGCCGGCACCCCGCGCATGCGCAGGACGAAAGCCGCCTTGTTGGTGGGGGCCAGCACGGCGACGGTCCGGCGGTCCTTGCGGCGCTTGCCTTCGTAATCGCCGCTGATGATCTCGACACCCGCTTCCCGCAGGGCCTGAGTGATCCCGGCCAGAAGCATGGTCTTGCCCGAACCGGCCTTGCCGATCACCGCCATCGCCCGACCCTTTCCGGGTTTGGGCGGCAGGATTTCTTCGGCATTCAGGTCGATGCCGGCGACGGCAAAGGTCTCGGCCAATGCGTCCCAGGCTTCGGCCTGATCGGGGGATAGGGCTGGCAAGCTCATTCCCGATGTCTAGCCTGCGCGGGTCGGGAAGAAAAGCGGATGCGGCGCGACCCGATGACGGGCGGTCTCTGGCAGCGTCAGCGGGCATCGGCTATTCTTGCGAAAAAGTGTTTCTTTTAATGGGGTTTCGCCATGTGTTCCGAAAGCCGCGATCCGCATCGTTTCACCCGATATCGCCACCGCTGGGAAATGCCGATGATCTGGCTTTCCGTCGTGATCACGTTGCTGGCGCTGATGGCGGCGACGATGATCTTCATGATCGACGTGGGCGACCAGCTGAACCTGCTGTTAGGTGAGGAACTCGCCGCCGACCTGCGCGACTGGTCAAGCACGGTATCGCTGTTACTGCTCGCGCCGATCGCGATGTATATCTATCGTTTCTACGTCATCGCGAATGAAAAGGCCGGCGCGATCCGGGTCGGGCCGAAGCAGTTCCCCGAGCTTTGGGCGCTGTATCAGGATCTGGGGCGGCGGCTGGACATGCCGGTCCTGCCGCGGCTGTACGTCACCAACGGTAACGGCGTGGTCAACGCCTTCGCGATGGAATGCAACCGGCGCAACCGCTACATCGTGCTGAACGCCGAAATCGCCATGATGCTGCCGACCGCGCCGGATGTGGTGGCCTTTGTGCTTGCCCATGAAATGGCCCATCACAAGCTGCGCCATGTCAGCCTGTGGCGCGCCGTCATCGGCATCATTCCGGGCGTTATGGTGCTGCCCGGTCTGGCGACGACACGGGCGCAGGAATATTCCGCCGACCGGCTGGCGCTGGCGGTCTGCCCGAACCACGCCACCGCGGTGCGGCTGTTGTCGGTCGGGCCGTGGCTCGCCGATGGCGTCGATCCGGCGGCGTGGCTGGAACAGGCGAAGGACGAGCATCGCGAATGGATGATCCGCGCCGCCAATTCCATGTCCAGCCATCCGGTCGGTATCAAACGCTACAAGGCGCTGCGCGACATCGAGGAAAAGGGCTTTTCCGTCCATGGCGAGATGTTCTGAGGCCTGCGCGTATCAAGGCGTCCGGTCCTAACCGGGCGGACCCGCGTCGATCACATCCTCGACCGTGCGCAGTCCGGTGCGCGGGCTTTGCACCAGCACCGCCATATTGCCCGGCTTATGCTCGTTCCGCAGCATCTTCATATGCGCCGCCGGAATGTCGGCCCAGGGAAAGACCTCGGACATGCAGGGGTCGAGCCGCCGGTCCAGCATCAGCCGATTCGCGGCCGAGGCCTGTTTCAGGTTGGCGAAATGACTGCCCTGAAGCCGCTTCTGGTGCATCCACATATAGCGCGCGTCGAAGGTGCAGTTGAAGCCGCTGGTGCCGGCACAGATCACCACCATGCCGCCTTTCTTGCAGACGAAGGTGCTGACCGGAAAGGTCGCCTCGCCGGGGTGTTCGAACACGATGTCGACGTTATTGCCCTTGCCGGTGATGTCCCAGATCGCCTGACCAAAGCGCCGCACCTCGGTGAACCATTGCCGGTATTCGGGGCTGTTGACCCGGGGCAGCGCGCCCCAGCAGTCGAAATCGGTGCGGTTGATGACCCCCTTGGCGCCCAGCCCAAGGACAAAGTCGCGCTTGTCCTCGTCGCTGATCACGCCGATGGCATGGCCGCCGGCGGTGTTGATCAACTGGATCGCGAAGGAACCAAGCCCGCCCGAGGCGCCCCAGACCAGCACGTTGTGGCCGGGCTTCAGCTCATGCGGTTCATGCCCGAACAGCATGCGATAGGCGGTGGCCAGCGTCAGCGTGTAGCAGGCCGATTCCTCCCAAGTCAGATGTTTGGGGCGGTGCATGAGTTGCTGGGCCTGCACACGGGTGAACTGCGCGAAGGATCCGTCCGGCGTCTCATAGCCCCAGATCCGCTGGCTGGGTGAGAACATCGGGTCGCCGCCGTTGCATTCCTCGTCATCGCCGTCATCCTGATTGCAGTGGATGACGACCTCATCCCCGACCTTCCAGCGCCGCACCTTGTCGCCGACCGCCCAGACCACGCCGGCGGCGTCCGAGCCGGCGATGTGATGATCGGCCCCGTGCACGTCGAACGGGCTGATCGGCTGGCCCAGCCCGGCCCAGATGCCGTTGTAATTGACCCCCGCCGCCATCACCAGAACCAGCACCTCTTGGCTGTCGATGGCGGGCACGTCGACGATTTCCAGTTGCATGGCCTTGTCGGGCGTGCCGTGCCGGTCGCGGCGGATCGTCCATGCGTGCATCTGCTTCGGGACATGGCCCAAGGGGGGCATCTCGCCGATCCGGTACAGCTCCCTGATCGGCGCATCATAGTCGGCGAAATCGGTGGCCAGTTGCATGAACCGCTCCGGTTACTTTTGCCGCAGTGCAGAAGCAGGGCGACGATGCAGGCGTGATATAGCCCGCTGCGCAATATTGCAACCGTGCAAGCGACCAATTCGCAACATTGTGTCCGCTGCGCTGCGGCAATTGCCGCGTTCCGTCCGCCCTTGACGCTGTGGCGTGGCGGCTGTTCACTCGTCCGGTCTTTTCCCTTGTGCCACAGGATCGCCATGCCCGCCGCAGAAAACCGTTTCAAATCCGCCCTGTCGCGGGGCCAGCTTCAGATCGGATCCTGGGTGGGGATGGCCGATCCCTATCTGGCCGAGATCACCGCGACGGCGGGTTTCGACTGGCTTCTGGTGGACGGAGAGCATGCGCCGAACGATCTGCGCACGATCATGGAGCAGGTGCGTGTCATTCAGGCCTCGGACAGCCATCCGGTGGTGCGCCTGCCGGTGGGCGAGACATGGATGATCAAGCAGGTGCTGGACGCAGGCGCGCAGTCGATCCTGATCCCGCTGGTCGAAAGCGCGGAACAGGCCCGCGACCTTGCGCGCGCCGTGCAATACCCCCCGAACGGTGTGCGCGGGGTCGGCGCGGCGCTGGCGCGGTCGTCGCGGTTTTCCGGCATCCCCGATTATCTGGCCACGGCGGATGCGCAGATCTGGTTGGGTGTGCAGGTCGAGACCCGGGCGGGTCTGGCCGCGCTTGACGATATTCTGGGTGTCGGGCGCGTGGACGGGGTCTTTGTCGGCCCCGCCGATCTTGCCGCCGACATGGGGTATCTGGGCCGCTATGACGTGGCCGAGGTGAATGACCTGATCCTTGATGCGCTCGGGCGGATCGCGGCGGCGGGCAAGGCGCCCGGCATCCTGACCACCGACCCTGCATTCGCCGCAACCTGCCGCCGGGCGGGCGCGCGCTTTGTCGCGACCACCATCGACGTCACGCTTTATGCCCAAGCGATCCGGCAGGCGGCCCAGCAGTCGCGCGACAATCTGGCCGATCAGACCTAGCTGCGGCCCAGCATATAGAATTCGTCGTTCGGGCGGATATCGCCGGCGTTGACAAGCCGGTTCGACATGCCGAAAAACGCCGCGATCGCGCCGATGTCCCAGATTTCATCCTGCGAGAACCCGGCCGCCGTCAGCGCCTCGCGGTCGGCGGCGGTGATGCGGTCGGCCTGCAACGCGACCTTTTCGGCATAGCCGAGCATCGCATATTGGCGCGGGCTCAGATCGGCCTTGCGCCAGTTCACCGCCACCTGATCCGCGATCAGCGGGTTTTTCGCGCGGATGCGCAGGATCGCGCCATGGGCGACCACGCAATACTGACAGCGGTTCACCCCCGAGGTCGCGACCACGATCATCTCGCGCTCGGCCTTGCTAAGCCCCTCGTCCTTGTCCATCAGCGCGTCGTGATAGGCGAAGAACGCGCGGAACTCGGCCGGGCGATGCGCCAGCGCCAGAAACACGTTCGGCACGAAGCCGGATTTTTCGGCGACCTTCTCGATCGCCGCGCGGATGTCGTCCGGCAGGTTGGCCAGATCGGGCACGGGAAAGCTGCTGATCGGATGTTCTGTCATCTGAGTCTCCATCGGCTGGGGACCACCTTGCGGCAAGGCGGGACCGGGCAAAAGGGTCAATCGGCCTTTAATGCCGCAAGCGCGGCCTGAACCTTGGGCGTGCGGTGCAGATCGACATGGGTCACCAGCCACAGGGCCGAGGCGAGTTCGGGCAGGTCCAGCATCTCGACAAGCCCCTCGGTCCGCTGGGGCGACACGGGTCCGATGCCCAAGCCGGCCCGGATCGCCGCCAGACGAAGATTGGAATCGTTGCTGACCAGCACCCGGTTGCCGGCCGAGATCCGCGCGTTCAGCCAGCGCATCAGCGGTGCCCCCTGCGCCTCGTCGCCGGGCACGACCCAAAGATGGCGCGCCGGGTCGGTCAGCGGACCATGCGCCGCCAGATATTCGGCCGTACCGTGCACGGTGCTGCGCTGGACCGTCAGCGGCTGGACCACGTAATCGGGCTCTATCGGCTTGGCGCCGGCGCGAATCGCGATATGCGCCTCGCCCGCGCCAAGGCGAAACAGGCGTACATCGGTTTCATACCGAACCCGCAAGCCGGGATGGGCGCGCATCAGCCCGATCAGCTTCTGCGTCACCAAACCGCTTAACCCGGGCAATGAGGTGATGATCAGGCTGCCCTCGATCCGGTTGCCGGTGCCGGCGATCTGGGCGGTCATCTGGTCCAACCGCTCCTCGGCGCCGCCGGCCATGTCGCTTAGGATCTGGCCGGCCTCGGTCAGCACATAGCCGCGGGCGTGACGCAGGAACAACCGCGTGCCCAGCCGCTCCTCCAACGTGTCGATGTGGCGGATCACCGTGGCGTGGTGGATGCCAAGCGTCAGCGCCGCACCGCTGACGGTGCCGGCGCGCGCCACGGCAAGGGCGGTGCGGATATCGTCCCAATGTCCCATGGAAATGTTCAAAAACGCACAAACCCTCCGCGATTATCGCTATTTCGTTCGATTATGCAATCATCTATCTAACCATCAAACACCACTATGCACCGTAGAAAGTACCCCGATGAAAATTCTGCAAATCGACAGCGCCATCACCGCCGAAAACTCGGTGTCGCGCAAGCTGACCTCGGACATCGTGGCCAAGCTGAAACTCGCCAATTCCAACGCCGAGGTGACCTATCGCGACCTGAACCAGGGCGTGCCGGCCATCGACACCGAGTGGTTTCAGGCGGTCCGTCTTGCCCCCACCAATCCGACGCCCGACCAGCAAAAGCTGATCGACGTGTCGAACGCCTATCTGAAAGAGGTGCAGGATGCCGATGTTCTGGTAATCGGCTCGCCGATCTATAACTTCGCCATCCCGGCCCAACTGAAGAACTGGCTGGACCAGATCGCGCGCGCGGGCCTGTCCTTCCGCTATACCGAGGCCGGCCCCGAAGGCCTGCTGAAAGGCAAGCGCGCCATCATCGCCTATTCCGCCGCCGGCACGCCGCTTGGGTCCGACCTTGACTTCGCCTCGGGCTACCTGCGCCATATGCTTGGGTTCTTCGGCATCACCAATGTCGAATTCGTCGCCGCCGACCGGCTGGCCTTCGACCGTGACGCGGGGCTTGCCCGCGCGCAGGACGCGCTGGAACTGCTCGCCGCCTGAACGGGCAAGCTGACGGGCAACCTGAGCGGGCAAATTTCCTTACCGGACGGCCTTCGTTGACTCGGGGGCCGTTTTTGCCTATCTGGTGCCCTGAATCCCCGGAAGGTGCGCCTTCCGGTCCCCGGCGCGGCTGGGGATCGCCCCCCGTCAGCGCGTCGCGCCCACGGGGGCGTTGTTGCTTTGGTCTGATGGAGGGCCGCCGATGTTTGAGAACCTATCCGACCGGCTTGGCGGCGTCTTTGACCGGCTGACCAAGCAGGGTGCGCTTTCCGAAGACGATGTCACCGCCGCGATGCGCGAGGTGCGGGTGGCGCTGCTCGAGGCGGATGTCTCGCTGCCGGTGGCCCGCGAATTCGTCAAGAAAGTCACCCAGAAGGCCACCGGGGCCGCGGTCACCAAGTCGATCACGCCCGGCCAGCAGGTGGTCAAGATCGTTCATGACGAGCTGATCAAGGTTCTTCAGGGCGAGGGCGAGCCCGACGTGCTTCGCATCGACAACCCGCCCGCGCCGATCCTGATGGTCGGGCTTCAGGGCTCGGGCAAGACCACGACCACCGCGAAACTGGCCAAGCGTCTGAAGGACCGCGAGAAAAAGCGGGTGCTGATGGCGTCGCTTGACACCAACCGCCCGGCCGCGATGGAACAGTTGGCTATTCTTGGCCAGCAGGTCGGCGTCGATACCCTGCCGATCGTCAAGGGCGAAACCGCCGTCCAGATCGCCAAACGCGCCAAGCAGCAGGCGACGCTGGGCGGCTATGACGTCTATATGCTCGACACCGCCGGGCGCCTCCATATCGACGAAGTGCTGATGGACGAGGTGCAGGCGGTCCGCGACGTCGCCAACCCGCGCGAAACCCTGCTGGTCGTCGACGGGCTGACCGGTCAGGATGCGGTCAACGTCGCCACCGAATTCGACGGCAAGGTCGGCATTTCGGGCGTGGTGCTGACCCGGATGGACGGCGACGGGCGCGGTGGTGCGGCACTGTCGATGCGCGCGGTCACCGGCAAGCCGATCCGCTTCGTCGGCCTTGGCGAAAAGATGGACGCGATCGAGACCTTCGACGCCCAGCGAATCGCCGGCCGCATCCTCGGCATGGGCGACATCGTGGCGCTGGTCGAGAAGGCGCAGGAGGTGCTGGAGGTCGAGCAGGCCGAGCGCATGATGAAGCGGTTCCAGAAGGGGCTGTTCAACATGAACGACCTCAAGAACCAGCTTGAGCAGATGCAGAAGATGGGCGGGATGCAGTCCATCATGGGCATGATGCCCGGCATGAACAAAATGGCCAAACAGGCCAAGGCGGCGGGGCTGGACGACAAGGCCATCGGCCATCAGGTCGCGCTGATCAACTCGATGACCAAGAAGGAACGCGCCAACCCCGACCTGCTGCAAGCCAGCCGCAAAAAGCGGATCGCGGCCGGGGCGGGGCTGGACGTGGCGGAACTGAACCGGCTTCTGAAGATGCAGAAGCAGATGGCCGACACGATGAAAAAGCTCGGCAAGATGGGCAAGGGCGCGATGCTGAAACAGGCGATGCGCGCCATGCAGGGCAAGGGCGGCGGGCTGCCGGACATGGCCGATGTCGATCCCGCCAAGATGGCCGAGGCGACGAAAATGCTGCAAGACCCGCGCGGCCTGGGCGGCCAGCTTGGCGGCATGGGCCTGCCCGGCGGCCTGTCGGGTCTGTTCGGAAAGAAGAAGTAACCCTTTCATGTCCGAACTTGGCGTCACAGTTCCGGTGATCGAGACAGCGCGGCTGATCCTGCGCGGGCCGCGCTTGTCGGATCTGGATGCCTTCGTGGCATTCGGCCAGTCCGATCGCGCGAAATTTGTCGGCGGCCCCATGCAGCCGTGGGAATCATGGAACGCGCTGCTGATCGTGATGGGCCATTGGATCGCGCGCGGCTTCGGCTGGTGGGTGCTTGAAGACAAGGCCAGCGGCAAAACCGCAGGCCGCGTCGGCATTGGCTATCATCTGGACTGGCCTGAACCCGAACTCGGCTGGCATCTCTACGACGGTTTCGAAGGCAAAGGCCTCGCCTATGAGGCCGCCATTGCCGCCCGCAACCACGCCTACGCCGAAATGGGCTTCGGCCCGTTGATCTCGCTGGTCGACCACGACAATACCGCCTCGGCCAATCTCGCCCGCCGCCTCGGCGCCACGCCCGAATCCGAAACCACCATCCGGGGCGAGTCCGCGATCATCTTCCGCCATCCGAAGGTGATCGCATGACGCCCTCGTTCTTTCTTGTCCAAATATCCTCGGGGGTGCGGGGGCAGAGAGCCCCCGCTGCCTCCCGTCACAGCGGAGCCAGCGCATGAATGATGTAACCGCCCGCGCCGCCGCCCTGCTCAGGGATCACCGCGCCAGCATCGACCGGCTGGACGCGATCCTTGTCTATACGCTGGCCGAAAGGTTCAAGCACACCCAATCCGTCGGCCGTCTCAAGGCCGAACACGACCTTCCGCCTTCGGACCCTGCGCGTGAATCGCAGCAGATCGAGCGGCTGGAACGCCTCGCGCGCGAGGCCGATCTCGACCCGGAATTCGCGCGCAAATTCCTGAACTTCGTGATCGCCGAAGTCATTCGGCACCACGAGAAACACCAATCGAACGGCGGCGCATGATGCCCGCCAACCAAGCCATTTCAAAGGAGAATACGCAATGGCAATGAAGATCCGTCTGGCCCGTGGTGGCTCGAAGAAGCGGCCCCATTACTCGATCGTCGCCACCGATTCGCGCATGCCGCGCGACGGCCGCTTCCTTGAAAAGCTCGGCACCTACAACCCGCTGCTGCCCAAGGACAGCGAAGACCGCGTCAAGATGGACCTCGATCGCGTGCAGTACTGGCTGGGTCAGGGCGCGCAGCCGACCGACCGCGTGGCCCGCTTCCTCGAAGCCGCCGGCGTCAAGGAAAAGGCCGAGCGCAAGAACCTGAAAAAGGCCGAGCCCGGCAAGAAAGCCACCGACCGCGCCAAGCAGAAAGCCGACAAGGCCGCCGCTGCCGCCGCCCCGGCCGACGCCGACGCGGAATAAGCCCCATGTCACAGCGGGTGTGCCTGGGCGCCATCGCCGGCGCCTTCGGTGTTCAGGGCGAGGTGCGGCTGAAAAGCTTCACCTCGGAGCCCGCGGACATCGGCAGATATTCTCCGCTGACCACCGAAGATGGCGGACGGTCCTTCACCGTCCGCATCACCCGCCCGGTCACCGGCGGCTTTGGCGCGCGGCTTTCGGGCGTCAACACGCGGGAAGAGGCTGAGGCGCTGAAGGGCGTCACGCTGTGGGCGGAACGTGACCGCCTGCCGGGTCTGCCGGATGACGAATTCTACCACGCCGATCTGATCGGGCTTCTGGTGCTGGACACCGGCGGGGCCGAACTGGGCCGCGTCCGCGCGATCTATAACCACGGCGCCGGCGATATTCTGGAAATCTACAACAGGGGCCAGCAATTGCTGATCCCCTTCACCCGCGCGGCGGTGCCGACCGTCGATATCGAGGCCGGCCGGATCATCGCCGACCCGCCGGGATCCGACGAATGACCGGGTGCCTTTGCAACCCCGCCGGCGGTTCGCGATGACACAGCCGCCGCGCTCTCACGGCCGGTTGTCGATCACGGCCAGCTTGAAGCCGCGCGACCTGATGGCCGAGCCACAGGTGGCGGGGGCATGGACCGCGCAGATCGTCACCCTGTTCCCCGAAGCCTTTCCCGGCACCCTTGGCCTTTCGCTGACCGGCAAGGCGCTGGCGGACGGGCTGTGGAACCTGCGCACCATTGACCTGCGCGGCGTTGGCATCGGGCGTCACCGCAATGTCGATGACACCCCGGCCGGTGGCGGCGCCGGCATGGTGATCCGGCCGGATGTGATGGATGCCGCCCTGCGCGAGGCGGGTCCGCGCCTGCCCGTCGTCTATCTGTCGCCACGGGGGCGCCCCTTTACCCAGACCCGCGCCCGCAGCCTTGCGGACGGGCCCGGCGTCACCCTGATCTGCGGCCGGTTCGAAGGGGTGGACCAGCGCGTGCTGGACGCTCATGCGGTCGAGGAGATCAGCATCGGCGACTATGTCCTGACCGGCGGAGAGATTGCCGCGCAGGTCTTGATCGACGCCACGGTTCGCCTTATACCGCGCGTGCTGGGGAATCAGGCATCCTTGGCCGAGGAATCCTTTTCCGACGGTCTGCTTGAACAGCCGCAGTACACGAAGCCCGCCCTTTGGGAAGGCCGCGCGATCCCGGACGTGCTTCTGTCCGGCAATCACGCGGCTATTGCCAATTGGCGGCAACAGATGGCCGAAGGCCTGACCAAGGAACGCCGCCCCGACCTGTGGCGGGCATGGACCGACCGCAAGGCCGCCATCGACCCGGCAAAGGACCGACAGCTCTCGGGCGCATCAGACCATCGCGGGACCACCGCGAGCATAGGAAAGGGTAATGGCGATGAACCTGATCGCACAGATTGAGGCCGAGCAGATCAATGCGCTCGGCAAGGACATCCCGGACTTCAAGGCCGGGGACACCGTCCGCGTCGGTTACAAAGTGACCGAAGGCACGCGGACCCGTGTGCAGAATTACGAAGGCGTGGTGATCTCGCGCAAGGGCGGCGGCATCGGCGCTTCGTTCACCGTGCGCAAGATTTCCTTCGGTGAGGGTGTCGAGCGGGTGTTCCCGCTGTATTCGACCAACATCGACAGCATCACCGTGGTCCGCCGTGGCCGCGTTCGCCGGGCCAAGCTGTACTATCTGCGTGACCGTCGCGGTAAGTCCGCGCGTATCGCCGAGGTCACGAACTACAAGCCCAAAGCCGAAGCCAAGGCCTGAGGAGAGTCGCGATGAAAAAAGACATCCACCCCGATTATCACATGATCGACGTCAAGATGACGGACGGCACGATCTATCAGGTCCGTTCGACCTGGGGCAAAGAAGGCGACACCATGTCGCTGGACATCGACCCGCTGGCGCATCCGGCATGGACCGGCGGTTCGGCCAAGCTGATGGACACCGGGGGCCGCGTCTCGAAGTTCAAGAACAAATACGCCGGTCTGGGCTTCTGATCCACGATCTTCCGAAACCGGGACTTCCGGCCAGGAACGCAGACGCCGCCCAATCGGGGCGGCGTCTTTCGTTTGTGGCCGGCGGTTGACGGTAGGCGGGCGACCCGCCGGCCAGAGCGACGTCTATCCAGCGACGTCTATCCGGGGATCACGCGCCAGGTCTCGGCGGCGGCTTGCGGGTCACGTCCGAAGATGCGCCCAAGCATGCTTGGTTGCGGGCCGGCGTTCACCGGTTTCCCGGTCAGCAGGGTTTCCCCCAGCCGGATCGTGATCCGCCCGTCGCGCATGCGCCGGACGACAGGCCCCTGGGCGCTGGAATGGCCGCCGGTCAGGATCGTGGCATATTCCTGCACCGCCGCTTCCGCGGGTGTCGGCGCCGGTTCAAGCAGCAGGAAGGGTTGCGGGTCGAAATAACCCGAGGCGAAATGCGTGATCATCATGCGGCACCTCCACGCGCGGCGACGGGTTCGACGGCGGTCGCCCAGTTGCGGGCGTCCCGGTTCCGCATCAGATCGGCGGCCGTTTCATCCGGATCATGGCTGAATACGGTCAGCGGAATGCCGGCGACCTTGTGCGGTTCTCCGGTGGCGCGATTGATCAGCCTGATCGCAAAAAGAGGATTGGGCATCATCGCGGGCACCACCGACTCGGGCAGCGGCAGAACAAACCGCGACAGGGTATGGGTCAGGTGCTGGATCGAGATCATGACGTGGTCCTTTCCGTAATCCGAAACGAAGTTCCCGTGACTTCGCCCCTTAATTACGACATGGACAGTCGTGTATTGCAAGAAAAAAACGACCTATAGCGTCGTGATTAATTGCAATTAAAAATCAATCAGTTATCTTGTTTAGGCGCCTGCAGCACGCTTGGGATCGAAGTCGATAACCTCGGGCTGGCGGGCAAGATCCGCCAGATTGAGCGATTCGATCAGAAGCAGGTAGGACCAGAACACATCGGCGAAAACGCGGCGGATCCGGCAGCTCGCCTCATCCGCGCAATCCTCGCAGCGCTGATAGGCGGACCGCGACAGGCAGGGCAGGGGGGCGATCGGGCCGTCGATGCGGCGCAGAAGATCGGACAGCATGATCTTGGCGGGGTCGCGGATCAGTTTATAGCCGCCGGCACGGCCTCGGACCGAGGCGACGATGCCGGCGCGGCGGATCTCGATCAGGATATGTTCCAGAAACCGCTTCGGCGTGGACGAACGGCGGGCGATTTCCTCGATCTGAAGCGGACGCTGCTCTCCGGCCCATTCGTCGGCCAGAACGATCAGCGCCTTCAGCGCGTATTTCATTTTTTGCGTGATCATAAGCCATACTAAGCGCAAGCGGCCATATCTGCAATAAATCCCGACAAGCGGAATCGGGAAAGGGCGCGGATTGCGGCCTTTTCATCACCGTTGCGGGCGCATAAGGTCCCCGCGCTGCTGAATGAGGACGGATCTTTGTCGCACATCATCGTGGTCGGGAACGAAAAGGGCGGGTCGGGAAAATCGACCACCTGCATGCATATTGCAACGGCCCTTGCGCGGATGGGAAAACGCGTGGGCGCGCTTGATCTGGACGTCCGTCAGCGCAGTTTCGGCCGCTATATCGAAAACCGCCAAGCCTTCGCTGCGTCCGAAGGGCTGGACCTGCCGACCCCGCAACTGGGCGCGTTACCACAGCTTGACGAATCAAAGCTGGATGCGCTGGACAACATCGACGACCACCGCCTGTCCGCCGCCGTCACCGCGCTGGACGCCGAGAATGATTTCATCATCATCGACTGCCCGGGCTCGCATACCCGGTTGAGCCAGGTCGCGCATTCGCTGGCCGATACGCTGATCACCCCCCTGAACGACAGCTTCATCGACTTTGATCTGCTGGCGCGGATCGACCCGGCGGGCAAGGTTCTGGGGCCGTCGATCTATGCGGAGATGGTCTGGGGCGCGCGCCAACTGCGTGGCCGCGCCGGTGCGGCGCCGGCCGACTGGATCGTGTTGCGCAACCGCCTTGGCACCCAGCAGATGCACAACAAGCGCAAGGTCGGCGCGGCTTTGGCCAATCTGTCGAAGCGCATCGGCTTTCGCGTCGCCCCCGGCTTTTCCGAGCGGGTCATCTTCCGCGAGCTTTTCCCCCGCGGCCTGACCCTGCTGGACCTGCGCGACATCGGCACCGAAAACCTGAACATGTCGAATATCGCCGCCCGGCAGGAATTGCGCGATCTGGTCACGGAACTGCGCCTGCCCGGGGTCAAGGCGGCGTTCTAACCGGCGGCTGGGCGGGTTCCCCCGTGTGGACGCGCAGGGGCGCCGAAAGCCGGCGCATCCGGGCTTTCGGTAAGCCGCGCAAGCCCAAAAAACCCACCCTAGAAAAAAGCCACCCTAGAAAAAAGCCACCCAAGAAAAAAGCCACCGGCGGATCGGGCCGGTGGCTTTGGTTTTCAAGGGTCGCGCCGATGGCCTTAGTCGGCGGTCAAGAGCGGCGTTTTCGAGCGCGAGATGCGCGGCGTTTCCGGCCCGGTGATATCGAAGACCGGCTTGTCGTCGCGGATGTTGACGCGCACGACACCGCCCTTGGTCAGGCGGCCGAACAGAAGCTCTTCGGCCAGCGGCTTCTTGATATGCTCCTGAATGACCCGGGCCAGCGGACGCGCGCCCATGCGGTCGTCATAGCCTTTCTCACCAAGCCAGGCGGCGGCCTCGGGCGTCAGCTCGATATGGACGCCGCGATCGATCAACTGCGCCTCGAGCTGAAGCACGAATTTCTCGACCACCTGCAGGATGACCTCGCGCGGCAGCGGCGCGAAGCTGATCACCGCGTCCAGCCGGTTGCGGAACTCGGGCGTGAAGGTCCGCTCGATGGCGGCGGTATCCTCGCCCTCGCGCCGGTCGCGGCCGAAGCCGAAGGCGGCACGGGCCTGATCCGCGGCCCCGGCGTTCGAGGTCATGATCAGGATCACGTTGCGGAAATCCACCTGCCGGCCGTTGTGGTCGGTCAGCTTGCCGTGGTCCATCACCTGCAGCAGGATGTTGAACACGTCCGGATGCGCCTTCTCGATCTCATCCAGCAGCAGAACGCTGTGCGGGTGCTGGTCGACGCCGTCGGTCAACAGGCCGCCTTGGTCGAAACCGACATAACCCGGAGGCGCGCCGATCAGGCGGCTGACGGCATGTTTCTCCATGTATTCCGACATGTCGAAGCGCAGCAGTTCCACGCCTAGCGTATCGGCCAGCTGCTTGGCGACCTCGGTCTTGCCGACGCCGGTCGGCCCGGCGAACAGATAGTTGCCGATCGGCTTTTCGGGTTCGCGCAGCCCGGCGCGCGCCAGCTTGATCGAGCTTGCCAGCGCCTCGATGGCGCTGTCCTGACCGAAAACCACCCGTTTCAGCGAGCGTTCCAGATCGCGCAGCACCTCGGCATCGTCCTTCGAGACGTTTTTCGGCGGGATGCGGGCGATCTTGGCCACGACCTCCTCGATCTCTTTCGGGCTGATCGTCTTGCGCCGCTTGCTTTCCGAAACCAGATGCTGCGCCGCGCCGGCCTCGTCGATCACGTCGATGGCCGAGTCGGGCAGTTTGCGGTCGTGGATATAGCGCGAGGCGAGCTCTACCGCCGATTTGATGGCGTCGTTGGTATAGCGCAGCTCGTGATGCTTCTCGAAGCTGGGTTTCAATCCCATCAGGATTTTGATCGTGTCGGGCACGGTGGGCTCGTTCACGTCGATCTTCTGGAACCGCCGCGACAGCGCCCGGTCCTTTTCGAAGTGCTGACGGAATTCCTTGTAGGTGGTCGAGCCCATGCAGCGCAGCTTGCCGCCGGCCAGCGCAGGTTTCAGCAGGTTCGAGGCATCCATCGCCCCGCCCGAGGTCGCGCCGGCGCCGATCACGGTGTGGATCTCGTCAATGAACAGGATAGCGTCGGGATGATCCTCAAGCTCCTTGACCACTGCCTTCAGCCGTTCCTCGAAATCGCCGCGATAGCGGGTGCCGGCCAGAAGCGCGCCCATGTCGAGCGAAAAGATCGTGGCGCCGGCCAGCACGTCGGGGGTCTCGCCCCGGGTAATTTTCAGCGCCAGCCCCTCGGCGATGGCGGTCTTGCCGACGCCGGGATCGCCCACCAGAAGCGGGTTGTTCTTGCGGCGGCGGCACAGCACCTGAATGCAGCGCTCGACCTCGGCCGCGCGGCCGATCAGCGGATCGACGTCGCCCTTGATGGATTTCTTGTTCAGGTCCACGCAGTATTTGGCCAGTGCGGTTTCTTCGGCCTTGGCCTCGGCCCCGGCCGGCTTCGAATCCGATTCCGCCTCGGATCCGGTGACCGAGCGGGGTTCCGAGAAGGACGGGTTCTTGGCAACGCCATGGGCGATGAAATTCACCGCGTCATAGCGCGTCATGTCCAGTTCCTGAAGGAAGAAGGCGGCGTTCGAATCCCGCTCGGCGAAGATCGCGACCAGCACGTTGGCGCCGGTCACTTCGGTCCGGCCCGAGGACTGGACATGGATCGCCGCGCGCTGGATCACGCGCTGGAAGGCGGCGGTGGGGACCGCCTCGGAACCTTCGACATCGGTGATCAATGTCGACAGGTCGTCATCAATGAATTCGACCAGCATCTGGCGCAGTTCGTCCAGATTGACCGCGCAGGCCTGCATGACCTTCACGGCGTCGGGTTCGTCGGTCAGCGCCAGCAGAAGATGTTCCAGCGTGGCGAGTTCGTGACGATGTTCGTTTGCCAGCGCCAGGGCGGCGTGGATGGCCTTTTCCAGGGTGGATGAAAAGGATGGCATGGCAAGGCTCCTGTCGGTCGTCTGGACCGCCCGCCCCATCTTGTGGCGTGCAAGTCCAATCTGTCACGATACAGTTAAGGATTGGTGCATTTCGCTGCGCTTCAAGCCCTTTTTTCACTTGAGGGGTCGAATAAAGGACTTGCGTGCGCCGAATGCGACAAATGTGATCGTCGTGTTACCGGTTTTCAAGGGTCCGGCCCGCTCAGAAGGCATCCTTGCGGCGGCGAAGCTCGGCAAAGACCTCGGCGTCGCCGGCGTTCTCCATGCCCAGATTGGCGCGGATCGCGGGGTCGGAGGCGCGCAGGAACGGGTTGGTCGCCAGTTCCACCGCCAGCGTCGCGGGGGCGCAGGGGCAAAGGCCGTCCGCCGTCTGGGCGATGCGTTCGCGCAGCGCCGGATTCTGCGGATCGACCGAGATCGCAAACGCACCATTGCCGCGGCAGTAATCGTGACCCGAGCAGATCATCGTCTCGGCCGGCAGCCCGGCAAGACGGCTGAGGCTGTCCCACATCTGGTCGGCCGTGCCCTCGAAAAGCCGGCCGCAGCCCATCGCCATCAGGCTGTCGGCAGTGAAGGCCAGTTGGTCGTCGGGAAAGTGAAAGGCGATATGGCCGACCGTATGGCCCGGCACGTCGATGATTTCGGCGGTCGATCCCCCGACCCGCACCGTATCACCGGGCGAAACCTGATGGTCCAGCGGCGGCAGGCGATGGGCGTCGGCGCGGGCACCGGTCACCGACGCGCCGGTCGCGGCCACAAGCTCGGCCACGGCCTGGGTATGGTCCGCGTGGTGGTGGGTCAGCAGGATCTGGTCCAGTTTCCAGCCGCGATCGGCCAATGCGGCAAGGATGGGCGCGGCTTCGGGCGCGTCGATCAGCGCGGTTTCATTCTTGTCGGCGTCATGGATCAGATAGGCGTAATTGTCGTTGAGACAGCGGATTGTCAGCAGCTCAAGGGCCATGTCGGCTTTCCTTTGTCCGTTCAGTCGGTTTGACGGTTGCCCCTTTCCCAAGCGGATCAATCGGGCAAGACTGTCACGGCCAAGGGGGGCACGATGCACCATGATGTAATGGACCTGCGGGCTTTTTACTATAACCGGGCGCTTGGCCGGGTGGTGCAGCGCATACTTCGGGACCGGCTGACCCGATTCTGGCCGCCCGGTGGCACGACCGGCATGACCGTGGCGGGCTATGGGTTCGCGGCGCCCATGCTGCGGCCCTATCTGACCTCGGCGCGCCGGGTCACCAGCCTGATGCCGGCCCCGCAGGGCGTGATGCCGTGGCCCGCCGGCATGCCGAACCATTCGGTTCTGGCCGAGGAAACCGCATGGCCCCTTGATACGGGCGCCGTCGACCGGCTGGTGATGCTGCACGGGCTTGAGACCTCGGACCATCCGCTTGCGGTGCTGGAGGAGGCGCGCCGGGTGCTGGGCCCCGGCGGGCGGATGATTCTGATCGCGCCCAACCGCGCCGGACTGTGGGCACGTTCGGACAACACGCCCTTCGGTTTCGGGCGCAGCTATACCACCGGGCAGCTCGAATCGCAGGCGCGGGCCGCCGGGTTTCAGGTCGAACGCAGCGCGGTCGCGCTGTACACCCCCCCGTCAGATCGCCGGTTCTGGCTACGCACCGCCGATTGGTGGGAGCGGAACGGCCAGCGCATATCGCGGTTTCTTGTCGCAGGGGTGGTGATGATCGAGCTTTCGCGGCAGATGCAGCTTCCGGTAAGGCCCGGTCTGCGGGTTGCGGTGCCGTCCCCGCTGGACCTGCTGGACGGGATCGCGCGCCCTGCCGGTCAAAGGGGACAGGGTGTCGGGACGCCCTCGTCCCAACGCCGAACGGATCGCTGACCGGGGACGGTTGCCGGCCCAGCCACAGCAGGCTTTCGTCAGCGGTCGCGATTCCGTGTCCAAGCCGGTTGCGGGGCGTGAATTGTCCTGCTAGAGACGCCGCGAGAAATAAGGGGACCTTTTGGTTCCAATCGTCGGACCGCCCCGCACCAGACCGCCGCAAGGCGCGCCCGTTGCGGGGCCATGTTCAAACCGGAAGGACAGACGTGGCCAATTCAGCTTCGATCTCCGCCAATATTGCCGGGCGTTATGCGCAGGCGGTTTTTGACCTAGTGAAACAGGCCGGCGATCTGGACGCGCTGGAAAAACAGATCACCGATCTTGGCGAATCCCTCAAGGACAGCGCCGATCTGCGTGATCTGATCGATTCTCCGGTTTACTCGCGCGCGCAGCAGGAAGCCGCGATCGGCGCTGTCGCCGACAAGATGGGTCTGTCGGTTACGCTGCGTAACACGCTGTCGCTGATGGCGCAGAACCGCCGCCTGTTCGCCTTGCCGCAACTGCTCGCCCGCCTGCGCGAGTTGATCGCGGACGAGCGGGGCGAAATCACCGCGGATGTCGTGTCGGCGCAGGCGCTGAGCGACGAGCAGGCCAAACGTCTTGCCGCCACGCTGCGCGAAAAGACCGGGAAAGCCGTCAAACTGAATGCAAGCGTCGATGAAAGCCTCATCGGCGGAATGATCGTCAAGCTGGGCTCGAAGATGATCGACACCTCGATCCGCTCGCGCCTCGCCTCACTCCAGAATGCCATGAAAGAGGTCGGATAATGGGCATCCAAGCCGCAGAGATTTCGGCGATCCTCAAGGATCAGATCAAGAACTTCGGTCAAGAGGCCGAGGTGGCCGAGGTTGGCCGGGTGCTGTCCGTCGGTGACGGTATTGCCCGCGTGCACGGTCTGGACAACGTTCAGGCCGGCGAAATGGTCGAATTCCCCGGCGGTATCCGTGGAATGGCGCTGAACCTTGAAACCGACAACGTCGGTATCGTTATCTTCGGCGACGACCGTTCGATCAAGGAAGGCGATACCGTCAAGCGCACCCAATCCATCGTGGACGTGCCGGTCGGTAAGGGCCTGCTTGGCCGCGTGGTCGACGCTTTGGGCAATCCCATCGACGGCAAGGGCCCGATCGAGGCGGCCGAGCGTCGCGTGGCCGACGTCAAGGCGCCGGGCATCATTCCGCGCAAATCGGTGCATGAACCGATGGCGACCGGGCTGAAAGCCGTGGACGCCATGATCCCGATCGGCCGTGGCCAGCGCGAGCTGATCATCGGCGACCGCCAGACCGGCAAGACCGCCGTGGCGCTGGACACGATCCTGAACCAGGCGAACTACAACGGCCGCGAAGCCGACGGCATGAAGACGCTGCACTGCTTCTATGTCGCGATCGGGCAAAAGCGTTCGACCGTGGCGCAGCTGGTGAAGAAGCTCGAGGAAACCGGCGCGCTGGCCTATACCACGGTCATCGCCGCGACCGCCTCGGACCCCGCGCCGATGCAGTTCCTTGCCCCCTATTCGGCGACCGCCATGGCGGAATATTTCCGCGACAACGGCATGGACGCGCTGATCATCTATGACGACCTGTCCAAACAGGCCGTGGCCTATCGCCAGATGTCGCTGTTGCTGCGCCGTCCGCCGGGGCGTGAAGCCTATCCGGGCGACGTTTTCTATCTGCACTCGCGCCTGCTGGAGCGTTCGGCGAAGCTGAACGAGGACTTCGGTTCGGGCTCGCTGACCGCGCTGCCGATCATCGAGACCCAGGCGGGCGACGTGTCGGCCTATATCCCGACCAACGTGATCTCGATCACCGACGGCCAGATCTTCCTTGAAACCGAACTGTTCTTCCAGGGCATCCGCCCGGCCGTGAACACCGGTCTGTCGGTCAGCCGCGTGGGTTCCTCGGCCCAGACCTCGGCGATGAAATCGGTCGCAGGTCCGGTCAAGCTGGAACTGGCGCAATACCGCGAAATGGCCGCCTTCGCGCAGTTCGGTTCGGACCTCGACGCGGCGACGCAGAAGCTGCTCAATCGTGGCGCGCGCCTGACCGAGCTGATGAAGCAGCCGCAATATTCGCCGCTGACCAATGCCGAGATCGTCTGCGTCATCTATGCCGGCACCAAAGGTTATCTGGACGGCGTGAAGGTCAGCGACGTGACCAAATGGGAACGCGGCCTGATCGACTTCCTGCGCAACCAGAAATCCGATCTGCTGGACGATATCACCCGCAACGACCGCAAGGTCGCGGGCGATCTGGAAAAGGCGATCCGCGCGGCGCTGGACGAATACGCGAAGGTCGCCGCCTGATGTTTTGCAGGACGGCAATGCTCGTGATGATGACCGGCGGGACGGCGATGGCGGATGATCTTCATTCCGCCGTAGCCGCCCGGATGGACGTCTATGACCGCGCAATTGCCTGTCTGAAAACGGCGGATTTCTCGGGCGATGTCAGCAGCGACCTGGATCAATGCGACCAGTTCCACGACGAATTCAAAGTTCTTATGGATGGCGACAAGCTTCTGTATGACAATGATTTATTCTGTCTTGCCCGCAGTTTGAATGCCATGATTGCGGATGTCAAAATGCAAGAAGGCGATCTTTCCGTGCTCGCCAGCTACGAATCCGATGTCGGCACGCAGGAATGCCGCGATTTTCTAGTTAGGTAAGGTATCATGCCCTCCTTGAAGGATCTCAAGAACCGGATCGGCAGCGTCAAGAACACGCGCAAGATCACCAAGGCCATGCAGATGGTCGCGGCGGCCAAGCTGCGCCGCGCCCAGGAGGCCGCCGAGGCCGCGCGCCCCTATGCCGACCGTATGGCGGCGGTGATGGCGGGTCTGACCTCGGGTGCCGCCGGACAGGACGGCGCGCCGCGCCTGTTGGCCGGCAGCGGGGATGACAAGCGTCACCTGCTGGTCGTGCTGACCTCTGAACGCGGGCTGGCCGGCGGCTTCAACAGCTCGATCGTGCGGCTTGCCCGGCAGCGGATGCAAGAGCTTCAGGGGCAGGGCAAGGACGTCACCCTGATGACGGTCGGCAAGAAGGGCCGCGAACAACTGCGCCGCGACTATGGCAGCCAGATGGTCCACCATGTCGATATGTCCGAGGTCAAGCGCGTGGCCTATGCCAACGCCGCCGAGATCGCCGACGAAGTGCTGCGCCGTTTTGAAGAAGGCGAATTCGATGTCGCCTCGATCTTCTACAACCGCTTCCAGTCGGTGATCAGCCAGGTTCCGACCGAGCGTCAGATCATTCCCGCGGTGGTCGAGACTGCCGAGGAGGAAATCGCCGGTGCATCGAACCTTTACGACTATGAGCCGGGCGAGGACGTGATCCTCGAGGATCTGCTGCCGCGTTCGATCGCGACGCAGATCTTCGCCGCGCTGCTTGAAAACGCCGCCAGCGAACAGGGCGCGCGGATGTCCGCCATGGACAACGCGACCCGCAACGCCGGCGACATGATCAACAAGCTGACGATCCAGTACAACCGGAGCCGTCAGGCCGCGATCACCAAGGAACTCATCGAAATCATTTCGGGCGCCGAGGCGCTCTGACCGCAATAGCCAAGAGGACATGATATGGCAGCACAGGGCAAAGTCACGCAGGTGATCGGCGCCGTCGTCGACGTTCAGTTCGACGACCACCTTCCCGCGATTCTGAACGCGCTGGAAACCACCAACAACGGCAACCGTCTGGTTCTGGAAGTCGCCCAGCACCTGGGCGAGAACACCGTCCGCACCATCGCCATGGATTCGACCGAAGGTCTGGTCCGGGGCGAGAAAGTGACCGACACCGGCGCCCCCATCACCATCCCGGTGGGCGACGCGACGCTGGGCCGCATCCTGAACGTCATCGGCGAGCCGGTGGACGAAAAGGGCCCGGTCGCCCGCAGCGAAACCCGCGCCATCCACCAGCCGGCGCCGGATTTCGCATCGCAGTCGACCGAATCCGAGATCCTCGTCACCGGCATCAAGGTCATCGACCTGCTCGCCCCCTACGCCAAGGGCGGCAAGATCGGCCTGTTCGGCGGCGCCGGCGTGGGCAAGACGGTTCTGATCATGGAACTGATCAACAACATCGCCAAGGTGCACTCGGGCTATTCGGTGTTCGCCGGCGTGGGTGAACGCACCCGCGAGGGCAACGACCTGTATCACGAGATGATCGAATCGGGCGTTATCAACACCGACAATCTGGCGGAATCGAAAGTGGCGCTGGTCTACGGCCAGATGAACGAGCCCCCCGGGGCGCGTTCGCGGGTCGCACTGACCGGCCTGACCATCGCCGAACAGTTCCGCGATACCTCGGGCACCGACGTTCTGTTCTTCGTCGACAACATCTTCCGCTTTACCCAGGCGGGTTCCGAGGTGTCGGCGCTTCTCGGCCGTATTCCTTCGGCCGTGGGGTACCAGCCGACGCTGGCCACCGACATGGGTGCGCTGCAGGAACGCATCACCTCGACCAAGGCGGGCTCGATCACCTCGGTTCAGGCCATCTACGTTCCGGCCGACGACTTGACCGACCCGGCGCCGGCGACCTCGTTCGCACACCTTGACGCGACCACCACGCTTAGCCGCGCGATCTCGGAACTGGGGATCTACCCGGCCGTGGACCCGCTCGACTCGACCTCGCGCCTGATGGACCCGCAGATCGTGGGCCAAGAGCATTATCAGGTCGCCCGCGACGTGCAGGGTATCCTTCAGCGCTACAAGTCGCTGCAGGACATCATCGCCATTCTGGGCATGGACGAACTGTCGGAAGAGGACAAGCTGACCGTGGCCCGCGCCCGGAAGATCCAGCGTTTCCTGTCGCAGCCCTTCGACGTCGCCAAGGTCTTCACCGGCTCGGACGGCGTGCAGGTTCCGCTGGAAGATACGATCAAATCGTTCAAGGCGGTCGTCGCCGGCGAATATGACCACCTGCCCGAGGCGGCCTTCTACATGGTCGGCGGCATCGACGACGTGGTCGCCAAGGCGCAGCGGCTGGCCGCCGACGCGGCATAAGGGGGCGAGATGGCCGACAGCATGCAATTCGACCTCGTGTCGCCGGAGCGGGGCCTTGTCTCGACCCCGGTGCGCGAGGTGCGCCTGCCCGGAACCGACGGTGATCTGACCGCGATGCCGGGCCACGCGCCCACGATCGTCTCATTGCGTCCCGGTCTGGTGGTCGTGGTGGCCGAGGATGGCGCGCAGACCGAATTCGCGGTGTCCGGCGGTTTCGCCGAGATCAACAACGATTCGGTCAGTCTGCTGGCCGAGCGTGGCCATGCGCGTGAGGACATGACCCAGGATCTCTTCAACGAGATGATGGCCGACGCGTATCGCAAGAAAAAGCACGCCGAAACCCGCGCCGCAGGCACCGGCGAGGAAATCGTCGCCGCCGCCGTCAAGCTTCTGGCCGATATGGAGGCGCTTGGCACCCATATCGGTCTGGACCCCAATCAGGCCTCTGTACCCGATTGACGATCCGACCTGTTGGCAGGACGCTGGACCCCGAAGCGCATTCGGGGTCTTTTATTTTCGGGCAAGCCCCCTATGTAAAAAAGTTGTGGGGGGGGTAAACGTATGAAAAAAATCAATAATAACGCGGTTGGCGTTTGCCGCGGCTCGGAACTGATGTTCAGCTCATACGACAACGACGGCGAAATGTGGAGTGGGCAGGGCAGCCGTTTCATCGTCCGCCGCGTCACCTTTCCCACGCCCTTTCTGACCTCGCCCATCGTTCATGTCTCGATCAGCATGTGGGACATCGCGCGCGACTCGAACCAGCGGGCGCATATCGAGGCCGCGGATGTCGCGCCGGACGGCTTTGATCTTGTTTTCCGTACATGGAGCGATACCCGCGTTGCCCGCATCCGGGCCGACTGGCTCGCGATCGGAGAGTTGGATTATGACGACGACTGGGACCTGACCTAGCCGCCTGCGGGCGCGCAGAGATATTCGGTGGCCTTGTCGGCCGCCAACAGGGTGACGCGCACCTTTTTCAGATCGACGTCGAAGGGTTTGCCGCTGCTGCCGACGAAATCCGCCGCGATCTGAACTTTTCCGTCCACGGCCGAGATATCGGGCTGCGACACCCAGATGCCGGGATCCTCGATCTCCATCGCCGCCTCGGGGCTGTCGTCACCGGCTCGAAGGCTGGCGGTGACCCGGGTGCCGTCCGCGATCGGCTGTTGCGTGCATTCGGCGGCGGTTGCCGCGGGCGTTGGCTGACGCGCCAGGGCTTCGCGTATGTCGGGCGTGGCGTCGGCGCCGGCAGGATCCTCGGTCACGGTCAGGTTGACCGGCACGCAGATGTCGCGGCATACGCCCATCTCGATAGAGGCGTTCAGCGTCACTGGCGCGGCTGGGTCGACGGGCCGCACTTCCAGCGGCAAAAGCAGCTTGTCGTGAAACCCAAGCGTCCGCATGCCGGCACTTTCAAACACATCCGGGCGCGGCCAAAGCGGTGTTACCCCGGCCACGTTCGCGGATGCGGACCAGTCGAAAACCGGCGGCACGCCGGCATCGCCGGGGTTGCGCCAATAGGTTTTCCACCCGGGTTCAAGCAGGATCTGGAACGCCGCGATACGGGTCCCATCCTCGCGCGTCCAGCCGGGCAAAAGGTGGACCGCAACTATTCCGGGGGGCAGGGGTGCGGGCGAATCGGCTCTGGCCATCGTCGCGGACAGCGCAAGCAGGGTGGCAAGGATCGGACCGGCGGCGCGTAACATGCTCAAACCCTTAGCCGCTTGCCCGGTGCCGTGGAAATCACGTTGCCGCCAGTGTTTTGCGCAACTCTTGCACCATGACAATAAAGTGCCGATCTTTGGTTCAGGAAAAGAGAACCGTCATGCCCGAAGAACAGAACCTGACCGGAAAATTCCTGATCGCCATGCCCGGCATGGGCGACGCGCGCTTTCAGCGCAGCGTCATCCTGATCTGCGCGCATTCGGCCGAAAGCGCGATGGGGTTGGTGCTGAACCGGCCGATGCCGGAACTGGGGTTTCCAAAGCTCATGGAGCAGCTTGGGATCGAGGTGACCGGCACGTTGCCGGTGATCCCGATACATTTCGGCGGCCCGGTCGAACCCAGCCGGGGTTTCGTGCTGCATCGCGTCGCCGCAGACGCCGCCGAGCCCGAAGGACAGCTTCGGATTTCGCCCACGCTTGCGCTGACCACGACCCGCAACATCCTTGAAGATATCGCGCAGGGTCAGGGGCCGGATACGGCAATTCTGTCGCTGGGCTACGCCGGTTGGGGCCCGGGCCAGTTGGAGGCCGAGATGCTTGCGAACGGCTGGCTGGTCGGCGATCCGGAAACCGGCGGTGACGGTCTGGCGGATGAGATCATCTTTGGCGCCGATAACGACAGCAAATGGCCGCAGGCGCTGCGCCGGCAAGGGATCGACCCGCGCCTTTTGTCGGGCAGCGCCGGTCACGCCTGAACCGTTACGCCCGAGACTTGGCCCGAACCGCTCAGCGCGGGGCGGCGGCGCGGCGCAGCCGGTCGTTGATCGCCAGACCCAGCCCGTCATCCGGGATCGGCGCCACCGCGATGCGGGTTCCGGCGGATCTGTCATCGGCCTCACGCAGCATGGCGAACAGGTTCGCGGCAGCTTCGGTCAGATCGCCCCGCGGTGACAGCGAGATGTCGCCGGGAACCGGACCGAAGCCCAGCAGAAACTCTCCGTCCCGGGCGGCATCGGCATTCAGCCGGACCAAAGCGCGCGGGGCGTAATGGCTGCTGAGCTGGCCGGGCGCGCTGGGTTTCGGGGTGCTTCCCTCGGCGGTCGGGTTTTCCTGCCGCAAGGGCTGGCCCAGCACCCATTCCAACGGAGGCAGGTCGATCCCGCCGGGCCGAAGCAGGCGCGGGGTGCCGTCATCATCCCAGCCGACGATGGTGGATTCCAGCCCTACACGGCATGCGCCGCCATCGACGGCACCCGCAATCAGCCCGTCCAGCCCGCCCTCGGGGTCGGTGACGTGATCGACCCGCGTGGGGCTGATCCGGCCCGAGATATTGGCCGAAGGCGCCGCCACCGGTCCGCCGAACGCAGCCAGCAGCGCCCTTGCGACCGGATGGGCCGGGACGCGGATCGCCACGGTATCAAGCCCGGCCGTCACCAGCGAGGCGATGCGCGCGTCGGACCGCAGCGGCAGAACCATGGTCAGCGCGCCGGGCCAGAACCGCTGCGCCAGCGCCCGCGCGGCAGGTGTCAGATGGGCGATTTCGGCGGCCGCATCCAGATCGGCGACATGCACGATCAGCGGGTTGAAGCTGGGCCGGCCCTTGACCTGATAGACCCCGGCCACGGCCTGACCGTTGCGGGCATCTGCCGCCAGCCCGTAGACGGTTTCCGTGGGTATAGCGACCAGCAGCCCCTGGCCCAAAAGCCGCGCGGCGTGCTGAATCCCCATCGGGGTCGGAGGCAGGATCGGGGTACGCATGATGCCCATTCCCCTAGTCGATGCGCGACGCAACGTCCATCCCACCCGGGACCCAACTTCGGGTTGCCGATCGCCGCACATGGTCTAGCATCCGGTCGACCAGCCGAAGTTTAAGGGGTTCTTATGGGATACCGCGCGCCAGTCGACCAGATTCGTTTCATTCTGGATCATGTCGTCGATTTCAGACGGGTGGCCGGGCTAAAGGCATTCGCCGATGCGACCCCCGATACGGTTGAGGCGATCCTGACCGAAGCCGGGCGGCTGACCACCGAGGTCATGGCGCCGCTGAACCGCGCAAGCGACCTGAACCCGACGCGGCTGGAAAACGGCGTCATCCGCTCGACCCCCGGCTTCGCCGAGGCGTTCCGGGCGATCGCTGACGGCGGCTGGGTGGGGCTGGCCGCCAACCCGGAATACGGCGGCTCGGGCCTGCCGCAGACGCTGAATGTCGCGGTGGGCGAGATGATGTCGGGCGCCTGCCTGTCCCTGCAACTGAACCCGCTTCTGACCCAGGGTCAGATCGAGGCGCTGGAACACCACGCCAGCGATGAGATCCGGGCGCTCTACCTGCCGCGCCTGAACAGCGGCGAGTGGTCGGGCACCATGAACCTGACCGAGCCGCAGGCGGGCAGCGATGTCGGCGCGCTGCGGACCCGGGCCGAGAACGCGGGCGACGGCAGCTATCGCATCACCGGGCAAAAGATCTTCATCACATGGGGCGACAGCGATCTGAGCGGGAACGTCTGTCATCTGGTTCTGGCGCGCCTGCCGGATGCGCCGCAGGGCACGCGCGGCATCAGCCTGTTCATCGTGCCGAAGCTTCTGCCCGACGATCAGGGCAATCCGGGCGTCGCGAACAGCCTGAAGGTCGTCAGCATCGAGCACAAGCTGGGCATACACGGCAGCCCGACCTGCGTCATGTCCTTTGACGGCGCGACCGGCTGGCTGGTCGGTCAGGAAAACAAGGGCATGGCGGCGATGTTCACGATGATGAACAACGCCCGCCTTGGCGTCGGCATGCAGGGCGTCGGTGTGGCCGAGGCCGCATTGCAGCAGGCCGTCGATTACGCCGTCGATCGTGTGCAGACCGGCCCGATCATCGATCATGCCGATGTGCGCCGCATGCTGGCCGAGGCCCGGGCCGAGATCTTTGCCGCCCGCGCCATCGGGCTGGCCTGCGCGGTCGCGATTGATCTGGCGCGCGGCGGCGATGACCCCGAGGCCGCCGCCCGCGCCGCCTTCCTGACCCCGATCGCCAAGGCCTATGGCACCGACGTCGGCAGCCGCGTTGCGGATATCGGCATTCAGGTTCAAGGCGGCATGGGCTATGTCGAGGAAACCGGCGCTGCGCAGTTTCTGCGCGATGTGCGGATCACCCGGATTTATGAGGGGACCAATGGCATTCAGGCCATGGATCTGATCGGGCGCAAGCTCTCGGATGACGGCGAGGCCGCGCTGCGCCTTCTGGACGAAATCGGCGAGGGGGCGAAAGCCGCGCAATCCGATCTGCCCGAGCTTGCGAACACGGTCTGGGACGCTGCCGAATCGATGCGCGAAGCCGTGCAGGCGATGTTGGCCGACGATGCCGCCGACCGCGCCGCCGGCGGGACCCCGTTCCTGAACGCCTTCGCCGGCGTGCTGGGGGCCCATTACCACCTGCGCGCCGCCATGCATGGCGGCGCGGCCGAAAAGGCGCTGGCACGGGTGTTCGCGGCGCGCATCCTGCCGCTTCATTCGGCCTATCTGGGGGCGGCGCGGGCCGGCGCGGCGGATCTGTTCGCGCTGGATGCGGCGGCATTGCGTGGATGAGCGCACCCATCGTCACCCCATGGGAAACCCCGCCCGGCCCGGGTGAGGCGATCGAGGTCGCGAAGGATATCCTGTGGCTGCGGATGCCGCTGCCGATGCGGCTAGATCATGTCAACGTCTATGCGCTTCGGGACGATGATGGCTGGACCCTTGTCGACACCGGGATTGATTCGGCGAAATCGCGTGAGATCTGGGGCGCGGTCTTGCGCGGGCCGCTGGGCGGCCACCCGGTCCGGCGGCTGATTGTCACCCATCACCACCCCGACCATATCGGCCTTGCCGGTTGGTTTCAGGCCCGTGGCGCGCAGCTTCTGACCACGCGAACCGCATGGCTGATGGCCCGGATGCTGCTGCTCGACCGGCAGGATCGGCCGCCGCCGGAAACCCTTGCTTACTGGCGCGCGGCCGGGATGCTGCCCGGGATGCTTGCCCGCAGGGGGGCCGAGCGGCCCTATAATCCCGCCGATTTCGTCCATCCGATGCCGCTGGGCTATGCGCGCCTGACCGAGGGGCAGGGGCTGCGGCTGGCCGGCAGGGATTGGGTGGTCAGAATGGGCGACGGGCACGCGCCCGAACATGCGACATTGTGGTCGACGGCCGATGATCTGGTGCTGGGCGGCGACCAGTTGCTGCCGTCGATCTCGCCCAATCTGGGTGTTTATGCGACCGAGCCCGAGGCCGATCCGGTGGGCGACTGGCTGGAAAGCTGCGCCCGTCTTGCGCCCCATGCCCGCGATTCGCAGCTTGTGCTGCCGGGGCATAAACTGCCCTTCACCGGTCTTCCCACCCGCCTGACCCAGATGGAGGAGAATCACCGCTCTGCCCTCGAACGGCTTGAAACCAGACTGAAAACGGGTCCCCGCACCGCCACGCAATGTTTCGACATTCTTTTCAAGCGCACGATCGGTGAGTCCGAATACGGGCTGGCGCTGGTCGAGGCCGTCGCGCATCTGAATTACCTTTCCGCGCGTGGGCGGCTCTGGAAAGTGGGGCAGGATGAACACGGCGGGACGCTTTGGTCCTCGATCGCGCCCGTGGGGTCGTGACAGCCGCCGATTGATCGGTTAATTCTTGCACAGGCGACACCGGCAGCCCGGTGAAACTGCTTTACCGCCGCATCTAGGGACCTGCCGAGGAAGCCAATGGCCACGCACCATAAAGACCACGCCGCTACTGATCACACCCACGGCGAGATGGACATCCGCGCCCATGAACGGACGTTCGATGGTTTTGTGCATATGTGCATGTGGGTCGCCATCATCTCGTTCGTCATCCTGATCTTTCTGGCCCTCGTGAATAGCTGATCCCATGCTTTCCCTGATTTCGTTGCGGCGCATTCTGACGGCGCTTCTTCTGCCGCTGTTGCTTGCCGCTTGCGGCGCCGACAATATCTATGCCAGCGACGAGGCCGTTCGCGCGGCCCGCTACAGCACGAACCAGCCGCCTTATATCTCGCTGATGACGGTGATCGGCATTCCGCGCGGCGAGGGCGGGCATTCCGCGCTGGTGATCAACGGCAGCCAGCGCGTGCTGTTCGATCCGGCGGGAAGCTGGCAGCATCCGGCGGTCCCCGAACGCTATGACGTTCACTATGGGATCACCGACAACATCCTGAATTTCTACATAGATTACCACGCGCGGGCGACCTATTACGTTCAGGAAATCCGGGTGCCGGTCAGCCTTGCCACGGCCGACGCCGCCATCCGCGCGGCCGAACAGAACGGCGCGGTCAATAAATCCTTCTGCGCGGTGGGCACCGGACGCGTGCTGCGTTCCGTGCCGGGCTTTGAAAGCATGCCGACAGGCTTTTCGCCGATCAGACTGCGCGACGCCTTTGCCCGCCTGCCGGGTGCGCAGGTGAACACCTATTACGACGGCGATCCGCGCATCAAGCATAACGTCATCATCAACCCCTGACGGCTTACCCGCGTTTCCCCCCGGCGGCCAATCGGCCGTCGGTCGGGGCACCGTTCGGGGATACGCCGGGGCGGGGCAATCCGTCGCGGCACCCAGGGTTGACCCCGCGCGCCTCTGCGACGATACCCCAGGGCACAGCACCCGGCCCAAACCGGCCGGGCGTGGGCGTCAACCGACAGCAGGTCATGGCACGAGGCATCACCCCCCTAACCGAAAACCGGCCGACCAGCCGCAGGGTCGCGGCCTTGGGCGCGCTGTGGCCCTTTGTCCGGCCCTACCGCCTTCTGGCGCTGACCGCGATCGTGGCGCTGGCGCTGACCGCCGCGATCAGCCTTGTCCTGCCCTTGGCCGTGCGCCGCGTGGTCGACGGCTTTTCGCAGGGCGCGGATCTGCTGGACCAGTATTTCGGCGCCGCCTTGCTGATCGTGCTGCTGCTGGCCGTGGGTACGGGGCTGCGCTTCTATCTTGTCACGCGTCTGGGCGAACGTGTGGTGGCCGACATACGCAAGGCCGTGTTCGACCGCGTGACGGGGATGAGCCCGGCGTTCTTCGAGCGTATCCTGACCGGCGAGATCATCAGCCGGATCACCACCGACACCACGCTCATTCAGTCCGTCATCGGCTCGTCGCTGTCGATCGCGCTGCGCAACATACTCATTCTGGCCGGCGGCATGGTCATGCTGGTGCTGACCAGCGCCAAGCTGTCGGGGCTGGTCCTGTTGCTGGTGCCGCTTGTCGTCGCGCCGATCATCATCCTGGGGCGCCGGCTGCGCAACCTGTCGCGCGAAAGTCAGGACTGGATCGCGGCATCTTCTGGTGCCGCCTCCGAGCATCTTCTGGCGATCCAGACCGTCCAGTCCTTCACCCGTGAAACCCAGACGCGCCGCGGTTTCGCCGATGTGACCGAGGCCGCCTTCGACGCGGCACGCAGGCGTATCGCGACCCGCGCGGTGATGACGGCGATCGTGATATTCCTTGTTTTCACCGGCGTGCTCGGGGTCTTGTGGATCGGCGCCCGGGACGTGCGCGCCGGAGACATGACGGCAGGTGAGCTGGTCCAGTTCGTGATCTATGCGGTGCTGGTGGCGGGCGCGACCGGGGCGCTGTCGGAAATCTGGGGCGAGCTGCAGCGCGCGGCCGGCGCGACCGAGCGGTTGGCCGAGCTGCTCTCGGTCGAGGATCCGCTGCAGGATCCGGTCGATCCGGTGCCGCTGCCCCGTCCCGTCCGGGGCGAGATCGGGTTTCACGATGTCAGCTTTCGCTATCCGTCGCGTCCCGATGTCTCGGCGCTGCGCAACGTCGATCTGATCATCCATCCGGGCGAAACCGTCGCCGTGGTCGGCCCCTCGGGTGCCGGAAAAACCACTTTGGTGCAACTGATCCTGCGGTTCTGGGATCCCGACAAGGGCAGCGTGACCCTTGACGGGATCGACCTGCGCCGGATGCGGCGCGAGGATTTCCGCAGCGCCATCGCCGTGGTGCCGCAGGAATCGGCGATATTCGCCGCCTCTGCCCGCGACAATATCCGCTTTGGCCGCGCAGACGCCACCGACGCCGAGGTCGAGGCGGCGGCCAAGGCCGCCCATGCCGATGAATTCCTGCGCGCGCTGCCCGATGGCTATGACAGCTATCTGGGTGAGCGGGGGATCATGCTGTCGGGCGGCCAGCGCCAGCGCGTCGCCATTGCCCGCGCGATTCTGCGCAATGCCCCGATCCTGTTGCTGGACGAGGCGACCAGCGCGCTCGATTCCGAAAGCGAGAAGGCGGTGCAATCTGCCGTCGACAACCTTGCCCGCGACCGCACGACGGTGATCATCGCGCATCGTCTGGCGACGGTGATGAAGGCAGATCGGATCATCGTCATGGAGGCCGGGCAGGTCGTCGCGCAGGGCACCCATGGCGAACTTGTGGCGCAGGGCGGCCTTTACGCGCGTCTTGCGCGGCTGCAATTCACCGACGGGATGCCCGCCGCGCCGGAACCCGTCGAAGCCGAGGGCGTTCTTTAGCGGGGAAGCTAAGAAAAGGACCCGTTATCATGGCATTCTGGGATTTCGTGAAGGACGCCGGCAAATCGGTTTTCGGTGGTGAGGCAAAGGCCGCGGAACCACCGGCACCAAAGGCTGCCGCGCCGAAACCCGCTGCTGCACCCGCAGCCGCAAAGCCGGCCGCCACAGCGCCTGCCGCCGCGCCAGCGGCCGCGCCTACCGCCCAAAAATCCGAAATCGAACAGCGCGCCGATGCGTTGCGCAAGGAAGTCGCGCGGCTGGGTCTGGACGGCAATGACGTGCAACTGACGCTGCGCGGCGATGAGGTGATCATCAAGGGCAACGTCAAGGATCAGGCCACCCGAGAAAAGCTGATCCTTGCGGTCGGCAACGTCAAAGGCGTCGCCCGCGTCGTCGCCGATGACTTTGAAGGCGGGGCCGAGCCGGTTTTCTATACGGTGAAAAAGGGCGACACCCTGTCCGAAATCGCGCAAAAGACCTTGGGCAGCGCCAGCCGCTACAAGGAAATCTTCGAGGCGAACAAGCCGATGCTGACCGATCCGGACAAGATCTATCCGGGCCAGTCGCTGCGCATCCCGCAGTAAACCCGTCAAGGGCAACGCCGCGACGGTCCGCCGCCCCAAGGGTCGCGGGCCGTTCGCCATTCCGGCGTCCCGCATCCGATGACGCTGCGTATCGCGGCTGGTCAGGGCGGGTTCCACTTGCCGCGACGGACAAATTTTTGCCAATGTATCCGGACCCGTATGGGAGACGGGTGGCGCTGGCAAAGGGGAATGGATGGGCCGTTTTGTATCTCTGGAGGATCGGGATCGGGTCGAACAGGAAATGTCCTGGGCCGAACGAAACGCGCCGGCAACGCTTTATTCCTTTCTGACCCAGACCCGCGACCGCTTTCCGGACCGCCCGGCGATCTCGTTTCAGCTACTGTCGGGCAGGCATGATCCGGCGCGCACGCTGACCTGGACCGACCTGCACGAACGGGTGACCGAGGCCGCGAACCTGTTCCGGTCGCTTGGGGTCGGGCCGCAGGATACGGTTTCCTATGTGCTCCCCAATTGTCTGGAGACGGCGGCGACGCTGCTGGGCGGCGCGGTCGCCGGTGTCGTGAACCCGATCAACCCGCTGCTGGAACCCGAACAGATCGCGGGCATCCTGCGTGATACGAAATCCAAGGTCGTGGTGACGCTGCGCGCCTTTCCAAAAACCGATGTCGCCCAGAAGGTCGCCCGCGCCGTCGCGCTTGCACCCGATGTCGAAACGGTGATCGAGGTGGATCTCAAGCGTTATCTGACCGGGCTGAAGGCGTTGATCGTGCCGATCATCCGGCCGTCGAACAAGGTTACCCATCGCGCCAGAGTCATCAACTTCGAGGCCAGCGTCTCGGGCCAGCGCCATGACCGGCTGACCTTCGAGGATCCGCAGCGGGACCGCGTGGCGGCGCTTTTCCACACCGGTGGCACCACGGGGCTGCCCAAGGTGGCGCAGCATAAATATTCGGGCATGGTCTATAACGGCTGGCTTGGCGGCCGGCTGCTGTTCGACGAAACCGATGTGCTGATCTGCCCCTTGCCGCTGTTTCACGTCTTTGCCGCCTATCCGATCCTGATGTCCTGCATCGCATCGGGCGCGCATATGGTCCTGCCGACGCCCGCAGGCTATCGGGGCGACGGGGTTTTCGACAATTTCTGGAAGCTGATCGAACGCTGGCAGGTCACTTTCCTGATCACCGTTCCGACCGCCATCTCGGCCCTGATGCAGCGCAAGGTCGATGCCGACGTCTCCAGCCTGCGGACCGCGATCTCGGGTTCCGCCCCGCTGCCGAACGAGCTTTACAACCGCTTCAAGGCCGCGACGGGGGTCGAGATTGCCGAGGGGTACGGCCTGACCGAGGCCACCTGTCTGGTAAGCTGCAACCCGGTGGACGGGATAAAGAAGGTCGGCTCGGTGGGGCTGCCGCTGCCCTATACCAAGATCCGCATCCTGCGTCGTGCCGACGGCGCCTATCAGGATTGCGGCGTCGATGAGGTCGGCGAGATCTGCGTCTCGAACCCCGGCGTGTTCGAGGGACAGACCTATACCGATGCCGAAAAGAACCGGGATCTGTTCGTCGATGGCCGCTTTCTGCGCACCGGCGATCTGGGCCGGCTGGACGCCGACGGCTATCTGTGGATCACCGGGCGCGCCAAGGATCTGATCATCCGCGGCGGCCATAACATCGACCCCGCCGAGATCGAAGAGGCGCTACTGTCCCACCCGGCGGTGGCATTTGCCGGTGCCATAGGTCAACCGGATATCGTGGCGGGCGAACTGCCCTGCGCCTATGTCGAACTGGTTGCCGGACAGACCGCGACCCCGGAAGAACTGATCGCACATGCGCGTCAGAACATCTCGGAACGCGCGGCGGTGCCGAAATATGTCGAGATACTGGATGAGTTGCCGAAAACCGCCGTCGGGAAGATCTTCAAACCCGATCTGCGCAAGCGGGCGATCACCCGTGTGCTGGATCAGGCGCTGGCCGATCTGGGTTGCAACGTCGCCGAGGTGATCGAAGACAAGAAACGCGGTCTGGTCGCGCGGCTTGCCGGGGGCGACAAGGAAGCCGTCCGCAAGAAGATGGGCGAGTTCACCGTCGCCTGGGACTGGCAAGCGAAAAGCTGATCTCACCCCCGGCTGGCTGCGGTCAGCCGATCAGGTCCCGTTCCCACGGCTGGGTAAGGGCTTCCCTCGCGCGGACGCGGGCGCGCTCGGCCTCGCGCAGGGCCCATTCCCCGCCGGGCAGACGGGTCAGTGACCGCAGGCAGTCCTGCAAGGTTTCCTGCACCTCGTACAGCCCGGCGCCGTCCCGCGCGATGGGCGAATAGAAATCGCGATAAAGCTGCGCCAGATCCAGCGTCGGGGCATGGACATGGGTACAGATCGGCTCGGGTTCGCCGGCCACGTCATTCGGCGCCTGCAATTCCCGCATGATGCGCGTGCCCGCCCGCAGCACCTCGATCGCGGTGCCGGGGTCGTTGACGGCCGGGGAAAGTGCGCGGCTGGCGACCTCGGACAAGACCACCAGCCCATAATCGGGATCCTGATCAAAACTGCGCTGTACGCCGAGCGTAAAGGCCCCGCGCAGCGTTTCCGCAGCCTCCTCGCTGACCGGCGCCGAAAGGCGCAGCAGGGGCTCGGTCTCATGGACGTATTTTCCCGGCATGCGCAGAATTTCAATCGTCAGATCCAGCTCCTTGGCGAGGTCGTCCAGCACATTCATGTCGATATGGCAGACATAGCCGCTTTCCTCGGCGATCAGTTCGGGCGCGTCGGATGGCAGGTTTGCAGGCAGCGGGTTGGCGCCCAGTGTCGGGTGGTCGTTCAGGACGCGGGCGGCGGCGGTTGCGGCCTTCTCGATCCGCGCGACGATGTCGCTGATGCGGCCGAAATCGTTCAGCCGGTCGACCCAGCGCAGCAGCGCCCAGATGATCAGGACGATATCGCCAAGCGCGCAAAAGAACAAAAGCGTGCGCGCGCTTCCCTTATAATAGCCGGCGGACAGCCCGATGATGCCGACGATGCTGAACAGAAACGACCCGATGAAGATCGAGACCGCCAGTTGGGCGGCGGAATCGGTCGCCAAAAGCCGGATAGCGCGCGGCGTGGCGTTGCTGGTCGCGCCGGCAAAGGTCGAGACGATGATCGACATCGAGAAGGTCGTCACCGTCAGCATCGAGGACGCGACGATCTGCAACAGATCGTCCACCGCGCCCGAGGCCAGCTCGATGGGCAGGTTGTTGGGCAAAAGGTTGCCAAAGGCCGATGGGATGATCGCCATCAGCAGCCCGGCAAGGCTGAACAGCCAGACGCGGACCCACATCTCGCGCCAGACCTCGCGCAGGGTGTAAAGCAGCCTGCCGGTCAACCGGCCCTTCTTGTCTTCCGAGTTTCTTGCCACTGGCCCGACCGGTCCCGCATCTGTCCCTGTTCTCTGCGCCGAGTTTAGCGTGATTGCGCGGGCGTCGACAACGGCCGGATCCCGGGTTGTGGCCGATCTGCCCGCCTTACCCGCGGCGTGCTGGGGTTGTCAGGTAACGCCCAGCGTCTTGCGCGCGCGGGCGATAAGATCGGTCATTTCCTTCAACGGCATCTCACCGAACACCACCTCATCCCCGGCGATGAACGAGGGCGTGCCGGCCAGCCCGATATGATCGGCAAGCTGGAACGAGGTATCTATGTGGGCGGTGACCTCGGGGCGCTCCATATCGGCGCGCAGGCGCTTTTCGTCCAACCCGACCTGACGCGCCACCCGCAGCACCGTCGCCTCGACCGCGCGGTCCTTCATGCCCAGCATGGCGGCGTGGAATGGCCAGTATTTCTGTTGCCGGAGCGAGGCGAGCGAGGCTTTCGCGGCGAATTCGGACCCCTCGCCGAATACCGGCCACTCACGATAGACCACGCGCAGTTGCGGGTCGGACGAGATGAGCTTCTGCACCGTGCCCAGCATTTTCCGGCAATATTGACAGTTGTAATCGAAGAACTCGACCAACGTGATGTTGCCGTTGGGATTTCCCAGAACCGGCGCATTCGGGTCGCGTTCAAGCGCCTTGCGCAGCGCATCGGGCATCGGGTTCGGCCGCGCCGGCGTTTGCGCGAAAAGCGGCAGGGACGCCGCGCTGACCCCCAAAGCGGCGCCACTGGTGATGAAAACTCGGCGTGTCGGCATGATCGATCCTTTCGCGGCTGCACCCCATTGGTAGGGCGTGGGAGGCCCCGACAACAGTCACAATCGGGTGGGATCGGCCGCGCATGGCGTTTTCCGGGGCGTTTTTCTTTGGAGATTTGCCGATTCGACCGCATGCTGGGGGGATCAACCCATTCAGGTCGAAAGGAGCCCGCATGTTACGCCTGACCCTATCAGCCGCGCTGGCGGCAACCTTGGCTTTGCCGGCGGCCGCACAGCAGGCGCCGCCGCCGCAACCGCCCGTGATGCAGCCCACAGCGCCAACGCCAGATGCCGGCAACGCGGATACGCCCGCATCCCCAATCGTCCCGGTCCGCAAGGCGAATTGCGGCCGTGCGAAGCAGGTCACGTCGTAGGGGGGTGAGCGCCTAATTTATACCGAGGGCGGCGTCCGACCGCCGGTGGACGCATCAAACGCTTCTCCGATACGTTTTATGGCGCCGCATCTTCCTCTGGTCGATCAGAACGACCCGTCAAAGAAGCGTCCGCCCGAGCGGGCGGCCGGACGCTGCCCGGGCCGCTGGTCGCGGCTGTTCCGGGCGGAGGGTGGTGTGCGTGATTTCACGCACTGCCGCAGATGGCTCATGTGGAATGGTGTATGTAAGCACGCACAACGCATGAAAACTTTCTCACCTACCGCGTAAACTTCTTATACTTCACCCGCTTCGGCTCAATCGAATCCGGCCCCAGCCTGCGCACCTTATCCGCCTCATAGGCTTCGAAGTTGCCCTCGAACCATTCGACATGCGCATCGCCCTCGAACGCGAGGATATGGGTGCACAGCCGGTCAAGGAAGAATCGGTCGTGGCTGATGATCACCGCGCAGCCGGCGAAATCTTCCAGCGCGGCTTCCAGCGCCTGAAGGGTTTCCACGTCCAGATCGTTGGTCGGTTCGTCCAGCAGAAGCACGTTGCCGCCGGATTTCAGCAGTTTCGCCATGTGAACCCGGTTGCGTTCGCCGCCCGACAACTGGCCGACCTTCTTCTGCTGGTCGCCGCCCTTGAAGTTGAACGCAGACGCATAGGCGCGGCTGTTCATCGTCGCGTCGCCCAACTCGATCTGTTCGGCCCCGCCCGAGATTTCCTCCCACACCGTCTTGCCGTCGGCCAGCGCGTCGCGGGACTGGTCGACATAGGCGAGATGCACCGTGTCGCCAAAGCCGATCTCACCCGCGTCGGGCTTTTCCTGACCGGTCAGCATGCGGAACAGCGTCGATTTTCCGGCGCCGTTCGGGCCGATCACGCCGACGATGCCGCCGGGCGGCAGGCTGAAATCCAACCCTTCGATCAGCAGCTTGTCGCCCATGGCTTTTTTAAGCCCGGTAACCTCGATCACCTTGCTACCCAGGCGCTCGCCGTTCGGGATGATGATCTGGGCGCGGGACAGTTTTTCGCGCTCGGACTGGCCGGCGAGTTCGTTATAGGCGTTGATCCGGGCCTTCTGCTTGGCCTGGCGGGCCTTGGCGCCGGCACGGATCCATTCCAGTTCGCGTTCCAGAGATTTCTGCTTGGCCTTATCCTCGCGGGCTTCCTGTTCCAGCCGCTTGGCCTTTTGTTCCAGCCATGCGGAATAGTTGCCCTCATACGGGATGCCCCGGCCGCGATCGAGTTCAAGGATCCAGCCGGTGATGTCATCAAGGAAATAGCGGTCGTGGGTAACGATCAGGATGGTGCCGGGATATTCGATCAGGTGCTTTTGCAGCCAGGCGATGGTTTCGGCGTCAAGGTGGTTGGTCGGTTCGTCCAGAAGCAGCATGTCGGGCGCTTCCAGCAACAGCTTGCACAGCGCGACCCGGCGCTTCTCACCGCCCGAAAGCGTTTTCACGTCGGCATCGTCGGGCGGACAGCGCAGGGCCTCCATCGCCACGTCGATCTGGCTGTCCAGATCCCACAGGTTTTCGGCGTCGATTTCATCCTGAAGCTTCGCCATCTCGTCGGCGGTCTCGTCCGAGTAGTTCATTGCCAACTCGTTATAACGGTCGAGCTTGGCCTTTTTCGCCGCCACGCCCAGCATGACGTTTTCGCGGACGTTCAGGTTTTCGTCCAACTGCGGTTCCTGCGGCAGATAGCCGACGGTGGCGCCTTTGGCGGCCCATGCCTCGCCCGAGAAATCCTTGTCCCAGCCGGCCATGACCCGCAGCAGCGTCGATTTACCGGCGCCGTTGACGCCCACCACGCCGATCTTGACGCCGGGCAGGAAGTTCAGGCGGATGTTCTCGAACACCTTCTTGCCGCCGGGATAGGTCTTGGACACGCCGTCCATGTGATAAACGAACTGATAGGACGCCATCTGAAATCTCCTGCAAACGTTGGGTGGTATGTAGGCGATCGGCGCGGGAATGCAAAGTCACCGCGCGGCTGGCGGTCACGGGAACGTGGACTTCGCCGCCGATCCGCCCTAGGCTTTGAATTGCTGAAGATTGAACGGTATCAAGAGGTCATCCGATGAGTGGTTCCCCAGCACAAAAATCCCCACCCTACGGCAGAACGGTACAAGCCCAGTCACAGGTCCGTCCTGCCCTTCAGTGTTCGTCGGTGATGGAAAAAATCGCCAATCTCGGCGCCCGGATGAAGGTCGAGGATCAGGTTCTGCGCGATCAGATGGCTGCCTCGGATGAGAATGAATTCCAAAGCAAAGTGATTTTTTTCCTGACCTTCACCAAGGAAACCTCGCTCGCATTTCTGGATCTTGCCGGTGCGATTGTCGGTGGCACCGCCGGTCGCGTCAGTGCGTGGAGCCATGTTGCCGTGGATGGCGGGGCTTCAGCCTCGGAATATGCCTATGGCCAGCTTGACGGGGCCGAATTTGCGAAACGGGTGGGCAAGGCGGCCGTCACAGCCGCGAAGCAAAGCGGGGCGTCGGGTGGTGAACTTTACACGGTGGACAAGCTGAAGGACGCACAGACCATTTTGAACGGTGTCCAGAAGGCGAAAAGCGCGCCGACTACGACCGAGCGGGATCGGGCGGCCCAAAAGATGGCGTTGAATCTGGCCTTCGACAAACTGAAGGCGCTGGCCGAGGGAATGTCCGAGAACGACAAGGACGCGCCTGCGATCATCAAGCGCCTTCTGGGGATCGTGCAAGCGAGCTATAATTACCGCGCCGCGGTCGACAGCATGTTTGACAATCGTCTCGCCGAGACGGCGGCGATGTGGAAGGCGCGCAACCTGTATATCGCACGCCACCGCCAGATCACCCAGGAGCTGCGCGGCAAGATCCGCGAGCAGCTTGACCAGCTCAAGACCTGCGTGAACGAAGTGCCGGCAAGCTGACGGCAGGGCGGCGGCACGGGGCTGGTTACAGCCGGCCCCAAAGGTCGTATTCCCCGGCCTCATCCACGGTGACGGTCACGATATCGCCGGGCTTCAGCGCCTCGAATCCGTCGTCGATGAACAGGTTGCCGTCGATTTCCGGCGCGTCGGCCTTGGTGCGGCAGGTGGCGCCCTCGGCATCGACCTCGTCCACGATCACCTCGATGCGCCGGCCGACCTTCGCGGCCAGTTTCGCTTCGCTGATCGCCTGGGCCTTTTCCATGAAACGGTCGAAGCGGTCCTGTTTCACCGCCTCGGGCACATGGTCGGGCAGGTCGTTGGCGCGCGCGCCCTTGACGTTTTCGTATTGGAAGGCGCCGACGCGGTCCAGTTGCGCCTCGTCCAGCCAGTCGAGCAGCGTCTGGAACTCCGCCTCGGTCTCGCCCGGGTAGCCGACGATGAAGGTCGAACGCAGGGTGATGTCGGGGCAGACGGCACGCCATGCCGCGATCTCGTCCAGTGTTTTCGCCGCCGCCGCCGGGCGGGCCATGCGCCGCAGCGTGTCGGGATGGGCGTGCTGGAACGGGATGTCCAGATAGGGCAGCACCAGCCCATCGGCCATCAGCGGGATCAGATCGCGCACGAAGGGATATGGATAGACATAATGCAGGCGCACCCACGCCCCGAGACTGCCCAGATCGCGCGCCAGATCGGTGATATGGGCGCGGTGGCCGCGTTCGGTCGCGTGCTTGCGGTCAAGACCATAGGCCGAGGTGTCCTGCGAGATGACCAGCAACTCCCTGACCCCGGCCTCGACCAGCTTTTCCGCCTCGCGCATGACGGCATGGGCGGGGCGGCTGACCAGACGGCCGCGCATGTCGGGGATGATGCAGAACTTGCATTTGTGGTTACAGCCCTCGGAGATCTTCAGATAGCTGTAATGGCGCGGGGTCAGGCTGACGCCGGACGCGGGCAGCAGGTCGATGAACGGATCGGGTGCAGGGGGGACCGCGCCGTGAACCGCGTCCAGAACCGATTCGTACTGATGCGGTCCGGTGACGGCCAGAACCTTCGGATGCGCGCCGGTGATATATTCGGGTTCCGCGCCCAGACAGCCGGTGACGATGACGCGGCCGTTTTCCTGCAAGGCCTCGCCGATCGCCGACAGGCTTTCGGCCTTGGCGCTGTCCAGAAAGCCGCAGGTGTTCACGATCACCGCATCGGCGCCCTGATAGTCGGGGCTGATCGCATAGCCCTCGGCCCGCAGCCGGGTCAGGATGCGTTCGCTGTCGACCAGCGCCTTGGGACAGCCAAGACTGACCATGCCGATCGTCGGCTGGCCGTCGCGCCGGATATCGGGAACGGTCGCGCGGGCGAGGTCGGGGCGAAGCAGGGGCGGGTTCTGGCTCATATCGCCGGTCTCCTAGCGGCAGTCCTGTGGCGCGGCAAGCCGCCTGTTCACTTGGTTCGGCTCTCGCATAACATGGCAAACACCCGCCGGTCGCGGGTGTTCTTGATCGGTAGGACGAGGGGCCTCGAGCCGGACAGGACGGACCGATGAGGCGTCCCCCGCGCCCCCTAATGCCCGAACGTCAGTGCAGTTGGCCGTGGCAATGTTTGAATTTCTTGCCCGAACCGCAGGGGCAGGGGTCGTTCCGCGACGGGCTGCCCCAGGTGGTCGGGTCGTTTTCATCGAAACCGGCGACGCGGCCCTCGACCTCGCCACCCTCGGCCTCTTCGTGTTCGGCGACCATATTGCCCTGCGTTTCCGCCTGCGCCTGAGCGTACTGGCGCAGCATTTCGTCGCGCTCGGCCTCGGTCAGCGGGCGGATCTGGGCAAGGCGCTGGGTCACTTCGCCCCGCAGCCCTTCAAGCAGGGTCTCGAAAAGCTGGAAGCCCTCGGTCTTGTATTCCGACAGCGGGTCGCGCTGCGCATAGCCCCGGAAGCCGACGACCGAGCGCAGGTGTTCCAGCGTCACCAGATGTTCGCGCCATTTCTGGTCGATCATCTGAAGCAGGACCTGCTTTTCGATGTTGCGCATGTTTTCCAGCCCGAACAGCTGGGCCTTGGCATCCATATAGCCGTCGGTGGCCTCGATCAGGCGTTCGCGCACGACGTCGCGGTCAACCCCGTCCTCGGCCGCCCATTCGGCGATCGGCAGATCCATGTTCAGCCCGTCACGCACCGCCTGATTCATGCCCGCGCTGTCCCACTGGTCGGCATAGGCCTTGGCCGGCAGGTATTCGTCGACCAGATCGTCGATCACCTGATGGCGCATGTCGCGGGCGATATCCTCGACCTCGTCCGATTCCATGATCTCGCGGCGCTGGCTGAAGATCGCCTTGCGCTGGTCGTTCATCACGTCGTCGAATTTCAGAAGCTGCTTGCGGATGTCGAAGTTGCGGCCCTCGACCTTGGCCTGCGCGCGTTCCAGCGACTTGTTGACCCAAGGGTGAACGATGGCCTCGCCTTCCTTCATGCCCAGCGTCGACAGCACCTTGTCCAGCCGTTCGGATCCGAAGATCCGCATCAGATCGTCCTCGAGCGACAGGAAGAACAGCGACCGCCCCGGATCGCCCTGACGGCCCGAGCGGCCGCGCAACTGGTTGTCGATGCGGCGGCTTTCATGGCGTTCGGTGGCCAGAACGAACAGTCCGCCGGCGTCCAGCACCTGTTGTTTTTCGTCCGCGTGTTCGGATTCGATCTTGCCGCGCAATTGGTCGGGATGGGCTTCGGGATCGGCGGCAAGCGCCTCCATCACCTTCATCTCGATATTGCCGCCCAACTGAATGTCGGTGCCGCGACCGGCCATGTTGGTGGCGATGGTCACCGCGCCCGGCTTGCCGGCATCGGCGACGATCTTGGCTTCCTGTTCGTGCTGGCGCGCGTTCAGGACGTTATGCGGAATGTCCTGCGCCTTCAGCATCGCCGACAGCATCTCGGATTTCTCGATCGAGGTGGTGCCGACAAGGATCGGCTGGCCGGCGGCATGGGCTTCCTTGATCGCCTCGATCACGGCCTCGTATTTCTCGGTCGCGGTGCGGTAAACCCGGTCATGTTCGTCCTGACGGGCGATCGGGCGGTTAGTCGGCACCTCGACCACGCCGAGCTTGTAGATTTCGGCGAATTCCTCGGCCTCGGTCGCGGCGGTACCGGTCATGCCAGCGAGCTTTTCATAAAGTCGGAAGTAGTTCTGGAAGGTGACGGATGCCAGGGTCACGTTCTCGGGCTGGATGGCGACGCCTTCCTTGGCCTCGATGGCCTGATGCAGCCCGTCGGACAGGCGGCGCCCGGCCATCATCCGGCCGGTGAATTCGTCGATCAGGACGATCTCGCCGTCGCGCACGATATAATGCTGATCCTTCTGATACAGCTTATGCGCCCGCAGCGCCTGGGTGACGTGGTGCACGATCGTGGTCGATTCCGGATCGTAGAGCGTCTGACCCTCGGGCAGGATACCGGCCTGCTGCAGCCGCTGTTCCAGATATTCGTTGCCTTCCTCGGTATAGGTCGCGTTGCGGGTCTTTTCGTCCAGCTTGAAATGCGTCTCATCCAGTTCCGGGATGAAGGCGTCCAGCGTCCGGTACAGCTCGCTGCGGTCCTGGCTGGGGCCCGAGATGATCAGCGGCGTCCGCGCCTCGTCGATCAGGATCGAGTCGACCTCGTCCACGATGGCATAAAAATGCCCGCGCTGGGTCATCTCGGCGATGCTGCCGCGCATGTTGTCGCGCAGATAGTCAAAGCCCAGCTCGTTGTTGGTGGCATAGGTCACGTCGGCCTGATAGGCGGCGCGCTTTTCCTCGTCGGGCTGGAAGGGATAGACGACGCCGGTGGTCATCCCCAGCGCCGCAAAGACCTTGCCCATCCATTCGGCGTCGCGTTTCGCCAGATAGTCGTTGACGGTGACGACGTGGACGCCCTTGCCGGCCAGCGCGTTCAGATAGGCCGGGAAGGTCGCGACCAGCGTCTTGCCCTCACCCGTCTTCATCTCGGCGATATTGCCCTGATGCAGGAAAATCCCGCCCATCAACTGCGTATCGAAGGCGCGCAGGCCAAGGGCGCGGCGCGCGGCTTCGCGGCAGTTGGCGAAAGCCTCGGGCAGAAGGTTATCCAGCGACTCGCCGCCCTGCGCGCGACCCTGCAACTCGCGGGTCTTTTCGATCAGCTGTTCGTCGGAAAACTGCTGGAACTGCGGTTCAAGCGCATTGACCCGTTGAACAAGCGGACGGGTCGATTTCACCTTGCGGTCGTTGGGGGTGCCAAAAACCTTCTTCGCCAAATTGCCAAGGCCCAGCATGATTTCTCCGGCGTTGCGGTCGCGGATCCTGCGGCCGACAATGGTTTGTGATCAGGACGTATGGGCAGATCGGCCCACTTGCCCGCACCGGACGCAATGCCTACAAGGCCTCATGCGAAAGGGGCGGATACGCCTTATTCGGTTGCGCCGGATGTATGTTGCCCCCTACGCAGTGTCAACGCCGCGTCAACGCCCCGGGCCCATACTGACGTAAAGATGCGCCCGAAAATATGAGGATTTCATGCGCCACATTCGTCTTGCCCTGCTTGCCGCCACCACCAGCGCCACGCTTTTGGTGCCCGTCGGCGCCGCGCTTGCCGCCGATCCCGATACGGTCGTGGCGACGGTCAACGACCAGACGATCACGCTTGCCCAGATGATAGCGATGCGGAATTCCTTGCCGGAAGCGTCCCAGGGCCTGTCCGACGAAGCGATGTGGAGCACCCTTCTGGACAATCTGATCAGCCAGACCGCCGTCGCCGAAACGATCGAGGACAAGCTGACCGCCGGCGACAAGGCCGTGCTGGAAATTCAGAAACGCGCCTATATGGCCGGTGCCGCGCTGGAAAAAGTCGCAGCGCCCGAGCCGACCGAGGATGAGCTGAAGGCGAAATACGACGCGGTCTATGGGACCGAAGCCAAACCCGCCACCGAATATCGCGCCGCCCATATTCTTGTGAAAACCAAGGAAGAGGCCGAGGCGATCCGCAAGGAGCTTGAGGGCGGCGCCGATTTCGGCGAACAGGCCGCGGCGAAATCGACCGATAATTCCGCCGCGAACAAGGGCGATCTGGGCTGGTTCACGCCCGACATGATGGTCGCGCCCTTCTCGGAGGCGGTGGTCAAGCTGAAGCCGAACGAGATTTCCCAGCCGGTCCAGACCGATTTCGGCTGGCATATCATCAAGCTTCTGGAAACCCGCGAGGTGAAACCGCCGGCATTCGACGAGGTGAAGCCGCAGCTTGCGATGCAGATCCGCCGCGAGCGTGTCGACGCTGCGATCCAGAAAACCCTCGACGATTCGAAAATCACCAGAACCGAGGGGCTTGACCCGAAACTGTTGCAGGACGCCTCTGTTCTGGACCAATAAAACCCCGGAACTGATGATCTCGGGTCGGCGATAATACAGGGAAAGGCGAAAAACATGGCCAAGAACGACACAAGCAAGGCAATGAAAAAGGTCCGCAAGGCGGCCCGCAAATTTGCCGAGGAAGTTCTGTCCCATGCCGAGCTGAGTTCGGCGGGTGCCGAGAAGAAGAAGGCCAGACGCAAGGCCGAGGCTGCTGCGGCGACGGCGGCAAAGCCCGCCAAGGTCAAGATCGTCTCGCCGCTAGCGCCTGCGTCCTTCCCGCAGCTTCCCGTCATCGCCGGGGTCGAATTCGCGTCGGCCGCGGCGGGCGTGCGCTATCAGGGGCGCACCGATGTGACCATGGTCCGGCTGGCGCCGGGCACGACCATCGCCGGCGCCTTCACCAAATCGTCGACCCGCGCCGCCAGTGTGCTCGATTGTCAGGCCAAGCTGGCGGGGCGGCAGGATAGCGCGGCCGGCGCCGCGATACTGGTCAACTCGGGCAATGCCAACGCCTTCACCGGGGCCGAGGGGCAGCGCGGCGTCGACGCGGTCGCCGGCGCGGTGGCCAAGGCGCTGGACATTCCAGCCGCGCGCGTCTTCACCTCGTCCACCGGCGTGATTGGTGAGCCCTTGCCGGCCCAGAAGATCGTCGACGTGGTCGACGGGTTGCGTGACGCCATGGACGCGGGCGGTATCCGTGACGCGGCCGAGGCGATCATGACGACGGATACCTTTCCCAAGGGCGCATGGGCCGAGATTGCGGGCGAAGGCGGTCCGATCCGCATCGCCGGCATCGCCAAGGGTTCGGGGATGATCGCGCCGGACATGGCGACGATGCTGGTCTATATCTTCACCGATGCGAAAATCGCCGCGCCGGCCTTGCAAAAGCTGGTGTCGCGTCAACTGGACCGGACATTCAACGCGATCACCGTGGACAGCGATACCTCGACCTCGGACGCGCTGATCGTGGCGGCGACCGGCAAAACCACCGCCGCCCCGATCACCGACATGCGCAGCAAGGTCAGCCGCGAGTTCGCCGCGGCACTCGGCGCTGTCATGCTGGATCTGGCGCAGCAGGTGGTGCGCGACGGCGAGGGTGCAACCAAGTTTGTCGAGGTTCAGGTCACCGGGGCCGCGACGCCCGCCGATGCCCATAAGGTCGCCATGGCGATCGCAAACTCGCCACTGGTCAAGACCGCCATCGCCGGCGAGGACGCCAACTGGGGCAGGGTGGTCATGGCGGTGGGGAAATCCGGCGCCCATGCGGATCGCGACCGGCTGACCATTCGCTTTGGCGACATGATCCTTGCGCGCGACGGCTGGCGCGACCCGGGCTATGACGAAGCCGCCGCCAGCGCCTATATGAAGGGTGACAATCTGGTGCTGGGCGTCGATCTGGGCCTTGGCAAGGCCAAGCGCACGGTCTGGACCTGCGATCTGACCCATCGCTATATCGACATCAACGCCGATTACCGTTCGTGAAGATCGTTCTTGTCGCGGCGGTCGCGCTGATAGATCCCGAGGGGCGGGTGCTTTTGGCGCAGCGCCCCGAAGGCAAGTCGCTGGCCGGGCTGTGGGAGTTTCCCGGCGGCAAGGTCGAGCCGGGCGAAAGCCCCGAACATGCGCTGATCCGCGAATTGGACGAGGAACTGGCGATCAAGACCCATAGCTCATGCCTGGCGCCGCTGACCTTCGCCACCCATGCCTATGAGGATTTTCACCTGCTGATGCCGCTGTTCGCCTGCCGCCGGTGGAGCGGGATTCCCGCGCCGCAGGAAGGGCAGAAGCTGGCCTGGGTACGCGCCCACGATCTGCGCAACTACCCGATGCCCCCCGCCGATATCCCGCTGATCCCGATCCTGCGTGACTGGCTGTAAGCGGCCGGAACTCCATCGTGTAAATCGTGCAACAGACGTAACATTAATGTTTTATTCATTTTTCATTTGTTAAGTTTGGGTACACAATCACGTTATGACAGGTGGAGGCGACCGTGATTCGTACAATAACAATCGGTAGCTATATCTCGGTACAGGGTTTGTTTGAGCGTCAATCTCCGAACGGCAATATCGTGGTTCGCGTCGGCGGCCAGACGTTCGAAGGCAAGCCGGTCAGCAACTGACCGGCCGCCGGGTCGGAAACGTCCGGTGGCGGGCGGGTGGTCGGAACGACCTCTCGACGCGGGCCAAAGGGACGATTTTCGCGACAGGCTGAAAACAAAGGGGCGCCCCGGGGCGCCCCTTTTTCATTCGGGATCGACAGGGATCACAGCTTGCGCTGCACTTCCTCGCGCTCGAAGATTTCGATGACGTCGCCCTTGCGGATGTCGTCGTAATTCTCGAAGGCCATGCCGCATTCCTGGCCGCTTTGCACTTCTTTGACCTCGTCCTTGAAGCGTTTCAGCGTTTTCAGCGTACCTTCGTGGATCACCACGTTGTCGCGCAGCAGACGCACCCCGGCCGAGCGGCGGGCGACGCCTTCGGTGACCAGACAGCCGGCGACATTGCCGACGCCCGACACCCGGAACACCTCTTTGATCTCGGCGTAACCGATGAAGTTCTCGCGCACTTCGGCCGACAGCAGGCCCGAGGCCGCCGCTTTGATGTCATCCACCAGATCGTAGATGATCGAATAATAGCGGATCTCGACGCCCTTCTGGTTGGCGGCGTTGCGGGCGGGCGCATTGGCGCGGACGTTGAAGCCGATGACCGGCGCGCCCGAGGCCTCGGCAAGGCCCACGTCGCTTTCGGTGATGGCGCCGACGCCGTAATGCAGCACGCGGACGCGCACCTCGTCGTTGCCGACCTTTTCCAGCGCCTGCACGATCGCCTCGGCCGAGCCCTGCACGTCGGCTTTGACCACGACCGGCAGTTCGGCGACGCTTTCGTCGGCCTTGGCCTTGGCCATCAACTGTTCCAGCGTGGTCGCGGCACCGGCGGCGGCGCGCTTGTCTTTCGACGCCTGTTCGCGATAGGCGGCGATCTCGCGGGCCTGGGCTTCGGTGTCGACGACGTTCAGCACGTCACCAGCTTCGGGCGTGCCGTTGAGGCCAAGCACCTCGACCGGAACGGATGGACCCGCCTCGGGCACACGCTCGCCCTTGTCGTCGATCAGCGCGCGGACCTTGCCCCACTGTTCGCCGACGACAAAGATATCGCCCTGCTTCAGCGTGCCGTTCTGAACCAGAACCGTGGCGACGGGGCCGCGGCCCACGTCCAGCTTGGCCTCGATCACCGCACCGAGTGCGGCGCGTCCGGGGTTGGCCCGCAGTTCCAGAATCTCGGCCTGCAACGCGATCGCCTCCAGCAGGTTGTCGAGCCCCTGACCGGTCTTGGCCGAAACCTCGACGTCCTGCACGTCGCCCGACATCTGCTCGACCACGACTTCGTGCTGCAACAGGTCCGTGCGGACCTTTTGCGGGTCGGCGTTGGGTTTGTCGATCTTGTTGATCGCCACGATCATCGGCACGCCGGCGGCCTTGGCGTGGTTGATCGCCTCGACCGTCTGCGGCATGACCGCGTCATCGGCGGCCACGACCAGCACGACGATATCCGTCACATTGGCGCCGCGCGCCCGCATGCTGGTAAACGCCGCGTGGCCGGGCGTGTCGAGGAAGGTCAGCACCGCACCCGAATCGGTTTTCACCTGATAGGCGCCGATGTGCTGGGTGATGCCGCCGGCCTCGCCGGAGACGACGTTGGCGTGACGGATCGCATCCAGAAGGCTGGTCTTGCCGTGGTCGACGTGGCCCATGATGGTCACGATCGGCGGGCGCGAGACCAGATCCTCGTCCTTGTCCTCGACCATGTCGATGACCTGTTCCACATCGGAATCGCTGACGCGGACGGCCTTGTGGCCGAATTCCTCGATCACCAGTTCGGCGGTGTCGGCGTCGATGACCTGATTGGCCGAAACCATCATGCCCATCTTCATCAGCGCCTTGACCACATCAGCGGCGCGTTCGGCCATGCGGTTGGCGAGTTCCTGAACCACGATGGTTTCCGGAAGCTGCACGTCGCGCACCTGCTTTTCGGCCCGGGTCGCGCCGCCCATGGCTTTTTGGCGGGCCTTTTCCTGCTTGCGCTTCATCGCCGCCAGACTGCGCTGACGGCCGCCTTCGCCGTCCAGCGCCTGGCTGATCGACAGCTTGCCGGTGCGGCGGTTGTCGTCGCGCGCGCCCTTGCCGCGCGAATCGCGGTCAGGCGCGGTCTCGCGGTCACGGTCGGTCTTGCGGGGGCCGGTGGTGCTGACGCCCTTGGTTTCGGCGCGGGTCGCCGCAGCTTCGGCCGCCGCGCGATCGGCGGGGGCGGCGGGGGCTGCCTCGGCGGCCGGGCGGGCGCGGGTTTCCTCTTTCTTCTGGGCGCGCAGCCGGGCTTCTTCGGCCTTGCGGGCGTCCTCTTCTTCCTTGGCGCGCAGGGCTTCCTCGCGCTCGCGATCCTCACGTTCCTTGGCCTCGGCCTCGCTGCGGCGACGCTCGCGCTCTTCCTCGCGCGCCTTTTCCTCGGCCTCGCGGGCCTCGGCCTCGGCGGCTTCGCGGGATTTCGCAGCCTGAAGCGCCTTCAGGCGCCGTTCCATCTCGGCATCGGAAATACCCGCGGGGCGGCGCGAGGGATCACCCAGCCCCGAGGCCGCCGCCGATTTGGCAGGGGCCGGGGCACCGGGCTTGGGAACCACCACGCGCTTGCGCTTGGTTTCGACGACGACATTCTTGGTCCGGCCGTGGCTGAAGCTTTGCTTCACCTGACCCGGACGGCCGCCGCCTAGACCCAGAGGTTTCTTTCCGTCTGTATCGCTCATTCCGAACTCAATTCCTTCCCGGCAACCAAACTGCCGTCATTGCCGCGCAGACCAGCCAGTCTGCTCGCGTCCCTTATCAACTTTTCAGTCAGGCCGCCCGGCGCAAGCGCGCTGTGTATGACATGATCGCGACCGAAAGCCAAACCCATTTCTGACGCGGTGAGACAACCGAACCACCGCCCTCCCGGCGGGGTCCAGAGCTTGCCTTTTCCGCGTTCGGATCCGTCGCTGGCCTGTAGCAGCACCTTTGCCTTGCCGTCCGCCAGCCAGCCCTTCACCTTTTCAAAACCCGCAACCGCATCGCCGGCCTTGCGCGCCAGCGACAGCAGTTCGATCACCTTGCGCGCCAACGCCTCTTCGACCAGATCGGCAAGGCCTGCCGGGGCGGGGGCGGGCCCGCGCGCGGCGCGCGAAAACAGCCCCTTCGCCGCGGCTTTTTCGATCAGCGCCCGATCCGCCGTGACCCAGATGCCCCGACCCGGCAGCTTTTCCGCCAGATCGGGGACAATTTGTCCTTCCGGACCAAGGATAAAGCGCACCAGCCCCGCCTTGGGCTGGACCTCGGCCGTGACGATGCAGCGCCGTTCGGTCGCCTGATCGGTTTTGTCGCGGCCGCCCCGGGTCATCGGAACATCCGGGACCGTCAGGCCCCGGCCCCCTCGGTGGATCCCGCCTGATCGGCCTCGTCCTCGTCGGTGGTTTCCAGCTCGGCCGGATCGACCCAGCCCAACTGAACCCGCGCGGTCATGATCATGGTCTGCGCCTCTTCCAGCGAGACGTCGAACGGCTCCAGAAGGCCGTCGTCCTTGACGCGCTGCCCGTCGACCGTGGTCCAGCCGCCGGCCAGTTCCCAGTCCGCGCAGGTGGCGAAATCCTCAAGCGTCTTGATGCCGTCCTTGGCCAGCGCCTCTACCATCTGGGGGCTGAGCCCGTCGAATTCAATCAGGCTGTCCTCGACGCCAAGCGCACGGGCGTTTTCCAGCGCCTTGCGATTCGCCGCTTCCAGATAGTCGCGGGCACGGGCCTGCAATTCCTCGGCGGTGGCGTCGTCCACGCCCTCGATCGCCAGAAGCTCGTCCAGATCGACATAGGCGACTTCTTCCAGATTGGTGAAGCCTTCGGCGACCAGAAGCTGGGCGAAGAATTCGTCCAGATCCAGCGAGTCGACGAAAAGCTGGGTCCGGGCGGCGAATTCGGCCTGACGGCGCTTGGATTCCTCTTCCTCGGTCAGGATGTCGATGTCGAGCCCGGTCAACTGGCTGGCAAGACGCACGTTCTGACCGCGCCGGCCGATGGCCAGCGAAAGCTGTTCATCGGGAACCACGACCTCGATCCGGGGCGCATCCTCGTCGATGACGACCTTGGCGACCTCGGCCGGTTGCAGCGCGTTGACCAGAAACGTCGCCTGATCCTCGTTCCACGGGATGATGTCGATCTTTTCGCCCTGCAATTCGCCGACGACGGCCTGCACGCGCGAACCGCGCATACCGACGCAGGCGCCGACCGGGTCGATCGAGTTGTCATAGGAAATGACCGCGATCTTGGCGCGGCTGCCCGGGTCGCGGGCGACGGCCTTGATCTCGATCACGCCGTCATAGATTTCCGGCACTTCCATCTTGAACAGCTCGGCCATGAACTGCGGATCGGTGCGCGACAGGAAGATCTGCGGGCCACGGGTTTCGCGGCGCACGTCCTTGACATAGGCGCGGATGCGGTCGTTCGGGCGATAGCTTTCGCGGCCGATCTTTTCGTTGCGGCGCAGGATCGCCTCGCCACGGCCGACATCGACGATGATGTTGCCGTATTCCTCGCGCTTGACGATGCCGTTGATGATGGTGCCGCGGCGGTCCTTGAATTCCTCGTACTGCCGGTCACGCTCGGCCTCGCGGACCTTTTGCAGGATCACCTGCTTGGCCGATTGCGCGGCGATGCGGCCCAGTTCGACCGGGGGCACCTCATCGACGATCACGTCGCCGATCTGCGGATCGGCCAGATAGGGACGCGCCTGTTCGACGGTCAATTGCGCCTGATAATTCTCGACCTCGTCATCCGCGACGACCGTGCGCACGCGGGTAAAGCGGGCATTGCCGGTCTTGCGGTCGATCGACACGCGAATGTCCATTTCGCTGCCATAGCGGGACTTGGCGGCACGGGCGAGGCTGTCCTCCATCGCTTCGATGACCAGCGAGGGGTCGATCATCTTCTCGCGGGCAACAGCCTCGGCGGTCTGTAACAGTTCAAGCTGGTTGGCAGAGGTGATGGCCATCAATCACTCCTTGATCGGGGCTGCTTCCCCGGTGTCGTTTGTGGTTTCGGTTTCGATTTCGTCAAATGCGGTTTCGTCCAGATCCGCCCCGCCGGCTTCCTTGCGCTGGCGCAGCATCTCGGCGATCAACTCGTCGGTCAGGACCAGTTTGGCGTCGGACAGCCAGTCGAAGTTCAGCCCGATGGTGTGGGTCTCGCCGCCTTCCTCGATGTTCAGCAGGATTTCCTGATCCTCGACCCCGGCCAGCACGCCTTTCCAGCGTTTCCGGCCTTCGATCGCATGGCTGGTTTCCAGCCGCGCCTCGTACCCCTCGAACGTCTCGAAATCCTTCAGCCGGGTCAGCGGGCGGTCGATGCCGGGGCTGGAGACCTCGAGGTTATAGGCGTCCTCCAGCGGGTCCTCGACATCCAGCGTGGCCGAGACATCGGTCGAGATGCGGGCGCAGTCGTCGACGTTGATGCCGCCCTCGGGCCGGTCGGCCATGATTTGCAGCGTGGCGGTCTTGCCGCCCAGCAGACGGACGCGGACCAGCTCGAAGCCCAGGCCCTCGATCACCGGCGTGATGATCTCGGCCAGGCGCCGGTCGATGGCGGTTTTGGCGATCAGATCGGACATGATGCCCTCACGGCTTGAAAACAAAAAACGGGCCCGCAGGCGGCCCGTCACAACTTCTCCGGTGGAGCAGGTTGTGGAGGCCTGCACCGCTGTTGACGGGCATATACGCCCGCGAAAGCCGAAATGCAAGGGCCGTTCACGTCGCGGCTATGGGCGCGGCCGGCTTTCGGCGGGCGGCGGTCAGCCGCGCAGCGCGTCCATGACCCGGATGAGTTCCGTCGCGATCCCGGGTTCGGACAGCGCATGGCCGGCGCCCGACACCATGCGCAGATCCGCCAGCCGCCAGCCGTCGGCCAGTTCCCATGCGCTGATCGGCGGGCAGACCATGTCATAGCGGCCCTGCACGATGACTGTCGGAATATGTTCGATCAGGTGGCGGTTGCGCAGCAACTGGCCTTCCTCAAGGAAAACCCGGTTGATGAAATAGTGATTTTCAAGCCGGGCGAAGGCGCGCGCGTAATCCGGCGGCACGTGGCTGGAGGCATCGCCCTGCATTACCGCCAGCGCGTTTTCCCAAAGCAGCCAGGGCAGCGCATGTTCCGCCTCGCGCCGCCAGTCGTCGCAGAACAGCCGGCGGTGATAGGCGGCGATCATGTCGCCGCGTTCCTCGGGCGGGATCGGCGCGCAGAACCGGGCCCAGAGATCCGGCCAGAACCGGCCCGCGCCGCCGGCATAGAACCAGTCCAGCTCTCGCTGCCGGCCCAGAAACACGCCGCGCAGAACCAGGCCCTGCACCTCGTCGGGAAAGGTTTGCGCATAGGCGAGCGCCAGTGTCGCGCCCCAACTGCCGCCGAACACCATCCAGCGGTCGATGCCCAGTTCCTGCCGGATCTTCCGGATGTCGCCGATCAGATGCTGGGTGGTGTTTGCCGTGACGCTGGCATTCGGCCGCGAACGTCCGCAGCCACGCTGATCGAACATCACCAGCCGATAATGATCGGGATCGAAAAACCGCCGCATATAGGGGCTGGAGCCGCTGCCGGGGCCGCCATGAAGCACCACCACGGGCTGACCCTGGGGGTGGCCCGATTGCTCGATATAGATACGGTGGCCATCGCCGACATCCAGGGTCCGCCTGTCGAATGGCGTGGCCATGGGATGGGGATGTCCCCGGCTTGCACCGATTTCGCCTGCGATCCTGTCCATATTCGGTTTATATAGCGACCGGACCCACGCCGTCACGAAGGAATCTGCAATGACCGCCAGTATCGACCCGGCCGAGATATCGAAGTTCGAGGCCATGGCCGCCGAATGGTGGGATCCGCGCGGAAAGTTCCGGCCGCTGCATATGATGAACCCGGTACGGCTGGATTACGTGGTCACCCAGATCGCCGCCCAGTTCGGGCGTGATCCGCGTGCGCCGGCGCCGTTCAGGGGCCTGCGCATTCTGGATATCGGTTGCGGCGGCGGCCTGTTGTCCGAGCCGATGGCCCGGCTGGGGGCCGAGGTGGTCGGGGCGGATGCGGCGGCCGGCAACATCACCGTGGCCCGCCTGCACGCCGACAGCCAGAACCTGAGCATCGACTATCGCGCCACCACCGCCGAATCACTCGCCGCGGCGGGCGAGCGGTTCGATGCCGTGCTGGCGCTGGAGATCATCGAACATGTCGCCGACCCGCAGGACTTCATGACCACCTGTTGCGCGCTTCTGCGGACCGGCGGCATGATGATCTGCTCGACCCTGAACCGGACGCCGCAAAGTTTCGCCATGGCGATCGTGGGGGCCGAATGGGTGTTGCGCTGGTTGCCGAAGGGTACGCATGACTGGCGCCGCTTCATCACCCCGGACGAGCTTTACGAATTGTCCCGCAAGGCCGGTCTTGATCCGGTCGACCGGCGCGGCATGGTGTTCAACCCGCTGCGCCGCGACTGGCGTCTGTCCGACCGGGATCTGGCGGTGAACTACATCACCACCCATCTGCGGCAGGACTGGGCATGACGGTCGGTCTCTGCCGGGCCTATGACAGGGACGCGCTGGCCCACGCGGTCGGGGCGCGGGTGCTGGTCGACCGCGTATGGCCGCGCGGGATCAGCAAGGCGGATCTGGATCTGACGCTTTGGGCGAAACAGGCCGCGCCCTCGACCGGCTTGCGCAAATGGTTCGGCCACCTGCCCGCGCGCTGGGACGCGTTTCGCCGCCGCTATATCGCCGAACTGGACGCCGCGCCGGAAAACCTGATGCCGATACGCGCGCTGATGGCCAAGGGTCCGGTGGTGCTGATCTATGGCGCGAAGGACCGTGCGCATAATCAGGCGGTGGTCCTGCGGGACTATCTTGATGGTGTGGACGGCACCGCCTAGCGGCTTCAGCTTTCCGCGTCGGCCAGTTCAAGGCGCTGGCGCAGTTCCCGCAATACCGGCAGGGCGGCGCGGACCCGGTCCGGGCCGATGTCACGGACGATTTCATTGATCAGCGGCATGAAGGAGGCGATCGCGGCATCGCGCGCGGCCCGCCCCGCCGGGCTGATCGAGACGAATTTGCGGCGCGCGTCGTCCCAGTCGGGGCGGATATGGACGTGACCGGCCCACTCCAGCCGCGTCAGCGTATTGGTCATGGCGCCACGGGTGACGCGGAACGCATTCGCAAGCTGGGCCGGCGTCCGCTCTTCACGGACATGGGCAAGCAGGTTCAGAACCGAAAAATGCGAGATACGCATGCCACGGGGCAGGGCGCGGGACACAAACTCCCGCGCCAGTTGATCGGTGTTGAACATCTCCGAGAACAGCGCAGCCGCCAAAGGGTCGACCTGCTCGCTTGCGGTGATGGCTTGGGCTTCTGTGGCCATAAGGCAGGTTACACACGCTTGGATTGCCAGACCCGGCGCAGCATGCGTTTGCCCGATGCATATTGCAAGAATTACTCGCCGTCATCGCGATGTCACCGCGACCGCGCTTTCGGACCGGCGGCCGGTCAGCCGGCCAGAAGCGCGTCCAGCTTGCCCTCGCGCTCCAGCGCATGCAGATCGTCGCTGCCGCCGATGCCTTTGCCGTCGATGAAGATCTGGGGCACCGTGCGGCGGCCGTTCGCGCGCTGCGTCATCGCCGCCCGCAAAGTCGGATCGGCGCCCACGTCGGTTTCCTCATAGGCGACGTTCTTGCGGGCCAACAGCGCCTTTGCCGCCGCGCAATAGGGGCAGGTGCGGGTGGTGTAGATCTCGACTCGGGCCATGGCGTGTTCCTTGATTGACAGGCCCTGCCTAATCATTTTTCGCCGCCCTTGCCAGCACCGCCGTGACGATGGGACCGGCACCCGCCGCATGCAGCGCCGTCGCGGCCGCCGTCATGGTCGCGCCCGAGGCCATGACGTCATCGACGATCATCACCGGCCGCCCCGCAAGATCGCCGGCAGGGCCGCGGACCCCGATCGCATCGGCCTGATTGTCGAACCGCTCGTGCAAGTCGCGGTGATCCTGCGCGGGTGTGTGGCGCAGCCGTTGCAGAAGGCCGGGGCGATGCTCCAGCCCCAATTGCCGGGCGACCGTGGCGGCAAGCAGCGCCGACTGATTGTATTTGCGCCGCAAAAGGCGGCGGGCGGGAATGGGAATCGGGGCTACGATCATGCCGGGCCGGGCAAGCGGTTGCGCGGCGCTGGCCAGCCATTGGCCAAGCGCGGGCGCCAGATCGGGCCGGTCGCCGTGCTTCAGCGCCAGCACCAGCCGCCGGCCGCCGCCCGAATAATCCAGTGCCGCGCGGCCCCTGACCCAAGGCCGCGACAGGATGACGCAATCATCGCACAGCAATCGCTGATCTGCCGCAACGCCGCCGCCCGGATCGTCGACATCGCCGGGCGCGGGCAGGCCCACGCCGCAAAGATCGCAGCAATCCTCGCGGATGAACCGCGTCTCGCGCCAGCAATCGCCGCAAAGCCCGCCCTCATGATCCACGGTCGCGCCGCAGCCGAGGCATTGCGGCGGGTAAAGTAACCGTAAAGCGACTTTCCACCCGCGGGGAAGCAGCCTATGTTCAAACCCCATGAATACGGCCCCCGCCACCCCCCATGCCTCGCGCCTGACCGACCGCAAGGCCCTTTCGCGACAAAGGGACCGGGCGCGCCGCCAGGGGACGGTCGATTATCTGCAAAGACTCGCCGCCGTCGAAGTGCAGGATAGGCTGGCCGAGGTTAACAGAAGATTTACGCGGGTGGCCGTCATCACCGCTTTCCCGGAAATCTGGCGGGAATATTTTCCGGATGCCCGCTTCGTCGCGGACGAGACGGTTCTGGACCTGCCGCAACAATCGCTCGATCTGGTGGTTCACGCCATGGGCCTGCACTGGTCGGACGATCCGGTCGGGCAGATCATCCAGTCGCGGCTGGCGCTGGTCCCGGACGGGCTGTTCATCGCCGTGCTGCCGGGTGGCCGCAGCCTTGCCGGTTTGCGCGCCGCGCTGACCCGCGCCGAGGCCGAGGTCTCGGGCGGCCTGTCGCCGCGGCTTCTTCCGATGGCCGATATCCGTGATCTGGGGGCGCTGATCAACCGGGCCGGCCTTGCGCTGGGCGTGGCCGATCAGTTGGAACAGCGGGTCTCGTGGCGCGATGCCTTTCACATGATGCGGGACCTGCGCGGCATGGGCGAGGCGAATGCGATGCAGAACCGGCTGCGTGTTCCCACCCGCCGCGCCGTCCTGACCCGCGCGGCCGAGATCATGGCCGAGACCTGCGCCGACCCCGATAACCCCGGACGGATCCGCGACGGGTTCGAGCTGATCTTTCTGACCGGCTGGGCCCCCGCCGAAGGCCAGCAAAAGCCGCTGCGGCCCGGATCGGCCCGGATGTCCCTTGCCGAAGCCTTGAACAGCCAGGAAAAGCCCCGACCGTGAACGACATGCCATCCCCCGCATTCCGGCCCTCAGTGGCCATGCCCGCCGACCATCCCGCCGTTCCCCCGGCCCGCATCGGTATCCTGATCGCCAATCTGGGAACGCCGGACGCGACCGATTATTGGTCCATGCGGCGCTATCTGAACGAGTTTCTGTCGGACCGTCGCGTCATCGACTATCCAAGGTGGAAATGGCAGCCGATCCTGCAAGGCATCATACTGACCAAGAGGCCGTTCACCTCGGGCGCGAATTACCGGCTGATCTGGAATAATGAGGCGAATGAAAGCCCCCTGATGACGATCACCCGGAACCAGTCCGCCGCGCTGGCCAAGGCGGCGGCGGCGCGTTGGGGCGACCGGGTGATGGTCGATTTCTGCATGCGCTACGGCAACCCCTCGACCGCGTCGGTGGTGGCCCGCATGGTCAGGGCGGGCTGCGACCGGATCCTGTTCCTGCCGCTTTACCCGCAATATGCCGGCGCCACGACCGCGACCGCGAACGATCAGTTCTTCCGCGCCCTCATGGCCGAAAAGCGCCAGCCCGCCAGCCGCACGGTGGCCGAATATTTCGCCCGCCCCGACTATATCGCCGCACTTGCCGCATCGGTGCGCCGCACGCTGGGCGAGCGCATACCGCAGCGGCTGGTGGCCAGCTATCACGGCATGCCGATCCGTTATCTGACCGAGGGCGATCCCTATCATTGCCAATGCCAGAAAACCACGCGGCTGCTGCGTGACGCGCTTGGCTGGCCCGAGGGGGTCATCGACACCACCTTCCAGTCGGTTTTCGGGCGCGAGGAATGGCTGAAGCCCTATACCGTCAAGCACGTGGCCGAGCTGGCCCGGCAAGGCGTGACGGACATCGCCGTGATCTCGCCCGCCTTCGCCGCCGACTGCATCGAGACGCTCGAGGAAATCAACGGCGAAATCCGCGACGCCTATATCCATGCGGGCGGCAAGGACTTCACCTATATCCCCTGCCTCAATGACGATCCCGAGCATATCGCCATGCTGACCGACCTGATCGCGGACAATCTGGGCGGCTGGGTCTGACGTCCGACGTCCGACGGTCCGGCCGGCCGGCCGTCAACGGGCCGGGGTGACGATCTGATAGGTGCAGTCGAACGAGGCTGCGGCGACACGGTAGGTGTCGGCCGTATCGGCCGGGTTCTGCACGATCGCGTCACCGGCCCTGGCGACCATCCGTTCTCCCCACGGGGCGGTGAAATCATAGGGGCCGTTGCCGGCCGGGATGATGAAATACGCCATCGGGACGCCCTTCGGAACATAAGCCGTCCAGCCATCGACCGGCGCGGCGCCGTCCTGTGCGGCATAGCGGTCGGCGAATTTTGCGGCCGCGACCAGATATTCTTCGTTCCCGGTCGCCGGACAGCGGTTCCTGACGACGAAATCGCCGGTTTCGGCCGGTTTGCTTCTGGTCTCCACGCCGTCATTCCTGATGATCGTCACGATCACCTCGCCCGACGCTGCCGGGCGGGCATCCACCGGCCGGGTCTTTTGGGCGATCCCGGTGCGGCCCTGCTGGCGGGCCTCGGCGAAGATGGCGACCATATCGACATCCTCGGCCGCGGCCATTGCCGGCGGCAGAAAGGCGGCGACCACAGCGGATAGCGCGGCGAAAGCAGGAAAAGCGGTCACGGCGAAAGCTCCGTCAAAAGGGGTGGCAGGCGCGGCGATACCGGGCTGCCCGAAAGGTCCGGGTGTGCGAGAATTAGGCCGATCACGGATCGAACCGGCAAGCAAAAAGGGGACCCTTCGGCCCCCTTTTTCCAAAGCGTGTGCCCGGCTGAGCGTCCTAAAGCAGCACGACCTGCGTGCCGATCTTTGACAGCTCGAAAAGCTGGGCGATGTGTTCGTTATAAAGACCGATGCAGCCGTTCGACGATTTGCGGCCGATCTTGCGGGTGTCGTGGGTCCCGTGGATCCGGTAATACTGCCACGACAACCACAGGGCATGCGTGCCAAGCGGGTTGTCGGGGCCGGGGGGGACAAAATCGGGCCACTCGGGGTTGCGCTTTTTCATTTCGGGCGTCGGCGACCAGCTGGGCCCGACGACCTTCTTGATGATCTCTGTACGGCCGCGGCGGGTCAGATCCTCGCTGACCGGGATCGAGGTCGGGTAAAGCCGGTAGGTAACGCCGTCCTCGCCCCAGAAATGCAGCGCGCGCGAGGTCATGTCGACCAGAATGGCGCCGTTGGTCAGGTTCTGGAAATGCGGGCGCCAGTCCTGCATCCGGAAGCTGGAGATATTGTGCCGCGGGCTGGCGCCGGCGTCATACTGGACCATGCCCGCATCCGGTGTCGCGCCGGCCGGCGCGCCGGTGCCGACGACGGGCTGTCCGGTGTAAGGGTCGATCTGCTGGGCAAGGGCGGGGGCGGCCAGACCGGCTGCGCCAACGGCGGCGGCAGTGGACAGAAAGGCGCGACGGTTCAACGGGGACTGCCTGTCGTTCGTCATCAGTTTCTCCTTCGTGGACCGCCTTGGGCCGTTTCGCTTTTCGCGACTGCTCGGTGGGCCGGCGGATTTTTTTTAAGCTGGCGGGTCGTATCCATGCGGGCATGGCCCGGCCTGTCTACGTTCATTCGTAGCCGGGAAATACGCCTATGCGGGCAAAAGTGCAATTCAAACTGGTGTCATCGCAACACTCACGCAACTTTGCTTGCCACGACACTTTGCCGCAGGCATTTGCTTCGCTATGGCACGTAATAAAAACATACATGAGGGTCACGTGAACATGAAACTCCGAGCATTAACCATGGTTGCCGTGCTTGCGCTGGCCGCTTGTGGTGGGCCGCGCACGCCGGCGCTTGGGCCGGACGGTCAGCCCTTGCCGGTCGCCTACAAGATCAGCGGGCGCGAGGCTTCGGCCATCCCCGGCCGGGTGCTTCAGCAGGTCAATGGCCTGCGCGCCAACGTCGGCCTTGCCCCCCTGACACCGAACCCGCAGCTTGATGCCGCAGCCCTTGCCCAGTCGCGCGACATGTCGGCGCAGAACCGGGCGTGGCATTTCGGCTCGGACGGGTCGTCGCCGCTCGACCGGATTCAGCGCAGCGGCTATACCGGCCGGCTGATCGGCGAAAACATCTCGGAAACCTACGAGAACGATATCGCGACGCTGAATGCATGGATGCAGGAACGCGATACCCGCGACGTGATCATGGACCCGTCGGCGCGCAATCTGGGCATCGCATGGTATCAGGAACAGGGCGGCAAGATCTGGTGGACGCTGCTGGTCGGGGCCTGATCAGGACCGCCTGACACGCGGTCGGGTCCGGGCCGCGCGGGAAACGAAAAACCCCGGCAGCGATGCTGACCGGGGTTTTTGATGTCCCGCCTTGGGCCGGCGGGCAGGGCGGATGCGCCCTTACGGCCGGATGATGATCGGCACCCCGGGGCGCAGCATGGAATAGACATCCTCGATCTCGCTGTCGGTGATCGCGATACAGCCCGCGGTCCAGTCGGGACGGTTCGCCGCGCGACCCTCGGCGCCCTGACCATGGATGAAGATATCGCCGCCCGGACGCCGGCCATAGGCCTCGGCCTGCGCCACGTCCTGCGGATCGGGGTAAGAGATACCCACCGACAGATAATATTGGCTGTTCGGGTTGAAGCGGTCGATGAAATAGACGCCTTCGGGCGTCTTGCCATCGCCTTCGAACATCTTGTCGCCAACCGGGTTGTTGCCAAGATTGATCCGATAGGTCTTGAGCACCTGATTGCCGCTGAACAGCATCATCACGCGCTGACCTTTGTTGATCTGCACCTGTGTGACCGGCGGGCCGGCATAGGTCTTGAATTTGCTTTGGGGCTGTCCGCCGCACGAGGCAAGCACGACAACAAAAAGCATCGCAATCGCTGCGCGGATATGTGTTCTGATCACTGCGTCGTCGCCATTTTTGCGTGTTTTGATTAAGCCAAACCTATCACAATCCCAAGAGCACCGCTAGCGGCGCCGGAATATTGCTGCAGTTTCGATATGCGCGGACCAGCGGAACTGATCAATCACAAAAAAGCGCGTCATATCGTAACCGCCGTCCAGCATCTTGCGCGTATCGCGCGCGAAACTGACCGCGTCGCAGGAAATCCACGCAACGACCGGCACGTTTGACGCCGCGATCTGCGCGGCCTGCGCTTCGGCCCCGGCGCGTGGCGGGTCGATCACGATTGCGTCAAAAGAATTCAACTCGGTCGTCAAAAGCGGGTTCCGGGCCAGATCGCGCAGCTCGGTCGTCAGAATCGGCCGCCCCGCCGCCTGCCGCCACGCCGAATCAAGCGCGGCAAGCGGTGCGGCCAAGCCCTCGACCGCGTGGACCCGCGCCCGCCGCGACAGCGGCAGCGCGAATGTGCCCGATCCGGCGAACAGATCGACGATGCGTTCGGCGCCCTTGCACGCCTCGGCCACCACGGCGGTCAGCGCCGTCTGCCCCTCGACCGTCGCCTGAAGAAACCCGCCCGGCGGCGGGATCAGTTGTGCGCCGCCGATAGGCAGCGCCGGGGGGCGGCGGAGCGCAATGATCCGGTCATTCCACGTCAGCCGCGCCAGATCGCCCTGTTCCGCCAGCATGGCCAGCGTCTGGAACAGTGCCGCGTCGGGTTCGCGGCCGCCGGTGACGGTCACGTCCAGCCCCGCCGGCCCCTCGGTCACCGCCAGCGCGCATTCCCCCGCGCGCGAGCCGCCCGCCGCGACGATCTGCCGAAACAACGGCAGCGCCGCGACGATGGCGGGCCGCAGCACGAGACAGTCCTGAATATCGACGATCACGTCCGAGGCGCGGGCGTGAAATCCGATCTGCGCGCCCTTGCGGCTGCGTTTGCCGGCAAGGGTCGCGCGTCGCCGGGATCGCGGGGGCGAGGTGCTGATGCCGTCGACCCGCGCCGTGATCCCATGGGCGGCCAGCGCCTGTACCGGCTGGGCGCATTTCCAATCGGCGACGAAGCGGTCACTGGCGTGTTGCAGCGCACAGCCGCCGCAGCGGCCGAAATACGCACATGGCGGCTCCACCCGAAACGGCGAAGCGGTCAGGATCCGCGGCTCGGCCATGCGGCCGTCCGAGATGTCGCCCGCGACGGTCTCATCCGGCAGAGTCAGGGGGGCGATGATCCGCGCACCAGCCTCGTCGACCCCCACGCCCTCGGCGCGGCGGCCCAGCCGCTCGATCAGGGCCACGGTCATTCCCGGCTGTCCTGCGCGCTGCTGTGCAGGATGCTGCGGGGTTGTTGTTGCGGGGCCGGAAGAGGGGATTTTTCGGCGGCTGGTTTTTCGGCTGCGGGTTCTTCCACTGCGGGTTTTCCATCCCCCGACGCTTCGGTGATCGCCATCCCGGTGTCCGCCATCTCGGGCGCTGGCGTTTCGGGCGCAGGCTTTTCGTCGCCGGCGTTCCCGGCCGCAATGGGTTCGGCGGTTGCGGGCTCGGGCACCGGCTTCGCCGCCGCAGTCAACGGCTTCGCGCCGTCCTGCGGCAGCGGCACCCGGCGGCCTTGGGTGCTGGCCTCGACGATGGCGCGCATTTCGGGGCTGCGGTCCATCAGCTTGGTGAACCGCGCCTCGTCGAGGCTAAGCAATGTGCTGGAACTGATCGCCTTGACCTGTGACCGGCGCGGGCGGCGGGTCAGGATGCCGATCTGGCCGAACATCTCGCCCCGGCCCAGACGTTCCTTGTGCCCGGCGGTGTCCATCTCGACCGCGCCCGAGGCGATGAAGAACACCGAGCGCGCCGGTTCGCCCTTACGCATGATGATGTCACCGGGGTGGACATAGATGGTGCGCAGCGCGCGGGTCAACTGTTTGCGGTCGCTGTCGGGCAGGCTGGCGAACAGCGGGAACTGCTGCACCAGCTCGGCCTTCTGCATGGTCAGGTCCAGCGGCGGGCGTTCCTCCAGTCGGGCGCGCGTGGCCAGAATATCCTGCTGCAAGGTTTGATACAGCTCGGGTCCGATCAGACCGTCATCCCGCAGGATCTGGTATTCGCGCTCTTCCATCCGCGCGGTGGTGCGGCGGATGAAGCGGCGTTCGATTTCCTCGACATAGCCGGGATATTGCAGCCGCAGCCCTTCCAGCGCGGTCGAGGTTTCCTCTTCGCGGCGCCGCAGCAGGTCATGCAGCAGGTCGGCGATGCGGCGACCGTGAATACGGCGGATCTTGGTGTCGATGTGATTGTGCAGCTCGGCGAGCGTCATGCGCTGGTTCAGCAGCATTTCGAAGCGGTTGGCGGTCAGGTTCGACAACAGCCGCGAATAGCCCAGCCGGTTGTGCAGAAACACCGCAAGCCGGTACAGCCGCCCGGTCCCGAGTGCGCGGCGCCCGGCCTCGCGATAGCCGTTGCGGCCGCCGGTGCGGGTACGCTCGATCAGCCGGTCGGCGTCGGTCAGCATCTGGTCGACGATCCGGGTCGAGACCATCTGCTGGCGGAACCCTTCAAGGATGATGTCGCGTTCACGCGCGGCCAGCGCCAGAAGGCCCAGTGTCACGCGCTGGGTTTCGGGAATGTCCTCGGCTTCCTCGGCACGCTCGACCGCCTCGTTCAGACGCTCGCCAAACCGCTTGGCTTCCGAGCGGATGATGTCGTGGTCAAGGTCGTGGTCGCGCACGCTTTCGGCCACATCCTCGCGCACGTTCTGAAGCGCGACGGCGATGACCTGCTGGGACAGGGCGCGGTCCAGCGGCGCAAGCTTCGTCAGACCCAGCCGCTTGACCACCCAGCGCAGCGTCGTGCCCTGAAGGAACAGCGTCATCAGGGTGAAGCCGGTGGCGAGAATCCCGATCTCGCGCTTGATGTCGATCGGCACGCGCAGGTTTTCCGTCACCGCCAGCGCCAGCGTCAGGGTGATCGCCCCGCGCAGGCCGCCCCACAGGATCGCCACACGGTAAGGGCGCTGCACGCGCGGCGAAAACCCCATCCGGTGCAACAGCGGCAACATTCCCCACAGCATCACGATGCGCGCGCTGAATGCGGCCAGCGTCACCACGAGGATCAGCACCAGATCCCACAGCTGCGCATTCGCCATCAGACGCGGGATCAACAGCGCCGCCATGATGAAGATCAGCGCCCCGGCCCAATGCGCCAGAAGATCCCAGACCTCGCGCAGGTGGGTCCAGAGCGCGGGGGTCAGCCGCCCCGGGCCCAGCAGGTTCAGCGTCATGCCCGCCGTCACGACCGCGATGATGCCCGACGCGCCCAGCACGCGTTCGGCCACCAGGTAGGTGACATAGGGCAGCGCGATCGACAGCGACATCTGCGCCGCGGGATAGGACGGAAAGCGCGACATCACGATCAGCCCAAGCTGCCCGGCGATCCAGCCCGAGATAAGGCCAAGTGCGACCAGTTTGGGGAAATCGACCATCGCGTCACGCAGCGTCGGGTTCGGCACGCCGGCCATCACGAAGGCCAGGAAAAAGCCGAACAGCGCGATGGCGGCGGCGTCGTTCAGCAGGCTTTCGCCCTCGACGATGCGGGTCAGGCGCTGGGGTGCGGCGATCGAGCGGAAGATCGACACGACCGCCGAGGGATCTGTGGTGGACACGATCGCGCCAAGCAGCAGGCACGCGATCAGCGGCATTTGCGAGAACGGTTGCAGCCAGAAGCCGACGAAGAAGGTCGCCACCACCACCGCGACCACCGCCATCACCAGAATCGGAACCATGTCGTCCATCATCCGGCGCAGGTTTAGTCCCAAGGCGACCTGAAAGATCAGCGTGGGCAGGAATACGTACAGAAACACCGACGAACGTATCGGCAAGGACAGGATCGCCAGCATCCCGGGATCCAGCTGACGGGCGAACGCGGTCTGCTGCACCAGCACCGCCGAGACGCCCAGTACCGTCCCGATAACCGCCAGCACGACCGAGAACGGCAGCCGCAACCGGGCCGAAAGCGGTTCGCTCAGCCCGATGATGATGAACAGGACCGCGAAGGCGGTGACGATTGCAACAACATCCATGCGGACACCGTAACGGCATGGCCGATCCGCCGAAAGATAGCCCGGCGGGAAGACGATAATTTTTTCGAGATTACCGCGCCTTATTGCCGATCCTGCGGCGGTTCAGCCGGCGGCGGCCGCGGCGTCGTCCCGGGCATCGGCGTCATGATCGTCGGTCACCAGCCTGCCGCCCGACTGCCGCGACCAATAACGGGCGTAAAGGCCGTTCCGCGCCAGCAATTCGTCATGGCTGCCCTGCTCGACGATGCGTCCCCGATCCAGCACGATGATGCGGTCCATTTCCGCGATGGTCGACAGGCGGTGCGCAATGGCCAGAACGGTCTTGCCGGTCATGACACGTTCCAGCGCCGACTGGATCGCGGCCTCGACCTCGCTGTCCAGCGCGCTTGTCGCCTCGTCCAGAACAAGGATCGGTGCATCCTTCAGAAAGGCGCGGGCCAGCGCGATGCGCTGACGCTGGCCACCCGACAGCTTGACGCCACGCTCGCCCAGATGGGCGTCATAGCCGCGTCGCCCGGTGTGGTCCTGCATGGTGATGATGAACTCATGCGCCTCGGCCGCCTTGGCTGCGGCGATGACCTCGGCCTCGGTGGCGTCGGGACGGCCATACAGGATGTTGTCGCGGGCCGAGCGGTTGAACATCGCGGTTTCCTGCGTGACCATGCCGATCTGGCGGCGCAGGCTGTGCTGGGTCACATCGCGGACATCGTGGCCGTCGACAAGGATGCGCCCCTTCGACACGTCGTAAAGCCGCAGCAAAAGCGCGACCAGCGTCGATTTGCCGGCCCCCGAGGCGCCGACGATGCCGACACGCTCGCCCGGTCTGATATGCAGGTCCACGTCGTCCAGACCGCCGCCCAGAACATCGTCGCGCCCATAGGCAAAGCTGACGTGATCGAAATCGACCCGTCCCTTGACGCGGGTCAGGTCGACGGCGCCCTTGCGGTCGGTCAGGGCATGGGGCGGCGACAGCGTTTCCATGCCGTCCTCGACCTCGCCGACCGAGCCCCAGATGCTCATCAGCGACATGCTGACCCAGCCGGTCATCTGCGACAGCCGCATGGATATCGCGCCCGCCGCCGCGATGTCGCCCGCGGTGGCCTGCCCCTGCCGCCACAACAGGACCGATCCGCCGATCAGCACCACCGGCAGCACGCCCGAGACGAACATCAGCGACACCCGGAACAGGCTGGAGGTCATGCCGAAATCGACCGCGCGCTGGCGGAAACGCGACATGGCGGACAGGGCGGCCTGATCCTCATACTCGGCATGGGCGAACAGCTTGACGGTCTTGATGTTGGTGATCGTATCGACGACCTGTCCGGTGACCATCGCGCGGGCCGAGGCGCGGCTGGCCGAGCGGCCCCGGATGCGGGGCAGGAAAAACCGGATCAGCGCCAGATAGACGCCCAGCCACAGTATCAGGACCAGCGCCCCCCAGCCGTCGACCGAGATCAGGAACAGCGCCGATCCGATGATCGAGGCCAGCGCGAAAGCGACCGTGTTGACGATCTCGCTGGCGACATCGGTCACGGCGCGGGCGGTCTGCATCTGCTTCTGCGCGATGCGACCGGCGAAATCATTGTCAAAGAATGTCACCGCCTGACCCATGGTCCAGCGATGCAGCCGCGACAGCACCAAAGGCAGGACGTTCGGCCCGATGATCAGATTCGACGAAATCGTGGACAGGCCAAAGATCACCGGCCGCAGCAGCAGATAAAACCCGACGAAGGCCGCGATCAGAACGACATTGTCGGCCAGCACCCGTTCGGGCGTCGAGGCGGTCACGGCGTCGACCACACTGCCCAGAAGCACGGCGGCGATGACCTCGGCCGTGCCCGAGATCACGGCGGTCGCGCTGGCCACCGCCAGCCCGCCCCATGCCCCGTTCAGGCACCATCCGAAGAATTTCAGCAGCGTGCGCGGCGGCGGCCCCTCGGCCGGGCGGAATGCGTGGATCATGCGCGCGGGGTCAAGGCGGATCATGGCATGCCTCCGTTTTCGCCGGGTTCTGCTTTCCGGGGTCTGGTTGCGGCCGCGATCAAGGCGTCGCGATCGGCCGAGAAATCCGAGGCGATCCACAGCTTTTCAGCCGCCCGCAGCCCTCGGCCTAAGGCCGGCCCGGACAGGTGGTCGGACAGATCGGCGCCAGTCAGCGGCAGGGGCGCGGCCGCCGCGCCCCGCGCGACCTGACCCCGCCAGCCGGGCGGCAGATCGACGCCATGGCGCGCCGCGGCGATCAGGACCGCGCTCTCGCCCTGACCGTCGCCCAGCCGATAGCCCGCGACGGCGGCCGGCCATCCCGCCGTTACCGCGCGGGACAGGTCATGCCAGCGCCGCGACTCGGCCCGGCTCAGCCGCAATGCGTCGGTCGGATCCTTGCCGCCAAGTGCTACGAGGCGGCGCAGCCAGTCCGGTGCCAGCCCGTGTTCAAGCGCGACCAGCGGCGGAAGGGCGGCGGGGTCGGCGCCGGGCAGGATTTCCTGCAACACCCCGGCCTCTGCCGCCAGCCCGATCGCGGCCGAAGGGTCGGGGGCCGAAAGCAGTTTGCGCATTTCGGCCCCGATCCGCTCGCGCGAGATGCGCGACAGGCCCGGCGCGCCTTGCGCGCAGGCCCTCAGCGCCGCCGGATCTGGCGGTTGCCGTGGATCGGTGTACCAGGCGAGGAAACGGAAATAGCGCAGGATGCGCAGGTAATCCTCGGCGATGCGGGTCGCCGGATCGCCAACAAAGCGCAGATGCCGGTTTTGCAGGTCCGGCAGGCCGCCGACCGGGTCGATCACCTCGCCCTCGGGCGTGGCGTAAATCGCGTTCATGGTGAAATCGCGGCGCCGGGCGTCATCCTCGATCCGGTCCGAAAAGGCCACGACGGCATGGCGGCCATCGGTATCGACATCGCGGCGGAAGGTGGTGATCTCATAGGGGCACCCGTCCGCGATCACCGTCACGGTGCCGTGGTCGATCCCGGTTGGCACCGGCTTCAGCCCCGCGGTTCTGGCCAGACCGATCACCCGGTCGGGCGGCGCATCGGTGGCGAGATCAAGATCGCTTGCGGGAAGGCCCAGCAGCCGGTTGCGCACAGCACCGCCAACGATCAGCGCCTGATGACCGCCTTTGCGCAGCATGTCGGCCACCTGTGCCAACCCCGCGTCATCCTGAAACCCGCCGTCAATCCGCATCAATCCAGCCTTTGCGCAAGCGCGTGCAGCATCCGCGCCGTGGCGCCCCAGATGTAATAGGGCCCGAAGGGCAGGACGCGATAGCCCCGGCGCCCGCCCAGCCAGTTCCGATCCTCGATCCGATAGCGGTCGACGGCGGCGACATGTTCCAGCGGCACGGCAAAAATCTCGGCCACCTCACCGGGTTCGGGCCGGGGGTTGAATTCGCGGGTGATCACCGCAAGCACCGGCGTAACCCGAAAGCGGGTGACGGTTTCGTGGGTCGGCAGGCGGCCAAGCACCCGCACGCAATCGGGGGGAAGCGCGATTTCCTCATGCGCCTCGCGCAGGGCGGCGGCGACCTCATCGGCGTCTTCGGCGTCGACCTTGCCGCCGGGCAGGGCGATCTGGCCGGGATGATGGCGCAGCGCCGACGACCGCATGGTCAGGATCAGTTCGGCACCGCCGGGAACCGCGGCCGGGCGGAACGCGGCCAGCACGCCGGCGGGGCGCAAGGGCGATGTGTCGGCGCCCCGCATGCCCGGCAAAAGCTCGTAATCCGAGGTTGTTTCGGCCGCCCGCTGAAGGGCGACCGAAAGCCGTTCCGTCAATGCGGGGATCGACAGCGCCCGCATCGCTATCCGGCGTCACGCGGGTTCGCGGCTTCGTCCTGCGGCAGCGGATTGCCGTCGGCGTCCAGCACCGCCTCGAACCCGAGGCTACGCGGGTCAAAGACGTAATGCGCGCCGCAGAACTGGCAATCGGCGGTCACCGTGCCCTCATCCGTGGTCATATGGGCGATGTCCTTGGCGGAATAGATCGCCAGCGTGCCGCGCACCCGGTCGGCCGAGCATGAGCAGCCGAATTCGACCCTCTGCGCGTCATAGACTCGCGGGGTTTCTTCGTGGAACAGGCGCACCAGCAGGTCGGTCGGCGCGACCGAGGGGCCGATCAGCTCCATCATCTCGACCGTATCCAGCAGATAGTTCGCGCGCGACCAGTCTTCCGATTCGCGCCCCTGCAGAATGTCGGCGGCTTCGATCAGGCCGTTCTCGCCGCTGCCGCCGGCATCGCCCATCGCGACCGAGTTCTGAGCCAGGGTTTGTAGCATGATCCCGCCCGAGCGCCATTTGACCGGCTGGCCCGGCATCTGCGACCGCCCGGCCGCGATGCTGAACCGCGTCGGGATCTGTTCCGACTGGGCGAAATAGGTCTGAGCCGAGGCCGAAATGGACCCCCCGGCAAGCGGCGTGATGCCCTGATAAGGCTGCGTGCCCGCGCCCTGGTCGATCAGGATCGCGAAATAACCCTCGCCGATCAGCGTGAAGGGATCGGCGGCAGCGTCCAGCCGATCGGCCGAAAAATTGGCCCAGGCGCGAAGCTGGGCGGGCTCACCCGCGGCTTGCGGGGCGAAATAATCGGCGGCGATGGTGCGCACGGCGCCGTTGCCCTGCACCTGCAGGCTCAGCTTCCAGCCGCTTTTGACGGTCGGGCCGATCAGGGCGGCAAGAAGCGCGACCTCGGCCACCAGCGCACCGACGGCGGCCGGATAATCGTGACGGGTAAGGATGTGGTCCAGAACGCCATCCAGCCGCGCCACCCGGCCGCGGATGTTCGAGCGGTCCAGTTGAAACGGCAGGACAGTATCGTCCCAGGCGATCTGGTTGATCGAGGCCATGATTTTTCCTTGCTATAGGGCGTTCTATTGCAGATGTTCCGGCGCGAACGCAGCGCGCCTGTCGCCGACCAATATAGGCCGTCACGCCGCAATCCCAAGGGGCCGGCTGCCGTGGCGCCTGCTTCGGGCATGACCGGGCATCCGCAGGCTCTTGCCCCGTCTCGGCCGTCGTGCGACTGGGCGCGGGACCTGTCAGGCGCGACGGACCAGATCGGAACGGGTCGGATCGGAACCGGGGTAACGGGTGGTATCGGCATGATCATTCGCCGCCACGGCGCATCGCCCGATCCGGCGCGTCACTATCGCGTCCGGCCGGGGGCCTATGCGATCCTGCGGCGGGACGGGCATTTTCTGGCGACCGTTCAGGCCGATCCGGGACCCGAGGTCCAGCTTCCCGGTGGCGGAATCGATCCCGGTGAATCGCCTCAGGTCGCGTTGCACCGCGAGGTCATCGAGGAAACCGGCTGGACGATTTCCACCCCGCGCCGGGTCGGGATGTTCCGGCGGTTCGTCTATATGCCCGAATATGACCTCTACGCCGAAAAGCTGTGCTCGGTCTGGTTGGCGCGCCCGATCCTGCGGCTGTCACCGCCGACCGAGCCCGGGCACAGCGCCGTTTGGTTAACCCCGGCAGAGTTGCTTGTAGCTCTGGCCGATCCGGGGTCGCGGGCGATTTTCGGCCATTGGTTGCGAACCGAAGGGTGAAACGGGCCGGAGCGGGCAAGACGGCTACGGGTGAGACGGGCGCCGGCATGGGGGGTGCCGGAAAGTCGGGGGCCGGAAAGCCGGGTGCAGGCAAGCCGGATGCTGATGACCGGTGCCCGCAAGACCGGCATGAGCGCAAGACCGGCGTAAGTGCAGGGTCGGCGTAAGGCCAAGACAGGCGTAAGGGCCCCCGGGATCACCCGGCGATCTTGCGCTCCGATCGGGCGGGATCGGCGGTTAGGGCGCCGCTTTCGCTGCGTTCCAGCAGGATGGCCGAGACGTCGTCGCCCTCGACCCCGCGCGAATATGCGGCGACCGACCACGCCAGCGATTCCAGCAGCGAAGACCCCCCCAACTTCGCATTGGTCTGCAAAATCGTCCTGAGCCCCTCATCGCCCAGTTGACGCCCCTTCGCGTCCGTGGCCTCGGTAATGCCGTCCGAGGCAAGGAAAAGCCGGTCGCCCGGCTCCAGAACCGCCGAGATCTCCTCAAACTCGGCGCCGGCGAACACGCCCACCGGCAAGCCGCCGCTGCCGAGTTCCTGCAACCGGCCATCGCGCCGCTGGATGACCGGATAGGGGTGGCCGGCCTGCACCAGACGGATCCCGCCGGTGGTCACGTCCAGTTCAAGATAGACCATGGTGAAATAGGAATCGGTGCGGATCTCGCGGATCATCATCGCGTTCAGCCGTTTGGCCAGATCGGCGGGCGGCAGGGCGGCAACCGCGCCATGGGCGTTGTGATACAGCGCGATATTCTGCCCGACCGAACCGGACAGATGCACCGCCAGCCGCGCGGTCAAAAGCGCGGCGGTAACGCCGTGTCCCGACACGTCGATGGCATAGATCCCGACGCGTTCCTCATTGATCGGGAAAAAGCCGATCAGGTCGCCGCCGATATGACCGGCCGAGCGCAACAGCAGCGACAGATCGAAATCGCCGAAACGCGCGTTCCGGTCGACCAGCAGACCTTCCTGAAGCATGCGCGCCTCGCGCAGGTCGCGCTCGATCGCGTCCTGCGCGCTTTGCAGCCGGGTCAGGGTTTCCTCCAGCCGGCGATTGCTGGCGCGCAGCCGTTCGTCCATCGCCAGAATGCGGTCGCCGGCCGCCACGCGGGCCAGCAGTTCGGCGCCCGAGACCGGCTTGACCAGAAAATCATCGGCGCCGCTTTTCAGCCCGAACGCCAGATCATGCTTGTCGGTCTTTGAGGTCAGCAGAATGAAATAGCAGTAATGTTGCCGCGGCTTCTGGCGGTAAAGACGGCAGAACTCGGGGCCCTGCATGCCCGACAACACCCAGTCGGAAATGATGAAATCCGGCTCGACACCGGCGCAGATGTCCAATGCCTCGGCGGCGTTCCCCGCCTCGGCCACGTCATATCCGGCGCGCCGCAACTGAATCGCCAGAACCCGGCGATGCGCGCGGCTGTCGTCGACCAGAAGCACCAGCCTGCGGGATTGAGAGGATTTGTCGGGCATGGTTTTCGAAGGCTTCGTATCCGAATCGATGTTGATGCACCCTGTCTAGCCGCCCCGGTTTAACATCGGGTTAAGCCGTTCGATCGCGGCGGTTAGGCTTTTCGTAACCTGTGGCTGCTATCGGTTAAGGGGACGGAGAATCGGGAACGGAAGGCGGCATGATAGATTGGGACAGGGTAGCAGAGCTTCGCTCGGATCTGGGCCCGGAGGAGTTCTTTCCCGTCATCGAACTTTTCGTGGATGAGGTCGAAGCCGTCGCGCTGCGGCTGTCGCGCGACGATGCCGCGCGGCTGGAACGGGATCTGCATATCCTGAAAGGCAGCGCCTGGAATCTGGGGATGCGCGGTTTTGGCGACAGATGTGGCGAGGCCGAGGCACTGGCGGCGCAGGGGGCGGTAGACGCGATCGACCTCGACGCGCTGCTTCAGCATTACGCCGATTCGAAAGCCGCATTCACCCGCGACATCGGGCGCCTTATGGCGGGCGAATTGCCGGACCATGGCTGGCGGGATGAGGGTTAGGTGCGGCCCCCGACGCCGCAGAATGGCCGGCCGACCGGCGGGAGGATTGACGCAAAAACCGGGCGGATCGTTCGGGGTGGGATGGCCACGACGGGTCGGCGCAGGCAGGTCGCGACCGGCCGGTCAGATGAGGAATTCGGCCAGTATCGGATCGTCGGTGATATCGCGATAACGCAGCCCGTTCCGGTCCAGCGCATCGGTCAGGTGGCGCAGGTTCGCGGGGTCCGTCGTCTCGATCCCGATCAGGACCGAGCCGAAGTTGCGGGCCGATTTCTTCAGATACTCGAAGCGCGAAATGTCGTCATCGGGGCCCAGAAGCTCCAGAAAATCGCGCAGCGCGCCCGGTCGCTGCGGCATCTGAAGAATGAAATAACGCTTGCGCCCGGCAAAGCGCTGCGCGCGTTCCTTGACCTCGGGCAGCCGCTCAAAATCGAAATTGCCGCCCGAGCAGACGCAGATCACCGTCTTGCCGGCAAGGTCGGGGATGTCCCGCAGAACGTCAATCGCCAGCGCCCCGGCCGGTTCCAGAACGATGCCTTCGGTATTCAGCAGATCCAGCATCGTGACGCAGATCCGGTTTTCCGGCGCGGCGATGACATCGCCGGGGGCAAAGCCCGACAGTTGCGCGAAGGGCAGATCGCCGATCCGCGCCACCGCCGCGCCATCGACGAAACTGTCCACCCGCTCAAGCGTCACCGGTTCGCCGGCGCTGAGCGCGCCCATAAGGCTTGCGCCGCCGGCGGGCTCGGCAAAGACGAAACCGGCGTCGGGCGCCTCGGTGCGGGCATAGCGGCTGACACCTGCCGAAAGCCCGCCGCCACCCACCGGCAGCACGATCAGGTCCGGGGCCCGGCCCAGTTGATCAAGCATTTCCGCCGCGACCGTCGCCTGTCCTTCGATGATGTCGGGATCATCGAAGGGCGACAGGAAATGCGCGCCGGCCTTGGCGCAATAATCCTTGGCCGAGGCCAGCGTCTGGTCGAAATAATCCCCGGTCAGGCGGATCTCGACCGCGTCGCCGCCGAAGGCGCGGGTCTTGTCGATTTTCTGCTGCGGCGTCGTCACCGGCATGAAGATGGTGCCGCGGGTGCCGAAATGGCGGCAGGCATAGGCCATGCCTTGCGCGTGGTTGCCGGCGCTGGCGCAGACGAAATGCGCCAGATCCGGGCTGGTCTGCATCGCCTTGCGCATGGCGTTGAAGGCGCCGCGCAGCTTATAGCTGCGGACCGGGGTCAGATCCTCGCGTTTCAGCCAGATTTCGGCGCCATATTTCGCCGAAAGGTGGTCGTTGCGTTGCAGGGGCGTCGGCTCGAACAGATCGCGCAACGCAATCTCGGCCTGACGGACAGAAGCCACAAAGTTTTCCATTCTCCGGCCATGCCGCGAATGTGGCGAATTGGCAAGATCGCCGCGCCCTTCCGTGATGATTTCCGGGTATTTCGCGGCTGTTTGCGGCCCGCTGCCTCTTGTGACACCCGACGAATGCGCCTATGCCGTCCGGCAAATTCCAAGGGGATCCGCCATGTCCGACGCGCCGAAGAAAGTCGTCCTCGCCTATTCCGGGGGGCTTGATACCTCGATCATCCTGAAGTGGTTGCAGACCGAATATGGCTGCGAGGTGATCACCTTCACCGCCGATCTGGGGCAGGGCGAGGAACTGGAACCCGCGCGTCAAAAGGCCGAGCTCTTGGGCATCAAGCCCGAAAACATCCACATTATCGACGTGCGCGAGGAATTCGTGCGCGATTTCGTCTTTCCTATGTTCCGCGCCAATGCGGTCTATGAGGGGCTCTATCTGCTCGGCACCTCGATCGCGCGGCCGCTGATTTCCAAGCATCTGGTCGAGATCGCCCATCAGCACGGCGCCGATGCCGTGGCCCATGGCGCGACCGGCAAGGGCAACGATCAGGTCCGGTTCGAGCTTTCGGCCTATGCGCTCGACCCCTCGATCCGGGTGATCGCGCCGTGGCGGGAATGGGATCTGACCAGCCGCACCAAGCTTCTGGAATTCGCCGAGGCGAACCAGATCCCGATCGCCAAGGACAAGCGCGGTGAGGCGCCGTTCAGCGTCGATGCGAACCTGCTGCATACCTCCAGCGAGGGCAAGGCGCTGGAAAACCCCGCCGAGGAAGCGCCCGATTACGTCTATCAGCGCACGGTTTCGCCCGAGGATGCGCCCGATACGCCCGAATATATCGAAATAACCTTCGAAAAGGGCGACCCGGTGGCGATCAACGGCGAGGCGATGTCGCCCGCGACCGTGCTGACCGTGCTGAACGACTACGGCCGCAAGCATGGCATCGGCCGGCTGGATTTCGTCGAAAACCGTTTCGTGGGCATGAAGTCCCGCGGCATCTATGAGACCCCCGGCGGCACCATCCTGCTGGAGGCCCATCGCGGCATCGAACAGATCACGCTGGACGCGGGCGCGGGCCATCTGAAGGACTCGATCATGCCGCGCTATGCCGAGCTGATCTATAACGGCTTCTGGTTTAGCCCCGAACGCGAGATGCTGCAGGCGCTGATCGACAAGTCGCAGGAACATGTCACCGGCACCGTGCGGCTGAAACTGTACAAAGGCAATGTGAACACCGTCGCGCGCTGGTCGGATCATTCTCTTTACAGCGAAAAGCATGTGACGTTTGAAGAGGATGCGGGCGCCTATGACCAGAAAGACGCGGCAGGCTTCATCCGGCTGAATGCGCTGCGCCTGAAGCTGATCGCGGCGCGGAATGCGCGGGTGAAGTAGGGCGGCGCGGACCACCCCCTGACGTCATCTGTCAGCAGGGATGTTCTTCACTGGCATCGCGAAACCCGTGATGCAAAGGCACATCCCATGGACAGAACACCCGTCAATCCCTCGATCTGGTCGCTGAAATTCGGCTTCAATCAGGCCGAGATCTTCACCGGCGCGACGCGGCAACTGGTCTGCTCTGGCCAGACGGCCACCGACGCGGATGGCAACCCGCAGCATCCCGGCAACATGCGCGGCCAGTTCGGCCTCGCGCTCGACAATCTGGCGACGCTGCTGGCCGCCGCCGGGATGAGCTTTGCCAATGTCACCCGGCTGGGCATCTACACCACCGACATGGACGAGGCGCTGAAGCATTTCGATCTGCTCGGCGCGCGACTGGGATCAGCCGGGGTCACGCCGCCCTCGACGCTGGTCGGTGTCACCCGGCTGGCCCTCCCGTCGCTGATGATCGAGATCGAGGCGACGGCGATGGATTGATTCGGCACCGGTCAGTCTGATCGCGGTTGCAGCGCCGCCGGATAGGTGATGCCCCCATCCGCCCCGATCACCGCGCCGGGGGTCAACACCGCCGGGTCGAGCCGTCCCTCGGCCATGATGTGCAAGACCGGGTTTTCGGCGGCGATCAGATAGTCCGCGACGATCCGGCGGTGACAGCGCCACCAGACCGCTTCCGAGCACATCACGGTCAGCGGCCGCTCAGCACCCAATTGAAGGATGTGGTCGAGACCTTCCCGGAACTCGGGAGACAGGGCGTAATCGGCGTAATTGTGAAAGCTGCGGTTGCGCCACAGCGCATTCACCTCGAACGGCACATCGCGCGCCTTGCCGCGCAGCCCACCAAGACGGGCAACGTGTTCAAAGCCGATCCCCTCGGCCGCCAGAGCGGCTGCCAGCACATCCTGATTGAACTGGGGGTTGGCACGCGACATCGGCATCTTGCGGATATCGGCGACGAAACCGACGCCTGCATCCCGGAGCAGCGCGATGAAATCCTGAAGGCTGCGGTCGGAATGGCCGACGGTGAAGAAGGGGGTCGTCACGGATCACTCAAGACGCAAAGCCCCGCCTTTATGAGCGGCGATATGGTCGGTCCTGTCGCTTTTGATCTCGTATTGCGGATCATCCGCGCTGGCGTGATGGGTATAGCCTTTATAGTCGAAGTCGCTGGTATGGACGGCGATGATCCTGCCAAAGACGCGCCCCGCCTCGGAGTTCCAACTGACGTGATCGCCGATCTTGAATCTCTCCGTCATCCGCTCCTCCATCATTCGGCAGCATCGCCCCGCGTCCGAAGCACCGCTTGCGAAAGGGTCAATCGCAGCGAGACCTGCCGGCCATGGCAGCGCGCCGCAGGGGCATCCGCCCAAAAGCCTAAGCCGGCACGCCGCCGCAAGCCAAGCGGCGTTTTCCACGCTCGGCCGCTTTCTTCAGCCCCTTTTCATCGGCGCTACACCCGCCCAGAATGGGCAAGGATCACCGAAGGCTCTCTCATGACCGAACCGCACGCACCCGCCCGCATCGCCATCATCACCGTTTCCGACCGCGCCGCATCGGGCGAATACGAGGACAAGGGTGGCCCCGGCGCCGAGGCGTGGCTGCGCGAGGTCGTCACCTCACCGATGGAGATCACCCGGATCATCGTCCCCGACGGCCGTGAAAGCGTCGCCGAAACGCTGATTTCGCTTTGCGACGACCGGGGCGCCGACCTGATCCTCGTTACCGGCGGCACCGGCCCCGCGCCGCGCGACCTGACGCCCGAGGCGGTCAGCGACATCGCCCATCGCGAATATCCCGGCTTTGGCGAGGAAATGCGCCGCGCCTCGCTCGCCGAGGTGCCGACCGCGATCCTGTCGCGGCAGACCGCCGTCAGCCGCGGCAAGACGTTGATCATCACCATCCCCGGCAAGCCCTCGGCCATTGCCACCTGCCTGAACGCGGTTTTCGCCGCCGTGCCCTATTGTCTCGATCTGCTGGGCGCGGCGCGGATTGAAACCGATCCCGAAAAGATCAAGGCTTTCCGGCCCAAGGGCGCCTAGCGGCGGCCATCACGCCAGTATGGCGATCAGTTCCGCCGGCAGGCGTACCGGCCGCATCGTCGGCCCAAGACAGGCGAGCGTGACGCGGGCGCGGAACAGATCGGCGCCATCGCGGCGGACGGTCTGGTCGACGATCAGCCGCGCCGGGGTGCGTTCGGACAGGGTGGTCTCGACCGTCAGCAGATCGTCGAATCGCGCGGGGGCAAGATAATCGGCCTCGACCCGGCGGACCGCAAAGACGATGCCGCGCGTCTTCAGGTCGTTCTGGTCGATGCCCAGATCGCGCAACCATTCGGACCGGCCGCGCTCGATGAATTTCAGATAGTTGGCGTAATAGACGATACCGGCAAGGTCGGTGTCCTCGTAATAAACCCGGATCGGCAGGTGATGCAGTGCGGAATGGGGCATGGTCGCAGTCTAGCCCGCGCCAAGCCGCGCGGCCAGCCGCAGCGCATAGGCCGGGTCGGTGGCCGCAACCGGCAGCATCGGCGCATAGGCTGCGCGTATAAGCTGCGCCAGCTCCGGCGTGGGCGTGACGTCGACGGCAAATGTCAGGGCCGAGCGCACCGCAAGGGTTTCGGCCAGAATGCCGGGATGGGCATCGGCGAGCGCGCCCCCCATATTGACGAAGGTCAGGCAGGCGCGGATGCCGCCGTCCGGGTCGAACCGGAACAACCGGTACTGATCGGCCTTGGCCTGCGCCAGCCGCGCGGGCAGGCCCGGCACGCCGGTCAGCGCATCAAGATCGGGGACGCCGGCAAGCTCGTCCCAGTTGCGCACGAAAAAGGACATCAGATTCGTGCCCATCTCGGGGTCGGTGTCGGTCAGCGGCTGACCGGCATGGGCGAATACGGCGCGCGTGGCCTCGCGGAAAACGGCAAGGCTTTCATCGCTTAGCCCGAAGATCACCGGCGCGACGGGGCGCCCCCAGCGGGCGCACAGAAAGCTGCCGTCCGGGCGGGTGAACAGGGCGGCGATCTGATCAGGGGTCATGGTCATGACGCACAGATGCCATGCGTTGAAAGCGGTTGCAAAGTCGAAAAGCGAAACGGCCCCGTGCGGGGACGGGGCCGTTCGCGTCTGCGTTGCCGCTCAGGACAGATCGGGACGGAACGACCACAGCAGGGTCTCGCCCGAGGCGTCATCGACGCCGTCATTGTCGGTGATGGTCCAGATCGTGCCGTCCTGGGTGATGGCCATGCCTTCGACCTTGTCCTGCACATAGCCGCCCTGCTGCTTCAGGTCGGGGATCAGGTCGCGAACGGTTTCCTTGGCCACGACCGGCAGGGTGCCGTCCAGCGGCGCGGGCTTAAGCTCGGCCATGTTCACCCGGGTCACCGCCTTCAGCGCGGCCTTCTGCCCGATCTGATTGTCACGCTCCAGCAGGTACAGATAACCGTCGCGGGCGGCGATTTCCGACACCCCGACCCAACCGTTTTCGGGGGCCTTGTCCAGCGGATAGCGGACGCCGGCCCAGGTTTGGGTCGCGGGATCGAGTTGCAGAAGCTTCACCTGACCTTTCGGGTCGTCCTTCCATTCGCGCTGCACGGCCAGCCACAGCTTGCCGTCGACCACGGTCACACCCTCAAGACCGAAGCGCGTCGATTGGGCGGCAAGCGCGTCGGGCAGGGCGATTTCCTGCGTGATCGCCCCGGTTGCGTCGACACGCAGGACGGCATTCGGAACGTCTTTTTCCGGGTTGCCTTCGCTGGCCAGCCAGAACCCGCCTTCACCGTCCGCGGCGATGCCTTCCAGATCCAGCTTTTCGGCCGGCTTGCCGTCGCGGGTCACCGGGGTCCTGGCGCTGATGCGCGCGGGGCTGACCGAGGTGTCGATCGTGAAGATCGCGGGCGCGGCGGAATAGGCGTTGTCGCTGATCGCAAAAAGCGTGTCGGGCTTGGCCGGATCGAGCGTCAACCCGGACAACGCGCCCCAACCGATCAGCGGATCGCTGCCTTCCGAGGTGAGGGTCGGATAGGCGGCCGGGGCGTCGCTGCGCTCATACAGCATCACATGGGCGCGGGCGGCGCCGTCCTCGCCCAGATCGGTTTCGTTCGCGGTCGCGAACAGGTTGCGAGAGGCGATCGTGGTCAGCCCTTCGGGGCCGATGCCCGACGGCAGCATCTGCAGCAGCTTCGGCGCCGCCGGATCGGTCGCGTCATAGACGCCGACCACGCTGCCGCGTTCCGAGGCGACGAACAGCAGGCGCTGACCGTCATAGGTCGCGGTGGCAAGGCCTTCGGGTTCGACGCCTTTCTTGCCGGAACGGCCTTCGGGGTAATGGCCGATGGCGGCGACGGCGCGTTCAAAGCTGTTGCCGCTGTCAAAGACGACGGTGCCATCCTGCGCAAAGACGGTGAACCCGCGCGAGCCACCCTTCCAGTCGCCTTCATTCGCCACGGCGAAACGCTCATTATCCAGCCAGACCAGCGAATCGGGTTCGCGCGCGACACCCGTAAGGCTGCCGCTGAAATCAAGCTTGCCGTCCTTTTCGGTGTCGATCCCGTCGATGTCGACCGTTCCGGCGCTGAAATCCGTCTTGATCGCGCCATCGGCGCCGATCACCACGATGTGGTTATTTTCCTGAAGCGTCACCGCCAGTTCGCCCGCCTCGTTGAAGGCGAGGAATTCGGGTTCGGGATCCTCGGGGGCGATGTCGGCAAGACCGGTCAGGTCGATCACCTGCTTTGCCGCGCAGTCGACCGCGCCGTCAACCAGCGGCAGGCGCACCACGAAACCGGCCGGCATCTGCGGCAGCGCGCCGTCATTCACCTCTTCGTCGCGTTCGTTTTCGATGGCGACGGCGATCATGTCACCGGCGGGGGACAGCGCCACGCTGTCGGGCTGACCGCCAAGGTCGCAACTGGCGGTGACGGCCTTGGTGGTCAGATCCACGGTGCGCAACACACCCGAGGGCTGGGTGAAGGATGCCGAGGTATTCACGCCCACGAACGCACGCTGGCCCTTGACCACGGTGGTCGTCGGCTCGCCGTCCATGGCGACATTGCCAAGCGGTTTCGGCGCGCGCGGGTCGGTGATGTCGATCAGTCCGATCGCGCCCAGCGGGCTGTCGGAATAGATCAGCGTCATGCCATCCTCGGTCACCGCCATGATCTCGGCCGACGTGGTGCGGTCACGATCCTCGCCCGCGGCCATGTTGTCGACGGTGGCGAAACTGGCGATGCGGTTGAAATTCTGCTCGGCCAGCGCAGGGCAGGCGGCAACCAGTGCCAGGGCCGAGGTGAATATGGTCCGACGAAACATCAGCGCGAAACTCCTGTTGATAAGCTCACAGGGCTTTTCAGCCGAAGCGGTGACAGCCGCGTGTCGGTCTTGTGACGTTTTGATGATGGTGCGGCCCGGTCATGAAGAAGGGGGGGGATCAAGAAAGGGGCGCCGCGCCAATCGCAACGCCCCCGGATGACCAGTTGCGGCCGGTCAGTTGACGATGGTCGCCTGCGTGGCGGCGCGCAATTCGTCCTCGGTCACGCCTTCGGCGGTCTCGACGATCTTCAGACCGCCGTCGACCACATCCAGCACGCCCAGATTGGTGATGATCCGGTCCACGACGCTTTTGCCGGTCAGCGGCAGGGTGCATTCCTTCAGCACCTTGGATTCGCCGGCCTTGTTGGTGTGATCCATGACCACGATCACCCGGCCTACGCCGGCGACCAGATCCATCGCCCCGCCCATGCCCTTGACGAGCTTGCCCGGGATCATCCAGTTCGCCAGATCGCCGTTTTCGGCCACTTCCATCGCGCCAAGGATCGCCGCCGCGATCTTGCCGCCGCGGATCATCCCGAAGCTGGTCGCGCTGTCGAAATACGAGGTGCGCGAAAGCTCGGTGATGGTCTGCTTGCCGGCGTTGATCAGGTCTGGATCCTCTTCGCCCTCATAGGGGAAGGGGCCCATGCCCAGCATGCCGTTTTCCGATTGCAGGGTGATGTCCTTGTCGCCGACATAGTTCGCCACCAGCGTCGGGATCCCGATGCCGAGGTTCACATACATCCCGTCTTCCAGTTCCTGCGCGGCCCGTTCGGCCATCTGATTGCGGTCCCAAGCCATGCCGATCAGCCTTTCTTGATGACCAAGCCGGCCTCGCCGTTGCGCACCGCGTCCTCGACGGTGGCGCCGTGGTCCTTGGCCAGCTGCTTGACGTTCAGGGTTTCGCCACCGGCGGCTTTCATGTCGAAAACCGCCTCATGGCTGATGAAGATCTCGCCCTTGAGATGCTCGAAAATCGTGGCGAGCGGAGCGGCAAGGATTGATTTGGCCATTACGCAGTCTCCCTTTTGCGCGTCGTGCGCTGTTCAATACGTTTCTCGTGCGGCCCCTGAATGACCCGGTGCACATAGATGCCGGGCAGGTGGATCAGGTCGGGGTCGATCGAGCCGCGCGGCACGATTTCCTCGACCTCGGCCACGCAGACCTTGCCGCACATGGCGGCGGGCGGGTTGAAGTTGCGGGCGGTCTTGCGGAACACCAGATTGCCGGTGTCGTCGGCTTTCCACGCCTTGACGATCGACAGATCGGCGACGATGCCGCGTTCAAGGATGTAATCCTGACCGTCGAAATTCTTCACTTCCTTGCCGTCGGCGATCACCGTGCCGACGCCGGTCTTGGTGTAAAAGCCCGGAATTCCGGCGCCCCCGGCCCGCATCCGTTCGGCCAGCGTGCCTTGCGGGTTGAATTCCAGTTCCAGTTCGCCCGACAGGTATTGGCGCATGAATTCGGCGTTTTCGCCGACATAGCTGCTGATCATCTTCTTGATCTGGCGCGTGTCCAGCAGCTTGCCCAGGCCAAAGCCGTCGACGCCGCAGTTGTTGCTGGCGATGGTCAGGTCCTTGACGCCGCTTTTGACCAGCGCGTCGATAAGCAGTTCGGGGATGCCGCAAAGCCCGAAACCTCCGGCCGCGATGAACATCCCATCGTGCAAGAGGCCATCCAGCGCCTCGTCGGCATTCGCATAGACCTTTTTCATAGATCCTCCTCTGATCCGGAGTGGTGCTTGCCGAGTAGTGGCCCGCAGGTCAACAAGTGTCAATTGCGCCAACTATTGTTAGCGTCGGAACCAGACGCTGGTCGGGGTTGGGTGCCCTTGCGGTCCTCCGGTCAGAGCGTCGGCGGCATGAGGCGCGGTGAAATCGGCCGAGGACGAAGGCGGGGGTGATGGGGTCGATCGGCGCGCCCTCGGGGCCTTGCGGCATAAACTGGCGGTGCCCGAAATCCGCGCGGCGCAGGGCTTGGATGGACGCCCATCTTCAGCCGACGGGCGTGGACGGCAACCACGGCTGCAACACCGTAATGCAGCAGGATGCCGGATGTGCGCCCCCGCGCGCGTCACCAGTTAATCTGATCGGGCACCATCAGCATTGCCGTTCTGACCGATCATCGGCCATTTGCAGGCGAACAGTACTGTCATCCCGATAATGGGCGCGAAAGCCGAAGTAATGGTTGAAACAGGCGGCGCGGCCTCGCCGCCTATTCGCTGGTGGGCGTCTTTGCGACCTTCGTCGCCGCGGCTTTCCGTGCAGCGGGCTTCTTCGCGGCGGTCTTGGTTGCCCCAGTCCTGGTAGCAGTCTTAGCCGTCGCTTTTGGTTTGGCCGCCTTCGTTTTGGCTGCCGCCTTCGGGGCGGCTTTTTTCGCGCCCTTCTTCGGCGATTTCGCGGCCTTGGCGGTGATCAGTTCCAGCGCCTGTTCCATGGTGATGGTCTCGGGCGTCATGCTGTTCGGCAGCGTCGCGTTGATCTTTCCCCACTTCACATAGGGCCCATAGCGGCCGTTCATCACCTGAACCGGGCCGCCATCGGGGTGGTCGCCAAGCTCTCTCAGCGGCGCGGCGGCGGGCGCGCGGCCGCGGGTTTGCTTGGCGGCCAGCACCTCGACCGCGCGGTTCATGCCGATGGTGAACACCTCGTCCACCTCGGGCAGGTTCGCGTATTTCGACCCGTGCTTGACATAGGGGCCATAGCGGCCGATCCCGGCCTCGATCATCTGGCCATCATCGGGATGCGGGCCGATCGGGCGCGGCAGGTTCAACAGCATCAGCGCCCGGTCCAGATCAAGGCCGGCCGCATCCCAGCCTTTGGGCAGGGACGCCCGCGGCGGTTTGGGATTTTCCGCCGTCGCCTCACCCCGCTGGACATAGGGACCGAAGCGGCCGACCTTCAGGCTGATTTCATCGCCGTCGTTTTCGCCCAGCACCCTGTCGCCCGCGACCTCTTCGCCGTCGGGTGCCGACAAGGGGCGGGTATAGCGGCATTCGGGGTAGCGCGAGCAGCCGATGAACGCCCCGCCCGAACGCGCAGTTTTCAGGTTCAGCCGCCCCTGATGGCACAGCGGGCATTCGCGCGGATCGCCGCCGTCGGCGCGCGCCGGATAGAGATGCGGCGCAAGCGCCTCGTCGATCGCCTCCAGCACCTCGCCGATCCGCAGATCGCTGGTGCCTTCCAGCGCCTTGGTGAAGTCGCGCCAGAACCGGCCCAGAACGTCGCGCCACAGCCGGTCGCCGGCGCTGATCTCGTCCAGTTCGGTCTCCATGTCGGCGGTAAAATCATAGCTGACATAGCGCGGGAAATATTTCACCAGAAAGGCGGTGACCAACCGGCCCTTGTCCTCGGGGATCAGGCGGTTCTGTTCCTTGCGGACATATTCGCGGTCCTGAATGGTCGTGACGATGCTGGCATAGGTCGAGGGCCGCCCGATGCCCAGTTCCTCCATGCGCTTGACCAGCGTCGCCTCGGTATAGCGCGGCGGCGGCTGGGTGAAATGCTGGTCGGGCCAGACCCGGCGCTTGTCGGCCGTTTCGCCCTGCGTGATCACCGGCAAACGGGTGCTGTCGCCGGCATCATCATCGTCGGTGGCATTCGGTGTGGGATCGTCGCGGCCCTGATCATAGACCCGCAGAAAGCCGTCGAACAGCATCACCTGACCGTTGGCGCGCAATCCGACCTGACCGTCCTTGCTGCCGATCTCGACCGTCGTGCGTTCCATCCGGGCGGCTTCCATTTGGCTGGCCAGCGTCCGCTTCCAGATCAGGTCATACAGCGCCCGCTGGTCCTTTTCGGACACCCGCAGCTTGTCGGGCGACAGCATCATGTCGGTGGGCCGGATGCATTCATGCGCTTCCTGCGCGTTCTTCGCCTTGTTCTTGTACATGCGCGGCGATTTCGGCAGGTACTCGGCCCCGAAACGCGCCTTGATCGCGTCGCGCGCGGCCATCACCGCCTCGGGCGCCATGTCGATGCCGTCGGTCCGCATATAGGTGATCAGCCCGGCCTCATACAGGCGCTGGGCCGCCGACATGCAGGCCCGTGCGCCAAGGCCCAGCTTGCGGCTGGCCTCCTGTTGCAGGGTCGAGGTCATGAACGGCGGCCAGGGATTGCGGCTGGCGGGCTTGGCCGTGACGCTGGTCACGAACAGATCGCGGTGCTGGACCGCCGCGACGGCCATATTCGCCTGCGTCTCGTCGGCGATGTCGAAACGCTCCAGCTTCTTGCCGGCAAGGTTGACCAGCGTCGCGTCGTATTCGGCACCCGAAGGCGTCGCCAGCCGGGCATGGACCGACCAGTATTCGCGGGACTTGAATGCCTCGATCTCCATCTCGCGATCGACGATCAGTCGCAGACAGACCGATTGCACCCGACCGGCCGAGCGGGCGCCCGGCAGCTTGCGCCACAGGACCGGCGACAGGTTGAAGCCGACAAGATAGTCAAGCGCACGGCGCGCCAGATAGGCGTCGACCAGCGGCTGGTCGATCTGGCGGGGATGGGCCATCGCGTCGGTCACCGCCGCCTTGGTGATGGCGTTGAAGGTCACCCGGCTGACCTGAGCGCCCTTTTTCAGCGAGGGCGCGAGTGTTTCCAGCAGATGCCAACTGATCGCCTCGCCCTCGCGATCGGGGTCGGTGGCAAGGATAAGGTCGGGGTCTTCCTTCAGCGCGTCCTTGATCGCCTTCACATGCTTGCGACTTTCCGCCGCGACTTCCCATTTCATCGCGAAATCGTCGTTCGTGTCGACGCTGCCGTCCTTGGGCGGCAGGTCGCGGACATGGCCGAACGACGCCAGAACGCGGTAATCGCCGCCGAGATATTTCTCGATCGTCTTGGCTTTTGCAGGGGATTCGACGACGACGACAGGCATTGCAACCTCAAACGTGACAACTGGGCCGGGAACATGGGGGTGCCTTGGCGGACTTGTCAACCAGCGCGGCGATTGCATGTGGTCCGTGGTTGTGCAGACAGGACGCCGCAACTAACTATGCAAAAACCATTTCTGGAACGGAGTATCAGCATGTCCGCACCGATCCACGCCGTCTTTGGCCGCCCGCTGGATGAGCCGGTCCCCCACGGTTTCGACCAGGTCATCTTCGGCATGGGCCGGTTTTGGGGTGCCGAGCGGCTGTTCTGGGAACAAGAGGGCGTGCATATGACATCGGTCGGATTTGCCGGCGGCACCACCGAGAACCCGACCTATGAGCAGGTATCAGCCGGTGACACCGGCCATGCCGAGGTCGTGCGCGTGGTCTTTGACAGCAGCCGGATCAGTTTCGAGCATCTTCTGAAGCTGTTCTGGGACAATCACGACCCCACGCAGGGCGACCGGCAGGGCGATGATGTTGGCAGTCAGTATCGCTCGGTCATCATGACCTTCAACGATACCCAGCAGGCATTGGCCGAGGCGTCCAAGGTCGATTACGGCAACCGGCTGGCCGTCGACGGTTTCGGCGACATCACCACCCAGATCCTGCCCGCGACGACATTCTGGCCCGCCGAGGAATCGCAGCAGCAATATCTGGCGAAGAACGCCGACGGTCGCAGCGATCTGCGCGGCACGGGCGTCGAATCCGCGATGATCCAGCCCAGCGGCGAGCTCTGATGCCGACCTGGAGCGTGCTGAGCCACGTCGCCGGCCGCGAAGCCGCCGAGGCGCTGGCCGGGCGGATCGAGGATCTGGAGCCCGAACCCGCCGGCACCGGCGTTTTCGAGATCGAGGACGGCAGCGACCGCTGGGAGGTCGGTGCATGGTTCACCGAGGAACCCGACGAAATCGCGTTGACCCTGCTCGCCGCCGCCTGGGGGGCCGAGCCCTTTGCGATCTCGGAACTGCCCGAGGTCGATTGGGTCGCCCATGTCCGGCGCGAACTGACCCCGGTCGAGGCCGGCCGCTTCTTCGTCTATGGCAGCCATGATGCCGACAAGTTGCCGCCCCATGCCGTGGCCCTGTGCATCGACGCGGCCATGGCCTTCGGCACCGGCCATCATGCGACCACGCGGGGTTGTCTGTTGGCGCTGGACCGGCTGGCGAGTGACGGTTTTCAGCCGGGCAGGGTCGCGGACATCGGCTCGGGCACCGCGGTTCTGGCCATGGCCGCCGCCCGGCTGTGGACGGTGCCCGTCATCGCATCCGACATCGACCCGGTCGCGGTCGAGACAGCCGCCGCGAATGTCATCTCGAACGGGTTGGCGGGCCGCGTCGAATGCATCGAGGCCGCCGGCTTTGACCATCCGCTGCTGGAATCCGCCGCGCCCTTTGATCTGGTTTTCGCCAATATCCTGAAGCAGCCGCTGATTGATCTGGCGCCCGACATGAGGAAATCGACCGCGAAAGGCGGCCGGATCATCCTGTCCGGTATCCTGACCACCCAGGCCGATGAGGTCCGCGACGCCTATCAGGCCCATGGCTTTCAGCCCGACCGGCGTGACGATCTGGGCGAATGGACCGTGCTGGTGATGACCCGCGCCTGACAATGCCCCTTGGCGCCTTTGGGCGGTGATCAGGGTCGGCGGCGATCAGGGTCTGCGGTGATCAGGCTGGGCGGTTCAACAGATCATCAAGCACCAGCGCCATGACCCGCGCCGAATCCAGCATGTCCTGCACGCCGATCCATTCGTCGGGCTGATGCGCCAGATCCAGCACCCCCGGCCCATAGGCGATGCAGTTCTTCAGCTTGCCGATCCGGTCGATATGCTTCTGATCATAGGTGCCGGGGCTGACCACATAGCCGGCCTCGCGCCCCAGCACGCGCGCGATCGCGGCGGCGGTCGAGCGGACCACCGGCGCGTCGCGGTCGGTCATGCTGGGGATCACCTCGAACAGGTCGCGGATTTCATAGCGAAAGCTGGGGCGCCGGGCCCTGACCTTTTCCAGAAGCGCGGTGACCTCGGCCTTCACCTCGGCCAGATCCTCTTCGATCAGGAACCGGCGGTCGATGGTGATCCGGCAGCGGTCGGGCACGCAAGGCGCGGGCAGGCCGGTGAAGCCCGCCGGCGGTTCGGCCGCGCCGCCGTGAATGGCGTTGATGTTCAGCGTCGATGACCGCGCGCCTTCGGGGATCACCGGCATTTCGGTGTGCTTCCCGGCCAGAAGCGGCCATAGCGTCGCCTCCATCTCGTCCAGGACCGCGCCCATATGCCGCACCGCGCAATCGCCCAGAAATGGCATCGAGCCATGGGCGATGCGGCCCTGGGTCTCGATCTCGGCCCACCAGACCCCGCGATGGCCCAGACAAATGCGGTCCTTGTGCAGCGGCTCGGGGATGATGACGTGATCGACATGGGCATAATGGCCCTGTTCGGCCAGCCATGCGACACCGCCGAAACCGCCCGATTCCTCATCCGCCGTGGCGCTGATCTCGATCGTGCCGGCATGGTCGGGGAAACAGTCGACAAAGGCTTCGGCCGCGATGATGCTGGCGGCCAGACCGCCCTTCATGTCGCAGGATCCGCGGCCATAGATGCGGTCGCCCTCAAGCGCGGCGCCGAAGGGGTCGCGGGTCCAGCCGTGGCCGACCTCCACCACGTCGTGATGGCTGTTGAAATGCACGCAATCGCCGGCCCGCGCCCCCTTGTGCCGGGCGATCAGGTTCCAGCGCGGAAATTCTTCGCTGTCGCCGGGTGTGCCGCGGGCGCGCAGCAGTTCGCAGGCAAAGCCCCGCCCCGACAAGCGGCCGTCCAGATAGGCGCATATCTCGTGATACTGCCGCCCGGGAGGGTTCAGCGTCGGAATGCGGATCAGATCCTGCGTCAGGTCGATCAGGCTGTCGCGGCGGGCGGCTATGGCATTGGCAAGGCGATCCATGGGATGCAGGCTATGCCGCCCGGGGATGCGGGGCAAGCGATCCGCCGGAACCGACTTGAACCGGGGCGGTTGACGACTAGACTAATGTAAATTGGCCTTCATCGGGGGAAACTCATGGCATCGCTGGACCAGCAGATCATCGAAAGTCAGAAGCAGGTCGCTCTGACCCAGCAGAAGATCTCGGAAGTGACGACGCGGCTTGATCAGGCAACGAAAAACGCGGTCGAGGCGCCCTCAATCGACATTGCCAATGCGACGCTGGCCGATGTGCACAAACATACCGAGACGATGAACGCGAATATCGCCGAGCTGATCATGGGGCTGGACGATGTGACGGCGGGCTTCTCGCGCGATTTCGATCAGATGCGCACCAAGACGACTTGGGAAAACGTGGTCGGCGTCTTTTCGCGCGGGAAATCGGAATCGATGCGGCAGGAACGGCTGCGCGACGCCAGCATCGACGACAAGTTGCAGGACCTGATCGGCAAGTCCGACACCATCGTGAAGCTTCTGGACAGCCAGCTTGCGCTGTTGAACGACCAGAAAGCCAAGGTCGAGGCCAACCTGACCCAGACCCTGACCGACCGCGAGGATGCGGTGGCGCAGCTTGAGGCGCTGCGGGCGCAGATTCAGGCGCTGGACCCGCGCATCATCGAGCTTGAGAACCGGATCTCGACCACCACGGATCCAAGCGACCGCACCCGGCTGGAAACCGAACTGGCCAACGCCAACAAGCAAAGCAACGCGCTGGTGCAGGACGAACAGGTCGCGCTGGCCAAATCGCAGACGCTGGAACGTTATATCGAGGCCGGCAAGACCTGGGTCGACAGCCTTCAGAATCAGGCGGCGACGCAGATGGTGCTGATCAACAAGTTGCAGACCGACACCCGGCAGCGGGTGGTGCTGTATGATGCGCTGACCAAGTCGTTGAAAACCGCGCAGCAGCAGGACGTCGCCCACCGGATCAACGAGATCGGGGTAAAGACCGACCAAGAGGCGCAGGCCGCGATGGCCGCGATCGGCACCGCCACGAACGATCGCATGGCCGACATGCTGGAAGCCCATGGCGATCAGATGGTCTTTGCCCGCAAGGTGCTTGAGGAAAAGGCCAAGGCCGATGAGCGTTTCGCCCGCCGCTTCGCCGAAATCGTCGAAAAGCATGACAAGAACCTTTACGGCGGGTGACGGGCTGCGCGCGCGTCGGATCATCTGCATACTGGCGCTGATCAGCGGGACCGGCGCCATGCTTGCGGTTCTGCTGGGCGGCACCGGGTCCGGACAGCCCTCGGATCGGGTCGAGATGGCGGTCTCGGGCGTGTTCTGGGGGCCGGTTCTGGCGGTCGCGCTGCTGGCGGGCGGTATCTTGCTGCTTTATCTTGCCGATGTGATGATCGGGCTGGCCTTCGGCCTTTATGGTATCCTGCGGGCGCTGTTCGATTGGGAGAACCGCGCCGAACATATCCGGCGGGCACAACGCGCCGAACGGGTTTGGGTACGGAATGCCAAGCGTGTCATGCATTCGGGCTGGCAATGGTTGTTGGGCGGTTAAATGGCTGAGACGGGAACCCTGGACGCCGATCACCGGCAACTGACCGACGATCTGGCCTCGCGGCGCTATTTCGCCAAGGTCAGCCGGATCATGGGCGCCCTTCCGACCGTCGCGGCCGAGATGGTGCGCGACCGGCTGATCGGTCCGGTCGAGGTGCGCGTGGTCGGCCATTACGCGCGCGCCATGCTGGCCAGCCTGAACGCGCTTTCGATGCGCTATCTGGTCTCGGGGCGGATCGAGGGGCCGTTGCAGGCCTATCCGACCATAGATATTCACGAAAGCGGCTTTCCGGTCTGGCAGGAAATCGCGCGGCTGGCCAATGACGCGCCTCAGGCCGGCGAGGAACTGGCGCGGACCCCGACGGCCGCGGCGATCAAGGACGACATGATCCGCGAGATCGTCGGCCGCCTGACCGTGCCGACGCGGCTGCAATATGCGATGTCGCAGCGGCTTTACACCGAGGCCGTGGCGGGTGGCGGCCTTTTCTGGCCGCAGATGCCGGTTGTGGCGGAACTTCTGTCGGACGCGGCCGCGCATCGCCGGCGGTGGTTGATCCATTGGGCGGTCTATGACAGCCAGCTTAACGTGCCCGTCGTCTATATGCTCGAGGTTGACGACACCGGACGCCGCGACCTGCCGAAAGATCCGCGCCGCTGGCCCGAGGTGCAGGCCCAGTTGCGGGCCCAGTCGCTGACCGGGCTGATGTTGGTCACGATCGCCGAGGGGTTCGACCGCGATTTTTCCGACCTGCATCCCATCGTTCTGCGGCGGCTGTATCTGGGCCCGATCTATTCGCGTGAATTCACCGCGCAGGAAGGCCCGATCAAGCAGGTGCTGGACAACGCCCGCGCGCCGACGGGCGAGGATTGGGCGCTGGCCTTCACGCTGGAAGAGCTTGTTTCCGAACGTGCGGAGATGCAAAGCGCCGGCCTGTTCTCGGTCGTCGAGCGGCAGGTTTTCCGGCTGGATCCGTTGCAGCGCGAAGGCGTCGGGTTGGGCGCCAGCCGCGCCATTCGCGCGCTGATCCTGCCGCAGCGTCCCTATCAGGCGCTGGCCGAACTGGATCCGCCCGGTTTCCGCGACATCCGCAAATATGTGCCCGGTCCGAACGGGCGGGTGGCGGGGTACCGCTGACATGGCTGTTCATGTCCATTGGCGGCGTTTGCAGGATGGCGGCACCGACGCCTGCCGGCTTGCCAGCCACAACACCGGGTGGCGGCTGGAAGGCGCGGCGATCTGGCAGGGCCGCGGCACCGGAAGCTGTATCGCCTACCGGATCGTGACCGACGGGCAATGGCGCACACAACTGGCCGAGATCGCCGGCTGGTCGCGGGGGCACGCGATCCGCGAACGGATCACCCGCGATCACACCGGCTGGATGGTGAACGGAATGCCGATCGGCATCACCGCCGCGCAGGATGTCGATCTGGGCTTCACCCCCGCCACCAATACGCTGACCATCCGCCGACTCGCGCTGGTCGACGGGCAGGAAATCGCGCTGACGGCGGCGTGGCTCGACCCGGATGACTGGCAGGTCAAGCCGCTGGAACAGGCCTATCGCCGGGTCGGCGCGCGCTATGCCTATCGTTCCCCCGCGCATGGCTATCACGCCATGCTGACCGTCGACCCATCCGGCATCGTGACCGATTACCCGGAGCTTTGGCGGGCGGAATTGCTGACCGAAGGACCCGAGGAGAGTTAGGCCGTGGATGCACGCACCGAAATGGAGTTGCCCGAGGACCGCATTCGTGCCCATTACCCCGGTGCGCTGTCGATGCTGCGCGGGGTCGATCATGCGCCACGTCTAGCCAAGCCCCTGGCACTCGCCGCGGCCGCCCCCGCCGCGCCCGAACGCTCACCCGGCGTTCCCACAGGCGCGCGGTTCCGTTCGACCATCCCCGGGCTGGCCGGGCGCAGCGTCGCGACGGCGCGGCCCGACGGGGTGCGGGTTCTGGACCGGCTTGGCGCGGCGTCGGGCGACGATCTGCCTTCGGCGGCGGCGGCGACCGTCGGCCATGCCCTGCGCCGGGCACTCGCCATCGCATTGGCGGTGGGCGACGAACTGTCGGCCCGCACCGGTGCGGCCGAGCTCAAGCGCGCCAATCTGGAGGGCAACCTGCCGGCCGAGCGCAAGACCGAATTCAGCCAGCTTCTGGCGGCGGAATCGCTTGCCGTGCTGTCGGTATTCGCGAACGCGACCGCTTTTCTGCTGGCGGAACACGCCGGCGGCAACCAGCCCGCGATCGGCGCCGTCGAGGAAATCCTGACCGATTCCCCGCAGGTCGCGCTGGCCGGGGCGCTGTGGGAGCTTGATCAGGATCTGGCGGCGCTGGCCCATGACGACGCCGGGGTGATCGGCGTCACGCTGGCCTATGCCGAAGCCCTGTCCGAGGCGGTCCGCGCCCGGGCCGAGACCGATCCCCGCACCGCGCTGTTCGCCGGCCTGTCATGGCGGGTCGCGGCCGATGACATGCCGATCACCGGTTTCCAGCCCGCGACGCGCGGGCGCGGCAAACCGCTGGCGATGGCCTTCAAGAAGCCCGAGGAAGTGGTCGGCAACGCCATCGCCAAGCATCAGGCGCAGCGGCTGGCGCGGATGATGATGGCCTATGATTTCGACCGGCGCATGAACCCCTTTGTCGAGCTGGGCGGCTTCGTCTTTACCTTTCTGGGCGATGGCAAGCCGGGGACCGGCAAGACCACGCTTATCCAGATGATGGCGGGCCTGCTGAACGATTATTGCGGGGTCGCGGGTTATCCGTTCCGCTATCAGAATTTCGGCATCGAGAATGTCGACAGCTATCAGGGCAAATCCGGGCAGAACGCGCGGGCCTTCATCGACGCGATCCTTGATCCGTCGGTCATCGGCTTCGGCACCATCGACGACATCGACCAGATCGCCGGACGCCGCGGCGATCGTCAGTCAAGCGCCGGGCAGCAGGAAATCACCGCCGTGCTGATGAACGCCTTCGCCGGCGCGCAGACGGTGGTACGCGGCAATTGCACCTTCGGCATGTTCTCGAACTATGCCGAGGCGATCGACGATGCGCTGCGCCAGCGGGCGGGGGCGCGTTTCCTGATCGACGGGCCAAAGACGCGCGAGGATTTCATCGACATCTTTGCGCTTTTGCTGGGCAAACGTCACGACATCCCGCTGGGCGAGCATGACCTGATGCGGGCTCAGACCATCAAGACGGCGGTGCAGGAAAGCTTTGCCCGCCACGACAAGCCCGAGGAAGCCGGGCTTGCCAAGGTCTGGGACCAGGTGACCGCCCAGCTTGGCCCGTTGGACAATCTGGCCGAGATCGGCACCTATCTGCACGCGATCAGCCTTGCCGACGAACGCTTTACCGGCCGCGCCATCAAGAACATCACCGATGCGATCAAGATGCGGGCGATGGATTTCGACATGCCGGATGAATGGTTCACCTCGGCCCAGCCATTCATGCATCAGGATTATGATACCAAGCTGAAGATGATCTCGGCCCTGCGCCAGCCCATCACGACGCAGGTGGTGGTGCAGGAAATCAACCGCTATGCCGACAGCGAATGGCGCTATAGCGAGACTTCGGACGAAACCGCGATTGATAACGCGGTCCGCGACATGGAGCGCGCGGTCCAGGCGCGCCGCCGCTTTGAGGCGAAGCAATGAAACGGCTGATCGAAAAGGGGCTGATGTTCGGTAATCTGGTGCTGGTCGACAGCCCGGCCTGGGTCGCGCGCTATAATCGCGCGCTGGAGAAGCTGACCGGCAAGACCACCGATCTGACCGAGTTCCACATCGACCTTGCCGGTCATTCGCCCGAGGTCGGCGATGCGCTGGGCGATCTCGACTATCTGTCGCCCAAGGGCGCCAACCGGCAGTTCATCCTTCTGACCACCGAGCAAAAGACGGCGCCGCTTCTGAACCCGTCCATCTCGGCGCTGCGCGACATCCTGCGCCGCTTCATCGTGGAAAACGAAAGCCAGCTTCTGTCGCTGACCGCCCGCGACGCGGTTCTGGGCGAGATCGAGGACCATGTGTGGGAGCTTGCCACCCCCGCCGATCTGGCCGCCGTCACCCAGATCAAGATCATCGCCGATACGACCGGCCGCCATATCGCCGAGGCCGACCGCATGGCGGCGCTGATCGAACGGTTCCGAACCGAGCCGGGCGGCTGGTATGACGACGTGCTGATCGCCCAGATGATCACGCAGGCGAAATCGACCGGCGACGTGACCCGCAACCCGGTGCATCTGGGCCGGGTCGAATTTCCGATACCGGATTTCCACGCCGAGGCATTCGGCGGCGTCTACATGATCCGTTCGGTCCCCGAACCGGCGATGATATTCTCGGACAAGACGCAACTGACGAATGTGCCGGGGCTGCTGTCCATCGCGATCGAGGATCGCAATCTCGTCGCGGGCTGGCTGGCGCGGAACGGTCTGGCCGAGCCCATCGCTACCGCCCACGGCACTGATGCGGCGGCCATTCTGCGCCAGAAAATCGACTTTGTACTGGTCGATGCCGCGAACCGGATGGGGCTGGATCAGGGCGACGGCTCGCGTTCCGACCTGCGCCGCGCCGCCGCCCGCATGGGGGAACGGCTGCCGCCCGAGATTGCCGGGCTTGCCGCCCTGCTGCGCTGGGTCGAGACGGGTGGCGACTGGCCGGTCATCGACAGCTCCAACCCCGCATATTTTCATGCCATCCGCGCCACCGCGGGGCCGGCGCGGGACGTGATCAACATGCTGCTGGCGGAAATGGCGCCGCAGGATGTAAGGAACCTTTACATTCTGAACAAGCCATTGTTCTATCGTCTTTACGCAACCTGGCCGGAGCCGAAAAAGGAATATGTCGCGAACCTTCTGTCGCGCGAGTATCAGATGGACAAGCAAGGCACCCGCGCGGCGCTGTTCGGGGGCGAACCCGACATGCGGCCGCCTGATCCGTCACCCTCGACCTCGGGCGGGAATGCGGTGACCGGGCCATGGGGGTCGGCATCGTCGATGCGGCTGAATGAGGCCGGGCTTGAAGGACCCGCACCGGCGGGACCGTGGGGGCGGGCGGGCTGATGGCGTTCATCCGGCTGATCCTGCTGGTTATCCTCATCCAACTGGTGCTGTATCTGTTGCTGTCGGTCTACATCCGCTCGCTGCGCCGCGAGGCGCTTGAAAAGGAATGGGCCGCGCGGCACCCCGAGAATCCCGATGCGACCGAAAAGCGCGATCTGTTCGTCGAAAAGGCGATGGTCGGTTTCAACAAGACGCTGCGCATGCGGCTGGTCGGCCTTGTGCTGATCCTGCCCATGGTGGCCGTCATCGTGATAGCCTATATCGTTAACGTGCAATAAGGGGCTTCGTGATGCGCAGACTCAAATGGATCCTCATGGGCATATTCGCCCTGTTTCTGTTCCTGTTCCTCGACTACACGTTGCCGACCAAGACCACGGTGCGGGTGACCAACGTCTACAACCGGCTGACCGATATCGGTCCGCTCGTCGGTATGTTCTACGCCTCGGCGGATTCGGGGACCGAGACGAATGCGCAGGGCCAGCGCGACATCCGCTTCATCGACACGGCGCGCGCGAACGGCAAGGTCATGGTCTATCGCAATGAGGATACCGGCTGGATCTGGCCGCCCTATTTCAAATACGACAGCTCGAACCTTCAGGCCGAGGCTTCGGATGCGCAATCGACCAGCGAAGCGCCGAAATGGGTCAGCGTCACCAGTTACGGGTGGCGGATTCCGATGATTTCGGCCTATCCAAACGCGATTTCGATGAGACCCGTCGCCGGACCCGACGTGAATCCGACCAACTGGGGCCTGATCATCTTCACGGTCCTGATCCTTGCGTTTCTGCTGCTGTTCTGGCGGATGTGGGCGCAATTCCGCGAACGCACCATCGACCCGACGCTTGCCCGCGCCGACGCGGCGTGGAACCGGGTCGAGGATGGTGCGGACGCAGCCCGCGACCGCGTCGTCACCCGTGCGACAGACGCAAAGGGCCGGTTTCGCGGCTGGCTTGACAGTTGGCGGGGAAAACCCCGGAAATGACGGTGCAGCGCAATCCGGGAACCCCACTGACACCGGACTGGTTCGCCGATATCCGCATCAACACCCCCGCCACCCTGCGCCGCGCGGCAAGCCTGCCGGCGCGCCGCAGCCTGAAAAAGGAATGGCAGGCGGCATGGCTGCTGAACGCGGTGCGCTGCATCGACCTGACCACGCTTGCCGGTGACGATACCGTCGACCGGGTCGAGCGGCTTTGCGCCAAGGCGCGCCAGCCGATCGCGCCCGAGGAGCTTGCCGCGATGGGGGTCGAGGGGCTGACGACCGGGGCGGTCTGCGTCTACCCGACCATGGTCGCCACCGCCAAACGCGCGCTTGGCAACAGCGGCATTCCCGTCGCCAGCGTCGCGACCGGTTTTCCCGCCGGGCTGATGCCCTTGGATCTGCGGCTGGCCGAGATACGCTATGCCGTCGATCAGGGCGCGGACGAAATCGACATCGTGATCACCCGCGCCCATGTGCTGGGCGGCGATTGGGCGGCGTTGTATGATGAGATCCGTGCCATGCGCGAAGCCTGCGGCGCGGCACGGATGAAAGCCATTCTGGCGACCGGCGATCTGAAATCGCTGGAGAATGTGGCCCGCGCCAGCCATGTCGCCATGCAGGCGGGGGCGGATTTCATCAAGACCTCGACCGGGAAAGAAGGCGTGAACGCCACGCTTCCGGTCAGTCTGGTGATGACCCGCGCCATCCGTGAATATCATGCCCTGACCGGCCACAAGGTCGGGTTCAAGCCGGCGGGGGGGCTCAAGACCGCCAAGGACGCGATCAACTGGGAAGTCCTGATGGCCGAGGAACTGGGGCGCGACTGGCTGTCGCCGGACCTGTTCCGGATCGGCGCCTCGAGCCTGTTGGGCGATATCGAGCGCCAGATCTCGCACCACCTGACCGGCCGCTATTCGGCCGCCTATCGCCACGCCATCGCCTGACGGAGAGGGGGACGCCGTGAATAGCATCGCAAAGATCATGGAGACGATGGAATACGGGCCATCGGTCGAGGATAGCGGCGCGGTCCGCGAATGGTTGGCCGGGCACCCGCGCTGGGGCCATTTCATCGGCGGCAAGTTCACGAAGCCTGGCAAGGGGTTCGACACCATCGACCCCGCGACGGGCGAGGTGCTGGCGCATATCAGTCAGGGAACGGTCGGCGATGTGACGGCTGCGGTCCGCGCCGCCCGGCGCGCCCAGCCGGGTTGGGCGAAGCTGTCGGGGCATGAGCGTGCGCGGTTCATCTATGCCATCGCCCGCACCATCCAGAAGCGCGAGCGGTTCCTGTCGGTGCTTGAGACGATGGATAACGGCAAGCCGATCCGGGAAAGCCGCGACATCGACATCCCGCTGGTAGTCCGTCACTTCTATCATCACGCCGGCTGGGCCGAGTTGCGGGACAGCGAATTCCCCGACCATGCGCCGCTTGGCGTCTGCGGGCAGATCATTCCGTGGAATTTTCCGCTGCTGATGCTGGCGTGGAAGATCGCGCCGGCACTGGCGGCGGGCAATACCGTGGTGCTGAAGCCGGCCGAATACACGCCGCTGACCGCGCTGGCCTTCGCCGAGATCTGCGCCGCCGTGGGATTGCCGGCGGGCGTGGTGAACATCGTGACCGGGGACGGTGAAACCGGCGCGGCCCTTGTCGATGCCAAGGTCGACAAGATCGCCTTCACCGGCTCGACCGAGGTCGGCCGCGCCATCCGCGCCGCCACCGCCGGTTCGGGCAAGCGGCTGACGCTGGAACTGGGCGGCAAGTCGCCCTTCGTCGTCATGCCCGATGCCGATCTGGATGCGGCGGTCGAAGGCGTCGTCGATTCGATCTGGTTCAATCAGGGGCAGGTCTGCTGCGCGGGCTCGCGGATATTGGTGGCCGAGCAGGTCGCGGACGCATTCGAGACCCGGTTGCGCCACCGGCTTTCGCATCTGCGCATGGGCCCGCCGCTGGACAAGTCGACCGATATCGGCGCCATCGTCCACCCGGTGCAAAAGGCGCGGATCGAGGCGATCGTGGCCGAGGGCATCGCCGCCGGCGCCGAACTGGTCGGCGGTGAGACCGGCGATGGCTGCTTTATCGCCCCGGGCTATCTGAAGAACATCACCCCGGCGAACCCGGCGATGGCGCAGGAGATCTTTGGACCGATCGCCACGCTGTCGAGCTTTCGCAACGCCGATGAGGCGGTCGAGCTTGCGAACAACACCCGCTACGGGCTCGCGGCCAGCGTCTGGTCGGAAAGCGCGGCGGTGGCAACCGACATCGCGGCGCAGATCCGCGCCGGCGTGGTCTGGGTGAACTGCGCCAATCTGTTCGACGCGGCCGCGCCTTTCGGCGGCATGCGGGAAAGCGGTTTCGGGCGCGAGGGCGGACGTGTCGGGATGCTCGACTATCTGGCGCCGCCGCCGGTGAAACCGGCAAAGGCGGCCGATGCGGGGCGGCTGTCGGCGATGCCGCATGAAGGCGCCTCGGCCGGGGGCATCGGCATTGACCGGACGCCAAAGCTGTATATCGGCGGTGCGCAGAAGCGGCCGGACGGCGGCGCCTCATATGAGGTAAAGGGCGGTCTGGTGCCGTTCGGGAACCGCAAGGATATCCGCAACGCGGTCGAAGCCGCCGCGAAATCGGTGAAATGGGCCGGGATGGGCGGCCATGGACGGGCGCAGGTGCTGTATTACATCGCCGAGAACCTGTCGGCGCGGGCCGAGGATTTCGCCCGCCTGACCAGCAAGCCCGAGGTCGATGCCGCCATTCGCCGCTGTTTCCATTATGCCGCGCAGGCCGACAAGTTCGATGGCCGCGCGGTCCATGCCAAGGCCGGTCATGTGACGCTGGTCCTGCCCGAGCCCTGGGGGGTGATGGGCGTGATCTGTCCCGAAGAAGCGCCTTTGGCCGGGTTCCTGTCGCTGGTCCTGCCGGCGATCGCGATGGGCAATAACGTGGTGGCGCTGCCGTCTCAGCAAGGCGCGCTGGCGGTGACCGAGCTTTATCAGGTGTTCGACACCTCGGACCTGCCGGGCGGTGTGGTGAACATCGTCACCGGCCCCCATGCCGATCTGGCCAAGACCCTGGCCCAGCATGACGAGGTTGCCGCCATCTGGTCGACGCCTGCACAGCGGCGGTTGGTCGAGGCGGAAAACGTTGGCAACCTGAAGGCCACATGGACCCCGGCGCCCCGTGACTGGCTGGGGCCGCAGGCCCAAGGGGTCGAGTTTCTGGACCATGCCGTGCAATGGAAGACGGTCTGGCAGCCCTATGGCGCGCTGCCGGACGGTGGCGCCGGCGCGAAATACTGATCACTGTCCGGGGCGTATGAGACAGCCGGGGGTTTTGCACCCCCGGACCCCCGCAGGATATTTGTGCAAGAAAGAAGGCTGCGGCAAAGAAGGCTGCGGCAAAGAAGGCTGCGGCGTCAGATACGGGCGCCGCCGGTCTTGTCGAACAGGTGGATGTCTTTGCGGGCAACGCTGAGGCGGATCTCATCGCCCAGCGGCTCGCCCGAGGGCAAGGCGACGGTGATCGGTTCGTTCTGAACCTTGCCATGGACAAGGCGTTGCGCGCCCAATTCCTCGACGGCGAGGATTTTCATGGCGATCGGCCCTTGCGGGTCGGGTTTAAGATCCTCGGGGCGTATTCCGATCAGGCCGGCATGGGCGGTGCCGGGCAGGTTCGGCAGCGCCGTGGCGGGGATCAGGTTCATCGCCGGGCTGCCGATGAAGCTGGCGACAAAGGCCGATGCGGGCTGACGATAGACATCAAGCGGCGTTCCGATCTGTTCGACGCGACCGGCCGACAGGACGACCAGACGGTCCGCCAGCGTCATCGCCTCCAACTGGTCATGGGTGACATAGATCGACGTCGTGCCGAGACGCTTCTGCAACTGCTTGATTTCAAGCCGCATAGTGACGCGCAGTTTCGCGTCAAGGTTCGAAAGCGGTTCGTCAAAAAGGAAGGCGGCGGGTTCGCGGACGATGGCGCGGCCCATGGCGACGCGCTGACGCTGGCCACCCGACAGGGCGCGGGGCTTGCGGTCCAGATAAGGGCCGATCTGCAGGATCTGCGCGGCCTCATCGACGCGGCGTTCGATCTCGGCCCGGGGGGTGCCGCGGTTTTTCAGCCCATAGGCGAGGTTCTGGCGCACCGACATATGCGGGTAAAGCGCGTAGTTCTGAAACACCATGGCGATGTCGCGGTCGGCGGGCTCGATGTTGTTCACCACCCGGTCGCCGATCCGGACCGTGCCTTCGGTGATGCTTTCCAGCCCGGCGACCATGCGCAGAAGCGTGGACTTGCCGCAGCCGGACGGCCCGACCAGCACGATGAATTCGCCGTCGGCGATGTCGATGCTGACCTCGCCGATGGCCCGGGTTCCGCCGGGGTAGACCTTGCCGACATTGTCCAGAGTGATTGAAGCCAAGATTATTTCTCCGTCTCGACAAGGCCTTTGACGAACAGCCTTTGCATGGCAATGACCACGGCGACGGGCGGCAGCATCGCCATGACGGCGGTGGCCATCACCAGATGCCATTGCGGCAACCCGTCCACCGCGTCGGCCATGCGCTTGATGCCCGCGACGATGGTGTAATAGCTGGAATCGGTGGTCACCAGCAGCGGCCACAGATACTGGTTCCAGCCATAGATGAACAGGATCACGAACAGCGCCGCGATATTGGTGCGCGACAGCGGCAGAAGGATGTCGCGGAAGAATTTCATCGGCCCGGCGCCGTCGATCCGCGCCGCCTCGGTCAGCTCGTCCGGGATGGTCAGGAACACCTGCCGGAACAGGAACGTGGCGGTCGCGGACGCGATCAGCGGGATAGACAGGCCGGCATAGCTGTTCAGCAGCCCGAGGCCCGCGACGACCTGAAAGGTCGGTACGATCCGCACCTCGACCGGCAGCATCAGGGTGATGAAGATGCACCAGAAGGCAAGGTTCCGCATCGGAAAGCGGAAATAGACGATGGCGAAGGCCGAGAGGACCGAGATCACGATCTTGCCGATGGCGATGGCCAGCGCCATGATCAGGCTGTTCAGCATCATCATGCCGACCGGCGGCGTGCCGCTGGTCGACAAGCCGCTGTCGAGCATCCGGCTGTAATTCTCGACCAGATAGGGGCCGGGCAACATCGGGATGGTGCCCGAAGAGAAATCGGTTGCCGTATGGGTCGAGGCGACAAAGGCGATCCAGACCGGCATCGCCACAAGGGCTATGCCGAAGATCAGCACCAGATGCGCCAGAAGGTTCAACCCGGGGCGGTTCTCGATCATCAGTATTCGACCTTCTTCTCGACCCAGCGGAACTGGATCACCGTCAGCGCGATGACGATCAGCATCAGGATCACCGATTGCGCGCCCGAACTGCCCAGGTTCTGGCCGACGAAGCCGTCGAAATAGACCTTGTAGACCATGATGTTGGTGGCCTGCGCCGGCCCGCCCTCGGTGGTGCTGTCGATGACGGCGAAGGTGTCGAACATGGCGTAGACGATGTTCACGACCAGCAGGAAGAAGGTGGTGGGTGAGATCAGCGGCAGGGTGATGGTGAAGAAGCGCTTGACCGGGCCGGCGCCGTCGATGGCGGCGGCTTCGCGCAGCGAGGCCGGAATGGACTGAAGCCCGGCGACGAAGAACAGGAAGTTGTAGCTGATCTGCTTCCATGCGCTTGCGATCACCACCAGCAGCATCGCGTCGCGCTTGTTGGAGATGTGGTTCCAGTCATAGCCAACCTGATCCAGCAGATAGGGCAGGATGCCGATGGTCGGGTTGAAGATGAACCACCACAGGATGCCGGCGACGGCGGGTGCGACCGCATAGGGCCAGACCAGCAGCGTGGTATAGACCTGCGCCGATTTGATCATCCGGTCGACGGCAACCGCCAGCAGCAGCGAGAAGCCCATCGACAGGACCGTCACCGAAACCGCGAAGATCGCCGTCACCTGAAGCGAGTTCATGTATTCCGGACTGCCGAGCAGCCGCCAGTAGTTGTCCATGCCGACAAAGGTCGATCTGGTTCCAAAGGCGTCTTCGCGCAGGAAGCTTTGCCAGACGGCCTGGGCGGCCGGCCAGATAAAGAAGATGAAGGTGACCGCCAATTGCGGGGCCAGCAGCAACCAGGGCAGAAACTGGTTATTAAAGATCGTGCGCTTCATCTTGTCACTCGGGCCGGTGAGCAGGGGGGCCGTGCGCCGGGCACGGCCCCCGAACGTCGGTTTACTGGTTCTGAGCCTGGAATTCCTCGATCAGCTTGTTGCCACGCTCGACCACGCTGTCCAGCGCGCCCTGGGCGTCCTTGGACCCGGCCAGAAGCTGTTCGAATTCCTCGTCGATGACGCCGCGGATCTGGACATAGTTGCCAAAGCGCAGGCCCTTGGAATTCTCGGTCGGCGGGTTCAGCGTGATCTGCTTCAGGCCCGTATCGGCGCCCGGATTTTCGGCGAAGAAGCCCGACATCTGGTCCGCAGCCGCCTGGGTGATCGGCAGATAGCCCGAGAACGAGGCCCAGTCCGCCTGAACCTCGGGGCTGGAGAGATATTCGAAGAACTTCGCCACCCCGGCATATTCCGCATCCGGACGGCCCGAAAGCACCCACAGCGTGGCCCCGCCGATGATCGAGTTCTGCGGCGCGCCCTCGACATCGTCGTAATAGGGCAGCATGCCGAAGCCCAGTTCAAAGTCCTTGGCGTTGGCGATGACGCCGGCGCGGCTGGCCGAGCTGTTCATGATCATCGCGCATTCCTGCGAATAGAACATCGGCGGGGCGTTGTCGCCGCCGACCGGGCCGCCGTATTTGAAGATGCCCTCATCGGCCCATTTCTTCAGGTTGGCCCAATGCTTGACCTGCACCGGCCCGTTCAGCGACAGCCGGGCGTCAAGGCCGCCGAAGCCGTTTTCCAGCGTGCCGATCGGCTGGTTGTGCCAGGCGCTGAAATTCTCGGACTGGATCCAGCTGATCCAGCCGGTGGTGAAGCCGCAGGTGGCCGCGCCCGAATCCTTGATCTTCTTCGAGAATTCCTCGACTTCGCCCCAGGTCTTGGGCGGGGTGTTCGGGTCGAGCCCCGCCTTCTCGAACACGGTCTTGTTGTAATACAGGATCGGGGTCGAGCTGTTGAAGGGCATCGACAGCATGTTGCCGTCGGTATCGGTGTAATAGCCGACGACCGCCGGCAGGAAGGCGTTCTGGTCGAAGGTCGCGCCCTGATCCTTCATCAGTTGATAGACCGGGACGATGGCGCCCTTGGCGGCCATCATGGTGCCGGTGCCGACCTCGAACACCTGCACGATGGCGGGCTGTTCCTTGGCGCGGAAGGCCGCGATGGCGGCGGTCATGGTTTCGGGATAGGTGCCCTTGTACGAGGGGACGATCTTGTAATCGCTCTGGCTGTCGTTGAAGCCCTTGACGATTTCCTCGAGTTTCGCGCCCAACTCGCCGCCCATGGCATGCCACCACTGGATTTCGGTCTGCGCGTAAGCCCCGCTTACCGAGACGATCAGTGCCAATGCGGATGCGCTAAGTATTTGTTTCATAATATTTCCCCTCCTGTTGAGGTTGCGGTTTGCCCTAGCGGTCTACTGGACGGCTGTGACAGGTCAGCAACCTTTTTATGACGGAAATGTGACAGTCTTGGACCAATTGGTCAACGCCGGTCCGCAGAACCGGGGCCGGCGCGTGGACAATGGCGGATTTGCCGGGATTCAGGCGCCTTCGGTCCTGCCGAACAGGGATTTCACCCAAGCGATCAGGGGAAATAATGTGGCCTCCAGGACCGGGTTGATGACGTATTTGGCGACCGGAATCAGGATCAGGCCCAGAATCAGTCCGAAGATGCCGTCGAAGAACGCGGTCACCGCCCAAGCCGCTATGCCCGGTATCTGCGGCAGCGCGGCCGCGGCGGCCTTCGCGGCCTCGGATATCCATTCATAGGGCTGCGCCATGCCCAGTTCGTGCAAGCCGTGGGATATGATCTGGCCACCGACCCAGATCATCGCGGCGGTTCCGACGATGGACAGGGTTTTCATGAAGCCGGGCATGACCTTGACGATTCCCCGGCCAAAAGCGGCAAGCAGGCCGCGCCGGCTGGTGGCCAGACGGACGCCGACATCGTCGGCCTTTACGATCAGCGCGACGAAACCATAGACCCCCACGGTGATGGCGATCGCGACGATCCCCAGAATCACCGCCTTCATCCAGATCACGTCATCTGCCGGAATGCTGGCAAGGGCGATGGTCATGATCTCGGCCGACAGGATGAAATCGGTCTTTATCGCGCCGGCCACGCGCTGTTCCTCCAACGCGCTGCCGCTGGACCCGGGATGGGTGTATTTTTCGCTGTCATAATTGTCGGAATGGCTGCCGAAAAGCTGGGCCACCTTCTCGGCGCCCTCATAGCACAGATAGCCGCCGCCGATCATCAGCAGGGGCGATATCAGCCATGGCGCGAAGGCCGAAAGCAAAAGCGCGATCGGCAGCAGGATGATCAGCTTGTTGAACAGCGACCCGCGCGCGATCTTCCACACGATCGGCAGTTCGCGCGACGAATCGAAGCCCTGAACATATTTCGGGGTGACGGCCGCATCGTCGATGACTGCGCCGGCGGCTTTTGCACCCGCCTTGGCCGCCTGTCCCGCCACATCGTCGATCGAGGCCGCCGCGACCTTTGCAATCGACGCCACATCGTCCAGAAGCGCAATCAAGCCGCTCATTCGATTTCTCCGCTACCCTGTCCGCCAAAACTGCCCGGCCAATGATCCAAGGGCAAGCTTGGTTCCGGCAATTCGTGCAAACGGGCCCGAAACAGGCTCCGCCCGCATCAGGGAATGACGCGGGCGGTCTTTTCGCGGCAGATCATCGGAACGCGCGTCAGATGACGATCAGCGGCGTTACATTTTCGGCATCAGGACGGCGTCGATGACGTGGATCACGCCGTTCGACTGCTTCACGTCGGGGATCGTGACCGTCGCCTGAGTGCCGTTTTCGTCGGTCAGGACCAGCGCCTTGTCGGAATCGCGGATCGAGGCGGTCAGCACGCAGCCGCCCAGTGTCTCGATCTTGTGGCTGCCGCCCTCATCCATGATCATCTTGCCGATGGCTGGCGACATCGCGTCCGCAGCGACGGCATGGCAGGTCAGCACCTTGGTCAGCTTTTCCTTGTTTTCCGGCTTCAGAAGGTCATCCACCGCCCCCGCCGGCAGTTTCGCAAAAGCCTCATTCGTTGGGGCGAAGACGGTGAAGGGACCCGCCCCCGACAGGGTTTCGGCCAGACCGGCGGCCTTGACCGCGGCGACAAGCGTCGTGTGATCGGCCGAGTTCATGGCGTTTTCGACAATGTTCTTATTGGGGAACATCTCGGCGCCGCCCACCATCGGATTCTGCGCGAACGCGGCGGGCGCGGCAAGGGTTGCGACAAGTGCAATGGTCGCCAGCGGCTTGAGATTAAATTTAAACATAAACTTTTCCTCCGGTATCCGGCGGCGGGTCATCCGCCACCGCTGACCAGAGACACGTAGGGAAACCGGGAAAGTTGCGCCTGATCTTTCCGTCGGGGCATCACAGAGTCGTGAGCGGCGCGATCGCCATCACCTCGCCGGTCGGCGCCCCCGTGGGCGATCCCCCCAGAGGTTCGTCCGAGACGGCAAGCTGCACCGCCGCCGCCGGAGCCACTCCCGGCACCAGTTCCGGCGGCAGGTTCACGCTGGCCGTGCCATCACGCGGCACAAGGCCCAGCGACACCGGCGCCTTACCTTCGCCTGCGATCCACCACAGTTCCAGATCGCGTCCCTCGGGGGGGCCCCCTGCCGTCAGCGTCACCTTCATGGCGCGGCCATCAAGTCGCGCCTCGACCCGCAAGCCGGTGGTCTCGGAAACCAGATCGGCGGCGTATTTCGGGGCGGTATCGAACGGATAGATCATGATCGCCACAGCGACCGCGCAGATGGCGATGGCCCCCGACAGCCAGGCTTTCCAGCCCGCGAACCAGCCGCCTGACGCGCGTGCCGGGGCACGCGGTCGGCCCATGGGCTGATCACGTTGGCCAAGCGCCTGCTGAATTCCGGCCCAAGCTTCTTTCGGTACCGGTTCGGGTGGCACCTCATCCACCATGGCGGCCAGCCGTTCCTGCCACAGCCGGACCTTGGCGGCGAAAGCGGTGTCGCGCCCAAGGCGGTCACGAACCGTCAGCATCTCCTCCGCCGGCAAAAGGCCAAGCGCATATTCGGCGGCCAGCGCCTCGTCTTCCTCATCGGGGGGCAGCACGATGTCGCTCATTGGCCGATACAGTCCTTCAGGCGCAGCAATCCGCGGCGCAGCCAACTGCGCACGGTGTTGATCGGCGTGCCCGAACGCTCGGCCAGATCGGCATAGCTCGCGCCCTCAAGATAAACCGTCCGCAGCGCATTGGCCTGCGTCTCGCCGATCTGCTCCAGACAGGATTCGAGCAGCCGGCGCTGCTGTCTGCGGATGGTTTCTTCCTCGGGGCCAGGGGTGGGTGAAGCGACCGACGCGGCCACCTCGGCGGGCGCCTGCACCGGGCGGCCCTGTCGCGCGCGCAGACGGTCGATGGCGCGATTGCGGGCAATGGTGATCAGCCAGGTCATCGGTGACAGGCCGTTCGCCGCATAGCGGTCGGCGTGATTCCAGATCTGGATGAACACGTCCTGCAGGGTCTCTTCGGCGGCAGCGCGGTCTTTCAGCACCGACAAGCAGACCGCATGCAGCTTGCCCGAGGTCGCCTCATACAGCGACTCGAACGCCTGCCGGTCGCCAAGCGCGACCCGGGCGATCATAGCTTCAACCTCGGCCCGGCGCTGATCCAGCAAAAAAGCGTTCCTTTCGCGCTGCTCTGCCTTGGTAATGCCCCTAACCGCCCGGCGTCAACGCCGCTGACCTTGCGTATGGCGGATGAATGCGCGATCAAGTTCCGGATCACTGCATGAGAGGCCGAAAATGCTGGACGCGAACGCCAAACCCACCGAAGAGATCGACCTGCGCGAAGTATTCGGTCTGGACAGCGACATGAAGGTCAAGGGCTTCGCCGAACGGACCGACCGTGTGCCGGACGTCGACAGCACCTATAAATTCGATCCCGATACGACTTTGGCGATCCTCGCGGGCTTTGCCTATAACCGCCGGGTGATGATCCAAGGCTATCACGGCACCGGCAAATCCACCCATATCGAGCAGGTCGCAGCGCGGCTGAACTGGCCCTGCGTGCGGGTGAACCTTGACAGCCACGTCAGCCGCATCGACCTGATCGGCAAGGATGCGATCAAGCTGGTCGACGGCAAGCAGGTCACCGTCTTTCACGAAGGCATCCTGCCCTGGGCGCTGCGCAACCCGACCGCGATCTGCTTTGACGAATATGACGCCGGCCGCGCCGATGTGATGTTCGTGATTCAGCGCGTGCTGGAGGCCGACGGCAAGCTGACGCTGCTGGACCAGAACGAGGTCATCACGCCGAACCCGTTCTTCCGCCTGTTCGCGACGGCAAACACCGTGGGTCTGGGCGACACTACCGGGCTTTACCACGGCACCCAGCAGATCAACCAGGGCCAGATGGACCGCTGGTCGCTGGTCGCGACGCTGAACTATCTTTCCCATGACGCCGAGGCCGCGATCGTTCTGGCCAAGAACCCGAACTACAACAACGAAAAGGGTCGCAAGGTCATCAACCAGATGGTCACGCTGGCCGACCTGACCCGCACCGCCTTCATGCAGGGCGATCTGTCGACCGTGATGTCGCCGCGCACGGTGATCTCATGGGCGCAGAACGCCCGCATCTTCGACAGCGTGGGTTACGCCTTCCGGCTGACCTTCCTGAACAAATGCGACGAGCTGGAGCGCCAGACAGTCGCCGAGTTCTATCAGCGCCTGTTCGACGAGGAACTGCCGGAAAGCGCTGCGGCGAAGGCGGGGTGATGCGGAGGGGCGCTAATGCGCCCCCCGAATTTCATTCAGCGCGGCCATGGCCAGAAATCCTGACCGGGTGAGGCCCAGTTGCGTGGCAGCAGTGTCGACCGCATCAAGCGTTCCCGCGTCCAGACTTACATTCACCCGGCGTTGTTTCGAGGTGCGTCGAATATATGGCACAGCAATCAGGAATGCCCCTGCGGCCAGCTCATTGGCCACATCCGCCGCGACCTCATGCAGGCTGCGGGGATGGCGCAGGGGTTCATCCTCGAACCAAAGCTCTAGCGCCTCGGCGGCATTCGGCAGGATGTCCTTCTCCTCATCGGCTGCAGAAAAGCAGCCCGGCAGATCGGGAAAGCTGATGCCAAAAGCGCTGTCTTCGTCCTTCTGGACCAAAGCAAGAAAACTTTTCATTCCTTTTCCTCCAACCAACCAGCCATTCGGGCGATGCTGCGGGCCGTACCAAGCGGCAAATCTTTCTTTGGATGCGGTACGATCAGGCTCTGGCCATTCTTTCGGTATTTATGGTGCGATCCCTTTACCGAAATCAGCTGCCAACCCTCGGCCTCAAGACGCCGGATGATGGCGCGACTGTTCCGCTCAATCTGCATAGTGTGTATATATGTGTGACGTAAACTTCCCTGTCAACCTGTCTCGACAGTGCGCCTAAACTGTCGGAAAAAGAGGCTATGAGCAAAGCAGACACCCTCGCCGATGCGATCAGAAAGGCGCCGATTGCAGCAACTCCTGCGCTTGCCTTCTGCCTGCTGGCGGCGCTTGGCATTCTGCCGGGCAGAGCGGCTTGGGCGAATTTTGATCCCAAGTTTAAGCCCATGGAACAGTTTGTGGTTAAACCGGCCAAGCCTGATGCCCCTGCCGGCCAACTGATGCCACTGCCCGCCCATTTCTTGCCCATCGACCTAGACCAGCGCGCCAGTGACCAAGCCTTCGTCCAGAACCGTTGCGCCGGGCTGGTCATGGCGGTTCAGGCCATCACCCCGATGGAGGTCAGCAATCCCCTGACCGGCGTCGACCACTCGCGTGCGAAGCCGCTAGAATGGGCGGCGGGGGTTGATGATAAGGCCAGTTTCCCGTTAGCGGGCAAGGACGAGCAACGCGGATATGCGGCTGATTATTTCAGCATCTTCGGCCCTCCGACGGCCACGCAGACCTTTACCGACCTGCCGGTCTATGTTCAGGATAAGGCGCGCTGTCTGCCGCTTCTGAAATACCTCAAGAACTGACGCAGGCACTGGACGGAACGCGGCAAAAAGAACAGGCTTAGTACCATGAACAAATCCGACAACCCCGCCGATCCGTTCAAGAAGGCCCTGACCGAGGCGACGCGCGCGTTGGCCGACGATCATGAGCTGAACGTGACCTTCACCGCCGATCCCTCGGGGGTGGCGGGCGATACGATGCGTCTGCCGCAGGTCAGCCGGCGGATGACGCGGGACGAAATCTTGCTGGCGCGCGGCACCGCCGATGCGCTGGCGATGAAGCTGCGTCACCATGACGACGCCGTGCACGCGAAATACGCCCCCGCCGGTCCGATGGCGCGCGAGTTGTATGAGGCGATGGAAACCGCGCGCTGCGAGGCGCTGGGTGCCCGCGACATGCCGGGCGCGCTGTCCAACATCGACGCCAAGATCGGCGCCGAGGCCGGGCGCAAGGGCTATGGCCAGATGCGCGCCCCCGCCGATGCGCCGCTTGCCGTGGCCGCCGGTTATCTGGTCCGGCAACTCGCCACCGGCCGGCCCTTGCCGCCCGCCGCGCAACATATCACCGACCTGTGGCGCCCGTTCATCGAGGAACAGGCCGCCGACGCGCTTGGCGATCTTGACGACAGCCTTGCCGATCAGGCGGCTTTCGCGCGGCTGGCGCGCCGGGTGATCGGTGATCTGGGCTATGGCGATCAGCTTGGCGAAGACCCGGACGAGCCTGAACAGGACGAAGGCGACGAGAACGCCGAGCAGGAGGACGAGGCAGGCGACAACCAGTCCTCGGAACCCGATGACAGCGACGATGCCGAGGCCAGCCCCGAACGCAGTCAGGAACAGCAACAGGACGAACGGCAGGCGCAGGTCAGCACCGACGACCAGTCGGACGAGGACATGTCGGACGAGGCCGATATTTCCGACGCCGAACTGCCCCCCGACCAGCCCCCCCCCGTCAGCGACGCGAACCCGGATTACAAGGTCTATACCCAGGAATTCGACGAGGAAATCAAGGCCGAGGATCTGGCCGAACCGGCCGAGCTGGAACGCCTGCGCGCCTATCTGGACAAGCAGCTTGAACCCCTGCGCGGCGCGGTGTCGCGGCTGGCCAACAAGTTGCAGCGCCGGCTTCAGGCCCAGCAGAACCGCAGTTGGGAATTCGACAAGGAAGAGGGCGTGCTGGACGCCGGGCGGCTGGCGCGCGTGGTGGCGAACCCGACCACGCCCCTGTCGTTCAAGGTCGAAAAGGACACCGAGTTCCGCGACACCGTGGTGACGCTGCTGATCGACAATTCCGGCTCGATGCGCGGGCGGCCGATCAGCATCGCGGCGATCTGCGCCGATGTTCTGGCCCGGACGCTGGAGCGCAGTCAGGTCAAGGTCGAGATCCTCGGCTTTACCACCCGGGCGTGGAAAGGCGGCCAAAGCCGGGAAAAATGGCTGGCGAACGGGCGCCCGGCACAGCCGGGCCGGCTGAACGACCTGCGCCACATCATCTACAAGGGCGCCGACGCCCCTTGGCGGCGGGTGCGGCCGAACCTTGGTCTGATGATGAAGGAAGGGCTGCTGAAGGAAAACATCGACGGCGAGGCGCTGGAATGGGCGCATCGTCGTCTTGCCCGCCGGCCCGAGGCGCGCAAGATCCTGATGGTGATCTCGGATGGGGCGCCGGTCGATGACAGCACGCTGTCGGTGAACCCGGCCAATTTCCTTGAACGCCACCTGCGCGACGTGATCGCCATGGTCCAGCGCCGCAAGCAGGTGGAACTGCTGGCCATCGGCATCGGCCATGACGTGACGCGATATTACGACCGGGCGGTGACGATTACCGATGCCGAGCAATTGGGCGGCGCGATGACCGAACAGCTGGCGGCGCTGTTCGACAACGATCCGCGCAAGCGCGCCCGGGTGCTGGGCATATCGGCCATGCGCCGGGCGATGTGAGATGCGGCGCGCTATTGCGGTCGCGCTGACGCTGGCGATGCTTGCCGGATGCGTTGGTCCCGGCAGCCGCGCGGTGCCGGCTGCGCCGCCGGACAGCTATGAAAAGGCGCTGGTCGCGGGCTATCAATCCGACATCCGGGTATTCGGCGACAGCGCCGGTTCGGGTCTGCCGGGCGATCCGATGGGGCGGGCCGCGATCCGGCGCATGGCCGACCGCCGGCTGGATGTGCTGGCCCTGTCGGGTGGCAGCGATGGCGGGGCTTACGGCGCCGGCGTTCTGACCGGCTGGACCAAACGCGGCGATCGGCCCGAGTTCACCGTCGTGACCGGGGTTTCGACCGGCGCGCTGATCGCCCCGATGGCGTTCCTTGGCTCGGCCTATGATGAGCGGCTGGAGTATTTCTATACCCAGACCAGCGCCGACGACATCCTGATTTTTCGGCCTTTGTCCGTGCTGTTTGGCGCCACCGCGGTTGGCGACAGCACACCGCTTCGTGGCCTGATCGAGAACACGGTGACGCCGCAGATGGTCGATGCGATCGCGGCCGAAAGGGCCAAGGGCCGGATGCTGCTGATCGGCACGACCAATCTGGACGCCCAGCGACAGGTGGTTTGGGACATCGGCCGGATCGCGGCCTCGGGACAGCCGGACCGGGTAAGGCTGATCCGGCAGATCCTGCTGGCCTCGGCCTCGATACCGGGGGCGTTTCCGCCGGTCGAGATCGACGTGACGATCGACGGTAAGCCCTATCAGGAAATGCATGTGGACGGCGGCGTGACCCGGGGCGTGTTTGCCTTTCCCCCCGGCTTCGCCCTGCCGCATGGATCCGGGCCGCGCAACCTGTGGACGATCCGCAACAACAAGCTGGCGCCGGAATATGCGGCGGTGGGGCAGAATGCGCTGGCCATCTCGGCCACCAGCGTCGGCACGCTGATCAAGTCACAGGCGCGGGGCGACATTCAGGCGATGCGGGCGCAGGCCCGGGCCGAGGGGTTCACCTTTCATCTGGCAGCGGTCCCGCCCGATTTCCCGCGGGCGCCCAATACGCCGTTCGATACGAAATATATGCGGGCGCTGTTCAGCACCGGCCAGAAACAGATCCTTTCCGGTCAGGCGTGGCGGAAATTGCCGGATCAACTGATGGCACCCGCGGTGCCGCGCCAACCTCAACCAGCAGCCGAAGGTTAACATGGGCTTTCAGAACTTTACCGATCTATCCAACCCCGCCGCCCATCCGCCGCGTCTGGCGGCGCTGCGCAAGGTGATGGCGGCGCGGGCGCTGGACGGGTTTCTGGTGCCCCGCGCCGACGCCCATCAGGGCGAATATGTCGCCGATGCCGATGCCCGGCTGCGCTGGCTGACGGGGTTCAGCGGCAGCGCCGGCTTTGCCGCGATCACCGCCGACCGCGCCGGCGTGTTCATCGACGGGCGCTATCGGGTTCAGGTCAAGTCCGAGGTCGATCCGGATCATTTCACCCCGGTGCCTTTCCCCGAAACGACGCTCGCGACATGGCTCTGCGAGGCATTGCCCGACGGCCGCCGCGTCGGCTTTGACCCGTGGCTGCACACGCGCAAGGAGATCTCGGAACTCGAGGCGGCGTTGGACGGCTCGGGCATCACCCTTGCCCCGGTCGATAATCTGGTCGACGAGATCTGGACCGACCGGCCGGAGCCTCCGGCGGGGAAGGCGCGCCTTCACCCCGAGGCATTCGCCGGAGAGACTGCGGGGGATAAACGGCACGCGATCGCCGCCGCGCTGCGTGCGGCCCATCAGGCGGCGGCGGTCATCACCCTGCCGGATTCGATCTGCTGGCTTTTGAACATCCGCGGCCATGATGTGCCGCGAAATCCGGTCGTGCAGGGATTCGCGGTGATCGAGGATAACGGCCATGTCGCGGTATTCGCCGATCCGGCCAAATTCAGCGCCGAGCTTCGCGCCGCCTTGGGCAACGAGGTCAGTTTCCTGCCCGCCCATGCCTTTGAACCCGCCTTGGCCAATCTGACCGGGCCGGTGCGCGTCGATCCGGCAACCGCGCCCGATCAGGTCTTTCGCCAGCTTGAACAGATGGGCACCCCGGTCTCACCCGCGCCCGATCCGGTGATCCTGCCCAAGGCGCGCAAGAACGCGGCCGAGATCGCCGGCATGCGGGACGCCCATTTGCGCGACGCGGCGGCGGTCGTGCGCTGCCTGCACTGGATCGACCAGCGCGCGCCCGATCTGGCGAACGCGCCGCTGACCGAGATCGACGTGGTCCGCCAGCTAGAGCAGTTCCGTGTCGCGGTGGGCATCACCGACATCAGTTTCGAGACGATCTGCGGCACCGGCCCGAACGGGGCGATCAACCATTATCGCGTCTCGGAATCCAGCAACCGGCGGATCGCGCCCGATGATCTGCTGCTGCTGGATTCGGGCGGCCAATATGTCGACGGGACCACCGATATCACCCGGACCATCCCGATGGGGCAGATCCGGCCGGATCAGCGCGCCGCCTATACCCGCGTGCTGCAGGGCATGATCGCGGTCAGCCGGGCACGGTTTCCGCGCGGTCTGGCCGGCCGCGACATCGACCCGCTTGCGCGGGCGCCGTTGTGGATGGCCGGACAGAATTACGACCACGGCACCGGCCACGGCGTCGGCGCGGCGCTGAGTGTGCATGAGGGGCCGGTGCGGATCTCGCGGATCTCGGAAATCCCGCTGGAACCGGGGATGATCCTGTCGAACGAGCCCGGCTATTATCAAGAGGGCGACTACGGCATCCGCATCGAAAACCTGATCGTGGTGCGACAGGCGCCGCCGTTGGGCGACGACCGCCCGATGCTGGATTTCGAGACCCTTACCTTTGCCCCCATCGACCTGCGGCCGATCGACGCTCTGATGCTGGCGCCGGGCGAACGGGCGTGGCTGAACGATTATCACGCGCAGGTGCGGGACAAGATCGCGCCGCTGGTCGACGGCGAGGTCCGCGACTGGCTGATCGCGGCGACCCGGACGCTTTAACGGGGAATGGTTTGGCCGATGTGCAGCGCACCGCGTTCGCGGGCCAGTTGCACCTGCCGTTCGCGTTCGCGAAACCGCGCGCGGTCGGCTTCGGAATAGCTGCCGGCGCAGTGATGACAGGCAACGCCGGGCTCGTATTCCGGGCGTTCCATATCGGCGGGCGACAGCGGGCGCCGGCAGGCGTGGCACAGCGCGTATTCGCCCTGCGCAAGCCCGTGCCGCAGGCTGACCCGGCCGTCGAATACAAAGCATTCGCCCTGCCACCGGCTTTCGCTTTGCGGCACCTCCTCAAGGTATTTGAGGATTCCGCCTTTCAGGTGAAACACCTCCTCGACCCCTTGCGACAGCAGGAAATTGGTCGATTTCTCGCAGCGTATGCCGCCGGTGCAGAACATGGCGATGCGCTTGCCGCGGAACCGGTCGGCATTGGCGCGCCACCAGTCGGGAAACTCGCGAAAGCTGGTGGTGCCGGGGTTGATGGCGCCGGCGAATGTGCCGATGGCGACCTCGTAATCGTTGCGCGTGTCGATGACGGTCACGTCCGGGGCGTCGATCAGCGCGTTCCATTCCGCCGCCGGAACGTAATGGCCGGTCTGCGCCTGCGGATCGACGTCGGGTTGGCCCATAGTCACGATTTCCGACTTGATACGGACCTTCAGGCGGCCAAAGGGTTGTAGGGCGGCAGAGCTTTCCTTCCACTCCAGCCCCTCGCACCCCGGCACCGCGCGCAGGTGGTCGATGACGGCAAGAACAGCCTCGCGGTCGCCGGCGATGGTGCCGTTGACGCCCTCGCGCGCCAGCAGGATCGTGCCCTTGATGCCGCGGCCACAGCACAGTCTGGCCAACGGCCCGCGCAGGGCCTGCGGGTCGGGAATGCGGGCGAAGTGATAAAGGGCGGCGACGGTCAGCATCCGCGCCATTTGCCCGATTGCGTCGCGGCTTTCAACCGCGGATGGCGCGGGAAAAGCGTTGCCAGGCCGTAGGGGCCCCTTGCGGCGTGGCGGAAAATTCGCCAGCGTGGCAGAGCCTTGATCGGGGGACGTCGGATTATGGGAACAGCACTGATCGTCATCGACGTGCAGAACGATTTTTGTCCCGGCGGTTTGCTGGCCGTGGCCGGCGGGGATGAGATCGTCGCGCCGGTCAACGACATGATGCCCGATTACGACGCCGTCGTTCTGACGCAGGACTGGCATCCCATTGATCACACGAGCTTTGTGGACAACCATTCGGGTGCCGCGCCGTTCAGCACCGTCCAGATGCCCTATGGCCCTCAGGTGCTGTGGCCGCGCCATTGCGTCATCGGCACCCAAGGGGCCGCGTTTCACCCGGCACTGGCCGCCGATCTGGCCGAGATGATCCTGCGCAAGGGGTTCCGCGCCCAGATCGACGGCTATTCCGCCTTTTTCGAGAATGACCATGCGACCCCGACCGGGTTGGCCGGCTATCTGCGCGACCGGGGGCTGGACCAGCTTACCTTCGTCGGACTGGCGCTGGATTTCTGTGTAGCGTGGTCGGCGATCGACGCGGCCCGGCTGGGGTTCGACGTCCGCGTCCGGCAGGATGCATGCCGGGCGATAGACCTAGACGGTTCGTTGGACAACGCCCTTGCCGATATGCGCGGCGCCGGCGTGAGATTGGAGTGAACAATGGTCGATATCGCGACCCGGGTCTATGATCACAAGTGGAAGATCGACCCCATCGTCCGGTCTCTGATCGACGATGATTTCTATAAGCTGCTGATGTGTCAGTCGGTTTTCCGCAACAGCCCCGACACGCAGGTCACCTTCAGCCTGATCAACCGCAGCAAGTCGGTTCGTCTTGCCGATCTGATCGACGAAGGGGAATTGCGCGAGCAATTGGACCACATTCGCGGCCTGTCGCTGTCGCGCGGGGAATCGACCTGGCTGCGCGGTAATACGTTTTACGGCAAGCGCCAGATGTTCCGCCCCGATTTCATGGAGTTTCTGGAGGGGTTGCGCCTGCCGCCCTATCATCTGGAAAAGCACGACGGCCAGTATGAACTGACCTTCGAAGGCCGCTGGCCCGAGGTCATGCTGTGGGAAATTCCCGCGCTGGCCGTGATCATGGAGCTGCGTTCGCGCGCGGTTCTGAACGATATGGGCCGGTTTGAGCTGCAGGTGCTTTACGCCCGCGCGATGACCCGGCTTTGGGAAAAGATCGAGCGTCTGCGCGCCTTGGGGCCGGATCTGCGCATCGCCGATTTCGGCACCCGTCGCCGGCACAGCTTTCTGTGGCAGGACTGGTGCGTGCAGGCGATGATCGAGGGGCTGGGCCCGCGCTTCTCGGGCACGTCGAACTGCCTGATCGCCATGCGCCGCGACATCGAGGCGATCGGCACCAATGCGCATGAACTGCCGATGGTATTCGCGGCTTTGGCCAAGAATGACACCGAATTGCGGCAGGCGCCCTATCGGGTCTTGCAGGACTGGCACGAGGAGCACGAAGGCAACCTGCGCATCATCCTGCCCGACACCTACGGGACCAAGGGTTTTCTGGACGGCGCGCCGGATTGGCTGGCCGGCTGGACCGGCATCCGGATCGACAGCGGCGATCCCGCCAAAGGTGCCGAGATCGCCATCCAATGGTGGAAGGACCGGGGCGAGGACCCGCGCGAGAAACTGGTCATCTTCTCGGACGGTCTTGACGTTGACGAGATCGAGCGGCTGTTCCGCCAGTTCAACGGGCGGGTCAAGGTATCCTTCGGTTGGGGCACGCTGCTGACGAACGATTTTCGCGGATTGGCGGGCAAGGGGCTGGACCCGATATCGCTGGTCTGCAAGGCGGTTTCGGCGAATGGCCAGCCCACCGTCAAGCTGTCCGACAACCCCGAAAAGGCCATGGGTCCGCCCGATCAGATCGAGCGCTACAAGCGCGTGTTCGGCGTCGGTCAGCAGGAACGCATCGCCGTCGTGGTCTGACCCCGGGCAAGGGCGTCGCAGCCCGTCGCAGGCCGCGTTCCCTGTCTGTTAGGCGCGGTCCAGATTGGCGCCGATCAGCCCAGCGACCTGAACCGGATGGGTGGCGGGCAGCATATGCGCCGCGCCGGGCACTGTCGCGCGGCCGACATCGGGCAGACGCGCGGCCAGTGCATCGGCGATGTCGTGGATCACCGCCGGGCTTTCCGCGCCCGCGATCAGCATGACCGGCGCGTCGATCGCTTCAAGCCCGTCCTTGCGCAGGATGCGGCCGGTATCTTCGTAGAGCGATTTGTTCGAATACTGGACAAGCGGCATGCGTCTGATCATCGCCTCTTGCGCCGGGACGGGCAGGGCGTCGAAATCGGTCCCCCAGGTCGTCGTGAACATCCGCGTCGCGCCCCGGATATCGCCGGCCTTGAACAATGCGCCAAGCGCCTCGGCCCATCGCGCGTTTTCCGCGTTGCCCGGGGTGTCCCGAACGGCGGCGAAAAGCACCGGCTCGATCAGGGTCAGGGTGCGAATGGCCTCGGGCGCGGCCACCGCGATCCGCAGCGCAATGGTGGCGCCGAAGCTGTGCCCGATCAGGTCGATCGGCCGGTCGATCAGCTCGGCCGCGATGCGCGTCGACAGCGTGGCGTAATCAGGTCCGTCCGGGGTCGGCTGCCAGTCCGCGCTGCGGCCGTGACCGGGCAGATCAAAGCCGGTCAGCGCGACCCGGCCCTGAAGCTGATCGGCAACCCCCGTCCACAGCCCGGCCGAGCCCAGCATGCAGCTTATCGCAAGGGCGGGGCGGTCGGCGTCGCCGGGCCATGTCCGCAGCGCGGTTTCATGGCCCGCAAGATTGCGGCTGGCGAAGGCCGGCTCAGCCACCAAGGTCCGCCAGATATTCGTCCAGCATCTCCAGCCGGTCCTGTCCCCAGAACCGCTGATCGCTGTCGGTCACGATATAGAAGGGCACGCCGAACACGCCGGCGGTGACCGCCTGCTCCAGATTGCGGGCATAGGTTTCGGCGCCCAGCAACAGCCCGCTGTCGGCCAGCTTGGCGTCAAAACCGTTCGCGGTCAGCGCGGCGCGGATCACGTCATCCTGTGCAATGTCCTTATCCTCGGCCCAGACCGCGCGCAGGATCGCGCGCACCAGACCGCCCAGATCACCGCCCGCGCCCTTGGCGACCGCATCCTGCGCGGCGATGATCGCATAGGACGAAGGCGCCGAGTTGGTCGGCCAATGCGCCGGGTGCAGGTTGAACGGCATGCCCAGCCGCTTGCTCCACCGCATCAGTTCCTGCGCCCGGTATTCAAGGCGCGCGGGCGGGCGGTCCTTTGGCGCAAGACCACCCACCCGCGGGAAAAGCGCCATCGAATCAATCGGCTTATAGGTGATCGTTGCGCCGTGCCGCTTGGCTATCTGTTCCAGCCGGTCACCGGCCAGATAGCAATAGGGGCTGAGCGTCGACAGATAATAGTCGATTGCGGGCATCATACACTCCATGTTTGCGGGCAGGCTAACCCGGTGTTAATCGGGGTGCAATCCAGCGAATCCCCCGCGACCGGCAACGACCCGGCGCGACCAGACATAGGACGCCCCGATGCCCGCAATGACCGAACCGAAGCTGATCGCCGGCAATGGTAACCGACCCCTGGCATTGGCGATGGCCCGACGCATGTCGATGCATCGCGGCATGAACGTCAGTCTGGTCGAAGCCCGGGTCGAACGGTTCAACGATCAGGAAATCTTCGTCGAGGTCTATGACAACGTGCGCGGCGAGGACATGTATATCGTGCAGTCGACCTCGAATCCGGCCAATGACAACCTGATGGAGTTGCTGATCATGACCGACGCGCTACGCCGGTCCTCGGCGGCGCGGATCACGGCGGTGATCCCCTATTTCGGCTATGCCCGTCAGGATCGCCGGGCAAAAGCGCGCACCCCGATCAGCGCCAAGCTGGTGGCCAACCTGCTGACCGAGGCGGGGGTGGACCGGGTGCTGACGCTGGACCTGCACGCGACGCAGATTCAGGGGTTCTTCGACATTCCGGTGGATAACCTTTATGCCGCACCGATCTTCGCGCTGGATGTAAAGCACCATTTCCGCGACCGCATGGACGATCTGATGGTGGTTTCACCCGATGTCGGCGGCGTGGCCCGCGCGCGCGAGCTGGCGCAGCGTATCGGGGCACCGCTGTCGATCGTGGACAAGCGCCGCGAAAAGGCGGGCGAGGTCGCCGAGATGACCGTCATCGGCGATGTGCGCGGCAAGACCTGCATCATCGTCGACGACATCTGCGACACCGCCGGGACGCTGTGCAAGGCGGCGGAGGTGCTGATCGAAAACGGCGCGACCGAGGTTCACAGCTATATCACCCATGGTGTCCTGTCCGGCCCGGCGGTCGAGCGCATTCAGAACTCGGTCATGAAAAGTCTGGTGATCACCGATTCGATCGAGCCGACCGAAAAGGTCAAAGCCGCCTCGAACATTCGCATCGTGCCGACCGCGCCGATGTTCGCCCAGGCGATCCTGAACATCTGGAACGGCACCAGCGTATCGTCGCTGTTCGAGATCGAGACGTTGGGCCCGATCTATGAAGGGCTTTATACCGCCGCTTGAATCTCCGCCCAACGGGTTCAGGGCAGACCGTCTCCGCCACGCCCGGCCCCTGCGCGTTCCCTCACCCGTTTCGGGCCTGTTACGCGCCCGCCGGTTACGCGCCCGTCATTCGGCGGCGCGCGCCATCGGGTTGTTGGGATGCGAGGTCCAGTTGGCATAGGGCTGCACCACCCCGCCGGTACGCGGATCGGTCGCGCCCTGCGGCAACTCGCGCATGGTGATGCAATTCTCGACCGGGCAGACATCGACGCAGAGGTTGCAGGCGACGCATTCGTCGTCCTTCACCTCGAACACCCGGCCGGGCAGCATGGCAATGGCCTGATGGCTGGTATCCTCGCAGGCGGCATAGCAGCGGCCGCATTTGATGCACATGTCCTGATCGATCTGGGCCTTGGTGGTATAGTTCAGGTTCAGATATTGCCAGTCGGTCACATTCGGGACCGCGCGCCCGATCAGGTCGGACATGGTGATCTGATGGCTGTCCAGATATTCCCGCAGCCCCGAGATCATTTCCTGCACGATCTTGAACCCATAGGTCATCGCCGCCGTGCAGACCTGCACATTGCCCGCGCCAAGCGCCATGAACTCGGCCGCGTCGCGCCAGGTGGTGACGCCGCCGATGCCGCTGATCGGCAGGCCGCGGGTTTCGGCCGACCGCGCGATCTCGGCCACCATGTTCAGCGCGATGGGTTTCACCGCCGGGCCGCAATAGCCGCCATGCGCCCCCTTGCCGTCGATGGTGGGTTCCGGCGCGAACAGGTCCAGATCGACCGAGGTGATGCTGTTGATCGTGTTGATCAGGCTGACCGCGTCGGCGCCGCCGCGTTTGGCGGCCTCGGCCGGTTTGCGGACATCGGTGATGTTCGGGGTCAGTTTCACGATGCAGGGCATGCGCGAGTATTGTTTCACCCAGCGCGTCACCATCTCGATATATTCGGGCACCTGACCCACGGCGGCGCCCATGCCACGCTCGCTCATCCCATGCGGACAGCCGAAGTTCAGCTCGACCCCGTCGGCGCCGGTATCCTCGATCTGCCCCAGGATGGTTTTCCAGCTATCCTCGTCGCAGGGCACCATCAGGCTGATGACCAGCGCTCGGTCGGGATAGTCGCGTTTGACCTGCTTGATCTCACGCAGGTTCACCTCCAGCGGGCGGTCGGTGATCAACTCGATGTTGTTCAGGCCCAGTACCCGGCGGTCGGCACCGTAGACCACGCCATAGCGGGGGCCGTTGACGTTGACGACCGGCGGCCCCTCGGCACCAAGCGTTTTCCAGACCACGCCGCCCCAACCGGCCTGAAAGGCCCGGCGGACGTTCACTTCCTTGTCGGTCGGCGGGGCCGAGGCCAGCCAGAACGGGTTCGGGGATTTGATCCCGATGAAATTCGAACGCAGATCAGCCATGGTTTTCCCCCATCAGCTTGGCGTGAATGTCTTCGGCCGCGTCGCGGCCCTCGGCCACGGCGGTGACGGTCAGATCGTCGCCGCCCGCCGCGCAGTCGCCACCGGCCCAGACGCCGGCGACGCTGGTGCGGCCCGGGCCGTTGATGGCGATCTTGCCGCCTTCCAGCACCAGACCATCGGGCATTTCGCTCAGCCGCTGCCCGATCGCGCGGAACACCTGATCGGCCTTGAGCCGGAAGGTCTCGCCCATGGTCAGCCTGCCGTCCGGCCCTTCGGCGGTATAGGCGAACTCGATTTCCTGAACCGCGCCGTTGCCGTGAACCGCAACCGGCGCGGCGTTGGTGATGATCCGCACGCCCGAGCCGGTGGCGTGGTCCTGTTCGTGCTGGCTGGCCGACATGCGATCCTGCCCGCGCCGATAGACGATGGTGACGTTCTGCGCGCCCAGCAGCCGGGCCTGAACGGCGGCGTCCACGGCGGTCATGCCGCCGCCGATGACCACGACATCGCGACCGATCGGCAGGCTGGCCAGATCGGCGGCCTGACGCAGTTCGCGGATGAAGGCGACGGCATCGGCGACATTCTCGCGTTCCTCGCCCTCGGCGCGCAGCGCGTTCACCCCTTGCAGCCCCAGACCCAGGAAAACCGCGTCATAATCGGCCCGCAACTGATCCAGCGAAAAGTCGCGCCCCAGCGCCTTGCCGGTTTCCAGCGTGATGCCGCCGATAGCCAGCACCCAATCAACCTCGGTCTGCGCAAAACCATCCGGGGTCTTGTAGCTGGCGATCCCGTATTCGTTCAGGCCGCCGCCCTTGGGCCGGGCATCGTACAGGGTCACATCGTTCCCCTTGGCCGCAAGCCGGTGCGCGGCGGCCAGACCCGCAGGTCCGGCGCCCACGACGGCGATCCGCTTGCCGGTGGCGGGGCCGCGCTGGAACGGATGCACGCCGCTTTCGATGATCGCGTCGGTGGCGAAGCGTTGCAGCGCCCCGATCTGGACCGGCTTGCCCTCGGCCGTTTCGCGCACGCAGGCCCCCTCGCACAGGTTTTCGGTGGGGCAGACGCGGGCGCACATGCCGCCGAGGATGTTCTGGTGAAAGATCGTCATCCCCGCCGCGTCGGGCGTACCGGTCGAGATCTGGCGGATGAAAAGCGGGATGTCGATGGATGTCGGGCAGGCTGTCACGCAAGGCGCGTCATAGCAGAAATAACAGCGATCGGCGGCGACCTGCGCCTCATGCGCCTCGAGGGCGGGCGCGACATCGGCGAAATTCGTCTCGTAATCGTCTGGCGACAGGCGACCCGCCACCACACCGGGCGAAAGCTGGCTGTTGGCCACGTAGACCTCCCTGAGCTGGCTTCAATAACCCAAGGCTGGCACGGTTCAGGTCGTTTGGCAAATTTTTTATCAAATGGTCAAACATTAATGCGCGGCATTGCCCGCGCCATGCCCGGAGCCGGCTGGGCGGGCAACGTCAGGTCCACCCGCAGCCCGCCGAGATCGGATTTGCCAAGCGACAGCCCGCCGCCGTGCAGCGCCGCCAGATCGGCGACGATGGCCAGCCCAAGCCCCGAGCCCGAGGCGGTTTCATCCAGCCGCGCGCCGCGCGTCAGGGCGCGGGCGTGATGCTGTGGATCCATGCCGGGGCCGTCATCCTCGACCGTCAGGATAAGCTGTTCCTGCTTGGCCGGCCGGGCCGAGATGCGGACCTGCGTACGGGCCCATTTCACCGCATTCTCGGTCAGATTTCCGACCATCTCCTCGAGGTCCTGATGGTCGCCGGCGAAAAACAGATCAGCGGGACAGTCGGTCCGCGCGGTGACGCCCCGGTCGCGCATCACGCCGCCCAGCACCATCAGGATGTCGCCCGCCACCTGCGCCACCCTGGTGCGCTGACCCAGCAGCCCCGGCGCGGCGGCGCTGCGCGCGCGGCGCAGATGCCAGCCGATCTGGCGCTCCATCCGGGTCAGAAATGGCCGGGCTTCGTGGCCGTCGGGCAGGCTGTTCAGCGCCGCGGACAGCGGGGTTTTAAGCGAATGGGCAAGGTTGCCGACATGTTCGCGGGTCCGGGTCAGGACCTGCCGGTTATGGTCCAGAAGCGCGTTGACCTCTTGCACGACGGGGGCAAGCTCGGTCACTTCGGCGGGGGGAAGGTGATCGGCCGAGCCGGCGCGGATGGCGGCGATACCGTGCCCCAGCCGGGTCAGCGACCGCAGCCCCGCCGTCACCTGCACCAGACTGGCCAGCGCCAGCCCGATGCCGAGGATCAACAGCGAGGCGGCCAGCGGGCGCTGCACCGCGCCGATCTCGGTATCAATCTCGGATTGCGGGGCGGTGACCAGAACCGAAAGAACCTCGTCGCTTTCCGGGACGGTATAGGTACGCTGAAGGACCCGCATCGCGGCACCGTCGGGGCCGGTGCCGGGGCCGCCGGTGAAATCGCCGTCCGGCGCGTTCAGCACGCTGTCGAACAGGCTTTCCGACCGCGCGATGGGCACGCCATTCGCCTGGACCTGCCAATACCAACCCGACAGCGGCGCCTGATAGCGCGGCCCCGAGGGCGCCGGGCCAAGCTGGGCCAGCCGGTTGGCGTCGCCGGTGGTCGCCGCGATCAGCGATTCGGCCATGGCGGCGCTTTCACCGTCGATCCGGCGTTCGACAAAGCGTTCCAGCACCAGCCCGATGCCGAACCATGCCGCGATCAGCGCCACGCCAAGCCACAGCGCCGCCAGCCCCAGCAGACGACCGCGGATCGACCCGGGCAGCGGTGATTTCATCCGCGCGACGCCCTGCCGGCCGCGACCGGCTGGCCCAGACGATAGCCCTCGCCGCGGATGGTCGAGATCAGGCCCTCGCCGACCTTGCGACGCAGCCGGCCGATGACGACCTCGATCGAACGGAAGTCACGGTCCGAGGCGGCATCATAAAGATGGTCGGACAGTTCGGTGCGGCTGACCGTCCGGCCCCGGTGATGCATCAGATAGGTCAGGATCCGCGATTCGAAGGCCGTCAGTTTCAGCGGCGCGCCGTCGCGGGTGATGACGCCCAACTGGCTGTCAAGCGCCAGCGCGCCTTCGCGGATCACCACCTGCGCATGGCCCGCCGCACGCCGGACAAGGGTCTGGGCGCGAATGACCACCTCTTCCAGACGAAAGGGTTTGACGGCGTAATCATCGGCGCCGGCGCGGAAACCCGCGACCTTGTCGCTCCAATCGCCGCGCGCGGTCAGGATCAGGACCGGCATGGTGATACCGGCCTCGCGCCAATGGGTCAGCACGTCGATACCCGGCATGACCGGCAAGCCAAGGTCCAGCACGGCCACATCATAGGTTTCGGTCGCGCCCAGATATTCGCCCTGTTCGCCGTCCGTCGCCCGGTCGACGACGAAACCGGCGTTGCCAAGCGCCTGCGCAAGCTGATCGGAAAGGGTTGGGTCGTCCTCGATGACAAGACATCTCATTACTTCGGTCCACCTGTTCACCTGTTCGGCGCGATTCGGGCCTTGATCTGCCCCGCGCCCGCCACGTCGAGAAATCGGCCGGTCCGTGCATCCAGCCGGATCGACAGCACCGCCCTGTCCGGCGTGATCCAGCGGATGCTGAGTGCCGCGCGGACCCCCATTTCGCGCTCGGCCGGGGTCGGCGGGACATAGGCCGCGCGCAGCATCCGCCCTCGATACCGCGAGGCCACGATCGTCGCGACCTCATGCAGCTCCAGTTTGCTATGTGCGCCGTGCATCTCAACCGGCTGCGGGGGCGGACCCTGCCGCCAGCCAAGCGCCCAGACCGTCGCACCGGCCACGATAAGCACAAGCAACAACAAGCCGATAAGGTTCCGGGCGCGACGCGACATGACCGCATTCTATGGCAGTAACCCAAACAAAACCCAAACGGCATATTGGCGATACGTTGTGGTTGGCGCTGCTAGACCGATTCGGGATGGGGCAGTTCGAGCATCAAGGCGCCCCGCAACAGCAAAGGAACTATAGAATGAAGGTCATGCCCAAACTTCTTCGCCACGTGGGTACCGGCGCGCTGATCGCGGCCCTTGCCCTGCCGCTGCCGCTGATGGCGCAGACGGCGGCGCCGGATGCGCCGGCGCCGACGCAGACCGCGCCGACGCAAACCGCTCCAGCCGCACCCGCTCCGGCAACTCCCGCACTGGCCGCGCCTGCACCCGCGCCGTCACCGGCCCCCGCACCGGCCGATACGGCAGCCCAGCCGGTCAAACTGCCGCCGGTGCTGGAAAGTGCCGGTCTGACCAATGTCACCTCGCGTGAGCGGGACGGGCTTACGATGATTCGCGCCCAGCTGGACGGAAAGCCGTTCGGCGCAGTCCTCAACGGTGACGAGATCGTCGGCCTGCGCACCCCGCCGGATGTGGCGCTGCCTCAGGCGCTGATCGACGCGGTTATCCCGCAGGTCGTGCGCGATCAGGCGCAGGTCTCCGAGTTCGCCCGGATCAACGGTGTCGGCGTCCGCGACGGTGAATTCGGATTGATGGGCACCGATTCCGCCGGTGAGTCGTTGCGGGTCCGCTTCTCGGCCGATGGCAAGCTGCAAAACCTTGATCGCGGCGATAAAAAGCACGGCGGCGACGACAAGGGCTGGCGTCGCGGCAAGGATGATCGCAAGGAATCGCATGGCAAGGGCGGCGATCACGGCGACCGCAAGAAAGGCAAGGATCGCGGGCCGGACGGCCGGCGTGGTCATGACGGCGGCCCGAACGGTGGTCCGAACGGGGGGCCGGGCGCTGGCCCCGCGGCCGGAATCTCGGTCGATGAGGCGCGCAAGATTGTCACCGACGCGGGTTACACCGATCTGGGTGCCGTCGGCAGCATCGCGAGATCGGTCCTGATCGACGCGGTCAACCCGAACGGCGAGAATGTCCGGGTCGAGGTCGGCCCCGACGGTAGCGTGATCCGCGAAACCGCGCGCTGATTTCGCGGGCAACCCGAGCGGAAACTTCGGCGCGGCCTTCGGGTCGCGCCGTTCAGCTTTCCGGGCCGCTCAACGCTCGATCACCATCACGCCGTTATCTATGCTGACCCGAACAAAGCGCGACAGAAAGGACATGCCCAGCAGCGACTGGCCCAGCTCTCCCTGCGTCACCACGGCGGGGACGTTGGTATCGCTGATGTCGCCAAGCGTCAGCCGCGCGATGGTGACCTGCGCCGTGGGGACCGCGCCGTTCGCCGTCATCGCGGTGCCGTAATATGCCAGATCGTCCGGCTCGATCCCGATCCGGCGCGCGTCGGCATGGGACAGCACGATGGTCGAGGCGCCGGTATCGACGATGAATGTCACCGGCTGTCCGTTCAGGTCGGCCGTCAGACGATAATGGCCGTCGTTGCCCTGCGGAATCTCGACCCGGCCGCCTTCAAGCGTGATCTGGCGCGGCGAGACGGTGTTGCTGATCTGGTCCCAAAGCCCCGCCGCCGCGATCACGCCCAGAAAGATCAATAGCCATGCCAGCGCCTGACGGATCGTCTGGCCGGGACGGGTGCGCATCTCGACCACCAGAAAGCCGCCGACGGCAATCAGAAGCAGCGCGAAATAGGCGACGTTCATCCACAGATCGGACATGGTTCAGCCAGCAGTCCCTTGAAACAATGCGGTTCCCAGCAATCCGTCGAGAATGAACTGAACCGACAGCGCCGCCAACAGCATTCCGAACAGCCGGGTCAGGACGATGATCCCGGTGCGCCCCAAAACCCGCGCCACGCTGCTTGCGATCTCGAACAAAATCAGCGCCAGCAGCAGAACCGCCGCCATGATCACATGGATCATCGCGACATGGCCCCAGCCGTCGTCGCGCCCCACAAGCAGGATCATCGTCGCAAGCGCCCCGGGACCGGCCAGAAGCGGTGTCGCCAGCGGAAACACCGATGGGTCGTGGGGTTCGGGTGCGGTCTGGCCCTCGCGTCGTTCGGTCCGGCGCTCGAACAGCATGTCGAAGGCGGTCAGAAGCAGCAGGATCCCGCCGGCAATGCGGAATGCCGGCAGCGAGATGCCGATGCCGTAAAGGATCTTTTCGCCAGCGAGGCCGAAAAGCGTCAGCAGGACGAAGGCCACGCAGACCGCGCGCCAGCCGACGCGGCGGCGCTGGCGGTGGGTCATGTCGCCGGTCAGCGCCACGAACATCGGGGCCAGACCGACCGGGTCGATCACCACGAACAATGTCACGAACGCGGTTATGTAGGGGGTCGGATCCATGGCCTGTTATGACCTGCCGCAGATGGCCTGCCAAGCACCCCCGGGCACGGTCCGTCGCGAAAGCCGGCCGATGGTGGCGTCCGGGCCGGATATCACATAATCGGGCTTTGCATTCGGCGCGGCAAGCGCCTAAATGAAGCCCGCAGGCGGGAGAAAACCCCGCGTAAGGGAGCAGACAATGCTAAACAATATTGGTCTTCCTGGCCTTCTTCTGATCGCTGTGGTGGTTCTGGTGCTATTCGGCCGCGGCAAGATCAGCTCACTCATGGGTGAGGTCGGCAAGGGAATTACCGCCTTCAAACACGGCGTGAAGGACGGCACCGACGAAATCGAGCGTGATCTGGAAGAGAAAAAGGCACGCGAAGCGGCGGGTGAACTGCCCGGCGACCTGCCCGGTCAGCGCGCCCGTGACGTGACCCCGGTCGAGCCCAAAGACAAAGCCTGAGCGGCCGCCGCAGGAGCATCGCAGCATGTTGGACCTCGGCTGGAGTGAGCTGCTGCTGATCGGCGTCGTGGCGCTGATCGTGATCGGCCCCAAGGACCTGCCGCACCTGTTCCGCTCGCTTGGCCGCATCGTGGCCAAGGCCCGGTCGATGGCGCGCGAGTTTTCGGCGGCGATGGAGGATGCGGCGAAATCCTCGGGGATCGAGGATGCCACCAAGACCATCAAGGACGTGAAATCGCTGACCTCGAAGAAAAGCCTTGGTCTGGATGCGCTTGACCGCGCGACCGAGCGGTTCGAGAAATGGGACCCGAAAATCCCGACGGCAAATGCCGGTGCCAAGCCGGATCCGGGCAGCAGCGGACCTGAATCGCACCCTGCGTCGGCCGAAAGCCCGGCCGCCGCGACCAGCGTTGCATCGGCGCAAGGCGCTTCGGCGCCGGCCTCGACCCCCGCCCGGACCCCAGCGGCGTCGACGGGTGCCGGATCGGGTGAGCCGGGCGCATCCAAGCGCCGCATACATGCCGTTCGGCGCAGGGACAGGGAAGACGACTGAATTGGCCAGCCCGAAACGACCCGACGACGAAGAAATCGACAACAGCTCGGCGCCCCTGATCGAGCATCTGGCCGAGTTGCGCACCCGCCTGATCTGGTCGGTGCTGGCCTTTGTCGTGGCCATGATCATCTGCTTTACGGTCTGGAACCCGATCTACAATTTCCTGACCCGTCCGATCTGTACGGCTCTGGAAGGGCGGGGGCAGGATTGCGGCCTTATCCTGCTGAAACTTCAGGAAGGGTTCTTTGTCGCCATCCAGATATCGTTTCTGGGCGGCTTCATCCTGTCCTTCCCGATCATCGCCTATCAGCTTTGGCGCTTTGTGGCGCCCGGGCTTTACCGCAATGAAAAACAGGCGTTCCTGCCGTTCCTGATCGCCTCGCCGGTGATGTTCTTCCTTGGCGCGGCCTTCGCCTATTACGTCATCCTGCCGATGGCCTATGATTTCTTTCTGGGCTTCCAGCAGGGGCCGCTGGCGTTGCCCGATGATCCGGCCGCGGCGACGGCAGGCAAAAGTCCAATGGCGGCGATCGTGTTTCAGGGGTCGGTCAGTGAATATCTGTCGCTGACCACCAAGTTCATCCTTGCCTTCGGCCTGTCGTTCCAGCTTCCGGTCCTTCTGACGCTGATGGGCAAGGCCGGTCTTGCCAGCGCCGACGGCCTTGCCAGCGTCCGCAAATATGCGGTCGTGGGTATCCTGATCATGGCGGCCATCGTGACCCCTCCCGATGTCGTCAGCCAGGTCGTGCTGTTCTCGGTCATCTATGGCCTTTACGAAATCTCGATCCAGCTTGTCCGCCGCATCGAGAGAAAGCGCGAGGCCGAGCTGCGCGCCCAGGGCCTTTGGGTCGAGGATGACGACAAGGACGTCGAGGCCGGGACCGAGAAATGACCGATGACGCGCTGACCCGCATCGCCTCCGCGCTGGAGCGGATGTCGCCGCCGCCCGCGCCGCCGCCCAGCTTTTCCGAAGCGACGGCCTATATCTGGCGCCCCGACCCCGACCGGCTGGAGCCTGTCGCAACCGTGTCCCGCGTCGATCTGGTCCAGTTGATCGGCATCGACCGGGCGCGCGACACGCTGCTGACCAATACGCTGCAATTCGCCCGTGGCCATGCGGCGAACAACGCGCTGCTTTGGGGCGCGCGCGGGATGGGAAAATCCTCGCTGGTGAAGGCGGTGCATGCCGCCGCGCGGGCCGAAGGGCTTCCGCTTATCCTGATCGAGGTCGCGCGTGAGGATCTGGATTCGGTGTCCCGTCTGCTGGCGATTCTGGCGCGTTCGGACCGGCGTTTCGTGCTGTTCTGCGACGATCTGTCCTTCAGCCACGATGACACGCAGTACAAAAGCCTGAAGGCGGTTCTGGACGGCGGCATCGCCGGGCGGCCCGAAAACGTGATCCTTTATGCGACCTCGAACCGGCGCCACCTGATGCCGCGCGACATGATCGACAACGAACGCTCGACCGCCATTCACCCCGGCGAGGCGGTCGAGGAAAAAGTTTCGCTTTCGGACCGGTTCGGGCTTTGGCTGGGGTTTCATCCCTGCTCGCAGGACGAATATCTGGCCATGGTCGCGGGCTATTGCGACGCTTACGGTCTGCGCATCGACCCGGACGAAATGCGCGCCGAGGCCATCGAATGGCAGGCAACGCGGGGCGCGCGGTCTGGCCGGGTGGCATGGCAGTTTTTTACCGATCTGGCCGGGCGTCACGGCATTTCGCTGAATCCGAAAGACCAGTAACCAAATTTCAACCAGTTGCAGGGATGCTTGGCGAAAGCAGTCGCGACTCGGGGTTGAAAACACATGCAGACGGTTCAGCACGGGGAAGACCCCGACGGCGGCGATGCCGGCCGGCCGGCCGCGTCCGTCACCGGCGCCGCTTCGCCGGGTGATAAGGTGCTGATGTCCCTGATCCGGCGGCGAAAGCCGGCAGTCGCCGCCGATCAGGCGGCTGCACCCGTCACCGCGCCGCGTCTGACCCCCGAACGGGGCATCGCCACGGCCATCGCCCGGGCCGCGCAACAGATGTTCGGGCTGCCGGTTCTGGCGCGGTCGATCCGCGTCGAACATGTCACGCTCGGCGATCTGCCCGAACTTATTCCCGAACGCGCCCTGATCTCTCTGGTCGAGGGGGCGGCCGAGGCGCTGGGCTGCGTGACGCTTGATCCCGACCTGACCGCGGCGCTGATCGAACAGCAGACCATGGGTCGTCTGACCTCGGGCGGGATCGGACCCCGGCGCGCGACCCGCACCGATGCCGCGATGTGCGCCGATTACATTTCGGGGACCTTGCAAGCGATCGCGGTCGCACTGGCGCCCCTGCCGGACGGGGGCTGGGCGGCCGGCTATCGTTATAGCACCTGGCTGGACGACCCGCGTCCGCTGGATCTGATGCTGGAGGATGTGGTCTATCGGCTCGTCCGCGCCGAATTGCGGCTGGGCTTGAGCGGTGACCGGAGCGGCGCGATCATGATCGCGCTGCCCGAGGTCGAGGCCCCGAGCCAACAAGCCCTGAGCCAACAAGCCGCGACCCAACAGGTGCTGGCCCAACAAGCGTCGACCGGGACGGGGCTTGCGGACGCACCGGCAGTTCAGCTTGGCCAGCAGATCAGGGCGGCCGTCGCGCAGGCGCCGATTTCCCTGAACGCCGTCCTTTGCCGCCGCAAGGTCCCGTTTGCGCTTTTGCGGCGGCTGGTGCCGGGCGACGTCATTCCGCTGGGCAGCGAGCTTCTGAACGGCGCGCGGCTGGAAACCCAAAGCGGACAGGTGATTGCCGAGGGCCGGCTGGGCGAACGCGAGGGCTGTCACGCTTTGCGCCTGCGTGCTGTCGGGACGGCGACGGGGGCAGAGGTGACGGGGGCAACGACGGGGGCAGAAGCGGCGGGGGCAAAGGCGGCCGGGGCGGGGACCGGCGTCGCGTCAGGCGTCCCGGACCTGCGCGCGGCACGCGATGAAACCACCCAAGGCCCGGGTCCATCGTTCGTCGGACATGATGCGGCATATGAGGCCGAGATGGCGCCGCCGCCGGCTCACCTACAGACCGGCCGGTCCCTCGGCGCCAAAGGCGCAACCGGCGGCGCGCAGATCGAGCCGCCCATCGCGGATCTTGCCCTGCGCGATCCCTTTCGCGCCCCCTTTCGCGATGATGCCAATGCCGAGGATGAGCCGGTCCCGGCACCCGTCTTGCCGATGAACCTGTCGGTCGGTTAGGTGCCCGGAATCGCGCGTCACGTCCATTTCTTCGTTTCCGCTTGAAAATCCTGCGTGCAGGACGCATTTAGGGCGCGCCCCCGCAAGGGCGGCGATCCGCTTTAATGGAGTAATCATGGCCAAGGAAGAAATGCTCGAATTCCCCGGCGTCGTGAAGGAACTCCTGCCTAATGCGACGTTCAGGGTCGAGCTGGAAAACGGCCATGAGATCATCGCACATATGGCGGGAAAGATGCGCAAGAACCGCATCCGTGTTCTGGCCGGCGACAAGGTTCAGGTGGAAATGAACACCTATGATCTGAGCAAGGGGCGGATCAATTACCGCTTCAAGTAATGCGGCAACCGCCGTGGTCACCTCGGTCGCACCGAAAGATGTGACGCGGCTGCCGCTGATTCTGGGCTCGGCCAGTCCCCGGCGGCTGGAACTGCTGCGCCAGATCGGCATCGCACCGGATGAGGTTCGCGCCGCCGATATCGACGAAGCCCCCCGGCCGCAGGAAATGCCCCGCGATTACGCGCAGCGCATTGCCGGGGAAAAACTGTCCGCGATATTGGCCGCATCGCCCCCGAACCGCGGCATCGTGCTGTGTGCCGACACCGTCGTCTATGCCGGTCGCCGTATTCTGGGCAAATCCGCCGATGTGGCAGAGGCGCGCCGGTTTCTGCGGCTGCTGTCGGGCCGGCGGCACAAGGTGGCGACCGCCGTCGCCGTCGCCTCGCCGACCCACCGCATCGCCCGGCTGGTCGAGACCACGGTCCGGTTCCGTCCTTTGACGGACGCGGAAATCGACGGCTATATCGGAACGGACGAATGGCGGGGGAAGGCCGGCGGCTATGCCATTCAGGGCGCGGCCGCCGCGTTCATCCCCTGGATTCAGGGATCGTTCAGCGCCGTCGTCGGGCTGCCGCTGGCCGAGACGATGACGATGCTGCGCGCGGCGGGCTGGAAGGAACGGACCGGAACATGAAGGGCAGGCAGGTCATATTGGGCCGGCTGAACGGCGCCGAGGCGGCCGCGCTGACGGTCGATGGCCGGTTGGAGGATCTGGTCCTCGACGCCTCGGCCCTTGCGGGATTGCCGCCCGGGGCGATCTGCCGCGGGGTCGTCGATCGGCTGGTGAAAGGGCAGGGCGGGGTCTTCCTGCGGCTGCCCGATGGCCTGCGCGGTTATCTGCGCGACCGCAGCGGCCTGTCCGAGGGACAGACGATCACCGTGCAGGTCGCCGGCGTGGCCGAGCCCGGCAAGGCGGTTCCGGTCACCTCGCGGATATTGTTTCGCGGCCGGCACAGCATCGTCACGCCCGATGCGCCGGGCATCAATGTCTCGCGCCGGCTGCAGGACCCGGGCCTGCGCGCCGATCTGATCGGCATCGGCGAGGATGCGCTGAACGGCTGGCGCGCGACTGAAACAGCACCCGGCATCATCATGCGCAGCGCCGCGGCCGAGGCCGATCCCGGCGACATTCGCGCCGAACTCGTCGCGCAGCTTGAGCTGGCGGCGGCGGTTCTGGGCGATCAGGCCAAGGGTGCCGAACTGCTCGTGGACGCGCCGAGCCCGTGGGAATCGGCCTGGCGCGACTGGGCCGACCCGGCGCCGGGCGCGATCGAACAGTCGGATGATGCGTTCGACATTCACGGTGTCAGCGATGCGATCGCCGAACTGACCGATCCGCGCGTCGCCCTGCCGGGGGGCGGTGCGATGTATATCGAGCCGACCCGGGCGCTGGTCGCGATCGACGTCAACACCGGCGCCGATACCTCGCCCGCCGCCGCGCTGAAGGCCAATATCGCCGCCGCGCGGGACCTGCCGCGCCAGCTTCGGCTGCGCGGTCTCGGCGGCCAGGTCGTCGTTGACTTCGCGCCGATGCCGAAACGCGACCGGGGCACGCTGGAGCAGCAGTTGCGCACCGCGTTCCGCAACGAGGGCGCGGAAACCGTGCTGACCGGCTGGACCGGCCTTGGTCTTTACGAACTGACGCGCAAGCGCGACCGTATGCCCCTGGCCCGGCTGTTGGGAGGCGCCTGATGAAGCCCTGTCCGATCTGCGGCAAGCCCTCGACCCAGGCATACCGGCCGTTTTGTTCGCGGCGCTGCGCCGATGTGGATCTCGGGCGGTGGTTCAACGGAACCTATGTCCTGCCGGGGAACGAACAGCCCCCGACCGAGGACGAAAACTAAGCCGCGCCACCGCTCCACCCGGGCCGATTTTCGCACTGGACAGCACCGCGCCCCTCGTCTAACAACGCCACACCCCGGCAAAGGCGTTTGCCTTGCCGCTTGGGCCCAGATAGCTCAGTTGGTAGAGCAGCGGATTGAAAATCCGCGTGTCGCTGGTTCGATTCCGGCTCTGGGCACCATAATCCCGCCGACATGACAATGACCGATCCCCGCAAATTTAGGGGAGGCCTCATCGCGCGCCCGGCGGCCATGCGAATCATTGCCTTGGCGGCATGACCGGGCCCCGCGAGCGCCGACAGCGGAAAGCGCAGTTTCGGAGGGGCCGCGCATTGCTCGCCGCTGGAAGTGGTCGTCGTGCCCTCGCGCGTTCAGGATACCCCCGCATATGGCCGGGAAGCGCCTGTCATGCCCGGCCCCGGTCATCATCGGTACACCCACGGCAGGACGGGGTTCTTGAAGTATGAGATCGTCGGGAACCGGCGCTAGCCGGGTGGGCGAAAGATCTTCGCCACCGGCCTCAATATGGGGTCGATCCGTGATGCGGGTTGTGGGGGCGTCAAAGGGCAGCCCGGACAGGGCGATGACGTGGAACGACCCTCGGTTGCCGCCTTGGCGGCGCTGCCGGTTTTCGCGGCGGGCCTTTCGCGAGATGCGTTGCCCGAATCGAGGCGCCCGAGAGGATGCAGCCGGACCCGCCCGGCACCGTTATATCATTCCCGGATCGCCTTGTGATCGCGCAGGATCCGCAGCAGGGTTTCAAGACAGATCAGGCAATGCCGGCTATGGCCGCCGGCCCGGAATTCAGCCAAGAATACCCCGAACAGGAGATTCAGGATGCGCAATTATCAGGCTGCGGCCAACCGCTATCAGGGTGATATGGAATACCGCCGCACCGGTCGAAGCGGCATCGACCTGCCCGTCATCTCGCTGGGGCTTTGGCAGAACTTCGGCGGCACCGATTCCCACGAGACCGGCCGCGCGATCCTGCGCCGCGCCTTTGACCGCGGCATCACCCATTTCGACCTTGCGAACAACTATGGCCCGCCGCCCGGCTCGGCCGAGGAAATGTTCGGCCGGGTTCTGGCGACCGATTTCGCCCCCTATCGGGACGAGCTGATCATTTCGTCCAAAGCCGGCTGGGGGATGTGGCCGGGCCCCTATGGCGGGATCGGCGGCAGCCGGAAATACCTGATCGCGAGCCTTGACCAGTCGCTGAAGCGGATGGGGCTCGACTATGTCGACATCTTCTATTCGCACCGCGTCGATCCGACCACGCCGCTTGAAGAAACCATGGGCGCGCTTGCGCATATGCATCGTCAGGGCAAGGCGCTGTATATCGGCATCTCCAGCTATTCACCCGAACTGACCCGCCGGGCCGCCGCGATCCTGCAAGAGGAGCGCGTGCCCCTGTTCATCCATCAGCCGAATTATTCGATGTTCAACCGAAAGATCGAGGATGGGCTGCTGGACACGCTGGAAGAACTGGGCACCGGATGCATCGGCTTTTCGCCGCTTGCGCAGGGGCTGCTGACCTCGCGCTATCTGAACGGCATTCCCAAGGATGCCCGTGCCGCGCGGGGGGCGCCCAACCGCGCCGGTTTCGGCAAGGACACGATCACCGAGGCGCTGGTCGCGCGGATCAGGGCGCTGAACGCGATTGCCGAGCGGCGCGGCCAGACGCTGGCGCAGATGGCGATCGCCTGGGTGCTGCGCGATCCGCGCATGACCTCGGCGCTGATCGGCGCGCGCACGGTCGAGCAATTGGACAACTCGCTGGGCGCGTTGGGCGGTCTGGCGTTCTCGACCGAGGAACTGGCCGAGATCGACACATACGCCAAGGATGGCAACGTCGATTATTGGGCGGAATCCAGCACGCTTTGATGGCCGGATATGGGGCGCGGGCGGGGTGGGCGTGATGCGGCGCAGCTGTTCGGGATTGTCGAATGCTGGGTTTCCGGGCTGGCCACTACCGGATTTGCATTTCTCGGCCCAGTTTCGTGGTTAGGTATACCGGAAGCTGCTGAGGAACGGGGCAATGGCCTATCCAGTTGAAATCGACCGTGTTGCGCTGCGCGTCCGCGATCTGCCGGCAATGACGGCGTGGTATCGCGAAGCGCTGGGGCTGAACGTGCGGTCGCAGGACCGATCGTCGGTCGAGCTTGGGACCGCCGACAAGACGCTTTTGGAACTGCGCGGCGATCCCGCGCTGCGGCCCGGCGATCCGCGTCAGGCCGGGCTGTTCCACAACGCTTTCCTGTTGCCCTCGCGCGCCGATCTGAGCCGCTGGCTGGCGTTCGCGGCCCAAAGCAATCTGGCTCTGCAAGGCGCGGCCGACCACGGGGTCAGCGATGCGCTTTATCTGGCCGACCCCGAGGGCAACGGAATCGAGATCTATGCCGACCGGCCGGTGTCCGAATGGAACCGCCAGGGGGACACGATCGAGATGTACACCCACCGGCTGGATCTGGACAAACTGCTGGCCGAAAGTTCGGGCGCGTGGCAGGGCATCCCGGAGGGCAGCATCATCGGGCATGTCCATTTGCAGGTCGGCGATCTGGGTGACGCTTATGATTTCATGGCGGGCCGGCTGGGGCTTACGCAAACCTATGACGCGCGCGGCGGGCTGTGGTTCGGCTCGGGCGGGTATCACCACCAGCTTGCCGGCAACGTCTGGAACAGCCGCGGTGCCGGGCGCCGCCCAACGGATATGCCCGGGCTGGATGAGGTCGTGCTGCGGATCAACGACACCGCGCGGGCGCAGATCGGCGAAGGCGCGCGGCTGGATGATCCTTGGGGGACGCCGTTTCTGCTGGAGGATGCAGCCTAGCCCGTCCTACGCGCCTCCGCGTTTGTCGCCGCGTTCCCTGACCCGCATTCCCTGAAAAGAGCGGACCGCCCGGTATGGATGCCGGGCGGTCCGTTTCATTGCGATGATCGCCGGTCGGGGGCGAGATCAGAAGGTGAAGCCCACCTTCATGCCGACGCCGATCAGCTCGTTATTGCGGGTTTTGGCGCGCGCATCGTCACTTGTTTCGGGCGAGGCGTCGCCCAGCTTGGTATAGTTGATCCCGGTCGTGATCTTCATGTTGTCGCGGGTATAGATCGCGGCCAGCGTGATGCCTTTCTTGCCGCTTGTCGGCGCCAGCGGCGACACCAGCTCACCATCCCTGCTTTCCCAGTTCACCGCGACCGATCCGGCCCAGTTTTCATTGAACTTGCGGCCAACGCCCAGCATGACGGCGGTCGAGTTGTCCAGATCGACCAGGCCTTCGCCGGTGACTTTGGTGAAGTTCTCGGGGTCGACCTTAAATTCGCTCCACTTGGTCCAGCGGATCTGACCGAACAGCAGCGTGTCGGCGGCGATGCCGGTCTGGAAGTCCAGCGCGAGCGAGGAGGGCGTCTTGACCTTGGTCTTCGAATCTCCGTTCAGCAGCGGAAGCGCCGGATAGGGACCGGGCCCATCGGGGTCGACCAGCGGGCCTTTTTCGGTCGTGTCGAACGAATGCTTGATCGCCGAGTTGTAGGTCAGCGATACCCGCGCCGCATATTCCGGGATCTCGTAAGACACCCCCGCGACCCAGCCGATCCCCACGTCGCTGTCCAGATCGACGTCATAGCCATTGACCGGCCCATAGGCCAAACCCCGCAGCTTGACGTTGCCCTCGGCGCGGTCGATGCGCAGACCGCCGTGGACGCCGAAGTTATTCTCCATCTTATAGCGCAGCAGGCCGGTCAGCGAGGTCGACTTGACCGTCACCTCGGTGCCCCCGAGTGCGATCGAGCCCTCGCCCGCGGCCGGGTTGGGGTAGGGATAATTCAGGTCGGCGCCGAACGGCTGTTCCAGAATGACCGCCCCGGACAGGCCGTTTCCGAAATCGCGCTTGTATGCCATGCCGATCGAATTGAAGCTGTTCGCCACGTCGTCGAATTCAAGGCCGCCGAACAGGCTTGCGTCGCGGCCCTTGACGGTCGGGGTCACATGCCGAAAGCTGAATTCGGCGTAATTTCCCTTCTCGAACAGCGGCTCGATATTAAAGGCGTTACGCTCGACCCCCGCGGCGCCGGCCACCGTGGCGCCGCAAATCGCGGCTGTCGTGACCATCAAGAATGTTTTCATTATTCGCTCCTCCCTCAAATCCCGAAAACTGGATCCCTGTAACAATCGGTATCACCGGCTGAAAAACCGTCAATCATCGCGACGTCGTGACGTGGCGTTCAACACAACGTTGAAAAACCGCCGTGGCGTCACGGCCACGCTTGCGGGGTTTGCGGCGGCGCTCTGGACATTCCCAGCCGGTCGTGACAGGGGAAACTGCCAAACGAACCCCGGACAAGGATGCAGCAAATGCAGATTCGTGAGGCACTGACCTTTGACGATGTTCTATTGGTACCGGCTGCGTCCAGCGTCCTGCCCGCGACCGCCGACGTGACGACATTCGTCACCCGTACGATCAGGATGAACATTCCGCTTTTGTCCTCGGCCATGGATACCGTGACCGAAAGCCGGATGGCGATCGCGATGGCGCAGGCCGGCGGCATGGGCGTCATTCACCGCAACCTCGGGATCGAGCAGCAGGCCGAGGAGGTGCGCCGGGTAAAGCGGTTCGAAAGCGGGATCGTCTATAACCCGATCACCCTGACGCCCGAACAGACGCTTGCCGACGCCAAGGCTTTGCAGGAACGCTATAACGTCACCGGGTTTCCGGTGGTCGACAATGACGGGCGGGTACTGGGCATCGTGACCAACCGCGACATGCGGTTCGCCAGCGACGACAAGACCCCGGTGCGGGTGATGATGACCGCCGACAACCTCGCCGTCCTGCGAGAGCCCGCCGACCGGACCGAGGCGATCAACCTGATGAAATCGCGCCGGATCGAAAAGCTGCTGGTGACCGACGGCAACGGCAAGCTGACCGGGCTTCTGACGCTGAAAGATACCGAAACCTCGGTTCTGAACCCGCTGGCCTGCAAGGACGAACTGGGCCGGCTGCGGGTCGCGGCGGCCTCGACCGTCGGGAATGAGGGGTTTGAACGCAGCCAGGCCCTGATCGAGGCAGGCGTCGACATGGTCGTCATCGACACCGCGCATGGTCACTCCGAGGGGGTCGGCATGGCGGTCAGCCGGATCAAGAATTTCTCGAATCAGGTGCAGGTCGTCGCCGGCAATGTCGCGACGGCCGAGGGCGCCCGGGCGCTGATCGACGCCGGTGCGGATGCGGTCAAGGTCGGTATCGGGCCCGGCTCGATCTGTACGACGCGCATTGTCGCGGGCGTCGGCGTGCCGCAACTGACCGCGATAATGGATGCGGCCAGCGCGGCGGGCGACGTGCCGGTGATCGCCGATGGCGGCATCAAGTTCTCGGGCGATTTCGCCAAGGCGATTGCGGCGGGGGCAAGCTGCGCCATGGTCGGCAGCGCCATCGCCGGGACCGAGGAAAGCCCGGGCGAGGTGATCCTGTATCAGGGCCGGTCGTTCAAATCCTATCGCGGCATGGGCAGTCTGGGCGCCATGGCGCGCGGCAGCGCCGACCGCTATTTCCAGAAGGACGCGGCCAGCGACAAGCTGGTGCCGGAAGGGATCGAGGGGCAGGTGCCTTACAAGGGCAATGTCTCGGCGGTGATTCACCAGATGGTCGGGGGCCTGCGCGCCGCCATGGGCTATACCGGCAGCGCGACCGTGGCCGAAATGCGCGGCGGCTGCCAGTTCGTCCGGATCACCGGTGCCGGGCTGAAGGAAAGCCACGTCCACGACGTGCAGATCACCCGGGAAGCGCCGAACTATCGGCTTGGCTGACGAACGGCCCCGGTCGTGCGTCAGCGCGGCGACCGGGATCGCCCTCTCGGCCGCGCCGTTCCGCCGGCGCGGCGGAAAACCGGCATTTCAGGGTTCGCCGGGATTTTCGTGAGGATCGGCAATGCCGTCGTCACCGCATCCCGGCCGCGTGGGGCGCCACGCAGATCAGGGCGGGTGTTGATGGTGACGCGAAGATAGTGCGACGAAAGCCTGTTCTGCAGGCAACAAGCTGATAATGCTTCGTTTTCGACGCTTGAAACCAGGTGTCGGAACGCTTGACGGTTTGGCACCGATCCGACGGGTCAAGCCGCATCGGCCCGAAGACGATCTGATCGGGAACGGTGGTCCGCAACGGGCCGGTGCTGGCTCCGGTCGCGAGATTTGCCGTCGCATGGGTTGTGCCGACGCGCCGGAGGCTGTATCGGCAGCGGGCTTTTCGAAATAAAATTGCTTTGCAGGAGTGTGAATTGAAAGCGATCGCAAGCTTTTCGGCGTTCGTCGGCAAGTCATTTGCCATATGGGTGATCCTGTTCGCGGCTCTGGGGTTCTTCCTGCCCGAGATTTTCCGCCCGCTGACCGCGTGGATCGTCCCGCTGCTGGGGATCATCATGTTCGGGATGGGCCTGACGATCTCGGCCGCCGACTTCCGCGAGGTCGCGCGCCGGCCCTTTGACGTCGGCATCGGCGTCGTGTCGCAATTCCTGATCATGCCGCTGGTCGCGGTGATGCTGACCCGGATCATCCCGATGTCGCCCGAGGTCGCGGCGGGCGTGATCCTTGTCGGCTGCTGCCCCGGCGGGACCTCAAGCAACGTCATGACCTATCTGTCCAAGGGCGACGTCGCCCTTTCGGTGGCCTGCACCAGCGTCACGACGCTGCTGGCGCCGGTGGTGACGCCGTTTCTGGTCTGGCTGCTCGCCAGCGAGTTTCTGCCGGTGGACGCCTGGGCGATGTTCATGTCGATCGTGAAGGTGGTGCTGCTGCCGCTCGCGCTGGGGTTCATCGCGCAAAAGCTTATCCCCGGTTTCGTGCGGCTGGCGGTGCCGGCGCTGCCGCTGGTCAGCGTGGCCGGGATCGTGCTGATCGTGGCGGCGGTTGTCGCGGCCTCCAAAGGGGCGATCGTTCAGTCCGGCCTTCTGATCTTTGCCGTGGTCGTCCTGCATAACGGCATCGGCTATCTGCTGGGATTTTTTGCCGCCCGCGCTTTCGGGCTGAGTCTGGCCAAGCGCAAGGCGATCGCGATCGAGGTCGGGATGCAGAATTCCGGTCTGGGCGCGGCGCTGGCGACGACCTATTTTTCACCGCTGGCCGCGGTGCCAAGCGCGATCTTCAGCGTCTGGCACAATATCTCGGGCGCGCTGCTGTCGAATTATTTCGCCACGCTGACCGAAGAGCCAAAGGCAAGCGAACAGACCGTCTAGGGCTGTCGCCTCATTGCGGAACCCGGCCTAAAGGGTGTCGCGTATCTCGCCCAAGCCGTCATGCCCGCGAAGCATGGCGGCTTTATCATTGGCCGGCGGCTCAGCGTGCCGTGTTCGTCCTTCAGCAGATGTTCGATATAGCTGTGGCGAAATTTCGAAAGATCCTCGCGGCAGATGAACTTGCCGTCGGTCCAGCCCGGCGCGGCATCGTCGATCAACCGCGATATGCCGGGTTGGACCGAGACCCAGGACCGAAGCTGATCGCGCCTGAACAGGCGGCCGCAGACATGGCAGGGCAGTTTTGCATGGCTGTGCGTAGTGGCGTGATCATTCATGATGCGAGGTTCCGAGGTTCAGGGCGCATTGCCCATGTGATCAATGTGCGGGCGCCGCGGCGATCTTTGTCGGTCTTTGCATGATAAGCACGACCGGCAGCATCGCGAATGCGGCCCATCCGGTCAGGGTGAAAGCATCCTGAAACGCCAGCATCGCGGCCTGCGCCGAAAGCTGCGCGGCCAACTGCCCGGCGCCTTCCGCAGTCGTCGGATCCAGCCCGAGGGGTTGCAGGTATCTCCAGACGTTCGGGTTGAACGCGGTCAGATGGCTGCTCAGCACCGACCAATGGAATTGCGTCCGGCTGGCCACTTGCCAGCCGATGATGGCGATCCCGATGGACGACCCGATCGAGCGGGTGACGCCATAGATCCCCGATGCCTCGTCCTGCCGGTCGGGGCCGACGTTCTGGAATGCCAGCGTCGACATCGGCACGAAAAACAGCCCCATGCCCAGACCGGAAACCACGCCCGGTATCGCCAGATCCCAGAACCCTGCGTTCAGGTTCAGCCAGCCCAGCGCAATATTGCCGGTCCCGGTCAGCAAAAGACCCATGGCGACCAGCATCCGGGGATCGAAGCGGCGGACGAGCACCGAGCCGGTGATGACCATCGAAAACCCCGCCGCGATGCCGCGCGGCATGAACAGATAACCCGCGTCAAGCACCGGATAGCCCAGCAGCCCCTGCACGAACAGCGGCAACACCGCGATGGTGCCGAACATGGCCAGACCAAAACCCATCATGGCGAAATTCGCCGCTGCAAAGCTGCGGTCGCGAAACAGCGAAAAGTCAATGATATTGGTGGAAAGCCCCCATCCGCGCGCCACGAAAAGCACCCCGGACACCGCCGAGATGATCGCCGCGACCTGTATCAGCGGCGAGGAAAACCAGTCGCGCGTTTCGCCCTGATCCAGAACCAGTTGCAGCGCGCCGATCATCGCCACCATCAGCCCCAGACCGGTCCAGTCGATGCTGACCTTGCGGGTTTCACCGCGCCTCAGCTCTCCCGACATCATGAACAGTGCGAAAGCCGCAATCGGAAGGTTCACGTAGAACACCGCACGCCACGAGAAATACTCGGTCAGGATCGCGCCAAGGGTCGGGCCAAGGACGGGCGCGACGATGACGCCCAGCCCGAACAGCGCCATCGCCTGACCGCGTTTTTCGCGCGGGAAACTGTCGAACAGGATGGATTGCGAAAGCGGGATCAGGAAGGCCCCGAAAATGCCCTGACCCAGGCGGCACAGCACGATGACCTCGACGCTCCACGACAGGCCGCAAAGCGCCGAGAATACCGCGAACCCGACGATCGCCACCGTGATCAGCCGCCTGCGGCCAAAGCGGCGGGCAAAGAACCCGGTCAGCGGCATGACCACGACCGAGGCCACGATATAGCTGGTCAGGATCCAGATGGTCTGATCGTTGGTGATGCCGAACGTCGCCTTCATATGGGGCAGGGCGACGTTGACGATGGTCGAATCCAGCACCTCGAGGACGGCGGTCAGCACCACGGCCAGAACCACCGTCCAGCGCACCGTGCCGGCCGGCCTGGTGCTTTCAGTTGCCTCGGCGGCCAGCGACATGGCTATTTCGCGTCCAGCGCCGAGGTGTCGACCGTGGCGGTGACGCTGGCGCCGACCCGCAATTGCAGCGCCTTGTCGTCCGGCGTGTCCTCGATCCTGATCCGCACCGGGAAACGCTGCGTGACCTTGACCCAGTTTCCGGTCGCGTTCTCGGGCGGCAAAAGCGAGAAAACCGCGCCCGAGCCCGCGCCGATGCTGTCCACCACACCCTTGACCTTGGTGCCCGAATACATGTCGATTTCAAGCGCGACCGGCTGGCCGGGGCGGATGCGCCGCAAATCGGTTTCCTTGAAATTGCCGTCCACCCACCATGCGCCTTCTTCGACCAGCGCGAACAGTTGCTGCCCCGGCGCCACGTAGGACCCGGGGCGCAGCGTCAGGTTGGCGATCCAGCCGCTGGTCGGGGCAAGCACCGTGGTGTGGTCAAGGTTCAGCTGCGCCTGTTTCAGCCCGGCCAGCGCCAGACGCACGCCGGCGTTCTGCTCGCCGGTGTCGCCCAACTGATCGCGCGCCGCGGCAAGCGCCGCCTCGGCCGCCTGCTTTTGCGCCTCGGCCTGATCGCGGGCCGCCGTCGCCTGATCAAGCGCGGCTTTGGCGATGTCGCCCAGCCGGAACAGGCGTTCGTTACGGTCAAAGTCAAGCTGCGCGCGGCGCAGGGCGGCGTCGGCATTGGTCACCTGCGCCGCCGCCGCCGTGACGTCGGATCCGGCCACGCCCGCGACCTGCGTCGCCTGATCAAGCTGGGCCTGCGCCAGATCCACGGCGGCGGTCATGGCGTCGGGGTCCAGCCGGAACAAGACGTCACCCGCCGCGACATAACCGTTTTCGACCACCGCCACGTCGATCACCCGGCCGGCGATCTCGGGCGCGATATTGACGATATTCGCGCCGAGATACGCGTCATCGGTCGAGGGATAGGTCTTGCCGTGTTCCCACCACCACCAAAGACCCGCGCCGATCAGCACCGCGATGGCCAAAAGCCCCAGCGATTTCACGTTTTTCATCTATGTCGCGTCTTTCACGTTGGTTGCCGCCGGCCGGGATCGCGCCCATTCCTGCAACGGACGGCTGCCGGGCTGTCGGCTCATGTGCATTCATGACCGAAAACAAGTGACTGACAAGCAAGCGCATTCGCCGGGAAAGCGGCGAGTAGATACGCGACATCAGGCGGGTTTTCAATTGCTTCGCCCCCTGCTTCCGCGCCCGCTTTCGCCCCGGCACCCGGTCAGGCCGGGCGCCTGCAACTTGCGTGTCATCCTCAAAGGGATTCTGACGATGACGGCGAACGTTGGGCCGCTACAATGGCGCGGTTATCGCGGGACCGGGGTTTCGGGCTGCGCCGGGGATAGGGCGAATGGGACGTTCCTGATCCACCGGCGGATTTAATGCGGGGGAAACCGTCCGGGGCGCGCCCGGCAAGCCGGTTCATGATTGGCGGGCGCCCTAAGCCGGGATGATTTTGGCCTTGCCACCTTCGACCGCCGCTTTCACGAACCCATCCTCAGCGACGCGGGTCTTGCCGGGCGAAAGCCGATCCTGCATCCTTGCCTGATCCGTAACCAGCTTTTCAAGCTATCGCGCGAATGGGGGCGCCACGATCTGGCCGACACCGCCCGCCGCACCATCACCTCGCCACCATCGCCGATTGCGGTTCCGACGTTTTCAAGGGTGCTGCCACATGAGTGACTTTTCTGCGAAACTCGCCCCCGAACTTGTCGCCGTTCAGGCGGCGGCGGATGCGGAACTGGGCCCCGCGAGCGATCTGACCCTGCTGCCCGCCGATCAGGGCAGGGCGCGTTTTATCGAGAACAACCGCTGGTGGAACCGCGATCTACCGGCGCTGGAACGGGTCGAGACGGTTATTGTTCCGGCCAGTGATGATCTGGGCACACCGCAACTCAGCGCGCTTTGGCTGGTGCCGCCGCAGGCGCGGCCGGGTGTGGTCGTATACGTGCATGGAGGCGGCTTTGCTTTCGGCAGCCCAGCCACGCATGAGCGTTTCGCCTCGGAGCTTGCTCTGGCGTCAGGGCGCGCGGTCCTGTCGCCGAACTATCGGCTTTCGCCCGAGTTTCCCTTTCCCGCCGGGCTGATGGATGTGGTCGCGACGTTGCGGGCGGCGGACATGCTCGCGGCTTCTGCGCGGCTGCATCCGGGGCCGGTCGCGGTTGCGGGCGATTCCGCCGGCGCTAACCTTGCCCTTGCCGCGCTATTGTATGAAATCGCCGCCGGCCGGCCATCGCCGGCGTCTGCGGCGGCGCTGTTCTATGGCGTGTTCGATGCCGATTTCGACAGCCCGTCCTATCAATATTTCAGCGACGGGCCGGGGCTGACCCGCGGCAAGATGCAGCGCTATTGGGACTGGTATCTGCCGGATCCGGCGGCCCGCGCCGACCCGCTGGCGTCCCCGCTTCGGGCAGAGCCGAAAGCGATGGCCGCGCTGCCGCCGCTGTTCCTGCTGGCGGCGGGTATAGATCCGCTGCTCAGCGATACCGAAAGGCTCGCCGTGCGGCTGGCCGAGGCGGGGCGGCCAGTTGATCCGGTCGTCGTGCCCGGGGTGACGCACGGGTTCCTGCAAATGACCCGCGACCTGCCGCAGGCCCGCGAGGCAGCCGCATTGGCCGGCGCTTTCCTGCGCGAACACGGCTGAAAATCATCCGCAAACCCCGGGGACCAATAAAACTGGTCCACCGGCCGCTTTGGTGGCCGATTTGGCGGCCCTGCTAATCGGAAATTAACCGCCGTGCGGTAGCGATACGGCATGGCTGGAATCATCCGATCTTTCACAGACGCAAGGCGGCCCCGTCATCGTTCGGCAGGCTGGTTCGCCGCGCTTGCTCTGATCGCCCTGACGCTTCCGGGGCTGCTCTGGCCCGCCTTGGCGGCCGCGCCAGGCAATCTGCAGCCGGCCGAGGTCTGCGAATGGGCCGCCGTCAAGGTCGCCGCCGAAACCGGCGTTCCGGTCGATATCCTCGCCACTCTGACCCTGACCGAAACCGGCAGGCGGCGCGAGGGCAAGGTCCGCCCCTGGGCGTGGAGCGTGAATGCCGAAGGAAAGGGCACGTGGTTCGACGACCCGCAATCGGCCCTTGCATTCGCCTCGGACCGTGTCGCGCAGGGGCGCCCGAACGTGGATATCGGCTGTTTTCAGATCAATTACCGTTGGCACGGCAAGAATTTCGCCTCGATCGCCGAGATGTTCGACCCGTTGGCCAACACCCGCTATGCAGCCCGCTTCGTCCAGCAGCTGCACGCGGAATCCGGTGACTGGCGCATGGCGGCGGCGGCGTTTCATTCAAAGACGCCGGGGTTTGCGGACAAGTATCTGGTACGCTTCGACCAGCTTCGCGCCGCCTATCTGAAAAACGGCTTCGGCGGGCTGGAGGGCACGCCCGAGACCTATAACCAGTTCGCCGGTCTCAGCCCGCTTCCGCCCGAGGAGATTGCCCCGGTCCGGCAGCGGCTGACGATTCTGGGTGCGCCCATGGGGACGCCGCGCACCGGGACGGCGGCCTCGCTTGCGGTGCTGGGTGGCCGGCGCGGATCGCTGCTTAGGGCGGGAACGCGGCTGGTCGCGATGGATCAGGAGACGGGGGCGCAGATGCCTTGATAAAACCCCCCGCCCGCGCCAGTTTGTTGCGGATGTCGTCTGTCACGTCGGCAGCCGCGATCCGCGGGAAACGGCCGGCCGGGTGGAATGAATACGCATATGCCAGACAACCACACGCAGGTGCTGCGATGACCCCGGGTGCAAGGGTCGCCGCAGCGATTGAGGTTCTTGATCGGGTCATCGCCGGCGCCCCGGCCGAGCAGGCGCTGATCCAATGGGCGCGCGCAAGCCGCTTTGCCGGCTCGGGCGACCGCACGGCGGTGCGTGATCTGGTGTTCGACAGCTTGCGGCGGCTGCATTCCCGCGCGGCCCTTGGCGGCGGGCTGACCGGCCGCGGCGTGATGATCGGGCGCTGCCGCGAGGAAGGCATCGACCCCGACACGGTATTCACCGGCCTTGGCCACGCACCGCCGCCGCTTGATGACGCGGAGCGTGCGGCGCCGCCGCCCGGAGACGCGGCCGGAGACGCGGTCGAGGACGCGGCCGGGCTCGACGTGCCGGGCTGGCTCGTCCCGGCGCTGCAATCCGCGCTTGGCGATGATTACACCCCGGTCATGGCGGCGATGCGAGAACGCGCGCCGGTCTGGCTGCGGATCAACCCGAAACGCGCCGCGCCGGATCTGACCGATGCCCTTGCCGATGCCGGCATTCAGACGCGCCCGGTTTCTGGCCTGCCGCAGGCGCTGCAAGTCGTGCAGGGCGAACGCGGAATCGCCCGCTCAACGCCGTTTCTGTCGGGTCAGGTCGAGTTGCAGGACCTGTCCAGCCAGATCGCGGCGGCAGCCCTTCCCGTCCAGGCCGGCGATCGGGTGCTTGACTATTGCGCCGGGGGCGGGGGCAAGACGCTGGCGATGGCCGCCGTGACCGACGCGCATTTCGACGCCCATGACGTGACGCCCTCGCGCATGGCCGATCTTCCCGCCCGCGCCGCAAGGGCAGGCGCGCGGGTGCGCATTTTGCAACCGGGAAAGGCCGAAGGCCCCTATGATCTCGTGGTGGTGGACGCGCCCTGTTCGGGTTCCGGGACGTGGCGCCGTACGCCCGACGCGAAATGGCGGCTGACACCGGATCGGCTGGCCGGGATCACCGCGCTTCAGGCCGAAATCCTTGATCGGGCGCAGGCGCTAGTCCGTCCGGGCGGCCATCTTGCCTATCTGACCTGTTCGCTGCTTGGTGCCGAAAACGACGCGCAGATCGACGCTTTCCTGAAACGGTTTCCGGGTTTCACCGTCGAGCACCGGCAATTGTTGACGCCTCTGGATGCGAGCGACGGGTTTTTCTATGCCGTGATGCGGAAAAATGGCTAAAATGCTGTGGCATTTACGAACCATTAAGAAATGGTTGGTTAGGGTCCTGTCATCGACCACGGGAACCGCACCGATGCCGCATTCCGATTCATTTCCTGGCCTGCCGCGCAGCGGTCTGACCGTTCTGCCGCTTCTGGTCCTTCCGGTGCTGCTGGGCAGTTTCTGGCTCGCGTCGGACCGATGGCTCAGCGGTGCGCCGGATGCGCTGGCGCTGATCGTCGCCGGGCTGTGCGCGGCCTTGCTGATTCTGGCGATGGTCATTTCGGGGGCATCTGTCCGGCGCGCATTCTCGGCCCGGCTGCTGCTGCGCAGGCTGCAGCCGGAATTTGAACCCTTGGCGGTGCCGGTCTGGGTTGCCGATGGCGATGGATGCATCCTTTATCAGAACCCGGCCGCTGCGCGGATGTCCGGTGACCGGCGGGGTCAGCCACTGGCGAATGCCTTTGCGCGTCTGGCGGCCGATCCGCAGGTGATCGTTGGTCAGCTTCTTGCGCGCGCGCTCCGCGATGGCCGTGCGCGCCGCCGCCTGACGGACGCCACCTATGGCCAGGCGCTGACGGCGGAGATCCGGCTTGGCGGTGCACTGATGCTGTGGCGGATCGAAGCGGCCGAACAGGCGGCACCGCCGCCGGCCGAGGACGTGCAGCGTGAAACCGCCTCGGGCACGACCGCGGATTTCGACAGGTTGCCGATCGCCTTGCTGGGCATGGACCACGACGGCAAGGTAACCGCGATCAATGCCGCAGCGCGCAGGCTGCTGGGGGATATTCCGGCCAATGCGCGGTTCCCCGATCTGTTCGACGGGCTGGGCCGGCCGGCGGCCGACTGGATCGCCGAGGCTCTGGACGGCCGGTCGGAAGGTCGCCCCGAGGTGCTGCGCGCGCGGCTCTCGCCAACCGAAACCTATATGCAGATCACCTTGTCACGTGAAAACGGCGGCAGTTCGGGGCTGATCGCGGTGCTGTCGGATGTCACCGCGATGAAAACGCTTGAGGCGCAATTCGTCCAAAGCCAGAAGATGCAGGCGATCGGCCAGCTTGCCGGCGGGATCGCCCATGATTTCAATAACCTGCTGACGGCGATTACCGGGCATTGCGATCTCTTGATGCTGCGCCATGATCGCGGCGACCCGGAATATGCCGATCTCGATCAGATCAGCCAGAACGCCAACCGCGCGGCCAGCCTGGTCGGTCAGCTTCTGGCGTTTTCGCGCAAGCAGACGCTCAAGCCGACCGTGCTCGACCTGCGCGAAACCCTGTCGGATCTCGCCCATCTGCTGAACCGGCTGGTCGGGGAACGGGTCGTTCTCAGCATCGACCACGATCCGGGCCTGCACCGCGTCCGCGCCGACAAGCGACAGTTGGAGCAGGTGGTCATGAACCTGGTCGTCAACGCCCGCGACGCAATGCCGGCGGGCGGGACGGTCTCGATCCGGACCGAGAATTACAGCGCCAAGGCCGCAACGCCGGGCCTGCACGCGCCCCTGCCACCCGGTGACTATGTGCGCATTCAGGTCAGCGACGAGGGGTGCGGGATCGCCCCCGACAAGCTCGACAAGATATTCGAGCCGTTCTACACCACGAAACGCACGGGCGAGGGCACGGGCCTTGGTCTCTCCACCGTTTACGGCATCGTCAAGCAAACCGGCGGCTATATCTTTTGCGACAGCGAGCTGGACAAGGGGACGGAGTTTACCGTCTATCTGCCGAACCATATTCCCGGCAACCTGGCTGCCGAGCGGGCAAGTCAGGTCAGGGGCGGCGCGACCGCCAATCCGGCCGACGCGCTTGCTGATGACGCGCCCGCGGGCGATGCGGCACCCGTTCAGGCCCATTCCGATCAGACCGCCGAAAACCCGACCGATCAGGCAGTCGCGCCGGCCGGGGTCACCACGGCCGCGGAATATGCCCCGGTCGTCGGCAGCGTGCTTCTGGTCGAGGACGAGGCGCCGGTCCGATCCTTCGCGGCGCGGGCGCTGACCCTGCGCGGGTTCAGCGTGACCGAGGCCGACAGCGCGGAAACGGCGTTGGATCTGCTGTCGAATGCGCGGCTGAAGGTAGATGTCTTTGTAACTGATGTGGTGATGCCCGGCATGGACGGCCCGGCATGGGTTCGCACCGCCCTGAAAGACCGGCCGAACACCCGCGTGGTGTTCATCTCGGGCTATACCGAGGATATTTTCAACGACGGCCAGCCGCCGATCCCGAACGCGACATTCCTGCCGAAGCCGTTCACGCTGTCTGAACTGACGGCGACGGTCCAGAAAATCATGTCGGATTGAACGGTCGTGGGTCGTCGACGCAGTTAAGTGACCGGCGCGGCGGGCGCGTCAGGTCAGCGACTGGTACAGCGCGATATCGGCCGCCATGGCCGCGCGCGCCTTGGCCTCGGTCTCGGGGCTCAGCGTCACGTCGACCGAGGGCGGCACGTTGACGCGCGGCAGGCTGATCTCGCAATCCAGCCGATCCTCGAGAAACCGGGTCAGCGCGTCCATATCCTCATAGCGGAAAATATGGGTGACAAGCCGCGTGCCGCCATCGGTCAGGAAATCGGCCTGCGAGCCGAACCCCGCCGTCATGTCGCGATTGCCCGCCGCATGCAGGCCGACGAAATCGTCAAAACTGATCCCGGCCATGGAATGCGCCGGATCGTCGTTATCGTCGCGCAGCCGGAACCGGTACCAGCTGCGCAGCCAGTCGATGGGCTCGCGCATCAGGGCGACGGTGGTGAACTCGCCCCCCGCCGCCAGACCCAGCCATGGCGCGATGTGATCGCGATAGCTGCGCGCCGTCGTGTGCTTCAGCGCCGCCGGGCGCTGGACGCTTGCGCAGGCGAGTGATTCGAGCGCGACCTCGACGGCCGTCGATCCGGCCTTCGGTGTCGCGAGAAACACCAGCCGCTTGTCCCAGAATATCAGCATGCAGCCACTCCATCCGCTTGGGGCGGGGCAGAGATATTCATGTTGCACGCGACTGTAAACCGTTTGTTAACCCTCGCCGCGTAAGGTCGGGCAGGACGTGCAAATGATATGTTGCCAAGATGTTCTGGTTTGGGCATAAGGGAACAAGGCAGGAACATTCCGCTGAGGGGCGCAATTGCCCCCGGCCGATGAGTGTGAAATAACCACGGGCGAGGAATGATATGACAACGGCGAGCATTTTCGAGATGAGTGACAAGCGCAGCGCAGACAAGCAGAAGGCGCTGGACAGTGCGCTGGCCCAGATCGAGCGGCAGTTCGGCAAGGGCTCGATCATGAAGCTGGGCTCGGACAGCCCGATCGCCGAGATCGAAGCCACCTCCACCGGTTCGCTGGGGCTGGATATCGCGCTTGGCATCGGCGGCCTTCCCAAAGGCCGCATCATCGAGATTTTCGGCCCCGAAAGCTCGGGTAAAACCACCCTGACCCTGCATGTCGTCGCCGAAGAGCAGAAAAAGGGCGGCGTCTGCGCCTTTGTCGATGCCGAACATGCGCTGGATCCCAGCTATGCCCGCAAGCTCGGGGTCAATCTGGACGAGCTGCTGATCTCGCAGCCCGATACGGGTGAGCAGGCGCTTGAAATCGTCGATACGCTGGTGCGTTCCGGCGCGGTCAATCTGGTGGTGGTCGACTCGGTCGCGGCGCTTACCCCAAAATCCGAGATCGAGGGCGATATGGGCGACATGCAGATGGGCTCACAAGCCCGTCTGATGAGCCAGGCGATGCGCAAGCTGACCGCCTCGATCGGGCGCAGCAACTGCATGGTGATCTTCATCAACCAGATCCGGATGAAGATCGGGGTGATGTTCGGCAGCCCCGAAACCACGACCGGCGGCAATGCGCTGAAATTTTATGCCTCGGTGCGTCTGGATATCCGCCGGACCGGCTCGATCAAGGACCGCGACGAGGTGGTCGGAAACTCCACCAAGGTCAAGGTGGTCAAGAACAAGGTGGCGCCGCCGTTCCGGCAGGTCGAGTTCGACATCATGTATGGTGAGGGGATATCGAAGACGGGCGAGCTGATCGACCTTGGCGTCAAGGCCGGCGTGGTCGAGAAATCGGGCGCCTGGTATTCCTATGGCGATGAACGCATCGGTCAGGGACGGGAAAACGCGAAGAACTTCCTGCGCGACAATCCCGCCCTGTCGCTCGAGATCGAGGACAAGATCCGCGCCAGCCATGGTCTGGACTTTGCCGGCCTCGAAGAAGACGAGACCTTGACCGAAGAATAAGCCGACCCGCAGGCTCGACCGGGTCGGCACGCCCGGCTGATCCGGCCGGGACGGGTTTTCCGGACCGGGCGTCAAGAACCGGGGCGCGGACGTGGCAACGGACACCCGCTCCCGGCTTTTTATCACGCCATATGTGTTATCGCGCCATGCGTGCGGATCATGTGCGCGGATCATATGTACCGATGTTGCGCGTAACGCCTTTCCTGCGGTTATCCGTGCGGGGCGTCGGCGCGCCGCCACGGCAAACGGTCCGCCGAACATCCTGGCGCCGAATATCCTGTCACCGAATACCGTGCCCACCCGATCCCCCCGCTTGAATATCGCCATCCCCACGATCCCACCGCTTGAACCCAGCCGCCCGAATCCCGTCCCTTGAATTCCGTCCCTTGAATCCAACCGCCGCGAAACCGGGCGTTGCGACTTCGGCGTCAGGATATATTTGGCCCCCCGATATGCCGGGCCCGCATCCGTGGCCGTCGACCTGCTGGCTATACCGCGTTTCGGCTTTACGCAGGCGGCGCGGAACGCTATCACTCAGCGCCGCCCGACCCGAGGATTTCTCATGCCCAGCCTGAACGACATCCGATCCACGTTTCTGGATTTCTACGACCGCAATGGCCACCAGGTGGTCGAGTCCAGCCCGTTGGTTCCCCGCAACGATCCGACGCTCATGTTCGCGAACTCGGGCATGGTGCAGTTCAAGAACGTCTTCACCGGCGTCGAAAAGCGTGATTATCGGCGGGCGACGACTGCGCAGAAATGCGTGCGCGCCGGCGGCAAGCACAATGATCTGGACAATGTGGGCTATACCGCGCGCCATCATACGTTCTTTGAAATGCTGGGGAATTTCAGCTTTGGCGATTATTTCAAAGATCAGGCGATCCCCTATGCCTGGGAGCTTCTGACCCGCGATTTCGGGCTCGACAAGGATCGGCTGCTGGTCACGGTCTATCACACCGATGACGAGGCGGCGGAGATCTGGAAAAAGGTCGCCGGTTTCTCGGACGACCGCATCATTCGCATTCCCACCGATGACAATTTCTGGCGCATGGGTCCGACCGGACCCTGCGGCCCGTCCACCGAGATCTTCTATGATCACGGCCCGTCGATCTGGGGTGGCCCGCCCGGCTCGAAAGATGAGGACGGCGACCGGTTCATCGAGATCTGGAACCTCGTCTTCATGCAGTTCGAACAGTTCGAGGACGGCACGATGAAGCCGCTGCCGAACCCGTCGATCGACACCGGCATGGGGTTGGAGCGGATCGGCGCGCTGCTTCAGGGCAAGCATGACAATTACGACACCGACCTGATGCGCAGCCTGATCGAGGCCAGCGCCAACGCCACCAGCAGCGACCCCGATGGCCCTGGCAAGGTCCATCACCGGGTGATCGCCGATCATCTGCGCTCGACCAGCTTCCTGATCGCCGACGGCGTCATGCCCTCGAACGAGGGGCGGGGCTACGTGCTGCGCCGGATCATGCGCCGCGCGATGCGTCACGCGCATATGCTGGGCGCCAAGGATCCGGTCATGTACCGCCTTGTCCCGGCGCTTGTCCGGCAGATGGGGGCTGCCTATCCCGAACTGTCCCGCGCCCAGTCGATGATCGAGGAAACGCTGAAAACCGAGGAAACCCGGTTCAAGCAGACGCTGGATCGCGGGTTGCGGTTGCTGGACGATGAAATCACCCGCCTGCCGGAAGGCGCTGACCTGCCGGGCGAGGCGGCGTTCAAGCTGTACGACACCTATGGTTTCCCGCTGGACCTGACGCAGGACGCGCTGCGCGAGAAGGGGCGCGGCGTCGACACCGCCGGTTTCGACAGCGCGATGGCTGAACAGAAGGCCAAGGCGCGCGCCGCCTGGGCGGGCAGTGGCGAATCCAAGGACGCCGCCATCTGGTACGATCTGGCCGAAAAGCACGGCACCACGGAATTCCTCGGCTATGACACCGAGGAGGCCGAGGGTCAGATCGTCGCTCTTGTCGTCGATGGCGCCGCAGCCACCGGGGCGAAACTGGGCGACAAGGTCCAGATCATCGTGAACCAGTCGCCCTTCTATGCCGAATCCGGCGGGCAGGTGGGGGATACCGGCCTGATCAAGACCGAAACCGGGGCGGCGCGGGTCACCGATACGAAAAAGGTCGCCGGCGTTTATGCCCATATCGCCGAAGTTACGCTGGGCACGATCCAGCCGGGGCAGGGCGCGCAGCTTTCGGTCGATCACGAACGGCGCGGCATGATCCGCGCCAACCATTCGGCCACGCATCTGCTGCACGAGGCCCTGCGCCGCACGCTTGGCGATCACGTGGCCCAGCGAGGCAGCCTGAACGCGCATGACCGACTGCGGTTCGATTTCAGCCACGGCAAGGCGCTGACCGCCGAGGAAATCGGCAAGATCGAGCGTGAGGTGAATGATTTCATCCGCCAGAACTCGCCGGTTGAGACGCGCATCATGACGCCTGACGATGCCCGCGCCATCGGTGCGCAGGCCCTGTTCGGTGAAAAATACGGCGATGAGGTGCGGGTCGTCTCGATGGGGCGTCAGGCCAATTCCGGCAAGGGCGCCGACGGCAAGACCTATTCGCTGGAACTGTGCGGGGGCACTCACGTCGGGCGTACCGGCGACATCGGAATGTTCGCGCTGACCGCCGAAACCGCCTCGGCGGCGGGCATTCGCCGGATCGAGGCCCTGACCGGGCAGGCTGCGATGGCCGAACTGCGCCGGGTCGATCAGGAACTGTCCGAGATTGCCGGTTTGCTGAAGGCGCAGTCGGGCGATGTGGTGAACAAGGTCCGCGCGCTGGCCGAGGAACGCAAATCGCTGGCCAATGAGGTCGCGCAGCTTAAACGCCAGCTTGCCATGGGCGGTGCCGGCGGCGCGGCCGAGGCGAAAGAGATCGGCGGCGTCAGGTTCATCGGTCGCCGCGTCGATGGTGTCGGCGGCAAGGAACTGGGCGCGCTGGTTGATGAGATGAAGGCCCAGCTTGGCAGCGGCGCGGTGCTGGTGCTGGCCGAGGCGGACGGCAAGGCGACCGTCGCGGCCGGCGTGACCCCGGATCTGACCGACCGGATCAGCGCCGTCACCATGGTGCAGACCGCGACGGCGGCGCTTGGCGGCAAGGGGGGCGGTGGCCGCCCCGACCGCGCCCAGGGCGGTGCGCCCGATCTGGCCAAGGCCGATGCGGCTATTGCCGATGTCGAAAAACTGATCGGAGGTGCGAAATGACCGCCCTGTGGATTGCTCATGTCGATGTGACGGATGCCGAGGCCTATGGCCGGTATGCCAAGCTCGCCACCCAGGCGATCGCCGATCATGGCGGCGTGTTTCTGGCCCGCGCCTCGCGCTATGTGCAGCTTGAAGGTCGCGACCGCGCCCGCAACGTGGTCGCCCGCTTCCCCAGCCTCGAGGCCGCGGAAGCCTGCTATCGCAGCCCGGCCTATCAGGCGGCGCTGGAACATGCGCGCGGTGCGGCCGAACGCGATCTGGTCATCGTCGAGGAAAGCCCGCAGGACTGACGCCCCCGCGCCAGTCCCCCCGCACCAGTCCCCCCGCACCAGAACGCCGCGCCAGCCGCTTCCGTTCGGCCACGCCGCCCATGCGCGGTTTTGTGACCGTTCGCGCGCCGTGCGGGGCAAGATATGACGTGATTCCAAAGGGATTTCATGGCATTCTTGCCAAAACCAAAAAACGGGGGCGGGGCATGTGTCGCTGGGCGGCCTATATCGGCAGGCCGATCTTTCTTGAGGATATAATTGCAAGGCCCAGCCATTCGCTGATCCGGCAAAGCCATTGCGCGACGCGCGGCCATACCGCGATCAACGCCGATGGTTTCGGCATCGCATGGTACGGCGAGCGCCCCGAGCCGGGACTTTACCGCGATGTTCTGCCGGCATGGAGCGATCCCAACCTGCGCAGCCTGACGGCGCAGGTCCGCTCGGGGCTGTTTCTGGCCCATGTCCGCGCCTCGACCGGCACCGCGACCAGCCGCAACAATTGCCATCCCTTCACCGCCGGGCGCTGGTCGTTCATGCATAACGGCCAGTTCGGCGGCTATGACCACTGGCGCCGCGATGCCGATCTGCTGATCGACGACAGGTTCTATCCGGAGCGCAAGGGCGCGACCGACAGCGAGGTTCTGTTTCTGGTCGCGCTGGCCGAGGGGCTGGACAGCGACCCGCAAGGCGCCATGGCGCGCGCCACCGCGCGGATGCAGGCGCTGGCGATCAGCCGGGGAACGGCGCCGCACGTCCGCCTGACCGCCGCGTTCTCGGACGGCAAGCGGCTGTATGCGCTGCGTTTTGCCACCGATGAACATGCGCCGTCGCTGTTTCACCGCTGGTCCGCCAGCCGTCAGGGCAGGGCGGTCGTCTCGGAACCGCTGGATCTGGACGAAACCGACTGGCTGGAGATTCCGCCGGCGTCCTTCTGCATCTTTGAGGGCGAGGACGTCCGTGTCCTTCCCTTCGCACCGGCGTTGCAGGATTTGCGCGCCGCATAGCAGGTCGGGCTCGGTTCCGGCTTTCCCCCGCGCGGATGCGGCGATATACCCGCATGGGCTTTGATCGAAGGAACTGTCGGAATGGCGAATGTGGTAGTGGTCGGCGCGCAATGGGGCGACGAAGGCAAGGGCAAGATCGTCGACTGGCTGTCCGAGCGTGCCGATGTCATCGCGCGCTTTCAGGGCGGCCATAACGCCGGGCACACGCTGGTCATCGGCAACGAGGTCTTCAAGCTGTCGCTGCTGCCCTCGGGGATCGTGCGCAAGAACAAGCTGGCGGTGATCGGCAATGGCGTCGTGCTGGACCCGTGGGCGCTGTTCACCGAGATCGACAAGCTGACCGCGCAGGGGGTCGAGATTTCGACCGAAAACCTGATGATCGCCGAGAACACGCCGTTGATCCTGCCGCTGCATCAGGATCTGGACAAGCTGCGCGAAGAGGCCGCCGGCGCGTCGAAGATCGGCACCACCGGGCGCGGCATCGGCCCGGCCTATGAGGATAAGGTCGGCCGCCGCGTCATCCGCGTCGCCGACCTGGGCGATGAAGAGACGCTGGATGCGCGGCTGGATCGCCTGCTTGCCCATCACGACCCGCTGCGGCAGGGTCTGGGCGCCGCGCCCATCGACCGGGCTGCGCTGCGCGCCAGCCTGCTGGAGATCGCGCCGAAGCTGCTGCCCTTTGCGCAGCCGGTCTGGAAGATCATGGCGGATGCCCGCAAGGCCGGCAAACGCATCCTGTTCGAGGGCGCGCAGGGCTCGCTTCTGGATATCGACTTCGGCACCTATCCCTATGTCACCAGCTCGACCACCATGTCGGGGATGGCCGCGTCGGGCACCGGCATGGGCCCGGGCGCGATCGGTTTTGTTCTGGGCATCGTCAAGGCCTATACCACCCGCGTCGGCTCGGGGCCGTTTCCGACCGAGCTTGACGACGCCGATGGCCAGCGGCTGGGCGAACGCGGCCATGAATTCGGCACCGTCACCGGGCGCAAGCGGCGCTGCGGCTGGTTCGACGCGGTTCTGGTGCGCCAGACCTGCGCGATCTCGGGTGTGAACGGTATCGCGCTGACCAAGCTGGATGTGCTGGACGGGTTCAAGACGCTGAAAATCTGCGTCGGCTATGAGGTCGATGGCGAGCGGTTCGATTACCTGCCCACCGCGGCCGCGCTTCAGGCCCGCGTCACCCCGATCTACGAGGAATTCGAGGGCTGGCAGGAAAGCACCCAAGGCGCGCGAAGCTGGGCCGATCTGCCGGCCGCGGCGGTGAAATACGTCCGTCGCATCGAGGAACTGATCGACTGCCCCGTCGCGCTTTTGTCCACCAGCCCCGAGCGTGACGACACCATCCTCGTCCGCGATCCGTTTGCCGACTGATGGACCTGAAAACGCGCAAACGCTGGTCGCTGGTGATCCTGCTGATCGGGCTGCCGCTTTATATCGTGGTGGCGGTGACGCTGGTGAACTGGATGGACCGCACCTTCGGGCGCCAGCCGATCCTGATCGAGGTCGCGGTCTATGTGGTCTTGGGCATGGTCTGGGCCTGGCCGTTCAAGCGCATCTTCACCGGTATCGGAAAAGATGAATGACCGGACCCGTCGTTTCCAGCGACGGGGGGGTGACATTGGTCGGGGGCGGCGCGCTGACCGAATCCGAACTGGCGCAGGCGCTTCTGCACGCGCCGGTGCTGGTCGCGGCGGATGGTGGGGCGGATGCGGCGCTGGCGCTTGGTGCCATGCCCGATGCGGTGATCGGCGATTTCGATAGCCTCTCGGCTGACGCACGCGGCCGCATCCCGCCGGATCGGCTGCATCACGTGGCCGAGCAGAACAGCACCGATTTCACCAAATGCCTGACCCGGATCCGGGCGCGCTTTGTTCTGGCGGTCGGCTTTTCGGGCCGGCGGCTGGATCATACGCTCGCGGCGCTCAGCAGCCTTGTCGAACACCCGGACCCGCCCTGCCTGCTGATCGCGGCCGAGGATCTGGTGTTTCTCGCCCCGCCGCAACTGCGGCTTGATCTGGCGGCGGGCACCCGGGTTTCGCTTTATCCGCTGGGGCCGTCGCGGGGGACCAGTACCGGGTTGCGCTGGCCAATCGACGGGCTGGAGTTCGCACCGGCCGGGCGCGTCGGTACATCCAATGCCGCGACCGGGCCGGTCGAGTTGCGGCTTGAGGGTTCGATGCTGGTGTTGTTGCCGCGCGATTGTCTGGCGCAGGCGATGACGGGTCTGGGGGTCTAGGCGCCCCAGGTCCGGTTCAGGAACCCGACCCAGTTGCGCCACGCGATCTTTTCGACCAGCGCCTTGTCATAGCCATGCGCATCCATCGCCGCCAGAAGCGCCGGCAGCGCAGCGGCGTCCGCCAGATCGGTCGGCATCAGCGCCCCGTCGAAATCGGACCCGAGCGCCACGCCGTCCTCGCCCAGCTTCTCCAGCAGATGATCCAGATGCTGCAGGATGATGTCGAAGCCGGAAAACGCCAGCCGCTTGCCGTCGGGACGCAGGAAGCCGCTTGCATAGTTCAGCCCGACCAGACCGCCGCTGTCGCGCACCATGGCCAGTTGCGCGTCGGTCAGATTGCGCGATGACGGCGCGACCGCGTGGGCGCAGGTATGCGAGGATACCAGGGGCGCGTCGGACAGTTTGGCCACGTCGCGGAAACCGGCCTCGTTCATATGGGCAAGGTCGATCATGATCCGCAGCGCGTTGCATTCCCGAACCAGATCGCGGCCCGCCGCGGTCAGCCCGTCGCCGGTGTCGGGGCTGGACGGAAAGGCGAAGGGCACGCCATGGGCGTATATCGTCGGGCGCGACCACACCGGCCCAAGCGAACGCAGACCCATCGCGTGCCAGACATGCAGCGCGTCCATGTCGTGGATCGCCTCGGCCCCTTCCATATGCATGATCGCGGCGATCTTGCCCGCATCCTTGGCGGCCAAGATATCGGCGGCGCTTTTCACCACCGACAGAGTGCCGGTGCGCTCCATCGCCAGCAACTCGGCGGCCTGCTGCATGGCCGAGGGCAGCGCATGGTCGTGCGGCACCGCAGTCGCCAGCGGAATTGAAAACGGCGGGTTTTCCATCGCCTGCACGATCTCGGGGCCATGCAGCGGCTCGGGCGAGGCGATCCAGATCGCGAAGAAACCGCCCATCATGCCGCCCGCCTGCATCCTCGGAAGATCCAGATGTCCGGTGCCATCACCCTTCAGCCACAGGTTGTCACGCCCCGGGCCGGCATCGACCATACGCTGCAGAAAATCGTTATGTCCGTCGAATACCGGGATCATCGGCCTGCTCCTTCTAGCGTGCAGGGCATGGGTAACGCAGGCGGTGGACAAGCACCAGCCCGACGGCGCATAGATGCGTTCAATCATTCCGACACCCAGAAAGGAGATGCCCATGCTGCGGAGATTTCTGATTGCGCTGGCGCTGATCGCCTCGGCCGGACAGGCCGCCGCGCAAGAGGTGACGCTGCGGATGCATTACTTTCTGCCCGCCGACAGCTTCGTTCCGGCCTCGATCCTTGAACCATGGGCGCAGAAGATCGAAGCGGACAGCAAGGGCCGGATCAAGGTCGAACGCTATCCCTCGATGACGCTTGGCGGGACGCCCGCCGATCTGGCGGATCAGGTGACGGACGGGGTGGTGGATGTGGTCTGGACGCTGCCGGGCTATACCCCCGGCCGTTTCCCCCGCACCGAGGTTTTCGAGCTGCCCTTCATGTCGCGCGACGCCGGCGCGACCAGCCGGGCGCTTTGGGATATGGCGCAGGAATGGCAGGACAGCGATTTTCGCGACCTTCATCTGCTGGGGCTATGGGTGCATGGCCCGGGCGTGATCCATTCCGCCAAGCCGGTCGAGAAGATGGAGGATATGGCCGGGTTGACCATCCGCGCGCCTTCGCGTGCGGCCTCGATGCTGCTTGAACGCGTGGGGGCGGCGCCGGTCGGGATGCCAGCGCCCGCCGTGCCGGAGGCGCTGTCGAAAGGCGTGATCGACGGCGCGCTTTTGCCGTGGGAGGTGACTTCGTCGGTGCGGGTGTCGGATTTCGTCCATAATCACACCCAGTTTCCCGGCCCGGCGGTCTATACGGCGGTGCTGATGCTGGCGATGAACAAATCGGTCTATGACGGTCTGCCGGATGACCTGAAAAAGGTGATCGACGACGCCTCGGGACGCGAGTTTTCCGGGCGCGCGGGCCATGCGCAGCAATTGGCGGATTTTCCGCCACGCGATGCCGCGATCGCCGCCGGGGACAACATCATCACCCTGTCCGAGGATGAGGCCATCCGCTGGCAGGCCCTTGGCGGCGAGGTGATTGCCGATTGGGCGGCGGCGCAAACCGCCTTTGACGGTCAGGCACTGGTCGATCAGGCACGCGAGGCGATTACCGCCGCCGGTCCGCAATGATTGATCGCGGGCTGGCAGGGCGGCTTGCCAGATGGCTGGCGCTGGCCGGCGGGGCGGTTCTGCTGGCGCTGATCGCGATGACGGTGATCAGCATTCTAGGCCGCGCCGGGCTGAGCCTGTCGGCGATCTGGCAGGGCGCGCCGGGCTGGATGGCGCGGCTGCGCCCGCTGCGCGGCGATTTCGAACTGATCGAACTGGGCAGCGCGGTCGCCATATTCGCGTTCTTGCCGTGGTGCCAGATCACCGCCGGCCATGCCCGCGTCGATCTGGTCGCCGACTGGTTGCCCGCGGCCGTGAACCGGGCGCTGATGCGGTTCTGGGACTGGGCGATGCTGGCCGTCATGGGTGTCATCCTGTGGCGGCTTTGGGTCGGGATGATCGGCAAACAAGGCGCGGGCGAGACCAGCTTTCTACTGGGCGTGCCGGTCTGGTGGGCCTATGCGGCCGGGGTGTTCTGCATGGTCATCGCGGTGCTGACCGCCGCCATCATCGCGTTTTCAGGCGCCGCTGCGCAGGATGAGGGCGCGCAGCCCGACATGGCCTCGGTTACCGGGATCGACGCGGAATGAGCGATCTGGCGATTGGGCTGTGGTCGCTGCCCGTGCTGCTTGTGATGATCCTGCTTCGCGCGCCCATCGGGCTTGCGATGCTGATCTGCGGCGGGGCCGGGATCTGGCTGGCGAACGGCAATCCGAACATGATCCTTGGCAAGCTGCGGACCGAGACATTCTCGACCTTTTCCAGCTACAGCCTGTCGATCGTGCCGATGTTTCTGCTAATGGGTCAGTTCGCCTCGATCGGCGGGATGTCGCAGGCATTGTTCCGCGCCGCGGAAAGCTGGCTTGGCCACCGGCGGGGCGGGCTGGCGATGGCGGCGATTGGCGCCTGCGCGGGGTTCGGCACCATCTGCGGATCCTCGTTGGCGACCGCGGCCACGATGGGGCAGGTCGCCTTGCCGGAACTGCGCCGCGCCGGTTATCCGGGCGGTTTCGCCAGCGCCACACTTGCGGCGGGCGGCACGCTTGGCATTCTGATCCCGCCGTCGATCGTGCTGGTGATCTATGCCGTCCTGACCCGCCAGAATATCGCGCAACTGTTCCTTGCCGCCATCGTCCCGGGCGTGCTGGCGGCGCTGTTCTATATGGTCGTGGTCGCGCTGTACGTCCGCCGGCACCCCGAGGCCGGCCCGGTCAGCCCGCGCCAGCCGATGGCGGCGCGGCTGCGTGCTCTGATCGGGGTCAGCCCGGTCCTGGCGGTGTTCCTGCTGGTCGTCGGCGGGATCTACGGCGGCTGGTTCACCCCGACCGAGGGCGCCGCCGTCGGCGCGGCGGGGACCGGGCTGATCGCGCTGACCAGCGGCCGGCTAAGCCGGGCCGCACTGGCGCAGGCGCTGCTGGCGACGGCCCGGGGCTCGGCCATGGTGTTTTTCATCGTGCTGGGCGCGGGGCTGTTCAATTCCTTTCTGGCGCTGACGCAGGTCCCGCAAACGCTGTCGGCGGCAATGGCGTCGTCGGGGCTGTCGCCGCTGGGCATTCTTGTGGTGATCCTTCTGGGGTATCTGGCGCTTGGCTGCATCATGGACAGCTTGTCGATGATCCTTTTGACGGTGCCCATCGTGTTTCCGCTGATCATGGGGCTGGATTTCGGCCTGCCGCCCGAGCATCTGGCGATCTGGGTCGGCATTCTTGTGCTGATCGTGGTCGAGGTCGGGCTGATCACGCCGCCGGTCGGCATGAACCTGTTCGTGATCGCCAGCATGGACCGCCGCACGCCCACCATCGAGACCTGGCGCGCGGTCTTCTGGTTCGTCGCGGCCGATTTTATCCGGGTCGCGCTTTTGGTGGCCTTTCCCTCCATCGTGCTTTTCGTGCTGTGACTTCTGTGGCAGCATGCCGGGGGGAGGGACCCGGACATGTCCAGCATTTCGACCGATTTCGACGGTCAGACCATCATCTGCACGTTTGAAGTAACCCCCGGCACCGCCCAGGATCTGCTGGAGGCGCTGGAGGACGCGTATCGCGATGTCATCAGCAAGCAGCCGGGCTTTGTTTCGGCGTGGATGCATATGAACGACGCCCATACGCGCATCTGCACCTATTCCCAATGGGCCGGGCGCGGCGATTATCAGGCGATGCTGCGCAATCAGGAAATGCGCGACCGGAACCGCCATATCTCAAGCCTCTGCAAAAGCTTCGAGCCGGTGATGTATGATGTCACGGCGGAATTTCCCGCCTGACGCTGCAATTGCAGAAAATGCGCGTGCATCTGCGGCGAATTGCCGATAGTCGTTAATCGTCGACGGTTCGGGGGCAGGATCATGGCAGGTCGCATAATCACCGTAGCGCAGCAAAAGGGCGGGTCGGGCAAAACCACGCTGACCGTCAATCTGGCCATATCGCTTTTGGCGCGCGGCTATTCGGTCGCCCTGATCGACACCGATCCGCAGGGATCCTTGGGCCGTTGGTTCATGGAACGGCGCGAACGGCCCGACACCGATCAGGACGAGGCGCTGGAATTTTCGACCTCGTCGGCATGGGGCGCCTCTTACGAGGGCGAAAAGCTGAAGAAAAACTATGATTTCGTGCTGATCGACACGCCGCCCAAGATCGATTCCGATCTGCGCCCGGCCTTGCGCGTCGCCGATCTGGTCATGGTGCCGGTGGCGACAAGCCATGTCGATCTGTGGGCGACCGAGGGGGTTCTGGACCTGACCCGGCGCGAAAAGCGTGGCGCGATGATCGTGATGAACCGCACCCGCCCGGGCACGCGACTTGCCGTCGAAGTGGCCGAAGCCGCCGCCGAGCTGGAGGCTTCGGTCGCCGGCGCGCATCTGTCGAACCGCGTCGCCTATGCCGAGACGCTGGGGCAGGGTCTGGGTGTGATCGAGCGCGCAAGGTCCGGCCCCGCCCGGGACGAGATCGACGCGCTGACCGACGAGGTTCTGGCCGCGGTAAATTGACTGGCGTAAATTGACTGCCGTCAACCGATTGGCCTCAGCTTGCCGGAGGCTCAGGTCTGGATGCCGCCGCGGGCGATATCGAACACCGCCTGCACCAGTTTGGAGCTGCGGCGTTCTTGCAGACAGATTAGCGCCTCATCCATGATCAGCTGATCGTCCGGTGCCAGCCTGATCGGGACCAGACGCGGGTCGACGCCGAATTCCGCCATCGAAACGAAGCCGACGCCGCCGCCCGAGGCGACGATTTCGCGCACCGCTTCGCGCCCCTCGGCCTCGATCGCCGGTTGCAACTCGACACCGGCGGCGCGGGCGGCCATTTCCAGCTTGGTCCGGGTCTTTGACCCACGCTCACGCAGGACCAGCGCATGGTCGGCAAGCTCGGGCAGGGTCATCCGCTGCCGGTTCGCCAGCTCATGCGTGACGGCCACAAAGGCGATGATGGGCGAGGCGCTGAGGCGCAGGCAGTCAAAGTTGTTCAGCGTCGGCAGTTCGCCCAGAATTCCCAGATCGGCCTCATAATTGTAAAGGCTGGTGACGACGGTTTCGGTATTCCCCGCCCTGACCGAGATCCGCACCCCGGGATAGCGCCGACGAAAGGTCGACAGGATGTGCAGCAGGTGATGGGCGCTGTCGGCCACGATACGCAGGTTGCCCGATTGAAGCGCGCGGCTTTCCGACAGCAGCCCGACGGCCTCTTGCTCGTTGTCGAACAAGCGCCGGGTGATCTGCAAAAGCTGTTCGCCGGCGCTGGTCAGTGTCACCTGTTTGCGCATGCGGTTGAATAACAATACATCATACTCGGCTTCCAGCTTGCGGACCTGATCCGAAATGGCAGGCTGTGTCAGAAGCAATTCCTCGGCGGCACGGGAAAAACCGCCGCAGATCGCGACATAATGAAATGCGCGCAACTGGACATATCGCATCGGTGCCCCGAAATAAAAGTGATGGTATGATCAAAACTAACGATTTGATTTATGATGCGCAATGAGGCTGACTGTTGCGCCAATAAGAAAAAGGCCTGACACATGCATCCGCTTCTGATCCTGCTGAACCTAGCCGCCGCCGTGATGTTGCTGTTGTGGGCCGTTCGCATGGTGCGGACCGGGGTGGAACGGGCATGGGGCGCCTCGCTGGCCGGGGCGCTGCGGCGCGCGCGGGGCGGTGTCGCCGGCATGGCGACCGTCGGGACGATGCTGGCCGTGGTTTTGCAAAGCGCGACGGCGGTCGGAATCCTTGCGGTCGGCTTTGCCGCATCGGGGATCATCGGCGCGGGGGCCGGTATCGCCGCCTTGCTGGGCGCCGATTTCGGGTCGGCGCTGGTCGTGAAACTTTTGTCCTTTGACCTGGGCGAGTTGGTTCCGATCCTGATTCTGGTCGGCGCGACGCTGTTTCTGAAAGTCGAGAATCGCACATGGCGTCAGGTCGGCCGGGTGGCGCTGGGCATCGCCTTTGTCCTTTTGTCGCTGCGCATGATCGGCGAGGCGACCGAGCCGCTGCGTGAAAGCGCCGTTCTGCCGCAGATCGCGAACTATCTGCGGGGCGATCAGTTGACGGCCTTCGTCTCGGCGGCGATTCTGGCGTGGCTGCTGCATTCCTCGGTCGCGACGCTGTTGCTGCTGGTCCAATTCGCGGCCAGCGGGTTTCTTCCGGTCGAGGCGGCGGCACCGATGGTGCTGGGCGCGAACCTTGGCGGCGCGATCGTCGCGGTCTGGCTGACCCGGGGGGCGGGGCTTCCGGCGCGGCACATTCCGCTTGGCAACCTGATCTTCCGTGGCATCGCCGCGGTGATCTGGCTGGTTCTGCTGCAATTCGTTCCGTCGCCCCTTCAATACCTCGGCGACGGGGGCGGGGTGCAGCTCGTCAACTTCCATGTGCTGTTCAATCTGAGCCTTCTGGTTTTTGCGCTGCCCTTCGTCGGCGTGGTCGAGCGGCTGACGGCGCGGCTGTGGCCGGTCGCCGATGACGACGCCGAGATCGGCGCCGCCTATCACAGCGCGCTGGACCGCAATACCGTCAACCAGCCCCGGCTTGCGCTGGCCAGCGCCCGGCGAGAGCTTTTGCGGATGGGCGAGGCGGTCGAGGCGATGCTGCGCCCGGCGCTGAACATGCTGGACGGCGGCGATCCCAAGCAGATCCTTCGGTTGCGGGCCATGGATGATGAGGTCAACCACCGCCATACCGACATCAAGCTGTTCATCGCCGAGGTGAACCGGGGCGAGTTGACCCCCGAAGAGGCGCAGCGCGGGCTGGAGCTTGCGTCGATGGCGATTGATTTCGAGGCGATCGGCGACCTGATCGCCAAGAACCTGATGAATCAGGCCGATGAAAAGGCGCGGCGCAAGCTGCAATTCTCGAACGAGGGCTGGGCTGAACTGAGCACGATTCACGCCCGTGTGGTCAGCAACCTGCACATGGCGCTGAACGTGCTGGTATCCAGCGACCCCGACACCGCCCGTCAGCTGGTTTCCGAAAAATCCGTCCTGCGGCGGATGGAGCGGGACAGCCACGACAAGCATCTTGCCCGGCTGCGGCAGGGGCATGCGGAAAGCGTCGAGACCAGCGACATCCATCTGGAGGTGGTGCGGTCGCTGAAAGAGATCAACTCGCTGTTGGTCAAGGTCGCCTATCCGATCCTGGCCGAACGTGGGGATCTGCTGGAAAGCCGGCTGGCCGGGGATGATGACGCATCGCAGAAATTTATGATCTGATTTATATTATCGATTTTACATATGTAACTTCACATGAGATTTTGCCGGCAGACCTTCGGTTGCAAAGGATCATGACCGAAATGACGAATGCCGCATTTCCCATGCCCGACCCCAAGATGGGCGAGCCTTACCTGCTGACGCCCGGCCCTTTGACCACGGCTTTCAGCGTCAAGGAAGCGATGCTGAAGGACTGGGGGTCATGGGACGACGATTTCCGCGCGATGACCAGATCACTATGCAATCAACTGGTCGCTTTGGCCGGCGGCGCCGCGGGCGAACTGGTTTGCGTGCCCATGCAGGGCTCGGGCTCGTTCGCGGTCGAGGCGATGCTGGGCACGATGGTGCCGCGCGACGGCAAGGTTCTGGTGCTGGCCAACGGCGCGTACGGTCTGCGCGCGGCGGAGACGCTGCGGGTGATGGGGCGCGCCCATACGCTGATCGACAAGGGCGACTATCTGCCGCCGCGCGGGGATGAGGTGGGTCGGGCGCTTGATGCCGATCCCGCGATAACCCACGTCATCGCCATTCATTGCGAAACCTCGTCCGGCATTCTCAACCCGGTGGCCGAGATCGCGCAGGCGGTCCACGCGCGCGGCCGCAAGCTGCTGGTCGATTCCATGAGCGCGTTCGGCGCGGTTCCGCTGGACGCCGGTCAGATCGGCTATGACGCCATGGTTTCATCGGCCAATAAATGCATCGAGGGCGTGCCCGGCTTTGGCTTCGTGATCGCCCGCAAATCGGCGCTGGAAGCCGCCAAGGGCAACGCCCATTCGCTAAGCCTTGACGCTCATGCGCAATGGGCCACGATGGTCAGGACCGGCCAGTGGCGCTATACCCCGCCGACCCATGTCGTCGCCGCCTTCCTTGAGGCATTGCGTCTGCATGCCGCCGAGGGCGGCGTTGCCGGTCGCGGCGCCCGATATGCGCTGAACCGCGATGTGATGGTGGCCGGGATGCGCGATCTGGGGTTCGAGACGTTGCTGGCCGACCGCTGGCTGTCGCCGATCATCGTGACCTTCTTCAACCCGGCCCATCCGAATTTCGACTTTCAACGGTTCTATCAATTGATGAAATCCAAGGGTTTCATCATCTATCCCGGCAAGCTGACCGTGGTGGACAGCTTCCGCATCGGCTGCATCGGACGCATGGACGAACATGTGATGCGGCGCGTCGTCACCGCCGCGGCGCAATCGCTTGCGGAAATGGGGGTCGACAGTGCCGCGCCCCCCGCCGCCGCCATCGCCGAGCGCGCCAAGCTCGCCGCCTGACCTATTCAACGAACGGAAACCGACATGAACGCCCCTTCCCGCACACCCGTCGTGGTCAACGACCGCCCCTATCCCTGGCCCAAGGTTCCGGCCATCGCGATCTGTCTGGACGGTTGCGAGCCCGCCTATCTTGATGTCGCCATCGCGCAGGGCTTGATGCCGACGCTGAAACGGATGCGCGAAACCGGGACCGACCGGCTGGCGCATTCGGTCATTCCGTCCTTCACCAACCCCAACAACCTGTCCATCGCCACCGGCCGCCCGCCGGCCGTGCACGGGATCTGCGGCAACTATCTGTACGAACGCGAAACCGGCAAGGAAGTGATGATGAACGACCCGCGCTTCCTGCGCGCGCCGACGATCTTCAGCCGCTTTTACGATGCCGGGGCGCGGGTCGCGGTGGTCACCGCCAAGGATAAGCTGCGCGCCCTGCTGGGCGCCGGTCTGCGCTTCGATCAGGACCGGGCGATCTGCTTTTCCTCGGAGAAATCGGACGGAACGACGGTTGCCGAAAACGGGATCGAGAACGCCAGCGCATGGCTGGGACGCCCGGTCCCCGAGGTTTATTCGGCCGACCTGTCCGAGTTCGTGTTCGCCGCCGGGGTCAAGCTGCTGGCGGAATGGAAACCGGATGTGATGTATCTGACCACGACCGATTACGTGCAGCATAAATACGCCCCCGAAGATCCGCAGGCGCAAAGCTTCTACAAGATGTTCGACGGCTATCTTGCGCAGCTAGATGCCCTTGGCGCGGCGATCGTGGTGACCGCCGACCACGGGATGAAGCCCAAGCATCTTGCCGATGGCAGTCCCGCGGTGATCTATGTGCAGGACCTGCTGGACCAGCGTCTGGGCAAGGATGCCGCGCGGGTGATCCTGCCCATCACCGACCCTTACGTAGTCCATCACGGCGCGCTTGGATCCTTTGCGACCGCCTATCTGCCCGACGCTGCGGACCAGGCCGGGATCATCGCTTGGCTGTCGGAAGTGCCGGGCATGATGCTGGTCGTGGACCGCGACGAAGCCGTGCGGCGGTTCGAGCTTCCCCCCGACCGGATCGGCGATATCGTGATGATCTCGGGCGAGAACATGACCCTGGGCACCAGCGCCGACCGGCATGATCTGGCCGCGCTGAACGAGCCGCTGCGCAGCCACGGCGGCTTGACGGAACAAGAGGTGCCCTTCATCGTCAATCGCAGGATCGCGCTGCCCGCGCAGCCCGAGCTGCGCAACTTTGACGCCTTCCTTTATGCCTGCACAGCGGCGGCGGTATGAACATGCTGAAAAAGACCCCTCCGATCCAGACCCGGCACGAAGCGATGCGCATCGCCGGCCGCAAGGTGGACAGCAAGGACCGGATCCCGGTTCAATACCCGTGGACGGGCGAGGTGATCGGATCGGTGCCCGCCGGGACCGCCGAACACGCGGCCGAGGCTTTTGCGATCGCCTGCGCCTATCAGCCGACGCTGACCCGCTATCAGCGTCAGCAGATCCTGCTGAACACGGCAAAGATCATCAACGACCGCAAGGCCGAGCTTGCGCCGATCATCACCGCCGAACTGGGCATTTCGCTGGCCGACGCGCTGTATGAATGCGGTCGCGCCTATGATGTCTATACGCTCGCCGGGCAGATGTGCATTCACGACGACGGCGAGATATTCTCGTGTGATCTGACCCCGCATGGCAAGCAGCGCAAGATTTTCACCACCCGCGAGCCGTTGCGGGCGATCTCGGCGATCACGCCCTTCAACCACCCGCTGAACATGGTCAGTCACAAGATCGCGCCCGCGATCGCGACCAACAACTGCATCGTGGTGAAGCCGACCGAACTGACGCCCCTGACCGCGATCTGGCTGGCCGACGCGCTGTATGAGGCCGGGTTGCCGCCCGAGATGTTGTCGGTCGTGACCGGGCTGCCCGCCGATATCGGCGACGAGATGATCACCAATCCCGATTTCGATCTGATCACCTTTACCGGGGGCGTGCCGGTCGGAAAGCTGATCGCGCAGAAGGCGGTCTACAAGCGGCAGGTGCTGGAGCTTGGCGGCAATGACCCGCTGATCATCTGCAACGATCTGAGCGATGCCGATCTGGCCAAGGCGGCCGATCTGGCGGTGGCCGGCGCGACCAAGAACTCGGGCCAGCGCTGCACGGCGGTAAAGCGCATTCTGGTACAGGAATCGGTCGCCGACCGCTTTGTGCCGCTGGTGCTGGAACGGGCCCGCGCGCTCAGTTTCGGCGATCCGATGGACCCCAAGACGGAACTTGGTTGCGTGGTCAGCGAAAACGCCGCCGAGACGTTCGAGCGCCGGGTCATCGAGGCCGAGGGGCAGGGCGCGAAGATCCTGTATCATCCCGGCCGGCAGGGGGCGCTTTTGCCGCCGATCGTGGTGGATCACGTTCCCCATGAAAGCGAGTTGGTGATGGAGGAAACCTTCGGCCCCGTCATCCCCGTCATTCGCGTGCCCGATGACGATGCCGAGACGATGAGGATCTCGAACGCGACCCAGTTCGGCTTGTCCTCGGGGGTCTGCACCAATGATTTCCGCCGCATGCAGCATTACATCCGCGGGCTGGTCGTGGGCACCGTGAACATCTGGGAGGTTCCGGGCTATCGGATCGAGATGTCGCCCTTTGGCGGTATCAAGGACAGCGGCAACGGCTATAAGGAAGGCGTGATCGAGGCGATGAAAAGTTTCACCAACGTCAAAACCTTCTCGCTTCCATGGCCGTGATTGACCCCTAGCCGCCCGCATCCACAAGCCGTCATCGTCCGGGCCGGGGCAGGTGCCTCGGCCTGGTCCACGCGCATTTCAGGTGCCGGATGAGCCTGTTGCCGCTAAGCCTTGTCCTGTTCGCGGCGCTGCTTCATGCGACGTGGAACGCGCTGGTCAAGGCGGTCGACGACCGGGCCGGCGTGCTTGCGGCGGTATCGGCGACCCATGCGGTTTTCGGGCTGATACTGGTCCTGACCATGCCCGCGCCGTCGATACCAAGCTGGCCGATGATCGCGATCTCGGCGACGTTGCATTACGGCTATTACATCCTGCTGTTCCGGTCATATGCGCATGGCGACCTGAGCCAGGTCTATCCGATCTCGCGCGGGTTGGCGCCGGCGCTGGTCGCGCTTTCGGCGGTGGTGCTGATCGGAGAGGTTCTGCCGCCGGCGGGATGGTTCGGCATCGCGCTTGTGTCGCTGGGCGTGGGGCTGCTGGCGCTGCAAAGGGGCGCGGCGCATGCGTCGGGGCAGGCGGTGCTGTTGGCGATCTATCTGGGCGTCCTGATCGCGGCCTATTCCGTGGCGGACGGCATCGGCGTGCGCCGCGCGGACAGCGTTTTCGGCTATATCGGCTGGCTGTACCTTCTGGAATTTCCGGTGCCGCTGGCGATCGCGATCGCGCGGCGCCGAAAGGGGCGCGGGTTCAGCGCACGCACGCTGTCATGGGGCCTGTTCGGCGGCATATGCGCCGTGTCGGCCTATGCGATCGTGCTTTATGTCAAGACCATCGCACCGCTGGGCGCCGTGTCCGCCGTGCGCGAATCAAGCGTCATTTTCGCCGCCCTGATCGGCATCGTCTTTTTCCGCGAAAGACCGGTGGCCGGCCGGCTTCTGGCTGCTGCGATCGTCGGGGCCGGGGTGATGGCGCTGGCACTGGCTTGAGCTGAAAAAACCATCGTGCTGCCTTATGCTGTCATAAAAATTATAGATTTTACTTATTATAACGCTTCCGCACATTTTGAGTAATCCGGCCGATCGCCCTGTGGGGAATCGTCGTCTTGGTGATCGCGCCGTCGTTAACGACCAGATCAACGCCGCCTTTGCGGTGCCGTTCAAAAAACCATCTGGCTTATGAAAAGCGGGGAAGCGAAGATGAAACTGAAATCCATGCTGGCGGCCACGACCTTTCTGGTGCTGGGCGCCCTATCCGCGCGGGCAGAGACCGAGCTGACGGTCTATACCGCGTTCGAGGCCGATCTGCTGGAACGCTATGCGGCGGCCTTCAACAAGGATTATCCCGATATCAAGATCAACTGGGTCCGCGATTCGACCGGCGTGGTCACGGCAAAGCTGCTGGCCGAGAAAAACAACCCGCAGGCCGATGCGGTCTGGGGGTTGGCCGCGTCGTCGCTTTTGGTGCTGAAATCCGAAGGCATGCTGGAACCCTATGCCCCGGCTGGTCTGGATAAGCTGGACAAGCGTTTCTACGACGCCGATACGCCGCCGTCCTGGGTCGGGCTGGACGCCTGGATCGCGGCGATCTGCTATAATACGGTCGAGGGCGAAAAGCTGGGCCTGACCGCGCCCAAGACCTGGGAAGATCTGACCAAGCCCGAATATGCGGGCCATGTCGTGATGCCGAATCCGGCGTCGTCGGGAACCGGCTTTCTTGACGTATCGGCATGGCTTCAGACCTTTGGCGAGGAAAAGGGCTGGGACTTCATGGACCGGCTGCACGCCAATATCGCAAGCTATACCCATTCGGGGTCAAAGCCCTGCAAGATGGCGGCGGCGGGCGAAACGGTCGTCGGCATCTCATTCGCGTTCCGTGGCGCCCAGTCCAAATCCGAAGGCGCGCCGATCGAGGTCATCACGCCGACCGAAGGGCTGGGCTGGGACATGGAAGCGGTCGGCATCATGGCCGGCACCGCCAATCTCGAGGCCGCGCAGAAGCTGGAGGACTGGTCGGTCTCGCCGGCGGCCATGGCGCAATATGCCGAAGGTTATGCGGTGGTCGCACTGCCCGGCGTCGTCGCCGATATTCCGAACTATCCCAAGGATGTCACGGAAAAGATGATCGACAACGATTTCGAATGGGCCGCGACCAACCGCGACAAGATCCTGTCGGAATGGTCGAAGCGTTACGAAAGCAAAAGCGAACCCAAATCCTGATCGGCAGCAAAAAGGGCGCCGCGCTGAACCAGCGGGCGCCCGCAACCAATGGACGTGCGACATGAATATTAGGACCGGATCCCTGATGCCAAGCGCCCCCGTCAAACCCGACAGCTATCTGGAAATCTCGGACCTGTGGAAATCCTTCGGGGATTTCGTCGCCTTGCGGAATATCTCGCTGGACGTCGCGCGGGGTGAATTCATCTGCTTTCTGGGGCCGTCCGGATGCGGAAAGACCACGCTTCTGCGCGCCATTGCGGGGCTTGACCCGCAGTCGCGCGGCACGATCCATCAGGATGGCCGGGATATTTCCAGATTGCCGGCCTCGCGCCGGGATTACGGCATCGTTTTTCAGTCCTATGCGCTGTTTCCGAACCTGACGGTGACGCGGAACATCGCCTTCGGGCTGGAAAACACCGGCCGCCCAAGGGCGGAAATCGCCACCCGCGTCGCCGAGCTTCTGGCTTTGGTCGGGCTCGCGGATCACGCGGACAAATACCCCGCACAGCTTTCCGGGGGCCAGCAGCAGCGCGTGGCGCTTGCCCGCGCCATCGCGATCAGCCCCGGGCTTCTCTTGCTGGACGAGCCGCTTTCGGCGCTGGACGCAAAGGTCCGCGTCCATCTGCGCCATGAGATGAAAGAGCTTCAGCGCAAGCTGGGCGTCACCACCATCATGGTCACCCACGATCAGGAAGAGGCGCTGGCGATGGCCGACCGTATCGTGGTGATGAACCACGGCGTGATCGAACAGATCGGCACCCCGACCGAGATATACCGCGATCCCGCCTCGTTGTTCGTGGCCGATTTCATTGGCGAGACCAACCGCATCCGCTGCCGTTACAGCGATGGCGCGGTGACCATTGGCGGCAGCGTGCTGCACACAAGGACCGCAGGCCACCGGGACGGCGCCGATGTGATGATGGCGATCCGCCCCGAGGATGTGCTGCCGCATTCGACCGGCCATGACGCGGTGAAGCGGCCGAACCATCTGGCCGCGCAGGTCACCGGGATGGAGTTCCTCGGCTCGTTCTGGCGCATGCATCTGCGCAGCGCCGAGCTTGGCGATACGCCGCTTCTGGCGAATTTCTCGATGAATGCGGTGCGGCGGTTCGACCTGCATCAGGGCGATGACCTGACGGTCGAACTGCCGCCGGACCGGGTTCTGATCTTCGCGCAGGCGGGTTGAGTGATGGCGGTGACGCAAGCACTTCCCGCGGGGCGCGCGGTCTCGCTGCGACTGGATGCGGACGGCTGGATCAAACGCGCCTTCATGGCGGTGATCGCGCTTTACCTTGTCATCACCCTTGCGCTGCCGCTTTACACGATGCTGTCGCGGTCCTTCGTCACCTACGGCTTCGATCTGGACGCCTATGAGCTTCAGGTCAGCGACGAGACCGGCCGGAACTTCGCCCCGCCCGTCACCGCCGCCGCGCTGAACGCGCAATTGCAGCGGTTCGCGCCGGCCGATCTGCGCAGCTCGGCCGAGGGGCGGATTCCGGTCGTCGATCTGTTTCCGGATTTCAGTTTTCGCAGCCCGGTCGTCTATCGGTTAAGGGCCGCCAAGCCCGACGCGCAATGGCTTGTCGGGCTGGATCCGGTCAGCTCGACCGACTGGCAGGAATACGACAGCAACAGCTTTCGCCGGGTCAGCCTGCGGCCGGTCGCGACGGCGGGATTTCAGAACTATGCCGCCTATTTCGGCAATCCCGCCCTGTCGCGGTCGATCGTGAACTCGCTGACCATCGCGACGATCAGCACGCTGTTCACCGTGCTTGCCGCCTTTGGATTTGCCTTTGCGCTGAACCGCAGTTGCATGCGGCTCAAAGGGCCGATGAAAATGATCGCGATGATGCCGATCCTTGTGCCGTCGCTGTTGCCGGGCATCGCGCTGATCTACCTTTTCGGCAAGCAGGGGATGCTGAGCGGGCTTTTGATGGGGCACTCGATCTATGGCCCGCTTGGGATCGTGATCGGATCGGTTTTCTTCACCTTCCCGCATGCGCTGATCATCATATCGACGGCGCTGTCGATTTCCGACCAGCGCCAATACGAGGCGGCCGAGGCGCTGCGTGCCTCGCGCTGGCGCACGTTCTGGACCGTGACCATACCGGGCGCGCGCTATGGGCTGATCTCGGCGGCATTCGTCACTTTCACGCTGGTGATCACCGATTTCGGCCTGCCGAAAGTCATCGGCGGCCAGTTCAACGTGCTGGCGATCGACATCTACAAGCAGGTGATCGGCCAGCAGAATTTCGAGATGGGGGCGGTCGTTTCGGTGGTGCTGCTGGTGCCGGCGGTGCTGGCCTTTCTGATCGACCGCTATGTCCAGCGGCGGCAGGTGTCGCTGCTGTCGTCGAAATCGGTACCCTATCAGCCACGGCCGCGCGCGGGCTTCGACAGGCTGTGTTTCGGCTGGTGTGCGCTGGTGGCGCTGTTCATCCTTGCCATCATCGGGACCTGCCAATTGGCCGCGATGGTCAAATTCTGGCCCTATGACCTGTCGCTGAGCCTGAGGAACTTCGCCTTCGACCGCATGGATGGCGGCGGCTGGGGGGCATATTGGAACTCGATCCGGCTGGCGTCGCTGACGGCGGTCATCGGCACGGTCATCGTATTCACCGGCGCCTATATGGTCGAAAAGCTGGACGGCTTCGCGGTCGGTCGCGCCGCGTTCCAGTTTCTCGCCATGCTGCCGATGGCGGTGCCGGGGATGGTGCTTGGCCTGTCCTATATCTTCTTTTTCAACAACCCGGCCAATCCGCTGAACGCGATCTACGGCACCATGACGATTCTGGTGATTTCGACCATCACGCATTTCTATACGGTCGGCCACCTGACAGCCCTGACCGCGCTGAAACAGATCGACCCCGAGTTCGAGCCGGTCGCCGGGTCGCTGCGGCAGCCGTTCTACCGGGTCTTTGCCCGGGTGACGGTGCCGATCTGCCTGCCGGCCATTCTCGACATCATGATCTATCTGTTCGTCAATGCGATGACGACCGTCTCGGCGGTGGTGTTCATCTATTCGACCCACACGGCGCTGGCCTCGATCGCGGTGCTGAACATGGATGACGCGGGCGACATCGCACCGGCGGCGGCCATGGGCATGATGATCTTCTACACCAATGTCGCCGCCCGCCTGCTGCATGCGCTCTTGTCGCGCCGGATCCTGCGCCGGACGCAGGCATGGCGACGGCGCTGAGACATGAACCCGCCGGCCGGCCTGGCCCGGTCCGTAGCTGAAACCGGAAAGATCATGACCCAGACCCTGCCCTCACACGCCCGCGCCGTCATCATAGGCGGCGGGATCGTCGGTTGTTCCGTCGCCTATCACCTGACCAAGCTCGGTTGGACCGATGTCGTCCTGCTGGAGCAGGGCCAGCTTTCCAGCGGCACGACATGGCATGCCGCCGGGCTGGTGGGACAGTTGCGCAGCAGCGCCGGCATGACCGGCCTGGTCCGCTATTCGACCGAGCTTTATGCCGGGCTCGAGGCCGAAACCGGGCTGGCCACCGGCTGGAAGAACTGCGGCTCGATCTCGGTGGCGCGCTGCGACGACCGGATGACCGTGCTGCGGCGCACGGCTGCCTCGGCGCGGGCGCAGAACGTCGAGGTCGAGGTCATATCGGCCACCGAGGCGCGGGACATGTGGCCGGTCATGGATAGCGCGGACCTGAAAGGGGCGGTCTGGCTGCCGGGCGACGGCAAGGCCAATCCGACCGACCTGACCCAATCGCTGGCCAAAGGCGCCCGCAGCCGCGGCGCACGGATCCTTGAAAACATCCGGGTGACCGGGATCACGGTCAGGGATGGCCGCGCTTGCGGGGTTCAGACCGCGCAAGGCGATATCGCCGCCGAAATCGTGGTGAACTGCGCCGGGCAATGGGCGCGCAAGATCGGTCAGATGTGCGGCGTCGCCGTCCCGCTGCATTCGGCCGAGCATATGTATGTCGTGACCGGCAAGATCGAGGGCGTGCACCCCGAGCTGCCGGTCTTGCGTGATCCCGACGGTTATATCTATTTCAAGGAAGAGGTCGGCGGGCTGGTCATGGGCGGCTTTGAGCCCGAGGCGAAGCCATGGGGCATGAACGGCATTCCCGATGACTTTCAATTCTCGCTTTTGCCCGACGATTGGGATCAGTTCGAGATCCTGATGGAAAACGCGCTCATCCGCGTGCCGGCGCTGGCCAATACCGAGATCCGCAAATTCTATAACGGCCCGGAAAGTTTCACCCCCGACAATAATTTCATTCTGGGCGAGGCGCCCGAATTGCGGAATTTCTTCGTCGGTGCGGGGTTCAACTCGATGGGTATCGCCAGCGCCGGCGGGGCCGGGCGGGCCTTGGCCGAGTGGATCGTGAACGGTGCCCCGACCATGGACCTGTGGCCGGTCGACATCCGCCGCTTTGCCCGGTTCAACAACAATGGCGCGTGGCTGCATGACCGGGTCAAGGAAACACTGGGTCTGCATTATGCCATGCCATGGCCGAACCGCGAGCTTGATACGGCGCGACCGCTGCGACGCTCGCCGCTGCATGACCGGCTTGCCGCCAAGGGGGGCAGCTTTGGCTCGAAGATGGGTTGGGACCGGGTGAACTGGTTCGCCGGGGCCGACCGCCCGACCCGGACCGGCTACGGTTTTGGCCGCCAGAACTGGCATGACTCCGTCGCGCGCGAGGTGCAGGCCACACGCGACGCCGCGGCGGTCTTTGACCAGAGCTCGTTCGGCAAACTGTTGGTGCAGGGGCGCGATGCGGCGCGGGAACTGAACCGGATCTGCTCGGCGGATGTGGACGTGCCCCCCGGCCGCTCGGTCTATACCGGGATGCTGAACGAACGCGGCGGTTATGAAAGCGACCTGACCGTGTTGCGGCAGGCGCAGGACCGGTTCCTGCTGATCACCGGCTCGGCCCAGCCGGTGCGGGACATGGACTGGATCAACCGCAACCTGTCGCCCGACGCGCATGTGATGGTGACCGATGTCACCTCGGGCTATGCGGTGATCGCCGTCATGGGGCCGCAATCGCGCGCCGTGCTGTCGCCCTGACCCCCGAGGATCTTTCGGACGGCGGCTTTCCGTTCGGTGCCGTGCGCGAGATCGACCTTGGCTATGGCACCGGCTTTGCCCACCGGATGAGCTATGTCGGCGAACTGGGGTGGGAACTGATCGTGCCCACGGAAATGGCCGCCGGGATCTATGACCTGCTGGATGCGAAAGGCGCCGATCTTGGCCTGACCGATGCCGGCTATTACGCCATCGAATCCATGCGGCTGGAAAAGGGCTATCGCGCATGGTCGCGGGAACTGACGCCGGACATCACCCCCCATGAGGCCGGGCTTGGCTTTGCCGTGGCGATGCAAAAGCCCGATTTCATCGGCCGGCAGGGGCTGATCGCGGCACGATCCACGGGCGCCGCGCCAAGCCGGCGCATCGTGCAATTCACCCTGAACGACCCTGAACCCGTGCTTTGGGGCGGCGAGGCGGTCCTGCGTGACGGCACCACGGTGGGGGAATTGCGGTCGGCTTTCTACGGCTACCGGCTGGGCCGCTCGGTCGGGTTGGGTCTGGTCCATTGCGACGATGGCGTCGGTGCCGATTTCATAAGCAGCGGCACCTGGGAAATAGACCTGGCCGGCGCGCGGCTGGCTGCATCCGCGCATATGCGCCCGGCCTATGATCCGAAATCCGAGCGGATGAAATAATAGGCCGGTCCGACGAGATGGTCGCCCGTGATCGCGCGGCTTTTTTCGTGCCGCTTATCTTTCTGTGGCGAGGAAATGGCTTGTCAGCTTTGTTCACTTGCTGGATATTCCCCAAAAATAAACCCATCAAAGGATCAGGGATTTGCCAGGGGTCAAGATTTTATCAGCGTTTGCGTTTGTTACGACCCTTGCCGCGTGCGGCGGCGGCAGCAGCGGGGGCGATAATGGGGTAGTGGTGCCTCCGCAGCGCAGCTTTGCCGAACTGACCGCCGAGACCAATCGGCTGAGTGCAAAATTCAAGCGATTGCAGGCGACGCCGGTTGAAAATATGCCGACTGCCGGCACGGCCAGATACACCGGCATCGGCGGTGTGGCCATTCGCAATACTGACGGCACGTCAACCGCAGGGCTGGGTGAGGCGCGCGTGGATGCGGATTTCGCCAGATCGACCATCTCGGGCCGGATCAATCAGATCAAGTCGGATCCAAGGGGCGCAGCGGTCAGCGGCGAAATCGGCCTGAACGGCACGATCTCGAGGCAGACGGTCATTGGAACAACCTCGGGCAAGCTGACGGTCAACGGTGAGGCCTTCACCACCAACACCAATTTGGTCGGGACATTCGCGGGAAATACCGCCGGGGCTTTCGGCGCCCTTGGCGAAGGCACCGCGGTCAGTGCTGCGCGCCGCACGCCGGTCGCGATCGTGGTTGCCACCGAAAAGCAATAACACCAACTGCTTAAGGCCTTTTGGCGAAGCTTTGTTCTTGTCCGTCGCGTCTGGTGCGGTATGTATGGTCCCCTCACAACAAGACGCAAGGGCACAAGCATATGATCAGAGCAACGAGTATTTTGGCAATCATGGTGATCACCGGGCTTTCGGCCTGTGGCGGCAGCAGTGGCGGCGGCTCTTCCAACACGCCAAGCCGCAGCTTTGCGGAACTGAGGTCGGATGCCGACCGTCTGGACAGAAAACTGGGCAGCATGAAGGAAACCCAGGCGCGGAATATGCCGACCTCGGGCACGGCAACATATAAGGGTATCGGGGCTGTGGCGCTGGAAAATGCCAATGGGTCGGAAACCGAAGGGATCGGCGAGGCGCGGCTGAGCGCGAATTTCGCCAATTCGACCGTCGCGGGGCGGATCAGCCAGATCAAAGGCGACCCGAGAAAGGCGAATATCAGCGGCAATATCGACCTGAACGGCAGGATCATCGGCCCGAAGGTTGGTGGCAGGACCACGGGGCAACTGGTGGTGAATGGCGAAAGTTTCACCACGAACACCGATATGGTCGGTTCATTCGGTGGCAAGAAAGCCGGCGCCTTCGCAGCCTTGGGCGACGGGACCGCGGTCAGCGGCTCGCGGCGGTTGCCGGTCTCGGTGGTGGTGCTGACCGAAAAGCAATAACGCCGGCGGCTTGATGCCTTCTGACGAAGCTGTGTTCTTGCCCGCCGCGTCTGGTGCGGTATGTATGGCCCAACCAGAACAAGAAGCAAGGGCACAGGCACATGATCAGAGCAACGAGTATTTTGGCAATCACCGTGATCACCGGGCTTTCGGCCTGCGGTGGCGGCGGCGGCGGGGGCCGCAATGACGGCCCCAGCTTTGCCGATATCGCGCGCAGCGGCGACAAGATCCTTTACCGGTACGAGGGCACGCCCGCGACGGCGCTTGCGAACATGCCGACCTCGGGCAAGGCCGGCTATCGCGGCGTGGTCGGCGTCGATGTCGACAACGACAACAAAAACCGCGCCAGTTTCCGCGACATGGACGCGGTGGGCGAGGCGAAGCTGACCGCCGATTTCGGCTCGTCATCGGTGACCGGCAAGCTGGACAACTTCAAGGGCCGCAACGGCTATGGCAAGGTTTCCGGGACGATGAATGTATCGGGCCGCATCGTCGGCAACCGGATCTCGGGCTTGACCAGTGGTGTCATGAAGGTTCCGGGACAAGAGACCGCGGCCATCGGCACCACCTTTGGCGGCGGCTTCAAGGGCACCGGGGCCGAGTCGCTCTATGGCTCCGGGACCGGCAAGGTCGGCAAGAAGTCGGTCTATATCCAAGTTCAGACCACACAGTGAGGCTTGGCGGTGCGCTGGCGGGCGTTGCCGCCGTGGTTGGCGTTGCCGCCGCCGCATCCGCCGAGGATCTGACCCAGCCGTGGCAGGCCGCATTGGGCGCGGCTTCGCAGCGGCTGTCGCTGTATTCCGTGACCCGAGCCGCGCCCCCCGGATCCGAGGAATATATCGCGGGGCGCGCGCATCTGATGGGCGTGGACCACAAGGCCGGGATCGAGTTTCTGGGCAAGGACTGGTTCGCGCGACCCATCCTGACCTACGAATCCAACTTCAACGACAAGATCCCGGGCCGCACGATCAAGCTGGGCGGGTTGACCTTCGTGGTCGCCCCCGAGGACCGGGCCAAGGGCGGGGGCGTGGTGGGCTTGCGTGCCGGCGGGGCGGCGGTCTGGTCCTATGCGCAGGGCAGCACGATCACCGCCGCGACCGAAGTCGGCCTGCGCTATCTGCCGGCGCATGACCTGACCCGGGTCAACGCCGATCTGTCGGTCTGCGCCACGAACTGGCTGGGCGGCTGGACCTGGGCCGACGCCTGCGCCGCCTATTTCCACATCAACCGCAACGACGGCGAAGAGGTTGACGAGCGGCAGTTCAGTCTTGGTCTGACCAATGATTTTTCGGCCGCCGGCGCGGATCACGAGATCAGCGGCGGGCTGCGCCTGACCGAACGGCCGGCCTATTCCAAGACCTCGGTCGACCTGTCGTGGGAGGGCGCGCTGCCGCAGATCGGGGCGCTGCGCATGGGCGCGATGTGGGGCGAGGAAATTCCGGGTCAGAACACATCGGTCCGCGGCGTGAACCTGCGCCTTGCACGACCGATCCGGGACCAGCCCACGGTGATCGGCATCGATGTTCAGTGGACAAAGGGGGCGCAGATCTTCGGCTTTGACCGGACCGACCGGATCGTCGGTGTCAGCGTTCAGCGGCAGGTCTGGCGCGATGTGACAGCGACGCTGCAACTGCGCCAGACCGATTCCAGCGTCGACGTATTCGACGAAACCACGGCGTCGCTTGATTTCAGCTTCGCCAACTGGCGGTTTTAATCAAGCTCGACCGGGGCGAAGGGCGCGGTCAACTCGGCCTTCTTCTCTTTTTTGTCATAGATGCAGATCATCCGGTCCGGATCGCCCTCTTGCGGGGTCAGGGTCACGATCGCGGCGCCGAAATTTTCGGATCCGAAAGGATTCACCTCGATCGCGATGTCGCCCGGATCCTGCACCAGATCGCGGCAGGCCTGATCAACCTCGGCCTGAAACGCGGCCCAGGCATCATCCGACGAGGCCAGCGCCGGCGTCACGGTGACGAATGAAACGGCAAGAACGGTTATACCAAGTCTCATATCCACGGTCCCTTTCGGTTGGTTTTGTCAGAAACGTCGGGCACTTGCGGGCGGTTCGAACACAAAGCCGTGGGAAACCCGCAGGCCTCGGTTGGCGTTATGCCAACAGTCCCGGCAACAGCCGGTAAAAAGGAGGAAACGAGATGCGCATGAAACTGGCAATCCCCGCGGCCCTTGGCGCGGTAACGCTGCTTACCGCCTGTCAGCCGGCGGATACCACAACCGTCGTGGTAACGCCGCCCGCCGATTGTAACGCGGCGGCGTATCAGCAGTATGTCGGCCAGAAATCCCCGGCGATCAGTCTGCCGGCGGGTACCGAGTTCCGGCACTATCGCACCGGCGATCCGGTCACGATGGACCTGAACCCGGCGCGGGTGAACTTTGAATATGACCGCACCGGCAAACTGGTCAAAGTGACCTGCGGATAAGATGAAATGCGCGGGGGCGGGCGGCACGCTGCCCGTCCCGGCGGCGTTCCGCCGCGCCGCGCCTTCCGCCGATCAAAGCTGAAGCGTGGCCCAACCCGCCAGCAGCAGCGCCAGACCCGAGGCGACTGTGCGGATCTGGTTCCAGAACTGCCAGCGACCCGAAAATTCGGTCCATATCCGTTTCGCCTCGGCCGGATCAGCGGGCACGGGGATGGCGGCCAAGGCCTGATTCATCGGCACGTTGACGGCCATGGTCAGAACCAGCCCGCCCAGCCCATAGACCAGCGCGGCGGCAAGAAACGCCAGCGCCGCCGTTCCGCTTTGCGCCCTGACCACGAAAGCGGTCAGCGCCAGCACGACCGGCGTGCCGAAAAACACCGTCGCGAACACCAGATTGAGAACCGAGGCGTTCATGGCCTGCATCGCCTGAATCGCGACGGCCGGATCGGTCGCGTCCAGTCCCCACATGGTCGAACAGACCCAAGCGAAGAAAAATCCGAATATCGCGCCGGTGAACAGCAATGACAGCAGCGGCATGATCATAAGCATATGAACCTCTTGACTGAATACGGTTCATGGTGCCCCTGATCCGGGCGAAAGGCCAGCCGCGGCGGAATCAGTCGCGGCGGCGCCTGGAACGTTTGTTGCCGCCGCGCTGTCCCGCCCGCCCGGCGGTCGACCGGCCCGAGGATTTCACCGCCGCCTCGGCGGCCTCTTCGATCGCGGACTGGCGGGCCAGCGGATCGTCGGCGACCGCAAGCTCGACCGCTTCCAGACGCTTGACCTCGTCGCGCAGCCGTGCTGCGTCCTCGAACTCGAGGTTTTCGGCCGCCTTGCGCATCTGGGCGCGCAGCGCGTCCAGATGGGCGGCCAGATTGGCGCCGACCATGGGTTTTTCCACCCGCGTGGTGATGCGGGCCTGATCGGTATCGCCCTGCCACAGCCCGGCCAGCACGTCCTCGACGTTCTTGCGCACGGTCTGCGGCGTGATGCCATGGGCGTCGTTATAGGCCTGTTGCTTGGCGCGGCGACGGTCGGTCTCGGCGATGGCGCGTTCCATGCTGCCGGTCATGCGGTCGGCATAAAGGATCACCCGGCCATCGGCGTTCCGCGCCGCTCGGCCGATGGTCTGGATCAGCGAGGTTTCCGACCGCAGGAAGCCTTCCTTGTCGGCGTCCAGGATTGCGACCAGCCCGCATTCGGGGATATCCAGCCCCTCGCGCAGCAGGTTGATGCCGACCAGCACGTCAAAGGCCCCAAGCCGCAGGTCGCGCAGGATCTCGATCCGCTCCAGCGTGTCGATGTCGCTGTGCATATAGCGGATCTTGATGCCCTGTTCGTGCAGATATTCGGTCAGATCCTCGGCCATGCGCTTGGTCAGCGTGGTGACCAGCGTGCGATACCCGGCGGCGGTGACGCGGCGCACCTCGTCCAGCAGATCGTCGACCTGCATTTCGACGGGCCGGATCTCGACCTGCGGATCCAGAAGGCCGGTCGGGCGGATGACCTGTTCGGTGAACACCCCGCCGGTCTGGTCCAACTCCCATTCCTTGGGCGTGGCGCTGACAAAGATCGACTGCGGGCGCATCGCGTCCCATTCCTCGAACTTCAGCGGCCGGTTGTCCATGCAGGAGGGCAGGCGGAAGCCATGCTCGGCCAGTGTGAACTTGCGCCGGAAGTCGCCGCGATACATGCCGCCGATCTGCGGCACCGAGACGTGGGATTCATCGGCAAAGACGATGGCGTTGTCGGGGATGAACTCGAACAGCGTCGGCGGTGGCTCGCCCGGCGCCCGGCCGGTCAGATAGCGCGAGTAATTCTCGATCCCGTTACAGGTTCCCGTCGCCTCCAGCATCTCGAGGTCGAAATTCGTCCGCTGCTCCAGCCGCTGCGCCTCCAGCAGCTTGCCCTCGGCCTCAAGCTGCTTCAGCCGGGTCGCAAGTTCGGCCTTGATGCCCTTGATCGCCTGCTGAAGCGTCGGGCGCGGGGTCACATAGTGGCTGTTCGCATAGATGCGGATCTGCTTGAAATTGTCGGTTTTCTGGCCCGTCAGCGGGTCGAATTCGGTGATGCTTTCCAGCTCATTCCCGAAGAAGGAAAACCGCCATGCGCGGTCTTCAAGGTGGGCGGGCCAGACCTCGACCACATCCCCGCGCACGCGGAAACCGCCGCGCTGAAAGGCGGCGTCAAGCCGGCGGTATTGCTGTGCCACCAGCTCGGACAGAAAGCCGCGCTGGTCATAGGATTGGCCGACGACCATGTCCTGGGTCATCGCCGAATAGGTCTCGACCGAGCCGATGCCATAGATGCAGGACACCGAGGCGACGATGATCACATCATCGCGTTCCAGCAGCGCCCGCGTGGCCGAGTGGCGCATCCGGTCGATGGCCTCGTTGATCTGCGATTCCTTCTCGATATAGGTATCGCTGCGGGGCACATAGGCCTCGGGCTGGTAATAGTCGTAATAGCTGACGAAATACTCGACGGCGTTGTCGGGGAAGAAGCCCTTGAACTCGCCATAAAGCTGCGCGGCAAGGGTCTTGTTCGGGGCAAGGATGATGGCGGGGCGCTGCGTGTCCTCGATCACCTTGGCCATGGTATAGGTCTTGCCGGTGCCGGTCGCGCCCAGCAATACCTGATCACGCTCACCCTCATTCACCCCGGCCGCCAGTTCGGCGATCGCGGTGGGCTGGTCGCCGGCGGGGGCGAATTCCGATTTCATCACGAAACGCCGGCCACCTTCCAGTTTGGGACGGGTCACTTCGGGGAATCGGGCGATGGGGGCGTTGGTGTTGTTATGGGCCACGGTTTCACCTTTGTTCCGGTTTCCAATCTGGCCATTCGCCGCCCGGATGCAAGGGCGCGTCAGTCCGTATTCAGCACATCCTCGCCGATTATGATCTCATCGCCCCGTTTGAACACCAGCCGGGCGGTCGGTTCCGAACCATCCGCCGGATAGCGCGTCAGCAGGCCGTTCCTGATCTCGTAGCGGCCGGCGTCGCTGCTGCTGTTGCTGGCGGTAAAGCCGCCGGTGGAATTGCCGGCGCCGTCGGTGAAACCGGCACTTGCCCCGCCAGAGGATTCGCCGCCATAGGTGCCGTCCTTGCGGAACACGGTCACCGAGCTGCTGTGGACCCCGCCTGAGCCGACAGCCGGGGAAAACCCGCTGTAATAGAACCAAGAGATACTGCCCGCCATGGTGCTGCCATCGGGCAGGGGCTCCACGGGGTAAAGCGTGGCCCGCCCGTCGTTCAGCGCCCCGTCCTCGATCGTCAGCGTGTCGAACGTGCCGTCGGCCATGGCCAGCGTCACCTGATTTCCCGCGACAGTATAGGTCCCGTAATCGGTGTCCGTCGGTTCGCGCAGCGTCGCCGGGTCGGGCGGGGTCAGGCCATTGGGCGGCGATCCGTCATGGTAATAACCGTTCGGCCAGAACACCAACAGATGCGAGCGGGCATCCATCCGCATCATCATGTCCATACCCAGCGAGCTTTGCATCCAGGTCCCGAAATAGGCGCCGTTCAGTGGCCCCGGTTGCGCACGGGGCATCAGGGGCGGCGCGCCGTTGCTGACATAGCGGGTGGTGAGAAGCAGGCCGGACAGGAAGGACTTGAAGCCGTCGGCGGATTGCTTGATCTGTTCCGCATCATCCATGTCGCCGCGAAACCCGATCGGCTGGAAACGGTCGCCGACCTGATAGCCGGCCAGAACCATCAGATCGCCATCGACTTTCAGCCCTTTCATGGCAAAGGGATAGCCGGCCTCATTCCCCTCCTCGACGGGGCCCAACGATTTGACGCTCTCATCGTCATCGTCAAGAAACAGGCGCGGGTTGGCCTCGATGAAGTCCCGCAATTGCCCCGAGGCGGGTTGCGAACGGCCGATATAGAAATAGCAGTTCCCGCAGGGCTGATCGTCGTCGGGGGACAGAAGCTGAAACTCCGGCGTGCGTTTCAGCACCTCCCACCCCGGGGGCACCACGAAGATCGAGTTGCTGAACTGGCGCATCTCTGCCGTCGCCGGAAAAGCCGCAAAGGCGGCAAAAGCGGTACATGTGAACGCCGCGCGCGCGGGAAACCCCAACATGAACATACCTGTAACCGGGACGATGGCTCAGCTTACGGGGCCTGAGCTTTGCCCGGGCTTGGGGCTTTGGCAATCGCTAAATAAACGCCTTCTTAGCCGGCCGGGGCAAAAACCCCGCAGGCCAGCCGGTCGCCCGCGTTACCGGCGGGCTGGCCGGCGTAATCATCGGCGCCCGCATGCAGGATGAATGCCGCGCCATCGGCATCGGTCAGCACATCGGCGGGCAGATTCGGGACGAAATATTCGACCATCACCGTACCGGTTGCCGGCGCGTGGACATTGGGTAAATCACCCTGATGCGGGCCTTGGGCATCCATCACCCCATGCGCGCGCCCCCCGGCCAGATGACCGCCGGCGGATTTGAAATCCGGCCCGTCGCATGTCCCCGTCTCGTGAATATGGGCGCCGTGGACGCCCTCCGGGACGCCGGACAGGTTCAGCGTCACAAGCGCCATGCCCGAAGCAGTGTCGGCCACGGAAACCATGCCCATCGCCGTGCCGTCGGCGGTGACAAGCTGCGCGGTGACGGGGGGTGCCGCGGCCGGCGCGTCCTGCGCGTGGCCGGGCAGCGCGGTGACCGCCGCGGCCAGGAATAACAGCGCGCCCGCAACCCAGGCGCCACTCGGTCGCGCCCTGTGCCCCGGCTGCGGTATGGCTTTGGTCGTCGCGAAGAAGCGTTGCATGAAAGAACCCTTTCGTTGCGCGCCCGGCCGTGGATGGCCGTGGTGTATCAGACCGAACGTGACCTGAACGGGATGGTTCCGGATTCAAGCGGGGCCTTGATCCGGCGCCCCCGATGGCTGATAAGATCGGCAAGGATCAAAGGGGAAAGATCAGCCATGCGCGCCCGGATTTATCAGCCCGCCCGCAACGCCATGCAATCGGGCACCGCCCGCACCCGTCAATGGGTGCTGGAATTCGCGCAATCCGATTCCCGCGAGATTGATCCGCTGATGGGCTGGACCAGCTCGGACGATACGCAAAGCCAGGTGCGGTTGCGCTTTGACGACCGCAAATCGGCCGAGGATTACGCGCGCGAGCGTCACATCCCCTATACCGTGATCGAGCCGCAGAAGCGCGCGTTGAACATCCGCCCCCGCGGCTATGGCGAGAATTTCGCCACCGACCGCCGCGCGCCCTGGACCCATTAGGGCCGCGAGCCGTTTGGACGGGGGACGGCACGGTTCCGGCGATGTCGATCAGCAACACCATTGTCATTGCGCGTGAATCGCCTCTGGGCGCCGATCTGGCGCTTTTGCATCGGCGCCACACGCAGGACATGCACGCCGAAACCCCGCCCGAAAGCATTCATATGCTGGACGCCGGGCAGCTTGCCGATCCGGACATCGCGTTTTTCGTGTTGCGCGAGGATGGGCACCCGGTCGGCATGGGGGCGGTCAAACGGCTGGACGCCGGACATGGCGAAATCAAGTCGATGCATATTCTGACCGAGGCGCGGGGGCGCGGATATGCGCGCCGCATTGTCGAACATCTGCTCGCCCATGCCCGGGCTGAGGGGATGGGACGGTTAAGCCTTGAAACCGGCTCCGAGCCGATTTTCGAGCCCGCACGGCAGCTGTATCTGCGTGCCGGCTTTCAGGAATGCGGGCCGTTCGCCGGTTATGTTGAGGACCCGAACAGCGTTTTCATGACCCGCGCGCTGTAAGGCGGGGCTTGCACCGGACCCGAAGCTGACGCAAAAGCCCAGTCACGCGGTCCCGTAGCTCAACTGGATAGAGCAGCCGACTTCTAATCGGCAGGTTGAGGGTTCGATTCCTTCCGGGATCGCCAGTTTTCCGAACCGGTGTCGTTCGTCGCGAATGGCGGGCGTGGCGCGCGCCAATGAAACCCCGCGGCGATGAAAACCAGCGCCAATGAAAAAGGGCCGGGAAAATCCCGACCCTTCGGTTGTCCGACCCGGACCTTGATCAGTTGCGGTTGCCCATGAACTGAAGCAGGAACATGAACAGGTTCAGGAAGTCCAGGTACAGCTGAAGCGCACCCATGATCGCCGACTTGCCCAGAAAATCATGGTCGGTATTGGCCAACGCCAGATAGGTGTTCTTGATGTTCTGGGTGTCGAAAGCGGTCAGCCCGGCGAAGATCAGCACACCGATCGCCGAGATCGCAAAGTTCATCGCGCCCGACTGAAGGAAGATGTTGACGATCGACGCAACGATCAGCCCGATCAGACCCATCAGCAGGAAAGTGCCCCAGCCGGACAGGTCACGCTTGGTGGTATAGCCCCAAAGCGACAGGCCGCTGAACGCGATCGCGGTGACCAGGAAGGTCTGGATGATCGAGTACGAGGTGAACGAAATGAAAATCCAGCTGATCGACACGCCCATCAGCGCGGCGAAAGCATAGAACAGCACGGTCGCGGCCTGAACCGAAAGACGGCTCAGCGCGGCGCCAAAGGCAAAGACCATGACCAGCGGCGCGAACATCACCACCCATTTCAGCGGCGACAGATACAGCGTCTTGCCGAATTCGGTCAGATACTTGCTGCCCAGTTGCCATTGGGTCGGTTCGGGCGAAACGGAAAGGACGTTCATCCCCCATGCCGCCAGCGCGGTCACCAGCATGCCAACGGCCATCAGACCGTAGACGCGGTTCATATAGGCCCTCAGGCCCTGGTCCACGACGGCGGACCGGGTACCGGTCTGCGCAGTGCGGATCGTGTTATAGTCAGCCATCAAAGCCTCCGGTTAGTAAAGCGGCCCGCGGGTATGCGGACCTCTGCGAACGAATATCGGGGTACGAGGCCCTCAAATCAAGATCGTAACACGGAAAAACCCACTGTTTCATTTGGTTTTTAAGGGAATCCGGCCGATCACATTATTGCCAGCCGGCACGCCCGCCGATGCCGATCGCCGGGTGGCCCCGATACCGGCATCCGCGGTGTCCCGTCGGCTCGCCGGAAAGGCGGCCTTTTGGCGGGCGGGGTGTCGCCCTTTCCAGACCCACCGCAGCACTCGCTGGGTGCCCGCTTTGACGTTCCGGCACGGGTTTGCGCCCGGCGGCGGGGTCAGGCCACCCGATACGGGCAAACCGAGCCGCGATACCGTCACCGGGTTCAATCAAAAGTTGCGCGCGACGGGCTGCACATCGGGACGAGATCGCCCGTTTTCACGGTCCGCCCGGGCATAGAATCAGGTCCATGCATGGCACGACAGAATCACCCACGCCGCGAAAAACGGACCCTTTGGCCCCCTCAAACCGTTCATCGACGGGTGTTTAGCCACCGATCCGCCGCCAAAGCCTGTCTTTTTTGGCAGGGTGCAAAACTTACCGCTTCGTAGCATCTGTAAATTGTAGCAGTATCGGCAAATGCTTCCTTTGATTGTGTGAGGGTTAGGATGAAGCATCAGGTAGATGTCCATGTGGGCAAGCGTATTCGGCACCGCCGTTGGATGACGGGGGTGACGCAGCAGCAACTTGCGGACAAGGTTGGAATCAAGTTCCAGCAGATCCAGAAATACGAGACCGGGATGAACCGCGTCTCGGCGTCCCGGCTGTGGGATATCGCGGCGGTTCTGGATGTTCCGGTCAGCTTTTTCTTCGAGGGGCTGAAGGACTCGGAACCTGTTCCGCAGGTCGAGGGCGACATCATGGCGGATAAGGAAGCCCTGCAACTTATCCGGGCATATTACGCGATGCCCGAGGTGCAGCGCCGCCAGATTTTTGAGCTTGCACGGGTATTGTCCGACGCCGCATAACCCCACCCGTAGGGGTGAGGTTGCGGGGCGCAGATGAACGATCAGGACAAGCGCGCGATCCGCGCCACGGCACATGTGCTGGCCGATGCGGCGCGGGTCGAGACGCTGCGCTATTTCCGCGGCGCGGCATTCGCGCTTGAGGACAAGGGCGTCGGCCGCTTCGATCCGGTGACCGAGGCGGACAGGTCGAGCGAGCGGGCGATGCGCGCGATCCTTGCCGAACGCCGCCCCGACGACGGGATTCTGGGCGAGGAATATGGCGTCTCGGCCGGCACCTCGGGGCTGACCTGGGTTCTGGACCCGGTGGATGGAACGCGCGCGTTCATGTCCGGCATTCCGATGTGGGGGGTTCTGATCGGCGTCTGGGACGCGCTCGGCCCGATCTATGGGCTGATCGACCAGCCCTATATCGGCGAGCGGTTCGAGGGTGGCTTTGGCGTGGCCGAGATGGTTGGCCCCCATGGCACGCGCCCGCTGCGGACGCGCCAGTCGCCCGGCATCGCGCAGGCAACCATGCTGAGCACCTTCCCCGAAATCGGCACGTCCGAGGAACATGCGGCGTTCCGGCGCGTGGCCGATCGCGTGCGTCTGGTCCGCTACGGGCTTGATTGTTACGGCTATGCGCTGTTGGCGGCGGGGCAGGTGGATCTGGTGATCGAGGCGGGGTTGCAGCCCTATGACGTGGCCGCCCCGATCGCGGTGATCGAGGCGGCGGGCGGGATCGTCACCGACTGGCAGGGTGGTCCAGCGAAAGACGGCGGACGGCTGCTTGCCGCTGCCGACGCCGCGATCCACGCGTCGGCGCTGGAGCTGTTGCGGGGCTGACCGAAGCGGGTGGCGACGCCGCAAAACGGCGCCCCGCCTTGCCGTCCCCCGTTTCCGCCGTTGCCCGCCCGACACGCCCGACCTATGGTCCACGCGACCATCGCCGCGAAAGTTCCCGACATGTCCGATATCGGCACCGATCCTGATCCCGACGAAGAAGCAGCGCAGCGGCAGCGGTCCCTGATGAACGACATCGGCGAGGCGATCGAGGCCGGGGACGCCGCGCGGCTCGACGCGTTGCTGGAACCGATGCATGCGGCCGACGTCGCCGATATCATCGAAAACCTGCACGGGGCCGAGCGCCGCAGCTTTCTTCAGCTTTACGCCGACAAGATCGACGGCGAGATCCTGTCCGAAATCGACGAGGCGATCCGCGAGGAGGTTCTGGAGCAGCTTCCCCGCGATGTCGTGGCCGAAGCCGTCCGCGAGATGGACAGCGATGACGTCGTTGACCTGATCGAGGATCTGGACGAGCCCGAGCGCGCCGAGATCCTTGCCGCTCTGGATGAAGGCGACCGGGTCGCGGTTCAGCAATCGCTGGCCTATCCCGAATATTCGGCCGGCCGTCTGATGCAGTCCGAGGTGGTGACCGCGCCGGAACACTGGAACGTCGGCCAGACCATCGACTTTCTGCGCTCTGAAGAATGGCTGCCGGAACAGTTCTATCACATCGTGCTGGTCGACCCGCGCCGGCATCCGGTCGCATATGTCACGCTGGGGCGGCTTCTGGCCGCGCGGCGCGATACGCCTTTGCGCGATATCGTCGAGCCCAGTTTTCGCGTGATCAGCGCGTATGATGAAGAAGCCGACGTGGCCTATGCCTTCAACCAGTATCATCTGATCTCTGCCCCGGTCGTGGACAAGGACGACCGGCTTGTGGGCGTCATCACCATCGACGACGCCATGTCGGTTCTGGACGAAGAACACGAGGAGGACATCCTGCGCCTTGCCGGTGTGGGCGAGGAATCGGCCATCACCGATACGGTGTTTGAAACGCTGCGCCAGCGCGTGCCGTGGCTGATGGTCAATCTGGTGACCGCCAACGTGGCGGCGCTGGTGATCTCGATGTTCGAGGGAACCATTCAGCAGGTGGTGGCCTTGGCGGTGCTGATGCCGATCGTCGCGTCCATGGGCGGGAATGCGGGCACGCAGACACTGACCGTTTCAGTGCGCGCCCTTGCCACCAAAAGCCTGACCGGCAGCAACGTCTGGCGCGTCGTCCGCCGCGAGGCGCTGGTCGGCATGCTGAACGGGCTGACCTTTGCCGTGGTGATGGGGGTCGTGGCCTGGATCTGGTTCGACGGTATCTCGCTTGCCGGGGTGATCAGCATCGCGATGGTCGTCAACCTGTCGATCGCGGCGCTTGCGGGGATATTGATACCGCTGACGCTGGAAAAGGCCGGGGCGGACCCGGCGCTTGCCTCGGGCACCTTCGTGACGACGGTGACGGATGTGGTGGGGTTCTTCGTCTTTCTGGGCCTCGCCTCGGCGGTTCTGGTTTGACCGGCGGCGGGGCTTCCGCGGACAAGGCCGCGCTGCGGGCGCGGGCGCTGGCCGCGCGCGATGCCGTGCGGGGGGCGGCCGACACCATATTTCTGTCGCAGGCGCTGCGCCCTTACCCCCGGGCGATTGTGGCCGGCTATTGGCCGATCCGGTCCGAGGCCGACCCCTTGCCGGCATTGCGGGGCCATCCCGGTCCCATGGCGCTGCCGGTCGTGGTCGCGGCCGGGCAGGCGCTGATTTTCCGGCTTTGGGACGGCCAGACCACCGTTGCCGGCCGGTTCGGCGCCGCTGTCCCGCCCGAGGATGCGGCCGTCGTCCGGCCCGATGTAGTGATCGTGCCGCTTGTCGGTTTTGACCGCTCTGGTCACCGTCTTGGTTATGGCGGCGGGTATTACGACCGCACGCTTTCCGCCCTGCGCGCCGGGGGGCCGGTGACCGCAATCGGCTTTGCCCATTCGGCCCAGGAACTGGACCCGATCGCGGCGGAAGCGACCGATCAGCGGCTGGACATGATCGTCACCGAGGCGGGTATTATCCAGTTGCGATAGGATGAGCAACCTCAGATTGTGTATCGCGACAACCCCTTGTCCCGGCTGGGTAATGCCGGCGGCGCCATCCCGGTGCGAATCCATCCCGCCGCATTTCCCCAAAAAAATCGCAGCCCGTCAAAAAAATGTGTTGAAATGTGATGTGAACCACGGCATTTTGCCTTGGCGAGGACGATTGACGCTAAATCTAGTGTTTCTCAAAGGGCGTGACAGGGCTGAGATGTCGGTATTTTCATCCGTCGAACGGCGCGTTTGACGGGCGATGATAGCGAATAAACGGCGACACCCTGACAGGAAACACAACCATAAGTTGCTGAACGCACAGGATCAGGACGGATATCGGACTTTGGCGCATTCCGCCGGAGCGGATCATTAACCGCAACGGGGGAGGGGGGAACAGTGAAGCGGCCCATCCGACGCAACGGATCAAGGGCGGCCTGTCGAGACAGAAACGCGCAACAAGACGCGAAAACTAGGACCGTCCGGGGAACCGGGCGGTTTTTTTGATTTGGCTCAGCCGGGCAGCGGGCCGGTCAGGAACAGGCGGATCGAAAGGCCGCCATGTGGGACGGGCGCGTTGTCGGGCCCGAACGGCAGGCCGGTGGCGCGCGCAAGACCGGGCTCGGAGGTGATGACCCCGACCCGCCAGCCGGCGAACCGCTCCATCAGGGTTTTTCCCAGCGCGCCGTAAAGCGGAAACAACAGCTTCCGGTTGCCGATGCGCGCGCCATAGGGCGGGTTGACGATGACCAGACCGGGGGGCAGGTCCGGACGCGGCAGGTCGCTGATCGCGTGATGGGTGAATTGGGTCAGGGCGGATACGCCCGCGCGCGCTGCGTTGTCGCGGCTCATCTGTATCGCGCCGGTGTTGCGGTCGCTGCCAAGATATATCGGCGTGGCGGGTGGTGTGATGGCGGGGGCGGCGGTGCCGCGCATCCGCGCCCAGACCTTTGGGTCGAAGCTCGACAGAAGCTCAAAGGCGAAGCTGCGCGACCGGCCCGGCAACAGCCCCGCGGCGATTTCGGCCGCCTCGATCACGAATGTGCCCGAGCCGCACATCGGGTCGACCACCGGTTCCTGCCAGTCGAACCCGCATTGCTGCAGGAACAGCGCCGCAAGCGTCTCGCGCATCGGGGCCTTGCCGACCGCGGATTTGTGGCCGCGCTTGTGCAGCGACTCGCCCGAGGTGTCGACGCTGATCGTGCAAAGATCGTCCTCGATCCGCATCTTGATCGTGACGGGGGCATCGGCGCTGATCGGGGCGCCCAGCGTGTCGGTGATCGCGCGCTCGATCCGCTGCGTGGCGGCGCCGGCGTGATAGATTCGGGATTTGCGCGCGGTGGTTTCGACCCGGACCGGCACATCGGGCCGCAGCACATCCGACCACGGAAACTTATGCGCGCGCTTGTCCAACTGGGCCAGATGCATGGCGCGAAAGGCGCCGATGCGGGCCAGCACGCGGGTCGCGCCGCGCAACGTCAGATTCGCGCGCCATACGTCCGGCCAGCCCCCCAGAAACTCGACGCCGCCGGGGACCTGCCTTGCGCCGGCAAAGCCCGCCGCGAGCGTTTCATCCAGCAGCACGGCTTCCAGTCCGGGCGGGGCAACAAGAAATATGTCGAAATGATTATCATCGCTCATGCCGCCCCGGTTAAACCGTTCGCGGCCGGATGGCGATGGGGAACAGCGCCCGAACGTCGCGGCGCCCGGCCGGACAGGGCCGCTATTTCGTCAGGATCAGCTTGCCCTGCCGGGTGATGCGCAGCGTATAGACCTGATCGTTCAGATTGATATGCGCCAGATTGCCGCCTGCGGTCAGGCGGATGGCGTCGTGCTCAGGCGTAGCATCAAGGCGCAGATTGCCGGGGCGGGTGAAATCGTAGGGCAGGTTCAGCGTCATGGTCCCGTTCCATTTTTGCGTTTCTGCGCCAAGACTAACAAAGGCGTCGGCAATGTCAAAGTGTTTTAGTCAGGTTTATTTCGAGTGGCGAAAAATCGCGCCCCGGCTAACCCGCAAGGCAATTCGCGATGCTTTGGGCAAGGGCGAGAATCAGGCGCTGGTATAGATCCGGACCGGCCTTCAGCGTCGTGCCGGACGGGTCCAGAGGTTCGCCCAGCCGCGCTCCGGTGCCCTCGATCGCGGCCTGCAAAAGGCGGGTGTCGTGCTGGGCCTCGGGGAAGGCGCAGACGGCGCCCGCGCGGGCGATCCGGGTCTTGAGCTGCGACAGCCGCGCGGCCGAAGGGGGCGAGCCATCGCTGAGCGTCAGGGCCTCGACCGGGCCAATGTTAAAATAGGTTATAAAATACCTGTAAGCATCATGAAAAACGATGAAATTCTTGTTTCTCTCTGGGGCAAGAAGTTGCACCACCTCGGCCTCGGCCTCGGCCTGCGCGATCGAGGCGATCACCTTATCCAGATTGGCGCGGTATGTCGCGGCGTTCCCCGGGTCGCGCGCCGCCAGCGCATCGGCAATCGCCCGCGCCCAGATCTTGCCATTTTCCGGGTCGAGCCAGGCGTGGGGGTCGATATCCGACACATGCTCATGACCGTCCGAATCGCCGCCGTGATCATCGCCGCCGTGATCATCGCCCGCCGCCAGCGGCAGGCGCCGGGTGTCCTGCACCGCAAGCAGCGGCATCGAATGACCCTTGGGCATCCGCGCCGCCACGCGCTGCAACCACGGCGACATTTCCGGCCCGATCCAGATCAGCAGATCGGCGTCCTGCAAGGCCCGGGCCTGCGAGGGCTTCAACTGATAATGGTGCGGGTCCGTGCCCGCACCCATCAGGACCGAAGGCGACCCGGTTTCGCCCATGATCTGCGCCACAAGCGATTCGGTCGCCGGAATATCGGTCACCACCTTGGGCGCTTCGGCCAAAGCGGGCAGGGCGCAAAGCTGGACGAACAACAGCAGGGCGAGTCGGCGGAGCATGATCTTTTCATTCCTTCTCGTATTTGTTGCGTCGTTATATGTTATGATATAACAGGTCAACATAAGTGTTACAGGATAACAGTTTTGCCCGATCCCACTCCAACCGATGCCGCCGCGCTGGCGTTTCATGACCATGACCATCTGGATTGCGCCGCCGACACCCTTGCACGGGCCGAGGCGATCGCGCGCGATCATGGCGCCCGCATGACGCCGGTGCGGCGCCGGGTGCTTCAGATCCTGCTGGAGTCGCACAGCGCCATGGGTGCCTATGAAATCCTTGACCGTCTGGGCGCCGAGGGCTTCGGCAACCAGCCGCCCGTCGCCTATCGCGCGCTGGATTTTCTGGTCGAACAGGGGCTCGTCCATCGCATTCAGCGGCTGAACGCCTTCACCGCCTGCCTGTGTCCCGGCGAAAGCCACAGCCCGATGTTCCTGATCTGCCGCGCCTGCAACCGCGTTGCCGAAAGCTCATCGGGGCCGTTTCGGGATGCGTTGGCGGCCAGTGCCATGGCCATCGGCTTTCAGATCGAGCGGACCACCGTCGAGGCGGTCGGTCTATGCCCCGCATGCGCGCAGGCACCGGCATGAGCGCGCCGCTGATCGAGGCGCGGGGCCTGACCATCCTGCGCCCCGGCGCCGTCCGGGGCGATCCGGACGCGGCGGTCCTGTCCGACATCACCATGGCGATTCGCCCGGCCGAGATCGTGACCGTCGTCGGCCCAAACGGATCGGGCAAATCGACGCTGGTCCGCGCCCTGCTGGGCCACCTGCCCGCCGCCGGCGGCGAGGTGCTGCGCCAGCCCGGGCTGCGGGTCGGCTATGTGCCCCAGCGCCTGCATATGGACGCCGCGATCCCGATGACGGTGCGCCGGTTCCTGTCCCTGCCGGTGCGCGTCTCGGACGATCAGGCGCGCGCGGCATTGGGGCGAACCGGCGTTCCGGGACTCGAGGGGCGGCAGATCGCGCAGCTTTCCGGCGGCCAGTTTCAGCGCGTCCTGCTGGCGCGGGCATTGCTGAACGATCCGCAGATCCTTGTGCTGGACGAGCCGACGCAGGGGCTGGATCAGCCCGGGATCGTCGCGTTCTATCGCCTGATCGAAGATCTGAGGCGCGAAACCGGCGTGGCCGTCCTGCTGGTGTCGCATGACCTTCTGGTGGTCATGGCCTCCTCGGACCGGGTGCTGTGCCTGAACGGTCATATCTGCTGCGAAGGCACGCCCGAGCATGTGTCGCTGGCGCCGGAATACCGGGCGCTGTTCGGGGCGGGCGGCGAAGAGGCGCTGGCGCTTTACCGCCACGTTCACGACCATGAACACGACCACGCCGGCGGGGCATGCGATCATCACCATTCCGGCCATCATCATCCCGACCTTGGTAAGGAAGCCTCGGAACATGCTTGACGATTTCATGGTGCGCGCGGTGCTGGCCGGGCTTGGCATCGTATTGGCGACGGGCCCGCTGGGCTGTTTCGTTGTCTGGCGGCGGATGGCCTATTTCGGTGATGCGACCTCGCATGCGGCGATTCTGGGCGTGGCGATCGCGCTGGCCTTCGGGGTCTCGGTCTATGCGGGAACGCTGGCGGTGGCGCTGGTGATGGCGGTGATCGTCTCGACCCTGGCGGGGCGGGGGCACGCGATGGACACGCTTCTGGGGGTGCTGTCGCATGCCGCGCTGGCGTTCGGCCTGATCGCGGTCGCCTTCGTGCCGGATGCGCGGCTGGACCTTCAGTCGTTCCTGTTCGGCGATATTCTGGCCGTGCAGCCGGTCGATGTCGCCGTCTCATGGCTGGGCGGCCTGTTCGTTCTGGGGCTGCTTGTCTGGCGCTGGCAACAGCTTGTGACCGCCACCGTGAACGAGGAACTGGCGCTGGCGGCCGGGATTGATCCGGGCCGGGCAAGACTGATTCTGTCGATCGCGCTGGCGCTGGTCGTCGCGGTGGCGATTCGCATCGTCGGGGCGCTTCTGATCTCGGCCTTGCTGATCATTCCCGCGGCGGCGGCGCGGATCGGCACCCGCACGCCCGAGGCGATGGCCGTGGCGGCGACCGGAATCGGGCTGGTGTCGGTTCTGGCCGGTCTGGCGGCCTCTCTGTATCTGGATACGCCGGCAGGGCCGTCCATCGTCGCGGCCGCCGCCCTGTGTTTCGTGGTTTCGCTGGCAATGCGCAGGCCGGCCTAGCCGGGGGGATCGGGGGCCGGCGGCGGGTGTTTGCTGATTGGCAACAGTTTGTCCCAAACCAGCGCAACACAAGGGAACTTGGCCGCGTACGCAGGTGTTGGCGAATATGCAACAGTTACAACAAAGCGATATGTGATGCGCCTTTTAGGTTCTTTCCAACATAGCCGGTTTATGCGACTGTCGCCCTCGATGCTGTCGGTCTCGGCGGCTTTCTACAGTAGAATACGGAGCATGATCATGAAAAAAGTTGCTACCTTCGCTCTGGCCCTTGGCCTGACCGCGACTTCGGCCCTGGCCGGCGGCTACGTCGCCCCGGTTGTGGACGTTGAACCCGTTGTGGTTGACACCAAACCCGCTTCCTCGAACGCTGGTTTGATCGTTCCCGCCCTGCTGCTGCTGGGCGTTGTTGCCGCCGTTGCCTCGTCGAACGACGACGATGACGACGACGACAGCTCGACCAACTAATGATCTAGCTTCCCTCGGGAAGCGATCGGTTGAAGGGCTGGCGCTTAGCGCCAGCCCTTTTTCCATTCCTCAACGATGACGGTCGGACCGGCCCAGCAATTCAAACCGGGCCATCCGCCGATGTCGGACAGCCCCAATCGGGCGCGTATCGCGGTGCGATCGCTTTGGGCGGCGGTTATTTGTTCAGCCCGTCCTCGAACTTGACCGAGGCATGGCTGCCGTCGCAGAACGGCTTGTTCGACGACGCGCCACAGCGGCACAGGGTTTGACGATTGCGGATCTCATAGCTTTCGCCGCTGGCGCTTTGCACGCGGATACCGCCGCGCAGCGAAAGCGGGCCGCTGACGCCTTCGCCCGGATCCTCGATCAGCGACAGGGAAGCCGGCTCGGCGGTCTCGATCGGCTTACGGGTGGCGTTGTCCCAAACCATCAGCCGCCCCGACGGGCAGTGATGCGCCTCATAGATCGCCAGTTTGACATGCGCTTCGCCCGGCATCTGAACCTCGTTCCAGAACCTTTGTCCGTTGTCGCAGAATCGGGCGAATGCGCAGTAGGTTTCATTATCGGTCAGGCTGATCGTCGGGCCGTCGATTTCGGTCGCGCCCTCCAGCAGCGGCGCGAATGAGGCGGTTTCGGTCAGGTCGACGCCCGCCTTAAGATGCGATCCGTCGCAGTACGGCTTGTTCTTGGAATGACCGCAGCGGCACAGCATATCGCCATCCTTCAGGGCGAAAGCCTGCCCCTCTTGATAGGACCAGGACTGCCCTTCGCTGTTCTGGGTGATCACCGAGACATGAAGCGGCGGGGTGCCATGCACGCGATAGGGGCCGTTCTTCGTCACCTCGATTGATACCGCCGGATCGCTTTCGACCGAACCGATCTGAATGGCGGGCTTGTCTTTCTGGGTCATCAGGTCCTCCTCCTGCGGGGGAAGCGCCATCTATGGGCAGGCGGCGGTTCCGCAGGGGCATTGGAACACCGCCCCGAGGCTCTGGCAACCGGTTAAGCGCCGGTAAACTGCCGGTTTGGAGGTTTCTTTTGCGTCCGGGGGGATGATCCTGCGGCGGATAAACCAAGGGCCTGCCGGGTTTTTATCCGGCAGGCCCTGATGATTCGCGCTTTGCGCGCTGCAGGCGGCGGGTCTGATGCCGTGCCCGACCTGCGCCCGTTCAGTCGCGCAATATCTGGATGGTCACATAGCCCAGATTGGGGCTGATCCACTGGCGCGACACCGGAATTCCGCCGCCCGAGGTGACCAGATAGTTGTTCTGGAACTTCACCCCATAGCCTTCGCAGCTTTCCACCACGCGCTGCCCCGGACCGGCCGCCGCACCCGGTGCGATCTGGCAGTTCACCGGCAGCGGCCGCTCAAGACCGTCGCCGCCGATGAAATACATGGTCCGCGTGGCAGAACCGGCGCGCCGGGCCCGAATCAAGGCCTCCGAGCCGCGGATCTCGGCCGCCGAAAGGTCGTGGCCCAGACCCTTGGTGCCCGTCAGCATGCCACGGCGCAGCAGAAGCGCCTGCATATTGGTGGTAGCAAACGTCCGCACGCCGTTGTTTTCGCCGATCACGGCCATGGCCTGGGTCGCGCCGCTGCTTTCCAGCCCCGCCAGAATAAGCGGGCCCGGGTTGGCGGCCAGCGCGCGCGCGGCGATGTCCTGAGGGCTGTCCGGCGTCTGCGCGGCTGCCGCCTCATCCCCGCCGCGACGGCTCGCGACGGTTTGCGACACCGCCTGACGCAGCGAGCCGAAAAGGCTGCTTTTGTTCTGGTCCTCGACGGTTTTGCTGGAGCAGCCGGCAAGCGCCAAAACCGCCAGCAATGCGGCCGAACCGGCCCCGCGTCGCATCGAAATCTGTCCCAATATCACCGCCAGAACCTCCCCCAGCCTTCGTAGATCTTGCCCTTCTGGCTGTAGCGAATTTCGTCATACAGACGGCCCGATATCCGCACCCGCGATCCGCCATCGCGGTTAAGCGACCGCAGGTCGCCGCCGATGCGATCCTTGGACGGCTGGCCGGTGGCCCATGCCAGCGGGATCGAGATGGTGATGCCCTTGTCGAACGATCCTTCGCCGAATTCCTCGGCCGACATGTCGGTCTTGGTGGCATAGGCGCCGACGACCCAGCCGTTCGCGAACTCGCGGTCGATGGCCACGGTCGCGCCCCAGTCGCCGGCAAGATATTTGCCCGCGTCGATACGGCCGACAAAGCCCTGGCCAAAGTCGTAATAGGCCGACAGGTGGCCGGTGGTGACCTCATAATCCTGAAAATCGAACAGCACGTCATAGTCGCGTTTTTTCACGCGGTTGATTTCCGCGCCAAGCGCCAGACGGCTGTCGTTCGGCTTCCACAGGACTTCGCCCGAGACACCGCCGAACGCGCGTTCCAGCAGACCGACGGTAACTCGGGTATAGACCGCCTCGGCCGGGCGCGCGTACCAGGTCATGGTCAGGCGCGGGATGGTCGGATGGGTTTTGCCGCCATATTCCCGCGCGTCGGAACGCACGATCGTCTGCCCGGGCTCGACCGGCGATCTTTCGCCCTTGCCGATGGTGCCAAAGGCGCGCTGACGGATTTCACCGGCAAAGATCAGGCCCGAAATCGGCTCATAGCGGGCGGTGGCCTTGCCGCCGATCTCGTACCGGATCGGCTCGTCCGGGTCGAACAGGCCGACCGACATGTAGGGACCGACCGCCCATTGAAAGCGCGGGAAAACGCCGGGCGTCTGCACCAGCCCGGCGCCGCCCATAGCGGGTTCGCCGATCTGGGCGTATTGCGCGATCTCGGTGGTGGGGGTGTTCTCCAGCCGCTCGATATCGGACCGGCGCAAGGTCACCGACGAGGTGGGCATGCCCTTCTCGACCGAGGTGATGACCAGCGTCTCGACCGAGGGCGGCAGCGCGCGGGTCATCAGACGCGACGTCCGGCCGATGGCCTCGGCCTGCTGCAGATAGCGGGTGTTGCGGATCCGGACCTCGGCCCGGTTCGCGGTCAGCGCCATGGATTCCAGTATCTGACCTTCCTTGGCCAGCGAATCCTTCAGCGCCTCCTGAATCGCGGGTTGCGCGGTCGGATCGGCCGACCAACTGCCCGACCAGCCGTCCGGGTCCGCCGCGCGCGAGGGGCGCGGGCGCACCGGCGCGGGCGCCTTTTCAAGACCCGAGGGGAAGGGCGACTGACGCGGATCCATGACCATGCTGAATTGCAGACCAACCGTCTTGCCACCGATCAGATAGCCGGTAAGGGCATAGTTCTGGCCAAGCTGATAGGTCGCGCCCAGGTTGATCCGCGACGACGGCTTGTCGGCGCCGGCCCCGACCTCACGCTCATAAGCGTCGCCCGAGTATTCCGCCGCCAGCGACAGCTTGTCGTTCGCCTGCCAGACCACACCCGCGAACGGGGCGACGTCGCCACGGAACCATTGCTTGAAATTCGGCTTGCCGCCGAGCCCGACGTCAAGCGCCGGACGGTCGCCGAAGGGTGATCCGATGCTGCCGCGATTGGCAAAGCGACCCCAGCCAAGGCCCGCCGTCACCCGCAGCCGGGGGTTGATCGTCTTGGTGGCGACGACATATTCCGCGCCAAGCACGCCGGTTCCGATGAAGTCCTGAACGCCGACCGCGACGGCGGGGCTATAGGCACCCTCGTCCAGCACCTGAACCCTAAGGTCGAATGAGCGGTCATACAGGTAGTCGCGGCCCTGTTTCGGGTCGAGACCCTTGATGCCGGAATAGCGCAGCGTGGCGGTCACCCGCGGCAGGACCTGAAAGGTCATGTTGTTGCGCCGGCCCAGTTTTGACCATGCGGCGGAAACCGACAGCGTGCCGTCCTTCAGCCCCTCGGCGGTGGGCATATCCACGATACCGGGCAGGCCATAGGTGTTCAGGTGGGTGCCGGTCATCGGCTCGGGATAGGCGGGTCCGACGACCACGCCTGCAACCACAAGTGCGGGTGCGGCGGTCGTCAACAACCAGCGGTATATGGGGGATCGGTTCATCGGATGCACTGTCCTTGGATCTGCCTTATGGCGTTGCCGACACGGTATAGCCTGTACGCTGCGTTTGGCCAGCAATACATGGAACATTCGGCGTTCTCACGCCTGTGTGGGTGCATGCGGGCAACAGCGCCGCGCCGCCGTGGAAAGCTGGCGGAAAACCGGCCGCGCGGGCTTTGCACGGCCGGTTTGCCGCCATTCGCTGCCTGCGATCAGCCGACCTTGCCCTAGCTGGCGGCCTTTTCGACCGGACCGGCGCAACCCGGGTTGGATTTGGTCCCGATGCGCAGTTTCGAGCTCATCGGGAATTTCTCGCCCGACATCGAATCCGAGCAGTCGGTGCCGCTGACGCGGAGGCTGAACGGGGCGTCGTTCAGGGTGCCGATGAGCTCGACCCCGCCCGCATAGACCAGGCGGCGAACCTTGATCGTACGACCCTTCTGGTTCTCGGGCGTCTTGTAGACTGCCTTGTCGCCGCGCACCTCGACGCTCCAGAACGGTTCATTGCCACGTGCGACCACCGAGGTCAGGTTCAGCGTCTCGGCCTCGCCCGTCGAGACGGCGGACTGTTCGCTGTTCGCGATCTCGATCGGCACATCCAGCGGCGACACCGCCGGCGGCTGCGGCTTTGCCGGTTCGGTCGGGGCAGGCGCGGGGCCGGCGCCAAGCGGCTGGCCGGTCATCGGGTCGATACAGGCGGTCAGCGCAAGAAGCGGCAGGCACAGAAATGCGGGGCGGAGGTTCATTCTCGAGGCCTATGGGTTGGATCGGTTGTCGTTACCATGCCCCTAGCAATGCCCGTCACAGGAAGCAAGATTCTTGCGCGGCTTGGGCCAGATGTCGCCAAGTTTCGGCCGGAAACTCAGCAATTTGGCACGTTGACGGCCAGTCCCCCCAGCGAGGTTTCCTTATATTTCTCGGACATGTCGCGGCCGGTCTGGCGCATGGTTTCGATGGCCGCGTCAAGCGGCACGAAATGCTTGCCGTCGCCGCGCAAAGCCAGACTGGCCGCGCTGACCGCCTTGATCGCGCCAAGGCCGTTCCGCTCGATGCAGGGCACCTGTACCAGCCCCTTCACCGGGTCGCAGGTCATGCCAAGATGGTGTTCCAGCGCGATTTCGGCGGCGTTCTCGACCTGTTCGGGGGTGCCGCCCATGACCGCCGCGAACCCGGCCGCGGCCATGGCGCTGGCGCTGCCGACCTCGGCCTGACAGCCGCATTCCGCGCCCGAGATGCTGGCGTTATACTTCACCAGCCCGCCGATGGCCGAGGCCGTCAGCAGAAAATCCGGCAGATCGCGTTCGGATGCCCCCGGCACGTGATCCAGCCAATAACGGATCACCGCCGGGACCACGCCTGCCGCGCCGTTGGTGGGGGCGGTGACGACCTGACCGCCGGCGGCGTTTTCCTCGTTCACCGCCATGGCATAGGTGGACATCCAGTCGTTGATCACATGTGGCGCGGTCAGGTTCATGCCGCGTTCCGCCAGCAATGCCTGATGCAGCCCATGGGCGCGGCGCCGGATCGACAGCCCGCCCGGCAGCGTGCCCGAGGTCGCAAGCCCGCGATCCATGCAATCGCGCATGACCTGCCAGATCCGTGCGATGCCCTTGTCCAGTTCCGCGTCGCTTAGCCGGGTACGCTCATTCTCGCGCTTCATCTGGGCGATGGATTTGCCGGATTTTGCCGCCATATCCAGCATTTCCGCGGCCGAGGAAAACGGGAAGGGAATGGCCGGACCACCGTCGGATTTCTTCTTGTCCTCGGCGTTCAGTTCGGCATCGGTCAGCACGAAGCCGCCGCCGACCGAATAATAGGTCTGGCGCACGATCACGTCGCCCTGCGCATCGGTGGCCATCAGGACCATGCCGTTGGCGTGCCCGGGAAGCGGCGGCCCGAAATCGAAGATCAGATCGCTGTCGGGGTCGAAGCGCAGACTGCCCAGCCCGTCCGGCGACAACGTGCGGGTTTCGCGATTGGCGGCCAGCGCGGCCTCGGCCTTTTCGGCGTCCATCGTGTCGGGGACAAAGCCCGCAAGCCCAAGGATCGTGGCCCGGTCGGTGGCGTGGCCCTTGCCGGTGAAAGCCAGACTGCCGTGCAGACTGGCCCGCAACCCGTGGATCGTAAACGGCTGGCTGCGCAGATGCTCCAGAAACCGCGCCGCCGCCACCATCGGCCCCATGGTGTGCGAGGACGACGGGCCGACCCCGACCTTGAAGAGATCAAAGACCGATAGAAACATCTGCACCTCCGGCGCCGCAGGCAATTCTGCCCCAAGCGGTACATTAGCGCCGCGCTTCTGCTCTGCAAGCCGCGACGCTTTGCGGGTCGTTTCCGGCGGCTCGGCGCCGGGCCGGCGCAATCGGTGCGGCCGGGACTCGCCATTGCCTGTTCATTGTGCAATATGCCCTGTTTTTAGGCATCTTCAAGCGCGGCCATGAACGGCGGCGGCGGCGACCGGCAGGTCGGCTTGCCGGCCCCGGCGTGGCGGTTAAAGGACGACCCATGACACCCGCCGACCCCATCCGCCTTGGGCCCGAAACGCTGGGGCCACCCGTATTCCTTGCCCCCATGGCCGGGATCACGGATCTGCCGTTTCGCCGCGCGGTATCAAGGTTTGGCGCCGGGCTGGTGGTCAGCGAGATGGTTGCCTCGACCGAGATGGTGACGCCGCGCCCCTCGACCCGCGCGGCGGTGCGCGCCAAGGCGCTGACCGAGGGCGGGGTGCCGGTGTCCGTCCAGATCGCCGGGCGTGAGGCCGGGCCGATGGCAGAAACCGCCCGCATCGTCGAGAACATGGGCGCGCGGATCATCGACATCAACATGGGCTGCCCGGCCAAGAAGGTCACCGGCGGCATGTCCGGCGCCGCGCTGATGCGCGATCTGGATCACGCCCTGGGGCTGATCGAGGCGGTGATCGGCGCGGTCACGGTGCCGGTCACGCTGAAGATGCGGCTTGGCTGGGACGGCGATTGTCTGAACGCGCCGGAACTCGCCCGGCGCGCGGCGGGGGCGGGCGTGCGGATGGTGACCGTGCATGGCCGGACCCGCGCGCAATTCTATACCGGTCAGGCGGATTGGTCGGCGATCCGGCCCGTCGCCGATGCCCTTGCCGATCTGGATCAGCCGCCGCCCCTGGTCGCGAACGGCGACGTGGTCGATGCCGCCTCAGCCCGGCAGGCGCTGGCGCGTTCCGGCGCGCGGGCGGTGATGGTCGGGCGCGGCGCGCAGGGCGCGCCCTGGGCGGTGGCCGCCATCATGCATCAGCTTTACGGCAGTCCCGCGCCGCAAATCCCCTCGGGCGATCGGCTGGTCGATCTGGTCGGCGCGCATTACGACGACATTCTGTCCTTTTATGGCGCGGAACTGGGCCTGCGGACCGCGCGCAAGCATCTGGGCTGGTACGCCGAGCGCGCCGGTCTGGGCGATAGCCGCGCGGTTCTGATGCGCGCGGCCTCGCCGGCCGAGGCCATGACCGCGATCCGCCACGTCTTTGCCGGGGGCGAGGTGGTCCCGGCCGATCCGGTTCCGGCTGATCCGGTTCTGGCATGAGCTGGGCGGTCGCGCGGGATTTTCGTCCAGCCCAGCCCGGTCCGGGCTGGATGGCATTGCCGCTGGCGGCCATCATCCTTGACGCGCGCGGCCGGATCGCGGCCATGAATGACGCGGCCGAGCCGTTTTTGAACATGTCCAGCCGTTCCTCGCTTGGCCAGTTCCTCGAGGCCGAGCCGATCGCCGCGCGGGTGCGGATCAGCCCGCCGCTGGGGCCGATGATCGCCAAGGTCGCGGGCGGTCATGACGCGCTGTCGCAGCCCGCCGTGCGTTTTGACATCGGCGACCGCAGCGGTGGGCACCACACGCGGCTGGCCACGATTTACCTTGGCCCGGTCGAAGATCCGGCGGGCGGGGTGATGATGATCATCTCGCCCACCGACACCGCGGATCGGCTGGGCCGGGGACTGGCCGCCCGAACTGCGGCGCGCAGCGCCATCGGCATGGCCGAGATGCTGGCGCATGAGATCAAGAACCCGTTGGCGGGCATTCGCGGCGCCGCCCAGCTTCTGGCCATGTCGCTGCCGCCGGATGAGCAGGATCTGGCCGAACTGATCGTGGCCGAGTCGCGCCGGATCGTCGCGCTGCTGGAAGAGGTCGAGCGTTTCGGCGACACCTCGGCCCCGGTGCTGGCGCCGGTGAACCTGCATAACGTTCTGGACCGGGCGCGCCGATCGGCCGGGGTGGGATTTGCCCGAGGGGTCAGGCTGGTCACCGATTACGACCCCTCGCTTCCCGCCGCGATGGCCGATGCCGACAAGCTGGTGCAGGTGTTCCTGAACCTGCTGAAGAACGCCGCCGAGGCGATGGAGCGCGCCGGCCATCAGGATGGAACGATCCGGATCCGCACCTTCTATGACGGCACGTTGCGCCTTGCGCCGACCGAAGCCGAGCCGGCGGGCCGCGCCCTGCCGTTGCAGGTCGAGGTCGAGGATGACGGCCCCGGCATCCCCGAGGGCATTGCCGAGCAGATATTCGATCCGTTCGTTTCCGGTCGCGAGAACGGCACCGGCCTTGGGCTGGCATTGGTTTCCAAGATCGTGACCGATCATCGCGGCTTTATCGGGGTCGAAAGCCGCCCCGGCCGCACCGTTTTCCGCATTTCCCTGCCGAAGGCCGAAGGAGAAACCTGATGGATGGCACCGTATTGGTCGCCGATGACGACCGCACCATCCGCACCGTCCTGACCCAGGCGCTGACCCGCGCCGGCTGCCGCGTGCATGCGACCGGCAGTCTTGCCCAGCTTCAGCGCTGGGTCGAGGAAGGGCGCGGCGATCTGGTGGTGACCGACGTGATGATGCCCGATGGCAATGGCATCGACATGATCCCGGCGATCCGAAAGGCGCGGCCCGATCTGCCGGTGATCGTGATCTCGGCCCAAAACACCATCGTGACCGCGATCCGCGCGGCCGAGGCCGATGCCTTCGAATACCTGCCGAAACCGTTCGATCTGCCCGATCTGATGGGCAAGGCCGGTCAGGCCCTGTCGCGCCGCGCCCGCCTGTCGGACCGCACGCCCGACCGCGCGGGACAGGCCGCCGCGCCATCGCCGGTCACGGCGGCAGCCGGCGTGCCGGCTGAGGCGGGCGCCCCCCTTGGCGCCGACCCGGCATTGCCGCTGATCGGGCATGCGCCCGCGATGCAGGCGCTGTTCCGGATGGTCGCGCGGGTCCTGAACGCGGATCTGCCGGTATTGATTCTTGGCGAGGCCGGTGTCGGTTCGACCACCGTGGCGCGCTCGTTCCATGACCTGTCGGATCGTCGCGGTGCCGCGCTTGTCATCCTGACCGCCGCCGATGCCGCATCGGAAACGCTGTCCCGGATGATCGACAAGGCGCGCGGCGGCACGGTCCTGATCGAGAACCCCGCCGGTTTCGACGCAGGCACGCAAGCCCGGCTGATCGGGTCCATCGAGGCGTGGGAGAACGGCCCCGACCGCGCGCAGGCGCCGCGTCTTATCTCGACCCTCGGTCCCGATCCGCAGGCCGAGGTCGCGGCGGGGCGGCTCAGGGCGGATCTGTATTATCGGCTGGCGGGGGTGACCATTACCGTGCCGCCGCTGCGCCAGCGTGTCGACGACATCCCCGCGCTTGCGCGTCATCTGCTGGCGCGGGTGGCGGCGCAGGGCCTGCCGGGGCGCACGCTGTCAGACGAGGCGATGGCGCTGATCCGCGCCCATCCGTTCCCCGGCAACGTGCGCGAGCTGGAAAATCTGCTGCGGCGCCTGACGCTGACCGCCGCCGAAGATGAAATCTCGGCCGCCGAAGTGCGCGAGGCGCTTGAAACCGACCATCCGGCGCATTTCAACGCTGGCCGTATCGACGCCGGGATCATGGCGACCGGCGGCACCCGGCCCATGGCGGCGGGGCAGCCGGCCGCGCGCACCCCCGAGCGTGCGCAGGCCACCGATCCCGGCACCGGGCGCCTGTCGCAATCGGTCGAGGCGCATCTGCGGCGTTATTTCGACCTGCACGGGGATTCTCTGCCGCCGCCCGGTCTTTACGACCGTATCCTGCGCGAGGTCGAACGGCCGCTGTTGCAGATCGCGATGGACGCGACCGGCGGTAATCAGCTTCGTTGCGCCGATATGCTTGGGATCAATCGCAATACGCTGCGCAAGAAGCTGACCGATCTGAATATTGAGGTGACACGCCGCCGCAAACTGATGTAAAACCGCCACAGGTGTTGTGGTTGCTGTCGCGAGATGGCAACAGCGCGCCGAATTGCCCGGCTCAACAAGGGCGATGAGAGGCGAGTATGATGGCGGGCAGGTTGCCGCGATGAACAAGGTCTCGGGTTTGCGTTGGGACCATATGCTGGACCGCTGGCCCGAGCGGCTGGCGCGTTTGCGCCGTCAGCGGCGCTGGCAGACGGCGGCGACGCTTGGTCTTGTCGTGCTTGGCCCGTTGCTGGCGCTGGCCTCGTTCGTCGTGCTTGGCCCGATGGCGGCGGTCGACGGCAACAACTGGCTGCGTCTGGTCCTGATGCTGGACCTGGTTTATTTCCTGCTGCTCTCGGCACTCGTCATCCAGCGGCTGGTGGCGATGATCGCGGCGCGGCGGCGCAGCGCCGCCGGTTCGCGCCTGCACCTGCGGCTGACCGGGGTGTTCGGGCTGGTCGCACTGGTCCCGGCCGTTCTGGTCGCGCTTTTCGCCGGGCTTACGCTGAATATCGGGCTTGAGGGCTGGTTCTCGGACCGGGTGCGGCAGGTGGTCGGCACCTCGCTTGCCGCGGCCGAGGCCTATCAGAACGAACACCGGCGCGACCTTACCCAGGACGCCGAGGCGCTGGCCCAGTATCTGGACCGCGCCGGGCAGGCACAGCCGTTTCTGGACGATGGCGAGATGCGCCAGTTGCTGACGCAGGGGCAGGCGGCCATTCAGCGCGGCCTGCGCGAGGCCTATGTCATCGACGGCAGCGGCACGATCCGCGCGCGGGGCGAACGCAGCTATCTGTTCTGGTATGAAAAGCCCGCGCCCGAGGACCTGAAGAAATCGCGCGAGGACGGCGTCGTCCTGATCGAGGATTGGAGCAACAACGAATTTCGCGCGCTGGTCTGGCTTCAACCGCTGCGCGACCGCTATCTCTACGTCACCCGCGATGTGGACGGCAGCCTTCTGGGGCTGCTGGACGACACCCGTGCGACCGTGGGTCTGTATAACGAGCTGGAGGCGACGCGCGGCCGGGTGCTGCTGGAATTCTCGCTGGTCTATCTTGGCTTTGCGCTGTTGCTGGTTGCGGCGGCGGTCTGGCTGGGGCTGTGGTTCGCCGAGCGGCTGTCGCGGCCGATCGGACGGATCGCGGCGGCCTCGGTCGCGGTCGGCGAGGGCAATCTGGACCTGCAGATCCCCGAGCCCGACACCGGCGACGAGATCCAGACCCTTGGCCAGTCGTTCAACCGCATGACCCGGCAGTTGAAGGCGCAGCGCGAGGAGCTTCTGGTCAGTCATCGCCAGTCCGAAGATCAGCGCCGGCTGTTCGATTCCGTGCTGACCTCGGTCACCTCGGGGGTCATCGGGCTGGATGCGGCCGGCGAGATCGATTTCCTGAACCGGTCGGCCACGCTTTTGCTGGGGCTCGATGCCAAGAAGGACCACGACAAGCCGCTGGTCGAGGCGGTGCCGGAATTCGCCGATCTGTTCGATCGGCTGACCTCGGGCGTGGCCGAGTTCGTGCAGGACGAGGTCCGTCTGGTCCGCGACGGGCGGATGGAGAATCTGCTGGTGCGGATGGCGATCCGGCGCGGCACCGACCGCGCGCTGGAAGGCTATGTGGTGGCGCTGGACGACATCACCGATCTGGTCGGCGCGCAGCGCATGGCGGCCTGGGGTGACGTGGCCCGACGTGTCGCCCATGAGATCAAGAACCCGCTGACGCCGATTCAGCTTTCGGCCGAGCGGCTGAAGCGCAAGTTCATGCCTCTGGCCGGTAACGACGCCCCGGCGCTGGAGCAGTATACCGACGTAATCATAAGACAGACCAATGACTTGCGCAGGATAATTGATGAGTTTTCTAGGTTTGCGCGGATGCCGGAACCCGACCGGAAGCCGGTCGACGTGGCGAAGCTTCTGCGCGACTCGGTTCTGATTCAGCAGGACGCGCTGCACGGGGCGGAACTGGTCGCACGGATCCCGGATCACCCGGTCGTCGTTGATTGCGACGCGACCATGATCGGACAGGCCTTGACCAATTTGCTGAAGAACGCCGGCGAGGCGATCGAAGAAAGACGAAAAGCGGGCGACACCAAAGACTGGGTTCCCGAAGTCGACGTGACAATGACGGCGACACCGGAAGCCGTCGAAATCGCCATCATCGACAACGGAAATGGACTGCCGCCGGACCGCTCGCGGCTGTTCGACCCTTACGTGACCATGAAAACCGGCGGCACCGGGCTGGGGCTGCCGATCGTCAAGAAGATCATCGAAGAACATGGCGGCCGTCTTTACCTGACGGATGCGCCCGGTCATCGCGGGGCGATGGCCGAAATCCGCCTGCCGATCGCAGGAACACAGACACATCACGCGGCGCGGGCACGTAACCACCCGGCAGCGGATGCAAGAACAGAAGGGGCAGACAAGTGACCAATGACATCCTGATTGTCGACGACGAAAAGGATATCCGCGAGCTTATCTCGGACATCCTGAAGGACGAGGGCTTCGCGACCCGGCTGGCCGGAAGCTCGGACGAGGCGATGAACCAGCTGAACAGCGATCCGCCGGCGCTGCTGATCCTTGACATCTGGCTCAAGGACAGCCGGATGGACGGGATCGACATCCTGAAGCAGGTCAAGCGCAACAACCCCGACGTGCCGGTGGTGATCATCTCGGGGCATGGCAACATCGAGATCGCGGTCGCGGCGATCAAGCAGGGCGCCTATGACTTCATCGAAAAGCCGTTCAACATCGACCAGCTCATGGTGGTCATCACCCGGGCGATGGAAACCAGCCGGCTGCGGCGCGAGAACCTGAACCTCAAGCGGCGCGACCCGGTCGCTGCCGATATGCTGGGCAACTCGCCTGCGTTCAAGCGGCTGCGGGATCAACTGGACAAGGTCGCCCGCTCGAACGGGCGGGTCATGCTGACCGGGGAGCCGGGCTCGGGCAAGGAGCTTGCGGCGCGCTACATCCACGCGCAATCCCCCCGCGCCAAGGAGGCCTTCGTGATCGTGGCCTGCGCGACGATCGAACCCGAACGGATGGAAGAGGTCCTGTTCGGCCGCGAATCCGCCGACCGGGGGGTCGAACCCGGGCTGCTGGAACAGGCCAATGACGGGGTGATCTATTTCGACGAGGTCGCCGACATGCCCTTGGGCACCCAGCCCAAGATCCTGCGGGTTCTGACCGAACAGCAGTTCACCCGCTCGGGCGGTTCGGACAAGGTGCGGGTGGACCTGCGGGTGATATCCTCGACCAACCGTGATCTCGAGTCCGAAATAGCGGCCGGGCGTTTCCGGCAGGAATTGTTCGATCGCCTGAACGTGGTCCCGATCGCGGTGCCGACGCTGGCCGAACGGCGGGACGACATCCCGGCGCTGGCCTTGCATTTCGTTGAATATTTTCAGGCCAATCAGGGTCTGGTCCCGCGCGAATTGCCCGAGGAAACCATGGCCGCGCTGCAAGCCATGGTCTGGCCCGGCAACATCCGCCAGTTGCGCAACGTGATCGAGCGGGTGCTGATTCTGGCCGAGAACGCCGGTCCGGTGCAGCCGTCCGAGCTGGAACCGCAGGGCGCGGCCTCGGCCGGCAGCGAGGCCCTGACCCTTGGGCCGAAGATCACCGGGCTGGCGCTGCGCGAGGCGCGCGAGCTGTTCGAGCGCGAATATCTTCTGACCCAGATCAACCGCTTTGGCGGCAATATCAGCCGTACGGCGCAGTTCGTCGGGATGGAGCGCAGCGCGCTGCACCGCAAGCTCAAGTCGCTCGGCGTCGTCGGCGGTGTCCGCATTGATGACGAGGTCATGGGGAAATGACCGGCGTTTCGCGGTATCCGGGGCCGGTGACATGAAGATCATCATCTGCGGCGCGGGTCAGGTGGGCTGGCAGATCGCCCGCCAGCTTTCGGGTGAGCGCAACGACGTCACCGTGATCGACACCGATGACGAATTGATCCGGCGCATCACCGACGGGCTGGACGTGCAGGGGGTGGCGGGGTTTGCCAGCCATCCCGATGTGCTGGACCGGGCCGGGGCGCAGGACTGCGAATTGCTGATTGCCGCGACCCATTCCGACGAGGTGAACATGGTCACCTGTCAGATGGCCTATTCGCTGTTCGGCGTGCCGCGCAAGATCGCGCGCCTGCGTTCCCCTTCTTATCTTGAGGCGCTTTATTCGGATGTGTACCGCACGGCGCATCTGCCCATCGACGTGGTGATCTCGCCCGAACGAGAGGTTGCGCTGGCCGCGCTTCAGCGTCTGGACGCGCCGTCGACCTTTGATGCCGAGGGGTTCATGGGCGGGCGGGCGCAATTGCTGGGCATCAGCCTGTCCGACGATTGCCCGGCGCTGAACACGCCGCTGCGGCAATTGTCGGAACTGTTTCCCTCGCTTCGCGCGGTCGTGGTCGGGGTGCGGCGCGGCGGCAAGCTGTTCGCGCCCGAACCCCGCGACCAGCTTTTCGCGGGCGATCACATCTATATCTTCACCAACAGCGAGGATGTGCACCGGACCCTTGAGATCTTCGGCAAGCCCGCCGTCCGGTTGGAGAACGTGGTCATCATCGGCGGCGGCAATGTCGGGCTGGGCGTGGCGCAGGCGCTGGAGAACCGGCCCGGGCGGGTCCGCACCAAGCTGATCGAGCGCAACCGGTCGCGCGCCGAGAAGGTGGCGGATGATCTGGACCGGACGATCGTCCTGCACGGTGACGGCATGTCGATCGAGATACAGGCCGAGGCCGGCGTGCCGCATGCCGACGCGGTGCTGACCCTGACCGAAGATGACCGGGTCAACATTCTGGCGGCGGTGCGGGCCAAGGCCGCGGGCGCCAAGCTGACCATTGCGCTGATCAACGACCCGACACTGGTGCCGCTGCTGGATGATCTGGACATCGACGCCCATATCAACCCGCGCGCCTCGACCGTTTCCTCGATCCTGCGTCATATTCGCCATGGCCGGGTGACCGATGTCTATTCCATCGGCGATGCCGAGGCCGAGATGATCGAGGCGCAGGTTCTGTCCACATCGCCCATCGCGGGCAAGCTGGTGCGGGACGCCGGTTTCCCCAGCGGTGCCTTGCTTGGCGGGGTGCTGAAGGGCGACAAGCTGATGAAGCCGCTGCCCGATCTGCGGATCGAGGAAGGCGATGTGGTGGCCATATTCGCGCTTGCCCGCGACGTGCAGCAGGTCGAGCGCCTGTTGCAGGTCGCCATCGACTTTTTCTAGGCGCGGACGGTAGGCGGGATGGAGAAACTGCGCCGGGTACCGATCCTGATCCTGCTGACCGGCGTCGGCGGTATCGCGATGATGGTGCCGGCGATGCATGCGCTGGTGATCCGCGACCACGCCGTGGCGCGGAACTTTTTCTATTCCGGTCTGCTGACCCTGATCCTTGCCGCGATACTGGCGCTGGCAACGGGGGCGAACCCGGTCGCGGGGCGCGCGCGCGGCGCGCTGGTCACGCTGATGGGCACCTTCACCATATTGCCTTTGGTGCTGGCGGTGCCGTTTTCCGAATCCGTCCCCGATACCGGGCTGTATAACAGCTGGTGGGAGATGGTCTCGTCCCTGACCACCACCGGCGCCACCTTGTTCGACGCGGAACTGCTGCCGCCCAGCCTGCATGTCTGGCGCGCGCTGGTCGGCTGGATGGGCGGTTTCTTCATCCTTGTCGCGGCCATCGCCATCATGGCGCCGTGGCGGGTCGGCGGGTTCGAACTGACCGCCGCCCCGGACGAACGGCAGGAATACCGCGATCACCTGCCCAAGCCCGACGGCGGTTCGGGCTGGCGCAAGCTGGCGAGCCGCGCCGACCATATCGCCCGGATGTCCGATCCGGCGCAGCGCGCCCTGCGGCATGCGGGCGCGATCATGCCCTATTACATCGGCTTCACCATGTTGCTGTGGGTGCTTTTGCTGATGCTGGGCGATCCGTCGCTGGTGGCCTTTTGCCGGGCGTTGGGGACGATATCCACCTCGGGCATATCGCCGTTGAACGGCGCCGTCGGCCGCAGCGCGGGGACGCCGGGCGAGGTGGTGGTGTTTCTGTTCCTGTGCCTTGCCCTGACGCGCCGGTTCTGGCCCGGCGGGAACGAGCTGCGAACCTCGGACAGGCTGCTGCGCGACCCCGAACTGCGCATGGCGGCGTTTCTGGTGCTGCTGGTGACGGCGGTTCTGGCGCTGCGCCACTTCACCGACCTGATCGACACCGCCGACCCCCAGGGCCCAAGCACCGTCGCCATCGGCTTTTTCGCGTGGGTGCAACAATTCATCCGCGCGGTCTGGGGCGGCATGTTCAACGCGCTGTCCTATCTGACCACGACCGGCTGGAACTCGGTCGCGTGGGAGGATGCGCGGCTGTGGTCGGGCCTGTCCTCGCCCGGGCTGATCCTTGCCGGGTTGGCGCTGATGGGGGGCGGGGTCGCCACCACCGCCGGCGGCGTCAAATTGCTGCGCGTCTATTCCCTTGCCCGCCATGGCGAGCGCGAGATGGTGCGCATCATCCACCCGACGGCCGTGATGGGCGGTGGCCGGATCGAGCGGCGCTTGCGGCGCGAAGGTGCCTATCTGTCCTTCATCTTCTTCATGGTTTTCGCCATTTCGATCGCGGCGGTGGTGGTGCTGGTCTCGATCTCGCGGCTGAACATCGAAACCGCCACCATCTTGTCGGTGTCGGCGCTGACCAATACCGGGCCGCTGGCCGGGACGATCCCGCTGATCCCGACATTCGAGGGTTCGGCCGGCGTCGCCGGCGCGCCATGGGCCGGCTGGGCCGGGTTGTCGATGTTGACCAAGGGAGTGCTTGCGGTCGCCATGGTCGTCGGGCGGCTGGAGCTTTTGGCCATCCTGGTTCTGTTCAATCCCGATTTCTGGCGGCGATAGGCTATTTGCCGCTTCCACGCCCGGAACCGATTCGGCGTAATGCGATAAATCGGGGAAATACGATAAATCGCCTTTCGGGAAACTGCCGCTTTCACGGTCATCATTATCAGAAAAAGGGCGGTTTGGCAGGCATGCGCGCGGGGCGCATTGCAGCGGCGCAACGCTTTTGCATCATAAATGCCCATTTTTCTTGCTGCGCTTGCATGGTCAACGGGCGCATTCTAAGTGTCAGCCAGATGCCATAAGAAAAATGAAAAGGGTGCAACCGGATGGCCGGCGACAAGCAGAATCTGCAGGATTCGTTCCTGAACCACGTCCGCAAGGTCAAGGTTCCTGTGACGATATTCCTGATCAACGGGGTCAAGCTTCAGGGCGTGATTACCTGGTTTGACAATTTCTGCGTCCTGCTGCGCCGGGATGGCCAGTCCCAGCTTGTCTATAAGCATGCGATCTCGACCATCATGCCGGGCCAGCCGATCACGCTTTACGAAGGCGACGAGCAGGGGTGAGCGACGCCGAGTCCGATCGCGCAAACCCGGACCGCGCCATCCCCGACAGCGGCACGCATGATACGCGGGAAAAACCGACCCGCGCCTATGTCATCCATCCCGATCTGGGCAACAGCCGGACCCGCCGGTCGCCCGAACATGCGCTGGAAGAGGCCGTGGCGCTGGCCCATGCCCTGCCGGCGATCGAGGTTGTCGGGGCCGAGGTCGTGCGTCTGCGCACCCCGAACCCCGGCCATCTGTTCGGCACCGGCAAGCTGGACGAACTTTCCGCGCGGCTGAAGGAAACCGAAGCCAAGCTTGTGCTTGTGGACGGGCCGGTGTCCCCGGTTCAGCAGCGCAATCTTGAAAAGGCGTGGAACGTCAAACTTCTGGACCGCACCGGCCTGATCCTTGAAATTTTCGCCGACCGCGCCCGCACCCGCGAAGGCGTGTTGCAGGTCGAACTCGCCGCGCTGTCCTATCAGCGCACGCGGCTGGTCCGGGCCTGGACCCACCTTGAACGGCAGCGGGGCGGCCTTGGCTTCGTCGGCGGTCCCGGCGAGACCCAGATCGAGGCCGACCGCCGCGCCATCGACGAGCAGATGACCCGGTTGCGCCGGCAGCTTGAGCGGGTGGTAAAGACCCGCACCCTGCACCGCGCCGCCCGCGCCAAGGTGCCTTATCCCATCGTTGCGCTGGTCGGCTATACCAACGCCGGAAAGTCGACGCTGTTCAACCGCATGACCGGCGCCGATGTGCTGGCCAAGGACATGCTGTTCGCCACCCTTGATCCGACGATGCGGGCGATCAGCCTGCCTTCGGCCGATGGCGGCGGCTCGGGGCGCCGGATCATCCTGTCCGATACGGTCGGTTTCATCTCGGACCTGCCGCATGAACTAGTCGCCGCCTTCCGCGCCACGCTCGAGGAAGTGCTGGAGGCGGATCTGATCCTGCACGTTCGCGACATCAGCCACCCCGAGACCGAGGAACAGGCGTCGGATGTCGGCGAGATCCTCGACGGGCTTGGCGTAGCCGAGGATGTGGCCCTGATCGAGGTCTGGAACAAGATCGACGCCCTGCGCCCCGACATTCGCGCCGCCCTGATCGCGACCGACGCCCGCCGGCCCGATGTGGTTTCCGTCAGCGCGCTGACCGGCGAGGGGATGGATAACCTGATCCGCGCCATCGACCAGCGGCTGGCCGAGGTGCTGGACGAACCGCGCCGCGCCTTTACGCTGGATCTGGGTTTCGCGCAGGGTCGCGAACGCGCCTGGCTGTTCGACGCCGGCGTGGTCGAGCGCGAAGCGGAAACCGACGCGGGTCACCGGCTGCACCTGCTGTGGACCGACCGGCAGCGCGGCGCGTTCCGGAACCGTTTTCCCGATGCGGGACTGCCGCCGCTGCCCGGTGAAGACGACCCTACGGCCTGAACACCACCGCCAGCACGACCAGAATAAGCCCCGACACCGACAGCGCCAGCGCGGCCATGTTGACGACCACCACGGTTTTCATGCGCTGCCGCATTTCGGCATCCCCGATGCCGGCGCGCTTTAGCCGGACCACCGTCAGGATGCACCATAGAATGGCCGCCAGCCCAGCGATGCTGATCGCCGCGCCGCTCCAGATCAAAATCTCGAAAATCATCGCCTTACCCCGATCATCCGGCCTGCCCCTAACGGTCATCGCCGACACCCGCAAGCCCGGGCGGCTGCTGTTGACCCGCGGGCCGTCCATGGGGCGGCGGGCCACGATGCTGCCAAATCCCGGCGTCTTGTTGGATTATTTATAAATATCAATATTTTGCAAATTCGCCATGCCCTTGACTGTTTGCCTGTCGATTGAGACAAGGCAGCAAGCGACGAAGATTCCAGAACAGCAGGAGCAGATAACAGATGCCGAGCGATGCCTATAGCGTGACCGCGGACGAACTTCGCCAGTTCGTCGAGCAGATTGAGCGTCTGGAGCAGGAGAAAAAGGACATCGCCGAACAGATTCGCGAGGTCTATGCCGAAAGCAAGGCGCGCGGGTATGACCAGAAGGCGCTGCGCGCCATCGTCAGCCTTCGCAAGAAGGACAAGGACGAAGTGGCCGAGCAAGAGGCGATCCTTGATATCTACAAGCAGGCGCTTGGCATGATCTGACCGGGCTGCGGGCGTGTCCCGCCCTGCGGGGACAGGTGCCTACGGGACGACCGGGCCGGCGGCGGTGATCCGGGCGCTGGCCGATTGCGTCGGCCCGGCGCGGCCCATGGCGTGGGGCATTCCGACCGCGAGGCGCCTTGTCCTGCCGACGGCACAGCCGACAGCGCAGCCGACGGGACGGCCTGCGTCGGGCAGGCATCATCGCCTCCATGCCCGACCCGCGCAGCGGTCATCACGTGACGAATTCTGTGGCCTCCCGTTGCCCCACGCGGCAAAACCCGCCGAAACCTGCCTTAAACCCCCACGATCCGCGGCTCTGGACCGGACGATTGCGCGCTGCTGAAGGGCTTTGAATGAACATCCGCGGCCGATCGCCCGCGGTCCGCGAACAATTTCCCCCGCGTTGCCGGCGTTACCCGGGAAAGCCGTCCTGTTTGCGTGGTGCGAGGGGCGCCCGTCTTGTATCCCGCCTGCGGTGATGCAAACCTTTCGCCGGGGCCAATGCAGGCCCGGTACATCAAGGTGTCCATCGCCATGACCTTTCAGATTTCCCGCCGCGCCGTTCTGCGCGGAACCGCCGCCCTTGCCGCCGCGACGGCGCTGCCGGGTTTCGCCCTTGCCGCCGAGGGCGGCCGCATCACCGTCGCCAACGACAGCGAGCCGCGTCAGCTTAACCCGGCCATCGTCGCATCGAATGGCGTGTTCTTCATCTCATCGAAGATCATCGAGCCGCTGGCCGAGGCCTCTTATGACACCGGTGGCCTGAAACCGCTGCTTGCGACCTCGTGGGAGGGATCCGAGGACGGTTTGTCGATCACCTTCAAGCTGCGCGAGGGGGTGAAATGGCACGACGGGACGCCGTTCACCGCGGCCGATGTGGCGTTTTCCGCCATGCAGGTCTGGAAACCGCTGCAAAACATCGGGCGCAACCTGTTTGCGAACCTCGACGCGGTCGATACGCCGGATGATCTGACGGCGGTGTTTCGGTTCTCGAAGCCGACACCCTTGCAACTGATCGCGCTGGCCCTGCCGGTCGTGTCCTCGGTCCTGCCGAAACATGTCTATGAGACCGGCGATATTGCCGAAAACCGGGCCAACAACGCGCTGATCGGCACCGGTCCCTATATCTGGGGCGAATATCGTCCGGGCGAATATTACCTGCTGAAGAAAAACCCGTCCTATTGGCAGGCCGGTCTGCCCACGGTGGACGAACTTGTCTATCGCGTCCTGTCCGACCGCGCCGCCGCCGCAAGCTCGCTTGAGGCCGATGAGATTCAGCTTGCCGCGTTTTCGGCCGTGCCGCTGGTCGATCTTGACCGCATCGGCAAGGTGCCGGGGCTGAAGGTGGTGACCAAGGGCTATGAGGCGCTGACCTATCAACTGATCGTCGAGATCAACCACCGGACCGAGCAGCTTAAGAACCTGAAGGTCCGGCAGGCCATCGCCCATGCCATCGACAAGAAATTCGTGCTCGACACGATTTTCCTCGGCTATGCCGCCGAGGCGACGGGGCCGGTGCCGGCGAACGATCCGACCTTCTACACCCCCGATGTCACGGTTTACGATTTCGACGTCGAGAAGGCCAAGACGCTTCTGGACGAGGCCGGCTATCCCGCCGGCGCCGATGGCAAGCGGTTTGCCCTGCGGCTGCTGCCCGCGCCTTATTTCAACGAAACCAAGCAGTTCGGCGATTATCTGCGGCAGGCGCTTGCCGCGGTCGGCATCGAGGCGAACATCGTCTCGAATGACAGCGCCGGGCATCAGAAGGCGGTTTATACCGACCACGCCTTTGATCTGGCGGTTGCGCCGACCGTGTTCCGGTCCGATCCGGCGATCTCGACCACGATTCTGGTCCGCTCGGGCACGCCGGACGGGGTGCCGTTCTCGAACCAGGGTGGCTATGCGAATGCCGAGATCGACGCTTTGGTCGATGAGGCGCTGGTGACGCTGGACTCCGCCAGGCGGATCGAGCTTTACAAGAAGTTCCAGCAGCTTGTGACCGCCGATCTGCCACTGATCAACGTGGCGGACTGGTCATTCACCTCGGTCGTGTCCGACCGGCTGACCAATGTCGCGAACAACCCGCGTTGGGCGGTGTCGAACTGGGCGGATCTTGGCATCTCGGGATGAACCGTCTTCTCCGGCTTATCCTGCGACGGCTGATCATCAGCATTCCGGTGCTGCTGATCGTCGTCATCGGGGTATTTCTGCTGCTGAACAGCGCCGGCGGCGATGCGGTCGACGCCTATCTTGCCGCGATGGGCGGCGGCGATGCCGAGCTGGCCGCCCGGCTGCGCGAGCAATACGGGCTGGACGGATCGACCTTCGGGCGGCTGATGTTCACCTTGGGTCAGTTGGCCCAGGGCAATCTTGGCCAGTCCATCGCGCTTAACCGTCCGATCGCCGATGTGATCGCCGAGCGGCTGCCGAACACGCTTTGGCTGATGGGCAGCGCCACCGCCATGTCGTTCGTTCTGGGCTCGGCCCTTGGGATCGTCGCCGGCAGGCGTCCCGGTTCGGCCAGCGACCGGCTTTTGTCGGGGGGATCGCTGCTGCTTTACTCGGTGCCCAGCTTCTGGTTGGGGCTGGTCCTGTCGGTCGCTTTCGCGGTGCAACTGCGCTGGTTTCCGGTGTCGGGGATCGAGACCGTCGCCTCGGGCAAGACCGGGCTTGCGCGGGCGGCGGATATCGCATGGCATCTGGTGCTGCCGGTCACCGCGCTTGGGGTGATCTATCTGGCCCTGTTCCTGCGCATCATGCGCAGCGGCATGGTCGAGGCATGGGGCCAGGATTACACCCTTGCCGCCCGCGCGCGGGGTCTGTCCGGCTGGCGGATCACGCTGAACCATGCGGCGCGGAACGCGCTTTTGCCGCTGATCACCATGCTGGGGTTGCAGGCGGCGTCGATGCTGGGCGGTTCGGTGGTGATCGAAAGCGTCTTTGCCATTCCGGGCTTTGGACGGCTGGCGCAAGAGGCCGTGGCGGTCCGGGATGCGCCGCTTCTGATGGGGGTCATACTGGTCTCGGCGCTGATGGTCATTCTGGCCAATCTGCTCGTTGATCTTGCCTATGGGCTGATCGACCCGCGCATCGGCAGCAATGCGGATGGCAGGCCGGAAGGCGGGGGCCGCCGTGCTGCGTGATCTGATGCGACGCCCCGAGGCGCTGATCGGCGGCGCGATCCTCATGTTGCTGATCCTGATCGCGGTGTTGGCGCCGGTTCTGGCGCCCGGCGATCCATTGGCGATCGCCGGCCGTCCGCTGATCCCGCCCCTGACCGATGCGGCGCATCCGCTGGGCACCGACCGGCTGGGCCGTGATCTGCTGGCCGGGCTGATCCATGGCGCGCGCACCTCGGTCACGGTGGGTCTGGCGGCGGCGCTGGTCGCGATCGGTGTCGGCATGGTCGTCGGCACGGCCGCAGGTTTCGCCGGCGGTTTTGCCGATGAGGCGCTGATGCGGGTCGTCGATGCGTTTCAGATCGTCCCCGGCTTTCTGCTGGCGCTGGCCTTCGTCTCGGTCAGTGGGCCGTCGCTGGGGGTCGTGATCCTTGCCATCGCGCTCGGGGCGTGGACCGGCCCCGCGCGGCTGGCCCGCGCCCGGGTCCTGTCGCTGCGCGAGACCGAATTCGTCGCCGCCGCCCGCGTCCTTGGCATGCATCCGGCCGAGATCGCCTTTCGCCAGATCATGCCGCTGGCCCTGCCACCGGTCCTGACGCTTACGGCGGTCATCGTTGCGGGCGCGGTGCTGACCGAATCGGCGCTGTCCTTTCTGGGTCTGGGCGATCCGAACGTGGTGACATGGGGCGGCATGATCGCCGAGGGGCGCAACCAGTTGCGCTCGGCCGCATGGCTGTCGATCATCCCCGGTATCGCGCTGGTGCTGACGGTGGTCTCGACCTATCTGTTCGGCGAGGCGCTGACCGATACCCTGACCGGGCGGAGACAGGCATGACCGGCGCCCCGCTTCTGACGATCCGTGACCTGTCGGTGATCTGGCCCGGCACGGAGCGGCCCGCCGTCGCGGGCGTCAGCCTTGATCTGCGGCAGGGCGAAAGGCTGGCGCTGATCGGCGAATCCGGTTCCGGCAAGTCGACGCTGGCCCGCGCCATCGCCGGGCTGTTGCCGCCGCGAACTCGGCTGCGCGGCGGTCTGCACTGGGCCGGCGACACGCCGCGGCTTGGCCGCGACATCGGCTATGTGTTTCAGGATCCGGGCGGCAGTCTGGACCCGCTTCTGTCGATCGGCGCGCAGTTGGTCGAGACCCTGCGCGCGCATCTGCCGCTTGATCGGGCCGCGGCCCGCGATCGGGCACAGGCATTGCTGACGCAGGTGCGGCTGCCCGATCCGGCGGCTGCGCTGGCGGCCTATCCGCATCAGTTTTCCGGCGGTCAGCGGCAGCGCATCGCGATTGCGCTTGCCATCGCCGCCGACCCGAAGCTGCTGATCGCGGACGAGGCCACCTCGGCGCTGGACATGCTTGTGCAGGCCGAGATCACCGCCTTGCTGCGCGAACTGTCCGAGACGCGCGGCATGACGCTGTTGTTCATCACCCATGATATCGCGCTGGCCGGTGGTCTGGCCGACCGCATCGCGGTGATGCGTGACGCGCATCTGGTCGAAGCGGGCGCGGCGCGGCAGGTCATCGACGCGCCGACCGAAGCCTATACCCGCCAATTGCTGGCCGCCCATATGGATCTGAACGGTCCCCGGCTGGTCGGCCCCGCACCCGAGGCCGTATCGGCATGACACTGTTACTGGCCGAGGGCATCGACAAGACCTATCCGGGCGCCAGCCGCAAGGCGCTGGACGCGGTGTCGCTGAGCATCGGGGCGGGCGAGACGCTGGGGTTGATCGGGCCATCGGGATGCGGGAAATCGACGCTCGCGCGGGTGATCACCCGGCTGACCCCGGCGGACGCGGGCACCATCCGCTTTGACGGGCATGACTGGCTTGCCCTGCGGGGCGGCGCGCTGCGGCGGGCGCGGGGGGCGATGCAGATGGTGTTTCAGGACCCCGCCGCCGCCTTTCATCCCCGCGCCACCGTCGGGGGCGCGCTGACCGAGGCGTTGCGCCTGCATCATCAGGGCGACCGGGGCGACCGACCCGCCCGGATCGCCGCACTTCTGGCACAGGTCGAGCTTCCCGCCGATCTGGCGCCGCGCCCGGTCGCCGCCTTGTCGGGCGGCCAGCGCCAGCGGGTGGCGATCGCCCGCGCCATCGCCACGAACCCCCGGCTGATCGTGCTGGACGAGGCGACCTCGGCGCTGGATGCATCGGTTCGCGGGCGGATATTGCAACTGCTGGTGCGGTTGCAACGCGAGCTGGGTCTGGCCTATCTGTTCGTCGGCCACGATCTGGCCGTGGTCCGGGCGGTGTCGCACCGGATTGCGGTCATGGACGCGGGCCGGATCGTCGAAGAAGGCGCCACCGATGCCCTGCTCGCCGATCCGAAAACCACGCTGTTGCGCCGCCTGATTGCGGCCGTGCCGCATCTGCACCCGGAAGGAGCCCCCGCATGAACGCCGATTGGTATCCGCTGTCCGACGCGCCGCCGTTTCCCGCCGCAGGCTATGCGGCCTTGGCCGATGACCTCGCGGACATCCTTGGCACCCGCAACGATGTGCTGTTGATACAGGCCGAGGCCGTGGTGGCGCTGGAGGCCGTGGCCCAGTCGCTGGCCCAATCGCCGACCCAGTCGCCGGGGCGCCCCGGTATCCGGGCGCTGAACATCGTCACCTCGCTTTACGGCCGCTGGTTCGGCGGCTGGCTACGGCGCGCCGGGGCCGAGGTGGTCGACCTGATGGCGGCTTTGCCGGGTCAGCCGGTCACCGCGGCCGAGGTTGAACAGGCGCTGTCCGGTGGCCGGTTCGATCTGGTCGCGGTCGTTCATGCCGAAAGCGCCTATGGGATCCTGAATCCGCTGCCGGAAATCGCCGCGCTGGTCCGGGCGCATGGTGCGCTGCTGGTCGTGGATGCGGTCGCATCCGTCGGCGGCCATGCGCTCGCGGTCGATGATCTGGGCGTCGATGTGGCGGTGATCGGCCCGCAAAAATCGCTGGGGGGACAGGCCGGGGTATCGGCGCTGTCGATTTCGGACCGGGCGTGGGGGCGGGTCGCCCCGGCGGGCGAAGCGCCCTCGATCCTGTCACTGGCCGATCAGCGCGATCAGTGGCTGAAAACCGGGCGCGGCATGCTGCCCGGCACCCCTTCGGCGCTGGAGTTTCATGCGCTCGCGCAGACCCTTCGGCGCGTCAAGGCCGAGGGGATCGCGGCCCTGCAGGACCGTCACCACCATGCCGCCACCGCCGCGCGGGCCGGCGCCCGGGCTTTGACCGGCCGCGCGTGGGTGGCCCCGGATCAGGCGTCCAATCTGGTGACGGCGGCGGCGCTGCCGGACGGATTGACCGCCGCGCAGGTTCTGGCCGCCGCGGCGCCGGGCCATGCGCTGTCGGCGGGCGTGGGTCCGGGCGGCGAGGGGCTGATCCGGCTGAACCATACCGGGGCCCGGGCCAGCCTGCCGGTGGTGCTGGGCGATCTGGCCGTGCTGGGGCGGGCGCTGGCGGCGGCCGGATACCGGGCCGATGTCGGGGCGGCGCTGGTCGCGGCCGAGCGTGCCGCAAACGCGGACAGATCCGCCTGATGCCGCCAGCCGTATACCCGCCGGCAATGCCCGCATCGCCCGTTCTGCGCCGGCCGCAGGCGATTGTCTTTGATTTGGACGACACGCTGCTGACCGCCTATCGCACGCCCGAAAAGACGTGGTTCGCGATTATCAGCGAGCACTCCGATGCGCTGGGTGTCCACGATCGTCGCTGGGTCACGGCCGAAGTGCTGGACCGGGTGCTTGACTTTCTGTCGCAGGACGAAGGCCGCAAGCTGTGGCGGCTGGAGGGCGACCGGACCCGGCGGCGCGTGGTGCGTTCGGCCTTTCACCGGCTGAATCTGGCCCGGCCCGAGGGGACCGAGCCGCTGCACGGTGTCGATGCCGACCGCATCGCCGACCGGTTCGAGACCTATCTTGAGGATACCATCACCCTGAAACCCGATACGCTGCCGGTGCTGGATGCGTTGCGGGGCATGGATATCCGTCTGGGACTGCTGACCAACGGCTCGGGTCCCCGGCAGCGCGGCAAGATCGCGCGCTTCGATCTGGCGCGGCATTTTCAGGCCATCCGCATCGAGGAAGAGGCAGGCTTCGGCAAACCCGATCCCCGCGCCTATCGCGCCATCCTGCGGGCGTTGGACACGGTGCCCGCATTGGCGTGGATGATCGGTGACGACCCGACATGGGATGTCGAGGCCCCGGCGCGGCTGGGCCTGACCGGGATCTATTATTGCGAGGATGCGCGCCTGCCCACACCACCCGCCGCCTCGGCCCGGATCTCACGGCTGGGGGCGCTGCTGCCTTTGGTGGAACGGGCGGCGTAAGGCGGGCGCGCTTTGGGGATTCGGGCGTGCGGCGGGTGACCGCGGGGTGGGTTTCAGGCATTCCGCGCGGCACCGCCGCGATGGATTCAGACGCCGTCCACCTCAATGAAAATCGCGCGACCCCGGCAGGATGCGCAGATTGCGGGGATGGGCGGGGACAGGTGGTGGCATGCCGTCGGGCGCGGCTGTGTATCCGGCCAGACGGGCCAGCACGTCGCTGCGGTCGGTCAGGTGGTCGACGACGACATGGATCACGCCCTCGCTGCTTTGAACACAGCCTTCGACCGCGATGACGCGGGCCGCCATCGCCACCTTGCGGAAGGCCGCGAGGACCTTGGGCCACAGGACCAGATTGGCGCTGCCGGTTTCATCCTCAAGCGTGATGAAGCACACCCCCTTGGCCGATCCCGGGCGCTGGCGGATCAGCACCAGCCCGGCGATGCGCACCCGTGTACCATGCGCCGTCTCGCGCAGCCGGGCCGCAGGGATATAGCCCTGCCGGGCCATGCTGGCGCGCAGGAACCCCATCGGATGGACCTTCAGCGACAGCCGCAGGGTCTGGTAATCGGCCACGACATGTTCGCAGACCGGCATGGCGGGCAGGGTGACCGGGGGCTCGGCCCCTTCATCCGCCGCGCCATGGGCCGCGGTGAACAGCGGCAGATCGGGGGCGTCCTTCAGCGCCCGCGTGTGCCAAAGCGCGGCACGCCGGTCCAGCCCGCAGGAGCGGAAGGCGTCGGCCGCCGCCAACCGCCGCATCGCACCGGTATCCAGACCGGCGCGGCGGTGCAGATCTTCGAGATCCGCATAGGGGTCGTCCCGCGCCCCGGTCAACCGGGCGGCGGCGGCTGCGGCCAGCCCGTCCACCTGCCGCAATCCAAGGCGCAGCGCATAACCATCGCCCGCGGGTTGCAGCGTATTGTCCCATTCCGACAGGTTCACATCCGCCGGATGGACCGGCACGCCATGTTCGCGCGCATCGCGTACGATCTGGGCGGGCGCATAGAAGCCCATCGGCTGGCTGTTCAGAAGCGCGGCGGCAAAGGCGGCGGGGTAATGGTGTTTCAGCCATGACGAGACATAGACCAGATGCGCGAAGGCCGCCGCGTGGCTTTCGGGAAACCCGTATTCGCCGAAGCCCTTGATCTGATCGAAGCAACGCTGGGCGAATTCGGGGTTATAGCCGCGTTCGACCATCCGCTCGACCATCTTGCCCTGCAACGCTCCGATCGTTCCGCGCGACCGGAACGTGGCCATGGCACGGCGCAGCTCATTCGCCTCGGCATCGCTGAACCGGGCCGCGACCATGGCGATCTGCATCGCCTGTTCCTGAAAGATCGGCACGCCCTTGGTGCGGCTGAGGATGTTGCGCAGCTCATCCGGATCGTATTCCGGCCCGGGCGAGGGGTAATCCTCGGGCTCTTGCCCATTCCGGCGCCGCAGATAGGGGTGGACCATATCGCCCTGAATGGGGCCGGGGCGGACAATGGCAACCTCAATCACCAGATCATAGAAACAGCGTGGCCGCAGGCGTGGCAGCATGTTCATCTGCGCCCGGCTTTCGACCTGAAACACGCCGACACTGTCGGCGCGGCACAGCATGTCATAGACCGCCGGATCCTCGGGCGGGATATTGGCCAGCGTCAGGGGGCGCCGGTAATGCGTCGCGATCAGGTCAAAGCATTTGCGGATGCAGGTCAGCATGCCAAGGGCCAGCACATCGACCTTGAGTATCCCCAGTTCGTCGATGTCGTCCTTGTCCCATTCGATGAAGCTGCGTTCCGGCATGGCGCCGTTGCCGATGGGGACGGTGTGGGTCAGCGGACCTTCGGTCAGGATGAAGCCGCCGACATGCTGGGACAGGTGGCGCGGCATGCCGATCATCTGTTCGGCCAGCCGCACGGTCATCGCCAGCCTGCGATCGGAAAGGTTCAGCCCGGTTTCATTGGCATGGCCCAGATCCTCGCCCCAACTGCCCCAGACCGTATTGGCCAGCGCCGAGGTCACATCCTCGGACAGACCCATGGCGCGGCCGACCTCGCGGATGGCGCTGCGGGGGCGGTAATGGATGACGGTGGCGCAAAGACCGGCGCGGTCGCGGCCGTATTTGCCGTAGATGTGCTGGATCACCTCTTCGCGGCGCTCATGTTCGAAATCGACGTCTATATCGGGTGGCTCATCGCGGGATTCGCTGATGAAACGCTCAAACAGCAGATTGCTGGTGGCGGGGTCCACGGGGGTGATGCCCAGCACGAAACAGACCGCCGAATTCGCCGCCGAGCCGCGCCCCTGACACAGGATGCCCTCGGCGCGGGCAAAGCGGACGATGTCATGCACGGTCAGGAAATAGCGCGCGATGTTTTTGCGGGCGATCAGCGCCAGTTCCTTTTCCAATGTGGCGCGCACATTGCCGGGGATGCCGCCGGGATAGCGATCCGCCGCCCCCGCCCATGTCAGCGCGCCCAGGTGCTGATCCGGCGTCAGCCCGCCCGGCACGGTTTCGCGGGGGTATTCATAGCGCAGGTCGCCCAGGCTGAAGCGGCAGGCATCGGCCACCCGGCGGGTGGCGGCGATGGCATGGGGCCAGTGGTGGAAAAGCCGGGCCATCTCGGCCGGGGATTTCAGGTGCCGCTCGGCGTTCGGATGCAGCAGGTGACCGGCGCGGTCGATGGTCACGCCTTCACGGATGCAGGTCATCAGATCCTGCAGGGGACGACGCTCGGGGGCGTGGTAATGGACGTCATTGGTGGCGAGTATCGACAGCCCGCAATCGCGCGCCGCCCGGTCCAGCCGGTTGATCCGCGCCACATCGTCGCCCCGGTACAGATAGCTTGCCGCCACATGGCGCAGCGTCGGCAGACGCGCGGCAAGACCGGGCAGCGCCGCGAGATCGCCGCCGGAAGGGTCAGGCAGCCAGATCAACTGAATGCCCGCCGCATGATCGGCCAGATCGTCAAGGCTGAGGTCGCATATGCCCTTGGCCTGCCAATTGCCGTCCAGATCATGGCGCCGCCCCTTGGAGATCAGCGCCGAAAGCCGGCCATAGGCCGCGCGGTCGGTCGGATAGGCCAGAAACCCGGTGCCGTCCGACAGCACGATCCGGGCGCCGATGACCGGGTGAAGGCTGGTTTTCCGGGCGGCGGCATGGATGCGCACGACGCCCGCCAGACTGTTCAGATCGGCCACCCCGATGGCGTCATAGCCAAGCTGATGCGCGGTTTCGGCCAGTTCGGGCGCAAGGCTGGCGCCGCGCAGAAAGGAAAATGCGGTCGAGATCCCCAATTCGACGAAATCACAGCGCGGATTGGGGGTGAAGGCGCCGGTCGTATCCGGGCGTCTGGGGCTTTGCTTGTCGGGCATCAGGCGCACTCCCTCATGCGAACTCACCATGCACGAACCAGCGCGGTGCGGCGCCACGGCCGTCATCGGCCAGCCCGGCCCGGAACAGCCACAGACGGCGCCCGGCCTGATCCTCGACCCGATAGTAATCGCGCAGCCGCGTGCCGGGCCGGTCGGCCCACCATTCCGGCGCGATGCGTTCGGGCCCCTGCCAGCGGGCCACGCGTGAGGCCGCCCCGTGCCATTGGAACTGCGCGGGCGGGCCTTCGGGAACGGCGTAAAGCACGCGCACCTCTTGCGGCGGGGTGAACAGCCGCAGCGGACGCCCCGGGACGGGGGCGGTTTGATGGGATGCGGCGGCCAGGGGCGGCGCATTGGCGATGGCGCGCTCGGGGATATGCCGCGCCCGCCGGATGGGCTGGGTCACGCAGCCAGGGCCGAAACGCGCCGCCAGCCGGTCCAGCAGACGCGGCAGATCGGGGCCGGCCCGCGCCTTGCCGCCAAGGTCGCGTTGATGGTTCGGCATGGTCTGGGTTTGCGGCGCGGCAAGCTCGATCAGATCAAAGCCAAAGCCGGGGTCGATCTTCTCCAGCCGTTCACGAAACAGAAAGGCGATGTGGTCGGGATCGCGGCTGGGGGTCGAGGCCCCCGCCGTGATCCAGCGCATCTCGCCGTCCACCCGCCAGACCGTCAGCCGCAATGCGCGCGCGCCCCGCCCCGCGGCGGCCAGATCGCGGCACAGCGCGCGGCACAGGCCCGGCAGGTGGTGGGTCGGGTCCAGAACCGGTTCAGCCAGACGGGACAGGGTGCGGAAGCTGGCCGGCGGCTCGGGCGGGCAGATCGGTTCGGCCAGCCGTCCGCTGGCCTGATCCAGCCGGATCACGGGGTTGTCCTGCGGCAAGGTGCGCAGGAAACGGCGGCTTAGCGCGATACGCGGGATCGCGGCCAGATCGCCCACCGTTTTCAGCCCCAGCCGGCGCAGCAGCAGCACCGTTTCCCCGGGCAGCCGCAGCGCCGCCACCGGCAACGGATGCAGCGCCTTTGTGTCCTGCGCGATGCTGCGGGCCTTGGGCGAAAAGCGCGCCAGAGCCCATGCCGCCCCCCATGTGGGCGCGCAGGCCAGATCGGCGCTGTACCCCAGCGCGGCCAGTTGATCCTGTATCGCGACCAGCATTCCGGGCTCGTCCCCCCACAGGTGATCGGCGCCGGTGGTGTCCAGAACCAGCCCGAAGCCACCGCGGGACTTTTCGGGCCCCGATCCCGGCTGGTCGGCGCTGCGATCCGGTGCCGTCCACGGACAGAACCGCCGTGCCCAAAGCGCCAGCCGGTCCAGCGCGGCGGCATCACCCTGCGGGTCCGCCGGATAGAGCCCAAGCGTGGGGCAGATGGCGCGCATATCCGCCAGCCGTCCGCCCTCGGCCACGCCGGCGCGGCGGGCGGCGGCATTGACGGCGTAGATTACCGGCCCATGCGTGCCCTCGACCCACAGCGCCAGCGGCGGGTTGTCCGGTGCCGGGTCAGCCATGGGCACCCGCCCCGGAGCCGGAACATTGCTGCGGCAGGCCAAATCGGGCCGGGCGATGTCGGGCCGGGGGGTGTCAGGTCGGGCGGTATCGGGCCGGGCGGTATCGTGGCGTTGTCGGGCCCCGGGCCCGAAGGCAGGGGCAGAGGGCAGCAGCGGTTGATCACCGGGCGCGGCTGCCGGGCTATCCCCGGGCACGCGCATGGGCGGCTGCCCGTTTCGCCCCCTCAGCTTCTGCCAACGCTCCATCGGAAACGAGGGCAGAGAAATACAGGTGATCCGCCGCCCGGTCATGGCGCACCGCCCATGTGCCCGGACGCTTGTCGCGCGACCGGAACAACTCGACCCGCCAGTTCGGATCGCCCGGCGCGATGATGTCGTCGGGGTGCGGCGCCGAGGGCAGCGGCGAGACGCGCCAGCGGTCGCGCATGGCGCTGGCCTGCGCTTCGGCCGCGTGCCGGATCAGCCAAAGCGTCACCCCCGAGGCTTCGGCCCGGATCGCCAGCCGCCGCGAGCAGGTGAAATCCAGCGCCGTGGGATTGCCGTGAACCTCGGCCACCACCGCCCCCAGATCGGCGCAGGTCAGCGCCTCTTCCGCCGCGATCAGCACGTCGCGCGGGTGCGACAGTTCCAGCAGCAGGGCGTGCCGGGACAGGGACAGAAAGCAGGGCTGGCCAGTTTCGCGCCCGCTGAGCCGGTCCTGTATCCACAGGATCGGTCCGTTGCCGACCTGCCGCGAAGCCATCTGCGCCAGCACAAAGCCCGCCCATCCCGCGCCGCCCGTGGCAAATACCTCGTTGCAGCGCGCCGCAACGGGCGCGTCCTGCATCGGAACAAGGCTGAGTTCGGGGCTGGACATACATCGCATGAGATTCGAGTGTTCTTGCTTTGTTCTAAATCTGCACGGCATGCAGAGTCAATTATCGACGCCATCCCGAAAGGCGCGCCGCGGTCATCGAACAGGGGTCGGAAGCCATGGGCCGGCCCGGGAGCGGACACGAGGCAGCCAGCTAATATGCCAGTTCTATGGGGAAAATCACCGGTCAGTTCGCGCGGCGGTTTTCGCGGACGGCGCGCGATGGGCTGCCCGGGGTCGGCTTCACGATATATTGCGCACAGCTCGGCAATGCCGTTTCGGCCATCACATCGGCCGGCATGTCCGGTGCCGGGTTATTTCCGTGTTGCCCGGAAACGGATGCACCCCGCCCGATTCGACATCCCTGAAATGGATGCCGGGCCGGGCGGGGCTTTTGGGCGGCGCTGGCGGCGCGCCGCGCGGTTTACCGCCCGGTGATGCCCGGGAATGCGATCAGCAGGCCGACGGCAAGAATTTGCAGCGCGATAAACGGCATCAGCGAGCGGAAGATGATCCCCAGCGTGATCTCGGGCGGCGCCACAGATTTCAGGTAGAAGGCGGCAGGGCCGAAGGGCGGCGACAGGAAACTGACCTGCATGTTCATGCAGAACAGCACCCCGAACCACACCGGATCCATGCCCAGTTTGGTGATGATCGGCACGAAGATCGGCATGGTCAGCAGCGCGATACCGACCCAGTCCAGAAACGCGCCCAGAAAGAACAGGATCGCCATCATCACCAGTACGATCACGGTCGGGTTGTCCGAGATGCCGGTGATCATGGCCGAGACGAACTCTACCCCGCCCATCAGGTTGTAAACCCCGACGATGGCGGTGGCGCCGATGCCGATCCAGACGATCATGCCGACCGTGGCCAGCGTCTGGATCGCCGCATCGCGCAGCAGGGCATAGCTGAACTCGCCGCGCAGCACCGTCGACAGCAGCACCCCTCCTACGCCGATGGCCGAGGCTTCGGTGACCGAGGCGATGCCGCCATAGATCGAGCCCAGAACCATGACGACCACCAGAATCGGCAGCGCCAGCCCCTTCAGCAAACGGATCTTTTCCGCGCGCGGGACCGGGGTCGGGTCGACGGCCGGGACCGCGTCCGGCGTCAGATAGGCGCGGGCGAGGATATAAAGGCAGTAGAACATCGCCAGCATGAAGCCGGGCAGGAACGAGGCGGTGAACAGCTCTCCGATCGAGACGTTGGCGGTCAGGCCATAGATGATCAGCACGATCGACGGCGGGATCATCGTGCCAAGCGAGCCGCCGGCGCAGACCACGCCGATGGCCAGACTGCGGTCATAGCCCAGACGCAGCATCTGGGGCAGGGCGAGCAGGCCCAAAAGCACGATCTCACCGCCGATGATGCCCGACATGGCGGCCAGAATGACCGAGACGAACACGGTCTGAATGGCGACGCTGCCGCGTACCCGCCCGGCAAACAGCTTCATCGCGTCGAACAGATCGCGGGCGATGCCCGACCGATCAAGGATCGCCGCCATCAGCACGAACATCGGCACCGACACGAAGACGAAGTTCATCACGAAGGAATAGACCCGGCTGGTGATCAGCGGGATCGACATCGGCCCGAACCAGCCAAGGGCAAAGATCAGCGCGACCAGCAGCGTGACGAAGGCCAGCGGCATCCCGGTCAGCAATAGCAGGACCAGCATGCCGAACATGACGGCCGTGCCCCATTCGATGCCAAGGGCCTGAAGGTTGATTCCCAGATCCATCATCGGCGTTTATCCTTTGGCCTTGCGGGCGTAATTCACGGCGAAGATCAGGAACTGCACGACAAGCAGCACCATGATGACGAAGATGAAGATCTTGATCAGCGCCGGGGTGGGCGGGCTCCATGCGCTGCCGGTGGTCTCCAGCCGTATCTGGCCGCTGGGGGTGATGACCGCGCGCGTCACCATATGCCAGGCCGCATAGGCGAAGAACGCCGAGGCGATGGCGCAGATGATCGAGATGATGATGTCGAAGATGCGGCGCAGGCCCGGGGACAGCGCATCATAGATCAGCACGACGCGGATATGACTGTTGCGGCAGGTGCAGTAGAGACCGCCGAAGGTAAAGGCCAGCCCGCACAGAAACACCGTGGTTTCATGGGCCCAGATGGTCGGGCGGTTGAAGATGTAGCGCAGGAACACCTCCATCAGAAGGACGGCGGCGGCAAAGACGATACCGGCGGCAAAGACATAGGCCACCCGATCGACGATGCGGCCCATCGCGCCCGCTTCGGGCGGGATCGGGCCCACCCCTTCGCTGGTGGCGGCAAGGTCGATTTCTTCGATGCTGCGATCTTCGGTCATGCGATGATCCCCCCTTAAAGCAAGACAGACCGCCCCGCGATGACGGGGCGGCCCGGGCGTCTGCTGGTTATTCCAGCATGTTCTTTTCTTTCAGATAGGCGGTCAGCGTATCATAGACCTTTTGCGCCATCGGGGACTGGGTCGCGATCTTCTGCCATTCGGCCATGCCCAGTTTGCGGAATTTGGCGCGCTCTTCATCCGACCAGTTGTGGATGGTGATCTTCGGATCGGCCTTGGCCTCGGCGACGGCGGCCTCATCCGCGGCGCGGTTGCCGGCAAGCTGGGTTTGCTGGAATTCCTTGACGGTGTCTTCCATCAGCTTCTTCATGTCATCCGGCAACGCGTCCCATTTCGCCTGATTCATCGAAACCTCGACAAGCGGCAGCGAATGGAAGCCCGGATAGACCGGATTGGGCGCGACGGTGTTCAGCCCCTGCTGCTGGTTCACCGAAAACACCGAATAGTCGGCGGCATCGACGACACCCTTGTCGATCGAGGTATAGACCTCGGACGAGGGCAGGTTGACGGGCGAGGCACCGGCGGCGGCGAAGACGTTGGCGATCGGGCCTTCGGGGGTGCGGACCTTGACGCCTTTCAGATCGTCGACGCCATTCAGCGGCACGCGCGACACGAAAGCCTCCAGCCCCGGGGTGGTGACGCCGATGAAATGCAGGCCATAGCTGCCCAGCAATTCCTGCATCAGCTCTTTGCCGCCGCCGTTTTCCACGAAGTCGATCATCTGTTCGGGCGCGGACCATGCGCCCACCGGGTTGGAGATCAGGCCGAACGCCGGGTCCTTGCCCGCCCAATAAGAGCTGTCGCAGATCTGTCCGTCCAGAATGCCGGCGGCCACCGCATCGAGCGTTTCGTTATATTCGACGACCGAGCCGACCGGCAGCAGTTCGATCTTGATCTTGCCGCCCGATTTCTCGGCCACCAGTTCGGTCCAACCCTTCTGGAATTCAAAGTTCGGGTTCCCCGCCGGGTCCGAGGACTGGAACTTGAAGCTGAAATCCTGCGCGGCGGCCGCGCCGGCGAACACCAAAAAGGCCGCAGTGGCCGCATGGAACAATCTCATAGGGGTCCTCCCAAAGTTAGTTTGATTTTTCAGGTTTTACGACATGTTCAACCACGCACCGCGCCTGCGGCGGGGGGGCTGTTGCGGGCTATACCGCCCGTCCTCCTTGACCTCGTTCAAGGTCGAAGCCGATATCCAGCAGCGCCGGATCTATGTTCTGCTCCAGCCGGGTCATCATGCTTAGCCCCAACTCGATAAGTTCGTCCGACCGGGCGCAGGCGCGCGCAACATCGCCGTCAAGCACCGCCTGCATCAGCGCGATGTGATGGTCGATCGAATCGTTCATCCCGCGCTGACCGCTAAGCCGGCTGATATCCAGATAACCCGTCCGCCGCCCGAGCGCCTTCAGCGGGCGCAGGCTGCGTTCCAGAAAACGTTCGCCCGAGGCTTGAATCATCAGCATATCGAAAGCCTTGTCCAGAACGTTGAACCGGTCAAGAGTGATCGCGCCGCGTTCATCGCGCAACTTGCGCAATATATAGGTCAGCCGGGCGCGGTCGTTGCTTTGCATGCTTTCGATCGCGGCGGCGCAGACGAACCTTTCCATGTCCCGGCGCAGAACCGCCAGCCGCCGCTCGCGTTCCAGATTTATGGGGGCCACGAGCAGACCATTGCGCGGCTGCACGGAAAGCAGCGTTTCGGCCGCCAGCCGGCGCACGGCCTGATGCACCGGCGTTCGCCCCAGCTTGGTCAGGGTCTGCAGATCCTGCGTCCGCAGATGGGCGCCCGGCTGAAGTTGCAATGAGATGAAAAGCTCTTCGATCCGCTCATAAGCGGCGCTGGTCAGATCTCCCACGCCGGACATCACGCCGGGATCAGCCGCGCCCAAGGCTGGCTCGGCCATGCCCGGTTCCGCTGTTCCGGCTGAGTTTTCGGTGGTGGCGGGCATCACTTTCCCTTATTGATGTTTACTGATATTTCACGGCATATCTGCGAAGTCAACGCGATTCGCATCGACCCGGTGATACCGGGCGCAGCAGGGGGAACAGCAGCCATGGTCATGATCACCGCTATCGAAACGCTACGGACCCAGGAATTCTCGAACGTCCTGTGGGTGCGTCTGCATACCGACGAGGGGCCGATCGGTCTGGGAGAGACTTTTTACGGCGCCGAAGCGGTCGAGGCGCATATCCACAATACGCTGGCGGTGCGGCTGCTGGGCAAGGACCCGACGCGGATCGAGGCGCTGAACCGGGCGATGGTCGACCTGCCGATGGCGCAAAGCTCGACCGGGGTGGAATACCGCGCGGCTTCCGCCGTCGACATCGCGCTTTGGGACCTGTTCGGCAAGATCACCAACCAGCCCGTCCATAACCTGCTGGGCGGCCTGAATTGCGACAAGCTGCGGCTTTACAACACCTGCGCCGGTTATGGCTATGTGCGCAGCAACAACATCCGCCCGGTCGATACATGGAATATCGGCGGCGCGGACGAGGGGCCTTATGAGGATCTGAAGGCGTTCATGACCGACGCCGGCGCGCTGGCCGAAAACCTGCTGGAAAGCGGGATCACGGCGATGAAGATCTGGCCGTTCGATCCGCCGGCGCAGGAAAACCGGGGCATGTACATCAGCGCCGAACAGCTTCGCAAGGCGTTGGACCCGTTCGAGAAGATCCGCAAACGGGTGGGCGACAAGATGGATATCATGGTCGAGCTGCACTCGCTTTGGAACCTGCCGGCGGCCAAGAAGATCGCCCGCGCGCTGGAACCCTATGATCCGTTCTGGTTTGAAGATCCGATCCGCATGAACTCGCCCCAGGCACTTGAGGAATATGCGGCATCGACCGATGTCTGGGTCTGCGCCAGCGAGACGCTCGGCTCGCGCTTTCCCTACAAGGACATGCTGGAGCGGAACGCCACCCATGTCGCCATGGTCGATCTGTGCTGGACCGGCGGCCTGACCGAGGGGCGCAAGATCGCGGCGCTGGCCGACACCTATCACCGCCCGTTCGCGCCGCATGACTGCACCGGGCCGGTGTCGTTCGTGGCGGCGATCCATGCCTCGTTCAGCCAGCCGAACACCCTGATCCAGGAATCGGTGCGCGCCTTCTATGACGGCTGGTATCGCGAGCTGGTGACCGAAATGCCGGTGATCAGCGATGGCTATGCGCTGCCGATGGAGGGTCCGGGTCTGGGGACCGAGCTTCTGCCGGCGGTGTTCGAGCGCAGCGACCTGACCGTCCGGCGGTCGGAGTTCGAGGGGTGACGGTGGCGGGTCTGTTTGATCTGACCGGCCGCACGGCGCTGATCACCGGCTCGACCCGCGGTCTGGGCCGGGCCATTGCCGAGGGGCTTGGCGGGGCGGGGGCGGCGCTGGTCGTCAACGGACGTGACCGGCACGCGACCGAGACGGCGGCGCGCGAGATGCGCGAGGCCGGGTTCAACGCCCGCGCGGCCGCCTTTGACGTGACCGACGAGGCTGCCGTCACGGCGATTTTCCGCGATCTCGAGGCCGAGGGTGCTACGATCGACATTCTGGTCAATAACGCCGGCATCCAGCACCGTCAGCCGATGGTGGAACTAAGCCTTGCCGACTGGCAGCGGGTCATCGACACCAACCTGACCAGCGCCTTCCTGCTGGGGCGCGAGGCGGCGCGGCGGATGATCCCGCGCGGGCGCGGCAAGATCATCAACATCGGGTCGCTGACCAGCGAACTCGCCCGCGCGACGGTCATTCCCTATACGGTCGCCAAAGGCGGGATCCGGCTGTTGACCAAGGGCATGGCGGCGGAATGGGGCCCGCATGGCATTCAGGCCAATGCGATCGGACCGGGCTATATGCTGACCGAAATGAACGAGGCGCTGACCGCGAACCCGCAATTCGACGCCTGGGTCAAGGGGCGCACGCCCGCCGGTCGTTGGGGTCGCCCCGAGGAACTGGTCGGGACCGCGATCTATCTGGCCTCGGGCGCGTCGGATTACGTCAACGGCCAGTTGATCTTTGTCGATGGCGGGATGATTTCGGTGCTTTAGCCCGGGCGCCGCGCCGCCATCGGAAAACGCCCCGCCACGAAACCATGACGGGGCGTGTTGCTTAGACGGGTTGCAGGAACAGCCGTTCGCTTTCGCCTTCCTGCCGGTCGGCCGGGCGCAGGTCGCGGTAGGCGTGCCAGGTTCCATGCCCCAGAAGCGGAAAGACGATGATCAGCCCCAGCAACCCGGTCGCGACCGAGACCAGAAACAGCGCCAGAACGATCGCGCCCCAGGCGATCATGACCGCCAGATTGTTCCAGACCATGGCCATGCTGATGCCAAGCGCGGACAGCGCGTCGGTCTTTTCCTGAAGCAGCATCGGAACCGCAAAGACGCTGATCGAAAAGGCGAAGGCGGCGAACAGCGCACCGACCGAGCCGCCGACGATCAGCAGCGCCCATCCGGTCGGCGTGGTGAACAGCGTCGGAATGATCTCGTCCATGCCGGGGAAGGGCTTGATGCCGAAGAACAGCGCCCAGATCAGCACCGCCGCCCGCATCCACAATAGAAACAGCATCAGCAGGATCACACCCATGAACAGCGCCGAGGGGCCGGAACGCGGCCGGACGAACAGCATGCCGAACAGCGACGTGCGGGCGCCAATCTCGATATTGCGGCTTTTGACGTAAAGCCCGTTGGCGATCAGCGGGCCAAGAACCATGAAGCCGGCCAGGGCGGGAAATACGAAATAGTCCAGCTCGAACCGGAACATCAGCCAGACCACCAGCGCCGAGACGATAAAGACGCCAAGCCCGTAAAGCAGGCTGGGCACCGGGTTGGTCCACAGATCCGACCAGCCTTCGCGCAGCCATTTCAGCGCCGTATGCCACGGCAATTCGCGGGCCAGCCGGTTTTCGCGGGGCAGCGGCGGCACGACCTCGGGGATCAGACTGTGTTCGTCGTGACCTTCGGGTTCGGGTGGGGTGTTGCGATCACTTAGCATGAGGGTCTCGCCGCGCGCAGGGCCACGACGCCTTCCATGTTGGGCTGTAGGGCACATTCGGGGTTCGAGGCGAATGATACCACGATCAGATGGATATTCGCCGCGATGAAGATCGTCAGGACCAGAACCGAGGCAACCAGCGCGAAAAGCCGCGGGCCGGTCCAGAAGGCGCGCGTCAGGACCGGGCTCATTGCGTGCCCCCGGCTTGCGTGCCTTCTGCCGGAGTGGCTTCAGCCTCAGTGCCTTCTGCCGGAGTGGCTTCAGCCTGAGCAGCTTCGGCCTCAACACCTTCGGCCTGAGCATCTTCGGCCTGAGCACCTTCGGCCTGCGCTGCCTCGACCGGCGTAGCTTCGGTCTGCGCACCCGCAGCCTCGGCGCTCTCGGCCTGCGCACCCGAGGCGTTGGCTTCCTTGCCCTTGTCCATGATGTAGACCGCAAGGATCTTGCGCTCGGTCGGGGTCAGGCGGTTCTCCCAGTCGGGCATCCAGCCCTGACGGCCGCCATAGACGGTCTGGAAGATCGCCTTGTCCGAGCCGCCGTAGATCCAGAAGTGATCCGTCAGGTCCGGCGCGCCCTGGCTGATGTCGCCGGTGCCGTTGTCGCCGTGACAGCTTGCGCAGTTCTCGGCGAAGATCGTGGCGCCCTCGGTCAGTTTTTCGGCCGGCGCGGGCGTGCCCGAAAAGTTCTGGACATAATCGGTGACGGTGCGGATCTGGTCCCGGGTCAGCATGCCGTCCCGGCCAAAGGCGAGCATCTGCGACACCCGGGTATCGGGGTTGTCGTTGTTGATCCCGACGCGGATGGTTTCCATGATGTCGTCAAAGGTGCCGCCCCACAGCCACGCGCTGTCGATCAGGCTGGGAAAACCCGGACCGCCCTGCGCATTCACGCCGTGGCAGCCGGCGCAGTTGTCGCCGAAAAGCTGGTTCCCGGTTTCGGTCACCCGCTGCATCAGCGCCGGATCGGCCATGATCTGATAGGCCGGCATGTCGTCGATCCGCGTCGCCCAATCCGCACGCGCGTTATTGGCGTCGATCACCGATTTCTCGACCTCGGCACGCTGATCGGCGCCAAGGATGCCCCTTGTATAGGTGGTGAGCAGCGGCCAGGTCGGCAGCAGAACCCACGCGATCGCCGACCAGATGGCGGTGACGGCGATGAAGAACCATACGGCGGTTGGAACGCGCGTATTCAACTCGGTGATGCCGTCCCATTCGTGCCCGGTCGTCTGATGCCCGGTCAGGGGATCACGTTCTTTTACCGACATGGTCCCTCCTCATCGTCGAAAATGCTGTTTGCGGCCTTGTCAAAGCGGTTCCGCAGCGCCGGCCAATAGGCATAGATGGTGATCGCGACAGACAGGGCGATCAGATAGAACAGCCCGTAGGATTTTGAAAAACCTACCAGAAACTCATGTGTGAACTGCATTGCCGGTCACTCCTGCGCCACGGCCTGGGTTTCATAGGGCAGCTGCGTCAGCCGCCCCAATATTTGCAGATAGGCGACCAGCGCGTCCATTTCGGTCACCACGTCGGTATTGCCGTCAAAGGTGCGGATCGTGGTCGCCTCGCCATAGCGCTCGGCCACGCCCGCCGCACCGTCGCTGTCCGGCCGGGCCTGCGCGGCCGCGTCCTTGCTGGCCGATGCGATCATCTCGTCCGTATAAGGGACGCCGACGGCGCGCAGCGCGGCCAACCGCGCGGGCAGGCTGGCGGTTTCAAGCGTGCGATCCTTGAGGAAGGCGTATTGCGGCATGATCGAGGCCGGCACCACGTCGCGGGGATTGATCAGGTGGCGAACTTGCCAATCGTCCGAGTATTTGCCGCCGACCCGCGCCAGATCGGGGCCGGTCCGTTTCGATCCCCACAGCATCGGGTGATCATACTGGCTTTCCGCCGCCAGCGAATAAGGTCCGTAACGTTCGACCTCATCGCGCAGGGTGCGGATCATCTGGCTGTGACAGGCATAGCAGCCTTCGCGGATATAGATGTCACGCCCGGCCTGCTCCAGCGGGGTGTACACCCGCATGTCGGAGGCCGTCTCGACGGTGTCGTCGATGGTGAACAGGGGCGCGATCTCGAATATGCCGCCGATGCTGGCCACCACGATGATGGCCCCGGTCAGCGCCAGAGAGTGCCGCTCGGTCCGGTAATGGGTCCGGGCGTGAAGGTCGAAGAACCGCCTGAAAGGTGCAAGAATTGTTTTCAGCATGTGATTACTCCGCCGCCGGCACGGTCTGACCGCTGGTGCCGGATGAGATGGGATGATCGCGCTCGGGGACCAGCTTCGGGGCGTGACGGATCGTCATCACCACGTTCCAAAGGGCGATGCAGGCCCCGATCAGGAACAGCAGGCCGCCAAGGGCGCGTGCGATGTAATAGGGATGCATCGCGATCATCGACTCGAGGAAGGAATAGCGCAGCGTCCCGGTGTCGTTATAGGTGCGCCACATCAGCCCTTGAATGATGCCGCTGTTCCACATCGCGAAGACATAGATGACGGTGCCGGCAAGGGCCAACCAGAAGTGCCACTCGACCGCCTTGGCCGAATACATCCGCTGGCGGCGCCACAGCATCGGGGTCACCGCGTAGATCGAGCCGAAGGTGATCAGCGCGACCCAGCCCATGGCACCGGCGTGCACGTGGCCGACCGTCCAGTCGGTGTAATGCGACAGCCCGTTGACCGGCCGGATCGCCATGAACGACCCTTCGAAGGTGGAAAGGCCATAGAACACCGCCGCGACCATCATGAACCGCAGCGTGGCGTCGTCGCGGACCTTTGCCCATGCGCCGTTCAGCGTCATCAGCGCGTTGCCCGCCGAGGCCCAGGACGGCACCAGCAGCATGACCGAGAAGGTCATGCCCAGCGTCTGCACCCATTGCGGCAGCGCGGTATAATGCAGGTGGTGCGAACCGGCCCACATATAGAAGAAGGTGATCCCCCAGAACGACAGGATCGACAGGCGGTAGGAATAGATCGGCCGCTCGGCGCGCTTGGGCAGGAAGTAATAAAGCATCCCCAGAAAGCCCGAGGTCAGGAAGAACGCGACCGCGTTATGGCCGTACCACCATTGGGTCATCGCATCCTGCACGCCCGAGAACGCCGAATAGCTTTTCGCCCCAAGCCAGGATGCCGGCACCGCAAGGTTGTTGACGATATGCAGCATCGCCACGACCAGAATGAAGGCCAGGTAATACCAGTTGGCGACATAGATATGCGGCTCGTTCCGGCGGGCCAGCGTGCGCATGTACAGCACGAAATAGACCACCCAGACCACGACCAGCCAGATATCGGCATACCATTCCGGTTCGGCGTATTCCTTGGACTGGGTGACGCCCATGAAATAGCCGCTGGCCGCCACGACGCAGAACAGGTTATAGCCGATCAGCACGAACCACGGCATAAGCTGGCTGGGCATCCGCGCGCGACAGGTGCGTTGCATGACATGGAACGAGGTCGCGATCAGCGCATTGCCGCCGAAGCCGAAGATCACGCCCGAGGTGTGGACCGGCCGCAGCCGCCCGAAACCCGACCATGCCGCGTCAAAGCGCAGGTCCGGCCATGCCAGCAGCGCCGCCACCCAGACGCCCATGGCCATGCCGATGACCGCCCAGATCAGCGCGATCACGATCCCGACCTTGGTCGGGTCGTCGTAATAGGACGCAAACCGGTCCTCGCTGGGTTCGGGATCCTCCAGTCGCGGCATCAGGATCAGCGTCATGATCGCGCCGAAGGCCAGAACGACCCAGCCTTGCGCGCCCATCAGATCCCCCTGGCCACCGGCGGCCATGACAAGCCCGACCAGAGTGACTGCAATACATATTAAGAACGCGCCGATACGCTCGGACCGGGTCAGTCGCGAGATCATGACTCTTGCTCCTTGTCCTTTGACTGGGTGGAAGTTGGTATTGGTTCGCCGGCCTGCGATTTGCCGGGCTGCGATTTGCCGGGCTGCGATTTGCCGGGCTGCGGTTTGCCGCTTAGCGGACGGTCGTCGCCATCGAACAGAATGCGTTCAGCGTCACCGGCCAGATCGTCATACTGGCCGTTGCGCAGGCTCCAGAAAAAGGCGGCAAGACCAATGCCGCCCATGACGAGGGTGATCGGAATAAGAAAGGCCAGCACGCTCATGCCGTCACCGTCGGGCGATATGCACCGGCCGGCCGCGTGGCGGCGCGCGCAGGGGCCGCATTCAGCCGCAGCGAGTTTCCGATGACGATGACCGAGGAAATCGACATCGCCAGCGCCGCGACAAGCGGGGTGACGAAACCCAGAACCGCAAGCGGAACGGCGATGCAGTTGTAGATGATCGCCAGCACGAAATTCTGGCGCACGATCCGCGCGGTCCGCCGGGCCAGATGGATCGCCTGCGGCACGGCCTCGAGCCCGTCGCGCAGAAGGACGAAATCCGCCGCGGTCCGCCCCACGTCCGAGGCGCTGCCGGGCGCCATTGATACATGGGCCGCCGCCAGCGCGGCCGCATCGTTCAGCCCGTCCCCGACCATCAGCAGGCTATGACCCCGGCCTTGCTCGGCTTCCAGAAATGCGATCTTGGCTTCGGGCGCCATGCCGTGCCGCGTCTCGGCGATGCCAAGCTGGGCCGCGACACGGTCCACGCGCGCCCGGTTGTCCCCCGACAACATCGCAACGCTCAGACCGTCGCGGGCAAGGGCGGCGATGGCCGGGGCGGCGCCGGGACGCATGGTCTCGGTCAGCGGAAAACTGATCGGTTGACCGCCTTCAAACGCGAAGCTCGGGTCGTCACTGGTCGGGGCCGTGGCGGCGATCTCGGCCACCCAATCGCTGCGACCCAGCCGGGCGGGACGGCCGTCCAGATCCGCGGCAATGCCAAGCCCAGGAATTTCCACGACGTTTTCGATACGCAGATCGGTCTGGACGGCGGCGGGATCCGGCGTGATGGCACGGGCGGCCGGATGACCCGACAGGGCGGCCAGCGCGCGCGCGGCGTCAAGCGTCGCAGGATCGCCCCGGACCGCCCCCACCACCGGTCCCAGCGCCGGGCGCCCGGTGGTCAGGGTGCCGGTCTTGTCGAATACGGCGCCGTCGATCTCGGCCAGACGCTCCAGCGCCGCGCCATCCTTCATCAGAATACCCTCTGCCATCAGCCGCCCTGCGGCGACGACATGGGCGACCGGCACCGCCAGACCCAGCGCGCAGGGGCAGGTGATGATCAGCACGCTGATCGCCACGAAGGCCGCGCGCTGCCAGTCGCCGCCGGTCCAGAATATCCAGCCGATGAACGTCGCCAGAGCCGCCAGATGAACCAGCGGCGCGTAAAGCCGGGCGGCGCGGTCGGCGATGCGGACATAGGTCGTGCGCCCCTGCTCGGCCGCGGCCTGCATGCGGATCATCTGGGCCAGAAAGGAATCGTCGGCGCTGCGCAGCGCCTCGGCCTCGATCTGGCCGGTCATGTTCAGGGTGCCGGCCTCGAGCGTGTCGCCGGGGCCCGCCGCGACCGGCATCGCCTCACCGGTGATCAGCGACCGGTCCATGTCGGTGCTGCCCTTGGTGATGCGCAGATCGACCGGCACGTATTCCCCCGGGCCGACGACGATGATCTGACCGGGCCGGATCTCATCCAGCGCGACAAAGGCGAGTTCGCCCTGCGGCTGCCGCACCAACGCGCCCTTCGGCGAAAGTTGCGCCAGCCCCGCGACCGCGCTGCGGGCCCGCTGGCGCATCATGTGATCCAGATAACGGCCGGCGAGCAGGAAGAACAGCAAGGTGACGGCCGCGTCGAAAAAGACGTGGTCTCCGCCCCGGGCCAGTTCGACCAGACTCAGCGCCGTGGCCAGCAGGACCGCGAGCGCGATGGGAACGTCCATGTTCAGCCGCCGCGCCCGCAGCGCCTGAATGGCCGAGCGGAAGAACGGCTGACCCGAATAAAGCACGATCGGCACCGCCAGCAGCGCCGCGATCAGGTGAAAGCTGTTCCGCGTCGCGGCCTCGGCCCCCGACCAGACCCCGACCGACAGCAGCATGATATTCGCGGCGCCAAAGCCGGCGACGGCGGTGGCGCGCAAAAGCGCCTTGCCCGCCGGATCGCTGCGATTGTCGCCATCCGTCAGCGTTGCGGGCGCGGCGGCAAAGCCAAGACCGGCCAGCGCGTCCATGACCGGACCCGGGTCGCTGTCGGGCGCCGGCAATGTCAGGCGCAATTGCTTCAGGGTCAGATTGACCCGCGCCGAGATCACGTCCGGCCGGGCGTTCAGGGCCTTTTCGATGCTCGCCACGCAGCCGCCGCAACGAATTTCGGGGACCGACAAAACGCACAGCCCACGGCCGTCCGAAGCGGCGCGGACCGTTTCGCGGGCATGCGCCCGGGCAAGATCGGTGCTGCGGTTGATCGCCTGTTCGCGGCCGGTCATCGGATTATCCCTGCCTCTGCGTGGAAGGGCGGCGCCCCGGCGCGGTTGGGGCCGATGCGGTCGGGGCCGATGCGGGCGGGGCCGGTGCGGGGGTGCGCACCTGCGACAGAACCGTGCCGTCTTCCGCACAGGTCAGCCGCAGCCGCCAGTTATCGGAACGGAATGTGACGCGGAAGCGGCCGCTGTCGGCGCCTTCGCCCTGTTCGGTCATGGTCGCGATGCGGCCGGCCTGCATCTGTTTCTGAAATTCGGCGGGGTGCAGATCCAGCAAAGGCGCCAATTCCTGCGCATCGACGGTGATCTGCCCGTTGCGCACTTCCAGCTTCATGGCGCCGCCTCCAATGCGAAGGCTTGCGGCTCAAGCGCGACATCGGCCAGTGTGGACTGGTCCAGACTGGCCATGAACGCCTCTTGGGCGATGACCAGCCGGGCGCGAAGCCGGCAGCGATTGGTCGCGACACAATGTCCGCCATCGCTCTGGAAACATTCGACCAGCGGTTCCTCGGCGTTCAGGGCCCGGAACACCTCGCCCAACGAGATTTCGGCGGGCGGACGCGCAAGAATGGCCCCGCCACCGCCGCCACGGCGGGTCACGATCAGGCCGGCACGCGCCAGCGTTGCCATTGCCTTGGCCAGATGGTGACGGGAAATGGCGAATTCCTCGGCGATCTCGGCGGACGACAGCGGTGTCTGCGGATCCTGCGCCAGCCGTATCATGGCGCGCAGCCCAAAGTCGGTGAAAGTCGTCAAACGCATCCCGTAATCCCGTCGACGCCGTAAGAAAATGCGTGTCGTCATTAAGTGGTAAACAATATACCTATTCACGCGCGCGTCATTGCGTCCAATTGTCACATCGCGCGCGTCGCACGCGGGCGCGGGCGCGACGGTTCGGCAAATAATTGATAATATTAATTAATATATGTGGGAAACGGCTATGCCCGGGTCCCTGCGCGGCCTATGGCGGCGCGGCCGAAATCGACCGGATCGCGGCGGCGTTCAGGGTTTTGGCGCCATGTCCTCGGCCACCATCCGGCTGGCGCCGGACAGATCGCCCAGTTTTTCACCGGCCGCGATCCGGCCGCGATTGCGGTTGGCGCGGGCCTGGCGCGCGGTCGCCTCGGCCAGCACCTCGTCGGCCTCGTCCGGCGGCAGGATCAGGACGCCGCATTGATCCAGAAGGACCAGATCGCCCGGCAGAACCGGGACATTGCCGCAGGACACCGGCAGGTTCAGCGCCCCTCCAAGGTCGTTCAGCCGCGTGGTGATGGCCGAGACGCCGGTGCAATAGGTGGGCAGCCCGACCTCGATGATTTCATCGGGGTCGGTGCAGGGACCGTCCAGAATGACGGCAGCCGCCCCGGCGGTCTTGGCCGCAAAGGCCACGCCGCCGCCCAGACAGGCGTGCCGCGTGTCGCCCAGCCGGTCGATCACCAGAATATCGCCCGGGCGCAGCACCGAAATCGCGTGGTGGAGCATGGTGGAATCGGTGCCCGGAATGGCGACGGTGATCGCCGTCCCGGCAATCACCCCGGGCAAGGGCGCGATGGGGCGCAGCGCGTTGTTGACGAAACCCCGGTGCCGGAAATGGCCGATGGTGGCGATCTCGACCCCGGTGAAGCCGTCGATCAGCCGCGGATCGACCTGCGGCGGCACCGGCCCGATCTGGTATTTCTTCATCTCTGGAATCCCTTCGGTGAATGATCGGGTGCGACGGTGGTGTCGCGGGCCGGCGCGTCCTGCCAGTCCCGACCGGGCACCGCCGCCAGAAGTTCGCGCGTATAGGGCGCGCGCGGGGTCGAGAACAACGTGGCGGGGTCGTTTTCCTCGACGATCTCGCCCTGACGCATCACGGCGATGCGGTCGCAGATGCGCGAGGCGACGCGCAGATCATGGGTGATGAACAGCATCCCGAACTGCAATTCCCGCTGCATCCGCGCCAGAAGATCCAGTATCTGCCGCTGCACCGAGACATCCAGCGCCGAGACGCTTTCATCGGCGATCAGCAGGTCGGGCTCGACCGCCAGCGCCCGGGCGATACAAATGCGCTGCCGCTGCCCGCCCGAGAACTCATGCGGAAAGCGGATGGCCGCGCCCGCATCCAGCCCCACATCGCCGATCAGTTTCAGCGCCCGGTCTTTGGCTTCGGCCGGTGGGACTCCGTGAATGATCGGCCCCTCGGCGATGGCGCTGCCGATGCTTTGGCGCGGGTCAAGCGCGGTATAGGGGTCCTGAAACACGATCTGGACCCGGCGGCGGGCATCGCGCAGTGCCCGGCCGGTAAGCCCGGTGAACTGGCCGTTGTCGATGATCACGTCGCCCCGGTCGGGCTCGATCAGGCGGATCACGCATTGCGCCAGCGTCGATTTGCCGCTGCCGCTTTCGCCGACCAGCCCCAGCGTCTCGCCGCGCCGGATCGACACGTCGACCCCCTTCAGCGCCGTCACCTCGCGCCCGCCGCCCAGAAGCGAGCGGCTTTTGTAGGTCTTGGTCAGATCCGTGGCCGTCAGCACCGTATCGCCCAGATTCTGCGCGGGTGTTTTGGGCTCCAACTTTGGCACGGCGGCGATCAGCGTCTTGGTATAGTCGGCCTGCGGGTTGCGAAGGATCTGGTCCTTGCTGCCGATCTCGACCAGCCGGCCGTGGCGCATCACCGCCACGCGGTCGGCGATTTCGGCCACGACGCCGAAATCATGGGTGACGAAGATGATGCCGGTGTCGTGTCGATCCCGCAATTCCAGCATCAGCTTCAGGATCTTGGCCTGCGTGGTGACATCAAGCGCCGTCGTCGGTTCGTCCGCCAACAGGATCGCGGGGTTCAGCGCAAGCGCGGTCGCGATCATCACCCGCTGGCTCTGACCGCCGGAAAGCTGGTGCGGATAGGCGCGCAGAATGGCCTTGGGGTCGGGCAACCTGACCTCGTTGAACAGGTCAAGGACACGCGCCTGAATTTCCGCGCGCGACAGGTCGGTATGCTGACGGAAGGTTTCGGCGACCTGATCGCCGATCCGGTAGATCGGGTTCAGCGCCGCCGACGGTTCCTGAAACACCATGGCCAGCCGGCTGCCGGCCAGCGCCAGCCGCTGTTTGCGGGACAGTTTGAACAGGTCGCGGCCTTCGAACAGGATCTGTCCCGATGGCTTCGGCAGGTTCGAGGGCAGAAGCCCCATCACCGACAGCGCGGTCAGCGATTTGCCGGATCCGGTTTCGCCGACGATGCACAGGATCTCGCCGCGTTTCAGCGTCAGCGACAGATCCTCGACCGCAAAGGGGCGGTCGGCACCGGCGAGCAGCGGCACCGACAGGTTCCGGATGTCCAGAAGGGTGTCCTCGGTCATCGCGCGCCCTCCCGGGCCAATGGGTCGCGCATGTCGCAGCCCTTCAGATGCGCGACCAGCTTTGCGATGGATCGGGTCAGTTCGGTGAATATCGCCTCGCCATGCGCGGCCGAGGCCAGATGTGCATCGCCGCCCATCATGCCGTCGGGGTTCACCTCATCGGCATTCAGCGGCAATCCCACCGGCATCTCGCCAAAGCTGATGCCCGCAACCCCGGTCATCGGCAGGCCGAGCGCCCGGCCCTTGGCGGATGGCCGGATCAGATCGGGGCGCATGGCGGCGGGTTGCAGATACATGGCAAGCGAGGTCAGCGGGTCGGCCCCGTGGCCCCGCGCGGCCGCCGCCTTGTCGCCGTAAAGCCGGGTCCAGAGGCTGTCCGGTATCGCCCGCCACAGATCGACCGAGGCAATCGCGACGCCCCGTTCGCGGCGGAGTTTACGTGCCACCTGATCAATCAGGAATGCGTTCGTGGAATGCCCGTTCAGGATCAGCAGACGCTCGATCCCGTGGTCCAGAAACGCGCCCAGCATGTCTTCAAGCACCGCGCAGAAGGTCGCGGCGCGAAGCTGGATGCCGCCCGGAAAGCCGCGGAAGAACTCGGCATAGCCGAAAGGAAGGCAGGGCGCGGCGATCGCCCCCGACAATTCGGCCGCGCGCAGGGCCACCGCTTCGGCCAGCTGATAGTCGCCCATGGGTGCGTGAGGACCCTGTTCCTCCTGACTGCCAAGCGGCAGCAGGATCACCGGATCCTCGGGCAGGCGGTCGCGGAATTCCGCGACCGTCATGTCTTTCAGCGCATGTTTCACGCCGGCAGTTTCACATAATCACCGAACATCCGCATCTCGCCGTCGGGGCGCGGCACGAAGGTGATGTCGGAGCGATGCGCCCAGTTATAGACGCTTTTCCACATGTAATAGCCGGGCGTCACATCCTGCCAGGCCTGCGACAGTTTCAGATAGGCGGCCTTGCGGGCCTCGAACTCGGTCGCTTCCTCGAATACCTTGCCGGCGGCGAGGTATTCCGGCGTCGGATCCCATGTCTTCCACTGCGCGGTCGAACGGCTTGCCGTCGGGCCCCAGTCCAGCCACAGCGGCTGATAGGGGTCGCCGGGGATGAAGTCGGTCGACATCGACATGTTCATCATGTGGTAGGGCCGGGTATAGACCAGCTCGAAATTGTCGAGGATCTCGGCCACGACATTCACGCCGACCTGCCGCCATTGCTCGATCATGATCTCGGCCGCGGCTTCGTAATTCGGATAGAACTGGCGGGTGATATGCCATTGCAACGGCTGGCCGTCATAACCCGATTTCGCGATCAGCGCCTTGGCCGCCTCGGGATCATAGGGCAGCGGGTTCACCATGTTCGGGTCGTAGAACTTGCCGTATTCGGGGAAGTTGAACGGCACCGCCGGGTGGAAGGTGGTGTCGCCGAACAGCGCCTGCACGATGGCATCCATGTCGATCGCCTGCACCATTCCCTTGCGCAGGTTCACGTCGACCAAGGGGTTGTCCTGCGGGTCGGGGCGGCAGTTGAAGGCAAAGGCGGGATAGTTCCCGGCCAGGGCGCGGGCGACGGTCACGTTGTCATAGCTTTCCATCTGCGCTTCCTGGTCGGTCGGGATATTCGCCATGAAGTCGAATTCCCCCGAAACCAGACCCGCCATCCGGCCGGCGAATTCGGGCACGATGCGCCAGATGATCTTGGCGGCGGGGGGCGGCCCGTCCCAATAATCGTCGAAAGCCTCCATCTCGAGCACCTCGCCCGAGCGGAACAGCGTGACCTTATAGGGGCCGGTGCCGATGGGCGCCTGTCCGAAGGCGTCGACGCCCATTTCCAGATAGGCCTTTTTCGGCACCACAAAGCCGATATAGCCGGTCAGCTTGCCGGGGATATAGGGGTCCTCGCGCTCGGTCTCGATCTCGACGGTCAGATCGTCCTTTGGCTCGACCCGGACGAAGCCGGCGGTAAAGGTCTTGCCGCGCGGCTCAAAGGGCTTTTCGCCCCACAGCCGTTCCGGTCCAAGGGTAAAAGCCACGTCCTCGGCGGTCATCGTCTCGCCGTTGTGGAACTTGACGCCCTCGCGCAGCTTCAGCGTCCAGACCTTGCCGTTCTGGGTCCATTCCGTTGCCAGCCCGGGTTTCAGGGTCAGACCCTGTTCGTCGGCGATATAGTCGCGCTCGACCAGATGCGAATAGAAATTGGGAAAGAACCGCCGGGTGGTGGTCGAGATCCCGTTTATCGCGTTGATATTGGCCCAAAGGTTGTCGACCGCGACGGTCAGCGTTGGCCGTGCGCCCTGCGCGAAAGCCCAGCCCGTTGGCAGGATCAGCGACGCCGTTCCCGCACCGATCGAGTATTTCCCGAATGTCCGTCTGGTAATCATCTTCATACCTCCGTGGGGTGGTTGGGTTCAGGTTGTTCGTGACTTGAGCATCGGATCCAGCCGGTCGCGCAGCGCATCGCCAAGCACCGACATGGACAGGGTGATCAGAAAGATCAGAAGGCCGGGCCACACCGAGATCCACCACGCGGTGGACAGATAGTCCCGCCCGTCGCCAAGGATCTGGCCAAGGCTGGTGTTGGGCGGCTGGATGCCGAGGCCAAGGAAAGACAGCGAGGTTTCCATCAGGATGATCTGCGGGAAGGTCAGCGTGACCTGCACGATCAGCGCCGAGGCGACGTTGGGCAGGATATGGCGCAGATAAAGCCGCCCCGGCGCCGCACCAAGCGCCACCACCGCCCGCGCATAAGGCTGCGCGCGTGCCGACAGGACGACACCCCGGGCAAGGCGGGCATAGGTTTCCCAGCCGAACATGCCCATCAGGATCACGAAAAGCACCATCGAGTTGCCGAAAAAGGCCAGCAACGTCAGCGCGATCAGGATGAAGGGCAGCGAGGCCTGAAAATCGACGATCATCATCAGCACTTCCTCGACCCAGCCGCGGAAATGCGCCGCGATGAAGCCGACGAGCGTGCCGAAAACCGCGCCGATGAACGTGCCCATCAGCGCCACCGACAGCGACATCTGCAACCCCGCCACCAGCCGGGCGACCATGTCGCGGCCGATGTTGTCGGTGCCCAGCGGGAATTCGGCGGTGCCGCCCAGCCAGACCGGCGGTTTCAGGCGGCTGAGCAGCGCCTGATCGGTGACCGCATGGGCCGTAAACACGTTTCCGACCAGCGCCACGCTCACCGCGAGAATCAGCACCACGGCCGCAAGGATCACGATCAGGTTCGGACGGCGCTTCATCTCGCGGCCTCGCGGATGCGGGGGTCCAGAAAGCCATAAAGCAGATCAACCACCAGATTGGCGATCACCATCGTCGTGGCGATCACCAGCACCAGCCCCTGAACGACCGCCAGATCGCGCTGCGACACCGCGACGACCAGCAACCGCCCGATGCCGGGCCATGCAAACACCGTCTCGACCACGATCGCCCCGGCGATCAACTGACCCAGATTTAGCCCGATGACGGTGACGATCGGAATCGCGGCGTTCGGAAAGGCGTGAAACAGCACCCGCTTCCAGAACGGCACACCCTTGGCGGCGGCGGCGCGCATATAGGGTTTTTCCAGCACCTCCAGCATGGCCGAGCGGGTGAAGCGGGCCAATGTGCCGGCGCTGAAGGTGGCAAGCGTTATCGCCGGCATGACCAGATGCCGCCAGGTGCCGGTGCCCGAAGAGGGCAGGATCTGCAAGGTCAGCGAAAACAGCAGGATCAGCAGGATGCCAAGGAAAAAGTTCGGCAGCGCAAAGCCGAAAACCGCGAATGCCATGATCGCCCGGTCCAGAAATCCGCCCCGGCGCAGCGCGGCGATGATCCCCGCCGGGATGCCGATCAGCGCGGCGAGGCCCAGCGACACCAGCCCCAATTGCAGCGTGGCGGGCAACCGCTCCATGATCAGGGTCATCACCGGCCGGCTGTCGCGCAGCGAAACGCCGAACTGTCCGGTCGCCATCTGCCCGATATAATTCAGATATTGAATGAAAAGCGGCTGATCCAGCCCCCATTGCCGGCGGAACTGTTCGACCTCGTCCGGCATGGCGTCGGGTCCCAACAGGGCCACGACCGGATCACCCGAGGTGCGCAGGACGATAAAGGCGAAGGTGACGACCAACCACAGGGTCAGCGCCGTTCGCAACAGTTTGATCAGCCAGAATCGCGCCATGGGCCGGGGGTCACGCATTCCTGTTCGGATGGGTGGACCAGCGAACCACGCGATTGCCAGCGAATCAATTCCCTAATCGCGGATGATTTCATATGTTTTGGATATGAATACAGGACTCGACCTGCGCCAGTTGCGTTATTTCGTCTGTCTCGCCGATGAACTGCACTTCGGCCGGGCGGCCGAGCGGCTGGGCATCGCGCAGGCGCCGCTGAGCCAGCAGATCCGCCTGATGGAGGAGCGGCTGGGCGTCACCCTGTTCAACCGGACCACGCGGCGCACCCGGCTGACCTCGGCAGGCGAGACGCTGTTAAGCCATGCCCGGACAATTCTGGACGGGATGGACCGGGCCGTCGCCCATACCCGCGCCATGGCGGGCGAGGCGACCGGGCGGCTGACCGTGGCCGGGGTCAATGTCGCCATGACCCATGTCATCCCGCCGATTCTGGCCGCGTTCCGGCGCGAGCGTCCCGCGGTCATCGTCGATCTTGCCCATCTTGGAACCTCGGAACAGTTGCGGACGCTTGAAACCGGCGAGGTGAACATCGCCTTCATCCGCCCGACCGAGCAGGCCGCCCATATGCAGATCGAAACCCTGCTGCGCGAAGGCTTCGTTGCCGCGCTGCCCAAGGATCACCCGTTGACCGCAAAGGCCGAACTGTCGCTGCGCGATCTTATCGCCGAGCCGATGATCGGTTACGCGCCGATCCTTGGGGCGAATTATGCCACACTTCTGCGCGACGCCTTTCGGCGCGCGGGGTTGTCCCCCCGCATCGTCCAGGAAAGCAGGCATACCACAACGGTCGCGGCGCAGGTCGCCTCGGGTCTGGGGGTGGCGGTGATGCCGTCATGGATCAGGAACGTCCATTCGCCTTATCTGGAGTTCCGGCCGGTGCCCGAACTGCCCTTCGCGGTCGAGCTTATGGTGGCATGGCCGGCGGGCGAAACCTCGCCCATCGTTCAGGATTTCATAGCCATCACCCGCAGAACCATCGCCGGGATTGCGCGCGATGGCGGGTTTCAGCTGCCCGACCCGCGGGGCTGACCGGGGTGATCAGACCAGAACGTCGATGGCAAGCGGCGGCGGCGCGCCCTGTTCCATCGCCTCGAAATTGCCGAACATGCGCTGAACCGACGCCCCGAACCCATCGGCCGAGACGGCGGCGATATGCGGCGTCACGATGACCCGGTCCAGACCGAGCAGGGGGTTGTCGGGCTGCACCGGCTCGACCGAGAACACATCTACCCCGGCCCCGCGCAGGCGGTGTGCCCGGATGGCCTCGGCCAGATCGGATTCGACCACGACCCCACCCCGGGCGACGTTGATCAGCAACGCTTCGGGTTTCATCAGCGCCAGCGTGTCGCGGTTGATCATGTTGCGGGTGCTGTCGTTCAGCTCGCAGTTCAGCGTCACCACGTCGGCGCTTTGCAGCAGATCCGGCAGCGCGGCGAAGCTTACCCCAAGCTCACGTTCCTCGGTCTCGGCCAATGGCGTCCGCTTGGAATAAAGCACCCTGCAGCCGAAGCCGCGCAGCAGACCCGCCAACGCCTTGCCGATATAGCCAAGCCCGACGATGCCAACGGTCTTGCCCGACAGCGTGCTGGAGGTCACGGCAAGCTCGGACTTGGGCCAGCGCCCGTCCTCGACCGCCACATGCCCGCGCACGATATTGCGGTTAAGCGCAAGGATCATGCCAAGCGCGGTTTCGGCGACGGTGATGGCGTTGGACCCGGTGGTGCGGAACACCCGCACCCCCTGCCGCCGCGCGGCCTCAAGGTCGATGTTGTCAAAGCCGACGCCCCATTTATGCACCGCCTTCAGTCCCGGTACCGCCATCATCGCCGCCGTCATCGGCACGTCGCTGACGATGGCGTAATCGGCACCTTCCAGCGCCGCCAGTTGCGCGTCCGGATCGCGCGAGGAGGCGTTGTCCAGCGTCCAGCCCGGGGCAAGAAAGCCGCCCATCCGCGCCATGCGGTCGTCTGTGGTGGGGTCAAGGAATACGATGCGCGGCATGAAAATATCGGACCTTTCTAGATCGTGAAGCGAACCCCGGGACGGGCCAGCCCGCCGCCCTGCGCCATGACGGTGCCATCCGCACGCCAGCAGGCCGCCCCGGTCAGCATCGCATCGGCACCAAAGCCGATCGCGTTCATGCCGCCGCCGATGGTCTTGACCAGCCGCACCTCGTGACCCATCGCGCGCAGCGCGTCGGCCATCGGCGCGAAAGCCGGTTCGAGTTCGACATGCTGCCCCTCGGTCCAGATGCGCGGGGCCTCGACGGCCTGTTGCAGCGTCATGCCGAAGTCGATCAGGTTGACAATCGCCTGCATGGCCGAGGGGAAGATCCGGACCGCGCCGGGCAGACCCAGCGCGAAACGGGGCGCGCCATCCTTCAGCACGATCATCGGCGCCATCGAGGTCGGCACCCGTTTGCCCGGCTGGATCGACATGGCGCGGCCGGGGTGGGGATCATAGTTCAGCATGTAATTGTTGGGGATGATCCCGGTGCCCGGCACCATGAAGCGTGCACCGAACAAGCCGTTGATGGTATGGGTGGCCGAGACGATGTTGCCATCCCGGTCGGCCACCGTCAGATGGGTGGTATCGCGGCTTTCACGCGCCTGTGGCGCCGCATCGCTTGCGCCGCCGATGTCGCGCAGGCGCGACTGGCTGTCGCGGGCATAGTCTTTCGAGATATACAGATCGACCGGCACATCGACGAAATCCGGGTCGCCCGAGGCGGCGCGGCGGTCCTCGAACGCGACGCGGATCACTTCGGCCAGCAAATGCAGGCATTGGGCGCTGCCGAAACCCATGGCGCGCAGGTCATGGGGCTCCAGCAGGTTCAGCATCTCGACCACATGCACGCCGGAGGATGCGGGCGGCGGCGGACCGGCCACGGTATAGCCGCGATAGTTGCCAAAGATCGCCGCGCGTTCGACGGCGCGAAACCCGGTCAGATCGTCCAGCGTGACATGGCCCGCGTCGGGGCCGTCCGTGGCCAGCCGGTCGACCAGCGCCCGGCCAAGCGCGCCGCCGTGCAACGCCGCCTCGCCCTGATCGCGGATCATGCGCAGGCTTTCGGCGTAATCGCCCATGACCAGCCGCGTGCCCGCCGCGACCGGCGCGCCGTCCGGCAGGAAAATGCGCGCGATCTCGGGATCGGCGGCAAGGTCCCCGGCATGTTCCCTGACCGCGCCGTTCAGGTAATGGCTGGCGGTAAAGCCGCGCGCGGCGATCCGGATCGCCGGGTCGATGACATCGGCAAAGGGCAGCCGGCCGTATTCGGCCTGCATCATGCACCAGCCGCGCAGGTTGCCCGGAACCGCCACCGCCGAGGGCCCGATCGTGTTGCGGCGCCCGACCGTCTCCATCGCATAGGGCGGGCTGCCGGGAACCGGGTCGAACATATCCTCGCGCGCCTGCGCGCCCGCCGTCGACATGGCGTCGATCACCACATGCCGGCCGTCGGCCAGCCGGATATGGGAAATGCCGCCGCCCGCGATGCCGACCATCATCGGCTCGACCACGGTCAGGGTCAAAAGCGCCGCAACCGCCGCATCGACCGCATTGCCCCCGATCGCCAGCATCTCGTTGCCCGCCGCCGAGCCAAGGGGGTTGTTCGTCACCACTACCCCGATGGATCCGATCGCGGGCCGCTTTTCGCAGGTGAAGGGCAATGTCCGGGTGTGTTCAGCCATGGCGCCATCGTCCGCAGCGCGCCGCGGATGTCAATCTCCGCGATGTGTCGATCCGCGCGTCAGGACCGAGAGCCGGTCAGGATCACCACGGCGCCCAGAATGCAAATTCCGCCGCCAAGCAGGTCCCATCGGGTCGGAACCTGCCCCTCGGTCAGCCACAGCCAGACCAGTGAGGCGGCGACATAGATGCCGCCATAGGCCGCATAGGCGCGGCCGGCGAATGCCGTATCGACCCGGGTCAGCAGGAACGCGAAAAGGATCAGCGCGGCGGTGCCGGGCACCAGCCACAGCGCCGAGCGGTCCAGCCGCAGCCAGGCCCAGAACGCAAAACAGCCGGCAATCTCGGCCATCGCCGCCACGACATATAACGCGAGCGAGCCGGCGGGCAGGGTCATCCCGGGTTAAACGTCCAGCTCTTCCACGAAACGGGCGTTTTCCTGAATATATTCGAACCGCAGTTCCGGCTTCTTGCCCATCAGACGCTCGACTAGATCGCCGGTCTCGCCGCCGTCCTCGTCGTCGATGGACACGCGGATCAGCTTGCGCGTCTTGGGGTTCATCGTGGTGTCCTTCAGGTCCTTGGCGTCCATCTCGCCCAGACCTTTAAACCGCTGCACGTCGATCTTGCCCTTGCCGCCCAGACCCTTGGCCAGCATCCTTTCCTTTTCCGCGTCATCCGAGACGTAAAGCCGGATCGCGCCCTGGGTCAGCCGGTAAAGCGGCGGGCAGGCCAGATACAGATGGCCCTTGTCGATCAGCGGCCGCATCTGGGTGAAGAAAAAGGTCATCAGCAGGCTGGCGATATGGGCGCCGTCCACATCGGCATCGGTCATGATGATGATCTTGTCATAGCGCAGATCATCGACGTTGAACCGGCTGCCCATGCTGACCCCGAGCGCCTGGCACAGATCGTTGATTTCCTGATTGGTCCCCATCTTCGACGAGGCCGCCCCGAGCACGTTCAGGATCTTGCCGCGCAAAGGCAGAAGCGCCTGATTGTTGCGGTCGCGGGCCATCTTGGCCGAACCGCCGGCGCTGTCGCCTTCGACGATGAACAGCTCGGTCCCGTCGCGGTTGCTGGCGCTGCAATCGACCAGCTTGCCGGGCAGACGCAGCTTCTTTGTCGCCGATTTGCGGGCGGTTTCCTTTTCGACCCGGCGGCGCAGGCGTTCCTCGGCCCGAAGGACAAGGAAATCCAGAATGGCCCCGGCGGATTTCGTATCGGCCGCCAGCCAGTTGTCGAAATGGTCGCGGACCGCGCCCTCGACCAGCCGCGCGGCCTCGGTCGTGGCCAGACGGTCCTTGGTCTGGCCGACAAATTCCGGCTCGCGGATGAAGCAGGACACCAGCGCGCAGCCGCCCGCCAGCAGATCCTCGCGGGTGATCTGGGCGGCCTTGCGGTTGTTCACCAACTCGCCATAGCCGCGGATGCCCTTCAGGATCGCCGACCAGAAGCCGGCTTCGTGGGTGCCGCCTTCGGATGTGGGGACGGTGTTGCAATAGGATTGGATGAAGCCGTCGCGGGAGGGCGTCCAGTTGATCGCCCAATCGACCTTGCCGACCGCGTTGAAACGTTCGCGGAAATCGACATTGCCGGCAAAGGGGCGCTCGGCATAGGTGCTGGCGCTGCCCAGCGTCTCATGCAGATAATCCGCGAGACCGCCGGGGAAATGGAACGTCGCCTCGACCGGCGTTTCGCCGTCGTCGATTTCCGATTTCCAGCGGATTTCGACGCCCGAGAACAGATAGGCCTTGGACTTGGCCATTTTCATCAGCCGCGCCGGTTTCATCCGGTGATGGCCAAAGATTTCCTCGTCCGGGTGAAAAGTCGTCGTGGTGCCGCGCCGGTTCGGGGACTGACCGACCTTTTCGATCGGGCCAAGCGGTATCCCGCGCGAGAAATGCTGTTCGTAAAGCTCGCGGTTGCGGGCCACCTGAACGACCATGCGATCGGACAGCGCGTTCACCACGCTGGCGCCGACGCCGTGCAACCCGCCCGAGGTCTGATAGGCATCGCCGCCGAACTTGCCGCCGGCGTGCAGCGTGCAATGGATCACCTCGAGCGCCGACTTGCCCGGAAACTTCGGATGCGGGTCGATGGGCATGCCGCGGCCGTTGTCGCGCACCGTGACCGCCCCGTCGGCATGCAGCTCGACCTCGATGCGAGTGGCGTGGCCGGCCACCGCCTCGTCCATCGAGTTGTCAAGGATCTCGGCCGCAAGATGGTGCAGCGCGCGTTCGTCCGTGCCGCCGATATACATGCCCGGGCGCTTGCGCACCGGCTCCAGCCCCTCCAGCACCTCGATGGATGCGGCGGAATAGCTTTCGCTTGCGGCGGAAAGAAGATCGTCGGCCATATATGTCCCGGTCTGCTCGATTCTTGTTTCAGCCACTATCCCACGACCCGGGGCAGCGGGGCAAGGCTTGTGGTGGGGTGCGTTGATCCACCTAGGGGTGGGGTTCGGTGGCTCAGCCAGGGCCAGCGCTACTCGGGTTCGTTCAACCGCTCTTGCCACATTTTCTGGAAAGCCGGCCGGGACTGGCAGTCGGCCAGCCATGACTGAAGCGAGGGGAATTGTTCCATCAACTGGCCATAGCCCTGCGCATAGCGGATGATTTCGGCCACGTTTATGTCGGCCACGGTGAACCGGCCGCCTACCATATGCCCGGACCGCGCCAGATGGTCGTCGATGACCTGCAACGGACGCACCAGCCGCTCGGCGGCATTGGCGACCGCCGCCTGATCGCTGCCCGGCTGGGCCTGACCGGGGCGGTGCAGATATAGGATCGTCAGCGCATCGGCCTCGATCGCGGTGGCCGCATAGAATGACCACTGGTCCATCCTTGCACGCTCGATCTCATCCATCGGGCCAAACGGGGCGCAGTGGCGGGACGCGAGATACAGCGTGCAGGCCAGCGATTCCGACAGGATCAACTCGCCATCGACCAAGACCGGGATCGCCGCCGCCGGCGACAGCTCCATGAACTTGGGTGAGCGGGTGTTCAGCGGCGCATCGGGCGACATGGGGTCGGCAAGGCGATAGGCCTGAATGACGGGCACCTGCCGGAACTCCAGCCCGATTTCGTGGCAAAGCCAGATAATGCGCGAAGCGCGCGAGCGGGTCACGCCGTATATGGTCAGCATCAGGGCCTCCGTCCGATATGCCGGGGCAGCCTAGCAATGCGGTGCGGGCGCGGCTAGCGGCTTTCCACCGCTTCGCCCGTTATCGTGAACGCCCGGACGGCATCACCCCGAAGGCGGGGTTGCCCGGTGGGGTTGCCTGTTGCCGGGGCCGCGATTATGGCCTTATGGGTCATGAGTATTTTTTCCCGCATACGCCCCAATCTGGGCCCGACTCTGGCCCTGGCCCTGCCGCTTGTCGGCAGCCATCTGGCGCGCATGGCGCTGGGCGTGACGGATACGGTCATGGTCGGCTGGTACGGGGTCGAGCCGCTGGCCGCGCTGGTGCTGGCGACCTCGTATTATTTCCTGCTGTTCATGCTGGGATCGGGCTATGGCATCGGGGTGATGGGGGTGATCGCGACCGCCATCGCGCGCAAGGACGAGACCGAGGCGCGGCGCGCCACCCGCATGGCACTTTGGATCTCGATCCTGCATTCGATCATCTTCCTGCCGGCGATGTGGTTTTCCGAGGACATCCTGCTGTGGCTGGGCCAGGATCCGCTGATCGCCGCGCTGGCGCAGGACTACCTGCGTATCGGCGGACTGATGCTGTTCCCGGCTTTGTGCGGTCTGGTCCTGAACAGCTATATCGCGGCGCTGGAGCGGGCGCGGATCGTCCTTTGGGTCACGCTGGCGGGGTTGCCGCTGAACATCCTGCTGAACTGGCTGCTGATCTTTGGCAACTGGGGGTTCCCGCAGATGGGCGTTGCCGGCTCGGCGCTGGCCAGCCTGACGGTGCAGATGGCGCAGCTTGTCCTGTTGCTCGGCTATGCCGAACGGCTGTCGCGCGCGCGTGGTTTCAGCCTGTTGCAGCGGTTCTGGCGGCCGGACTGGCAGGCGTTCCGCCGGCAGTTCTGGCTGGGTCTGCCGGTCGGGCTGACGCTGGTCGCCGAATCGGGGCTGTTCGTCGCTTCGGGCGTCATGATGGGCTGGATCGGAACCCAGCAGCTGGCCGCCCACGGCATCGCCATTCAGGTCACGGCGATCGCCTTCATGATCCATCTGGGCATCGGCAATGCCGCCACCGTCCGCGTCGGGCAGGCCATGGGCCGCCGCGATCAGCGCGGGATGGAGGACGCCACCCTGACGGTGCTGTTCCTTGCGCTTCTGGTGGTGGCGGTGGTGGTGATCATCTTCCTGACCATGCCCGCGCCGCTGATCGCGGTCTATCTGGACCAGACCGACCCCGAGGCGCCGATGCTGATCGCGATCGGCAGTATGCTTTTGGGCTATGCGGCGCTGTTTCACATGTTCGACGGGCTGCAGGCGGTGGCGCTGGGTCTTTTGCGGGGCGTTCAGGACACCCGCATTCCGATGTATATCGCGTTTTTCAGCTATTGGGCGGTCGGCATGCCCATCGCCTGGGTGCTGGCATTCCCGCTGGGGTTCGGTCCCCCCGGGCTGTGGCTGGGGCTGGTGGCCAGTCTGGTCGCGGCCTCGGGGCTTTTGCTGTGGCGGTTCTGGTACGGGCTGCGGCATGGCAAATGGGTTGCGCGATCCGAAACCCAAGCGCCGCCGGATCCGATGAGCGAAACCGCCGCGATGGTTTCGGCGATGCCGTTCGACAGCATGGGCGAGACGCTGGCCACCACCACCCCCTTGCCGGACGGCGGCCGGCGGGACTAAGGTTTGACGGTCGTCAAAGGGGAACAGATCTTGCGCCTGTATTTCGTCCAGTTCCGTTGCCATCCCGGCATGACCTATCAGGTCGCCGACGCGATCTATGACCGCGAAGTCGTGTCCGAGCTTTACTCCACCTCGGGCGACTATGATCTGATGGCCAAGGTCTATGTGCCGGATAGCGAGGATGTGGGGCGGTTCCTGGCCGAGAAGCTGTTCGACATTCCGGGCATCAGCCGCACCCTGACCACGGTGACGTTCCGCGCCTATTAGCGCGCCGTGTCGGGCCGAGCCATTACCCTTACGCGGACCTTCTTGGCCGGCCGAGCGTGCGGCGCAGCGCCCGCCAGAAACGCCCGTCGATGGCCACCAGACCAAGCGCGATCAGGCTCATTCCGGCGAACTGGCGGGGCACCAGCACCTCGCCCAGAAACAGCGTGCCAAGCAGGATCGCGCTGACCGGGACCAGAAATGTCACCAGCGCAAGATTGGTCGCCCCGGCCGTCGAAAGGATGCGGAAATACAGCACATAGGCCAGCGCGGTCGACAGCGCGGCCAGACCGACCAGCGCGCCCATGGCCGACATGCTGGGCACCGGCAGCGTCCACGGGCGGTCAATTACCATCATCAGCGGCAGCAGCATCAGGCTTGAGGCGGTCACCTGTCCGGTGGCCGTGCTCATCGGGGCGACGCCCATGGCGCGGAACCGGCGCCCGAAGATTCCCGCAAAAGCATAGGAAATCGCCGCGCCGATGCACATGAGCTGCGCCACGACGTTCACGCCGAGATCATGCAGCGCCGCCGTTCCGATCATCACCGCCACGCCGGCGAAACCGATCAGGACACCGGCAAGCTTGCCGCCCGTCATCCGCTCATCCCCGGTCAGGAATTGCGCGAAGATGACCGTGAACAGCGGCGTCGAGGCATTCAGGATCGACGCCACGCCCGAGGCGATATGCTGCTGGCCCCCGACGATAAGCGAAAAGGGGATGGCGTTGTTCAACAGCCCCATGATGAAGAACGCGACCCAGACCCGCCGATCGCGTGGCATCCGTTCGCCCCGCAATCGCAGCACGATCAGCAGGATGACGGCGGCAAGCGCCACGCGCGACACCACCACGGTCAGAACCGGCAACTCTCTGACCGCGATCCCGTTGAAGAAGAACGATCCGCCCCAGACGACCGAAAGGGCGATCAGCATCGCCCATTCGAGAAGGGTCATTGGGCGGTTTGACGGGGATGACGCGGGCATATCTCGGGTCTCCGGTGCGGGCGGGGGAACGCCCGCTTTTCCGCGCCAATCTGGCATAACGGCGGCAGGCGGGCGATCCGTTTCTTGCGCTTGAATGACGGGGATGGCAGCCTTGCGCGGACTAAGTCAGTTCAGAAGGGACGGGCCGATGACCGGACAGAACCAAAACCGGACCGAGGGCAATGACCTGATCATCTCGCGCCGGATCGCGGCGCCTCCGTCGCGGATCTGGCACGCCTGGACCGAGCCGGAACAGTTGCGGCAATGGTTCGCGCCAAAGCCGGTCGAGGTGACCGATTGCACCATCGACGCGCGACCGGGCGGGGCGTGCAACGTGACCATGCGGCTGCCCGACGGGACCGAGATGCGGAACCCGGGCTGCGTGCTGGTCGCCGAGGTTGATCACAAGCTGGTTTTCACCGATGCGCTGGGCGCCGGCTTTCGCCCGGCCGGCGCGGGCTTCATGACCGCCGTGATCCTGATGGAGCCGGACGGCGACGGCACGATGTATTCGGCGCGCGTGCTGCATGCCACGGTCGAGGACCGGGAGCGGCATGAGGACATGGGCTTCTTTCAGGGTTGGGGCCAGTGTCTGGACCAGCTTGCCGCATTGGTTGAAACCTAGGGCGCGGGCCGGGGGGCGAGGGGGTCATTTCCGCTGGATCAGCCGGAAAGCGGCCGAGGCCGACCAGCCCGCCGCCACGGCGATGAACAGCGACATCAGACCGTACAGGAACGGCTGCTCTCGGCCCAGCTTGTAGAGCCAGCGTTCCAGCCCGACCTTCTCGACCGGCAGGCCGGCCTGAAATGCGTCGACGACAAGACCGTGCCGCAGCAGAAAGATCCGGGTGCGATAGATGCCCTCGACCAGATTGGCGGGCAGCCGCACGTCGGCCCGGAACAGGGTCTGTTCGGCCATCTTTATGCCGCCCTCGTTCAGGATATAGGCGCCCGACTTTTCGCGCAGGCGGACCAGCGCCTCGCTGAACTCCTGCGGTTTGTCGACGTTCAGCGGGCCGCCGAACGACCTGACCGCCAGCGGGATCGAGATGCGGTTACGGATATCGTCCCCGGGCGCGAGTATCTTGTCCAAGGGTCCCGTGGTCGCCACCGCGTAAAAGCTTGGCGCGGCGCCGATCTGCACCTGTTCGGTATTGACCCAGATGCCCAGACGGCGGGCGCGCTTGCGCACCGTGACCCGTTCCGCCGGGCCCTCAAGTGTGATGATCGCGTCAATCGGCGGCCCCGGGGGTATCGGGGTTTCGCGACGGATCGCGGCATAGATCAGGATATCCGAGCCGTCGAAATTCGCGGTGATGGCGACCGCATCCTTGGACAGCCCGGCGACCACCGATTCCGGCGGCAGCGGCCGGTCCTCGGGCGTGGTCGCAGGCACGCCGCGATCGGGATAGATCGGCACCGGACCGCCGTTCTGGCCAAGGACCGGAACCGTCATCAGCATCAGCGTGGCCAGTCCGATTGCGGGGGCGAGCGTTTTCATTCCGGCCCCGTGCTGAGCGAAAACAGGTCGTCCGGGCGGATGAACAGGTCCAGCGCCAGCTTGCCGCAGACCGCCAGCACCAGAAGCGCCAGAAGGATGCGCAGTTGCTCGGCCTTCAGACGGGCGCCGAGGCTGCTGCCGATCTGCGCGCCGATCACGCCGCCGACGATCAGCAGAACGGCGAGCATCACATCGACCGTGTTCGACGATACCGCATGCATCAGCGTGGTGAAGGCCGAGACGAACAGGATCTGGAACAGCGAGGTGCCGATGACCACCCGCGTCGGCATACCCAGAAGATATATCATCGCCGGCACCATGATGAAGCCGCCGCCGACCCCCATGATCGCCGCCAGCACACCGACCGCGACGCCGACGATCGCCGGCGGTATGACGCTGATATACAGACCCGAGGCGCGGAACTTGATCTTCCACGGCAGGCGGTGGATCCAGTTATGCTGATTGCGGCGGCGCGGCTGTTGCGGGCCTTGGGCGCGGCGCAGGGCGCGCAATGATTCCTGAAACATCAGCGCGCCGATCAGACCCAGAAAGATCACGTAGCAAAGCTGAACCACCAGTTCGATCTGACCCAGCCGCGCCAGCCAGTTGAACAGCAGAACGCCCGCCCCCGAGCCGATGACGCCGCCGATCAGCAGGACGACCCCCATGCGCACATCCACCGCCTTGCGGCGCAACTGCGCCAGCACCCCGCTGACCGAGGATGCGACGACCTGATTGGCGCCGGTCGCCACCGCGATGGCGGGCGGGATCCCGACAAAGAACAAAAGCGGCGTGATCAGGAAACCGCCGCCCACCCCGAACAGCCCCGACATCACCCCGACCACGGCGCCCAGACCCATCAACAGGAAAGGGTCGACGGAGACTTCGGCGATGGGAAGATAGATCTGCATTCGGGCCCCGTCGGGGACGGTCACGGCGCGCCCCGTTGCTCAGTCTGTAAAGAAAACGCGCGAAGGTCAAAGTAAAGGCGGTAACTATTTACGGAAGCCGCGGAATTTTCGCCGCGGAAAGCCGACCGGCCGCCCCGGGGGCGACCGTTCCAGACCCCGGGTTTCGCAAGGTTCGTTTCGGCGCGTGCCTGTGGCGCCGGCCTATACCGTGTCCAGATACAGCTCGACCGTTTCCTCGTCGGACAGCTCGGCCATGTAATGCAGCTCTTGCCGTTTGGTCATGACGAAATTCTCGATCAGCTCCGGCGGGAAGATCCGCCGGATCGAGGGTGCGGCGGCGAAGGCGTCGATCGCCTCGGCCCAGGTGCCCGGCAATTGGTTCAGCCCCTGTTCATAGGCGTTCCCGGAAAACGCGGGCGGGCAGGGGGCCTTGTCCTCGATCCCGTTCAGCGCCGCGCCCAGAACGGCGGCGATGGTCAGATAGGGGTTCACGTCGCCGCCCGCCACACGATGTTCGATCCGGCGCGCGGCCGGCCCGGATGAGGGGATGCGGATCGCGGCGGTGCGGTTCTCATAGGCCCAGCCGATGCCGGTCGGGGCGTGGGCGTTCGGGACCAGCCGGTCATAGCTGTTTTCATGCGGGGCGAAGATCAGGGTCGAGCCGGGCATCGCCTCCAGACAGCCGCCGACGGCATGGCGCAGAACGTCGGTTCCCAGATCGCCGCCATCGTCGAAAATATTGCGCCCCTCGTGATCGAGGATCGAGAAATGCATATGCATGCCGTTGCCGTTCCACAGCTCATAGGGCTTGGCCATGAAGCTGCCGGCAAAACCCGCGCCCCGGGCCAGGCCCTTGACCACCAGCTTGAACAGCCATGCGTCATCCGCCGCTTTCAGCGCGTCGGATTGGTGCATCAGATTGATTTCGAACTGACCCGGCGCAGCCTCGGAAATGGCGGTATCGGCGGGAATGTCCATCGCCTCGCAGGCTTCATAAAGCTGGGTGAAGAAGCTGTCGAACGTGTCCAGCGCGCGCAGGCTGAGCGTTTCCGCGCCGGTGCGGCGTTTGCCGGACCGGGGGCTGGGCGGAACCCGCAGGGTCTTGCCCGAATCGTCGATCAGAAAGAATTCAAGCTCGGTCGCGACGACGGGTGTCAGCCCGGCGGCCTTGTAGCGCTCCATCACCCGGGCCAGCGCCTGCCGGGGGTCGCCGGCATAGGGGCGGCCATCGGGGTGAAACATCCACAACGGCAGCAGCCCGGTCGGCGCATCGAGCCACGGCATCGGCATGAAGCCGCGCTCGGTCGGCAAAAGCATCCCGTCGGGGTCGCCGGATTCGAAAACCAGCGGGCTGTTCTCGATATCCTCGCCCCAGATATCCATGTTCAGCACCGAGAACGGAAACTTCGTGCCCTCGGTCATCACCTTGTCGGCGAAACGCGCCGGGATACGCTTACCGCGCGGAACGCCGTTCAGATCGGCGGCAGCTACGCGTATTGTCTTTACTTCGGGATGTTCCCGCAGCCAGTCCATAAATCACCTGATCAGTTGAGGGCGGTACCTGATCCGGCCCGCCGCATCCGGGATATGCCTGTTCAGACGCCGATTCACCACCCCGAACAGCCCGGTCAGGCATAGCGTCAGCAATATGAAATAGCCCGCCACGATCGGATAGGCCACGAACGGGTTGAAGGTCTGGCCGGCGAAATAGCTGGCATAATAAAGCGCGTCGCCCTTTTGCTGGAACGCCGGAAAGCTTGAGAAAAACACCAGCGTCGTGGCGTGGAACAGAAAGATCGCCTCATTCGTATAGGCCGGCCACGCCAGCCGCAGCATGGTCGGCCAGACGATGCGTCTGAACAGCCTCCAGCCGGTCATTCCATAGGCGTCGGCGGCCTCGAGATCGCCTTTCGGCACCGACATCAGCGCGCCATAGAAGATCTGCGCCGAATAGGCGGCGGTGTTCAGGATCAGCACGATCAGTGCCCCGGCCCAGGCGCGGGTCAGCCAGTTCGTCGCGATCGTGATCCCGAAGACGTCGATCCCGGCGCGGGGCAACAACACCAGCATCTCGTAGGCCATGAAGAACTGGATGAACAGGGGCGAGCCGCGAAAGACAAAGATGAACGCCTCGGCCGGTTTGCGCAGCCACGGGCGCGTGCTCGCCTTGGCCAGTGCCAGCCCGGTCGCGATGAAAAAGCCGATCAGCAGCGAAAGCACGCCGAAATAGATGTTCCACAGCAGGCCCGAACCGATCAGCACGACCTGCTTGCACAGGGTGAAATCGGTTTTCGGCAGCAGTTTTTCACCGATCCCGATCGAGCGCAGGCCGTAATCCGCGATGATCTGCATGCATTCGCTCATCCGGCGGCCTTCCGCATACGCTCACCCGCCATCGTGGCCTGACCGCGCGACAGCCGCCCGGTCAGCCGCTGCAACACCTTTTCCGAGACCCAGGTCATCAGAAGATAGAAAACCAGGATCGCGGTGAAATACCACAGCCGCCAGTCGGGATGCGGATAGGCGAAGCGGCTGGTCTTTGCGCCGCCAAGCTCCTTGGCCCAATAGACGATATCCTCGACCCCCAGCAGGAACAAAAGCGGCGTGGCCTTGATCAGGATCATCCACAGGTTCGACAGCCCGGGCAGCGCATAGGCCCACATCTGCGGGATCAGCACCCGGCGCGAGACCTGACGCGGGGACATCCCGAAAGCCTCGGCCGTCTCTAACTGGGCGCGGGGCACGGCCCGCATGGCGCCGTAAAGCACATTGGCCGCGAAGGCACCGAACACGACCGAAAACGCCACCACCGCCAGAAAGATCGAGTAGCTTTCATGGATCCATGGCGGACTGGTCGACAGCGGTATCTTGGCCGCCGCACAGACCACGAAGTCATTGCCCTGCCGCACCGGGACCGAGGTATCGCAATAGGCCCGGCTTTTCAGCCACTCCAACCCCTGATCCAGCGCGATGGGCACGAACAGGAAGAAGATGATGTCGGGGACGCCGCGCACCATGGCGATATAGATCTTGCCCAGCCAGCGCAGCGGCGCGAATGCCGACCGTGCCGCCAGCGCACCGCCGAAACCGAACAGCAATGCGACCGGTGCGGTGATCGCCAAAAGCCCCAGAACGGTGCCGAATGAGGCGTAAAACATCATATGCGTGCCGGATGTGAGATAACACATCAGCCAGCTAAAGCCCTCAACGGCCTTGGGGTCGGCGCAGTACTGGAACATGATATGGCCGGGTTGCCGAAGCGATCAGCCCCGGCAACCCGATTTCAAATCAGAAAACCCGGGCGTCTTCGCCGAACCATTTCTTGATCATCGTGTTCAGGCTGCCATCCTTTTTCATTTCCTGAATGGCGCCGTCGAACTTGGCTTTCAGGTCATTGTCCGACTGGCGCAGACCGACCGCGATGCCTTCGCCAAGGGCGAATTCATCGCCGACAAAGACCAACTCGCCATTCGAATCGGCGACGATCTGATTCAGGAAGTCCTTGTCGGCCAGAACGGCGACCGCCTGACCGTTGCGGACGGCGGCGACGGTTTCATCGGGCGTGGCGAATTCCAGCAGCGTCGCGCCGCTTTCGGCGACACGCGCGGCCTGAATGGTCGAGGTCTGCGCCGCGACCACGCCGCCCTTCACATCCGCATCGGCGGTCAGCCCGACATAGGCCGAGGGCACCGGCGGCAGATAGTTGTCGCTGAACTGGATGACCTTCTTGCGTTCGTCATTGATGCTCATCCCGGCAAGAATCGCGTCATAGTTGGACGAAACGAGGTTCGGGATGATCGAATCCCAGTCGTTCTTGACCCAGGTGCAATCGGCCTGCATGCGCTTGCACAGCTCGTCCCCCAGCTCGCGCTCGAACCCGTCGATCTCGCCCTTGTCGTTGATGAAGTTATAGGGGGGATAGCCGCCCTCGGTCGCAAGACGGACGGTCTGGGCGGCGCCGGCGCCGACGGTCAGGGCCATGATTGCGGCCGCGAGTAGCAGTTTTTTCATGATTCAGGTCTCCTGTTGGCTATTGATTGGTTTTTGTTCTGATTTTCAGATCGCCATGCTGGCGCTTAGAAACTGTCGCAGGCGTTCGGTCTGGGGATTGCCGAAAATCTGTGCGGGCGGCCCTTCTTCCTCGACCAGACCCTTGTGCAGGAAAACCACATGATCCGACACGTCCGCCGCCAGCCGCATGTCATGGGTGACAAGCAGCATGGTGCGGTGTTCACCGGCCAGATCCTTGATGACCTTGACCACCTCTTGCTGCAATTCGGGGTCAAGCGCGCTGGTCGGTTCGTCGAACAACAGCGCCCGGGGCTCCATGCACAAAGCACGCGCGATTGCCGCGCGCTGTTGCTGGCCGCCGGAAAGCTGCGCGGGCCATGCGTCGGCCTTGTCGCCGATGCCGACCTTGTCCAGCAGCTTGCGGGCCCGGGCCTCGACCTCGGCGGCGGGCTGGCCGAGAACCGTGCAGGGCGCCTCCATCACGTTCTGCAGGATGGTCATATGGGCCCACAGGTTGAACTGCTGGAACACCATCGACAGGTTGGTGCGAAAGCGGGTGACCTGCGCGCGGTCGGCGGGGCGCCGGGCGGCGCCGTCACCTTTCCAGCGGACCGGCTCGCCTTCGAAAATCACATCGCCTTGCTGGCTGTCCTCCAGCAGGTTGCAGCAGCGCAACAAGGTCGACTTGCCCGAACCCGACGACCCGATCAGGCTGAGCACGTGCCCCCGTGGCGCCGACAGGCTGATGCCCTTCAACACCTCAAGCGGGCCATAGGCCTTGTGCAGGCCCTTGATTTCTATGACGGGTGACGGGGCGGGTTCGTTATTCGGCAAAATGGCTGACGTTTCCGTGGCGGTTATAACCCGCCAATAGGGCTATGTTTTTGTCGCGATTGCAACATCACAATGCCGGATGACGCCTTTATCAGCCTGCCGCCAGGCCCTGCCTGCGCAGAATCTTCTGCCGCTCCAGCGCCGAATCGCGGTCGGTGACGCCCAACAGACCCGACACCAGTCGAATCAGCGTTTCCTCATCCGCCGTGCGGCTGCCGTCCGAAAGCGCCACGTCCCACATCGCGCGGATCACGGCCTGACGGTCATCAAGCGCGACCCGTTCCTTGATGAGCTTGGTGAAGCGCACCGTATCCGGGGCCTCGGCCTCGATCATTTCCGCGGCACTTCGCCGCTCGGCCGCCTGATCGATGGATATGCCCCGGCGCTGGGCCAGAATGCGGTCGATCCGCGCGGCTTCCCGGTCGGTATAATGGTCATCGGCGCGGGCGATCCGCACCAGCAATGCCGCGATCGCGACTTCGGCATCAACGGGCGACAGCGAACCCGAAGGCCCATTATCGCCCAGCAAGCGGCTCAGCAAATTACGAAACATGGCGATCACTTTCTGCTGCAAGCGGATCCCGACAGGCCGATTCGTCATTCAGCGATGGAATCATAGCCCTCGACAATGGCAATGTCAGCCACCGAGACGCCGGAACGGAGCGCCTTCGCCGATTGATATTCCGGCGAATTATAGCAGTCGCGCGCCGCCGACAGGCTGGGAAACTCGATCACCACCGTGCGCTGGCGCAGGGCACCCTCGACAACCTCCTGTTCCGGGCCGCGCACCAGAAACCGGCCGCCGTATTTGGCGAAGGCTGCGGCATTGGCCCGGCGATAGGCGCCATAAGCTTCCGGGTCGTCGACGGTCACATGTCCGACCCAATACCCCTTGGGCATGGTCCCCCCGAAAATCAGTATTAAAATCAGTATTTCTGCGGCACGTACAGATCGTGCGGCAGCACCTCGCGTTCGTAATCGGCGTTGAACACGCGGTCGGGCAGTTCGATATGGCCGTGCGGAACCTCGGTATAGGGGATCAGCGACAAAAGATGCGCCATGCAGTTCAGCCGGGCGCGTTTCTTGTCATTGGCGGGGACGATATGCCACGGCGCTTCGGGAATGTTCGTGCGCTCGAACATGTCCTCTTTGGCCTTGGTGTAATCCTCCCACCGGACCCGGGCCTGAAGATCCATCGGCGACAGCTTCCACTGTTTCAGCGGGTCGTGGATGCGCATGAGAAAGCGCAACTGCTGTTCCTCATCGGTGACCGAGAACCAGTATTTGATCACCCTGATCCCCGAGCGGACCAGCATGCGTTCAAATTCCGGCACGTCGTTGAAGAATTGTTCGACCTGATCTTCGGTCGCGAAACCCATCACCCGCTCGACCCCGGCGCGGTTGTACCAACTGCGGTCGAACAGAACGATCTCGCCGCCGGCGGGCAGATGCGGGACGTAACGCTGAAAATACCATTGCGTCTTTTCGCGGTCCGAGGGCGCGGGCAGGGCGACCACGCGGGCGACGCGGGGGTTCAGCCGCTGGGTGATCCGCTTGATGGCGCCACCTTTGCCGGCGCTGTCGCGACCCTCGAAGATCACCACGACCTTTTCCTTGTGATAGGAAACCCAGTCCTGCAACTTGATCAGTTCGGCCTGAAGGCGCAGCAATTCCCGGAAATATTCACGCCGGTCCATCTGGTTGGGATGCTGGCGGTCATAGATGCGCCGGATCTCCTCGGACAGGATCGCGTCCTCAAGCTCGATCTCGACATCCTCGTCCAGCGTGTCCTGCAACTCGGCTTCCAGCCATTCGTCTTTCTGATCTTTCATCTGCTGGGTCCGCCCCGTCTTATGTCACCTAATTCTGATCCGCATCACTATCCGCCGAATGTGACAGTTTTCATGGCGCCGTTACTGAAGTCCGAATAAAGCGGCGCAGGCCCGCGTCAGCCCGATCGAGAACGTGCCATCGCGCGCGGCCGCGACGGTGCCGCACCACTGGCCCGAGGTGGTGAACAGGCTTTTGGTCGAGCGGTTCGCGGGTTTATAGGCGATGCGCTTGCCGCCGGCGTCGAACAGATTCATCGTGCCCAGCCCGTTCTGGACGTAATAGCCGACCGGCGTGCCGTCGTCGGTGACGATCAGGTCGGTGCCCTGCGCCGCGACCGAAGGCAGGTTGGCGCGATTGGCCGCCCCGTTCAGCGGGTTGGCGGCAGAGTTGCGGTTGTTCGTCGGGCGATTGGCGAAAAGCGCGGGGCTGTTTGCCGGGTGGCCCGGGCCAAGGTCGAAGGGCAGCGTGCCGCGATCGACCAGAAACACCCCCGCCTCGGCAAAGGCGGGCAGCGGTGACAGCATGATGAGGATCGAAAGCGCGCGCAGCATGGGCATTTCCGTAAGCTAACCCCGTTTGCCGAAGGATAGCGGGCGGGGCGCCACCTGAAAAGGCGCATCACGGGCACGGCCTGTCACATTGCGCTGTGATCGCCGGGGGCGTGCCGGCGGGTTCGCGCGTTCTGGCCGGTCTCAGACCAGCCGTTCATCCTCTTTGGCGGCGCGGACGAAATCGCGGAACAAGGGCGCAGGGTCGAAGGGTTTCGACTTCAGTTCGGGGTGAAACTGAACGCCGATGAACCACGGATGGTCGCGCGCCTCGACGATCTCGGGCAGGCGGCCGTCGGGGCTCATGCCGGAAAACCGCAGCCCCGCCGTTTCGAGCTTTTCGCGATATTTCGCGTCGACCTCATAGCGATGGCGGTGGCGGTCCTCGATCTCGGTGGCGCCGTCATAAACCTGCGAAACGAGCGAATCCGGCGCCAGATGCGCGGTATAGGCGCCCAGCCGCATGGTGCCGCCCTTGTCGTCGGTCAGCTTGCGCTCGACCTTGTGATTGCCCTGCACCCATTCCTTGAGATGGTAGACCACCGGCGTGAACCGGGTCTCGCCGGCCTCGTGGTCGAATTCCTCGGACCCGGCATCGGGCATGTCGGCCAGGTTCCGGGCCGATTCGATCACCGCCATCTGCATGCCCAGACAGATGCCCAGATAGGGCACCTTCTTTTCGCGGGCGTACCGTGCCGCCGCGATCATCCCCTCGGTGCCGCGTTCGCCAAAGCCGCCAGGAACCAGAATGCCGTGGAATTCCTCCAGATAGGGCGCCGGATCCTCGCGCTCGAAGATCTCGGCGTCGATCCATTTCGGCTTGACCCGCACCCGGTTGGCCATGCCGCCGTGGGTCAGCGCCTCGCCGACCGATTTATAGGCATCCTCAAGCTGGGTGTATTTGCCGATGATGGCGATCTTCACCTCGCCCTCGGCGTTCTCCAGCCGGTCCATGACATCTTCCCAGCGGCTCATGTCGGGACGCGGCGCGGGGCTGATCTGGAAGGCGTCCAGCACCGCCCGGTCCAGCCCGGCGGCGTGATAGGCCAGCGGCGCCTCATAGATCGACTTCAGGTCATAGGCCGGGATCACCGCATCGGGGCGGACATTGCAGAACAGCGCGATCTTGGCGCGTTCCTTTTCGGGAATCGGATGCTCGGACCGGCAGACCAGAATGTCGGGGGCAAGACCGATGGATTGCAGTTCCTTGACGCTGTGCTGGGTCGGCTTGGTCTTGAGTTCACCCGAGGCCGCCAGATAGGGCAGCAGCGTCAGATGCATCAGGATGCATTCGCCGCGCGGACGTTCGTGGCTGAACTGGCGGATCGCCTCGAAGAAGGGCAGCCCCTCGATGTCGCCGACGGTGCCGCCGATCTCGCACAGCATGAAATCGACCTCATCCTCACCGATGGTCAGGAAGTCCTTGATCTCGTTGGTGACGTGGGGAATGACCTGGATGGTCTTGCCCAGATAGGCGCCGCGCCGTTCCTTTTCCAGCACGTTGGAATAGATCCGCCCCGAGGACACGCTGTCGGTCTTGCGCGCGGGCACGCCGGTAAAGCGTTCGTAATGGCCCAGATCAAGGTCGGTTTCGGCGCCGTCGTCGGTGACAAACACCTCGCCATGTTCAAAGGGCGACATCGTGCCCGGATCGACGTTCAGATAGGGGTCGAGCTTGCGCAGACGGACGGTATAGCCGCGCGCCTGCAACAGCGCCCCCAGCGCGGCCGAGGCAAGCCCCTTGCCCAGCGAGGACACGACGCCGCCGGTAATAAAGATGTATCGCGCCATGATTGTCCCCGTGTTTTATGTCGTCAAAGCGGCACTGATTTGGGCGGCACCACGGGACTTGAGCTATAACCGATTCGTCCCGGGACCGCAACGGGACCGCAAGTTATGGTAGGGGGCACAAATGCCGTCCCCCGTCGATGGTATCAGATCAGTTGGCCGGTGCAGCCGGTGTCGCGGGGGTGGCCGGCGTATCCGTCGGGGCGGCATCAGCGGGTGCTGCATCCGTCGGCACTGCATCAGCCGGGGCTGCATCAGCAGGGGCCGCAGGCGTGGCCGGCGCGGTCGTGGCGGCTGGTGCGGGGGGCGTTGCAGGCTGGTCGGCCGGTGCCGCAGGGGTCGGCGCCGTATCGGCGGGCGCGGTGCTGGTCGGTGCAGTGTCGGTCCGTGCAGCTTCAGCCGGCGCGGTGCTGCTGGACGCGCCCGGAACCGGCGGCGTCGCGGGCTGACCCGATGCCGGCGGCGGTACGTAAACCGGCGCCTGCGGCAGATCGGGGTTCGTCGCCGGTGCCGGGGTGCCGGTCTGGATGCCGCCGATCTGGTCCAGAATCGAATCCGACGAGCTGTTGCGCGCGGCGATGATCGCCAATGCCAGCGAGGTGATCAGAAAAGCGATCGCGAAAATCCACGTCAGCCGCGACAGCGCGTTCGCCGCCTGGCGTCCGGTCATCACGCCGCCGCCTCCGCCGCCGCCCATGCCAAGGCCGCCGCCTTCGGACCGTTGCAGCAGCACGACCCCGATCAAAAGCAGGGCGAGGATCAGATGCACGGTAAGAACGACGTTTTCCACAGGAGCGCGGGCCTTTTTCGGATTTGACGCGCCTATCTAGGCGCGGCAGGCCGGCTTGGCAAGCGCCGGTTGCGGTCAATACCGATCCGCGGCCCTGTCGTGTCGCCGAATTTGTCACGCCGGACGCGCGGGCGCGGGCGTCATGGAATTATTACTTTACAGGCGATCCAAAGGGCAGCACCATATCTTGTAGGCGCATCTGGTTCTTTCGCTGGGTGTTGCCCAAACACCTAGGCTTGGGGCGGAAAATGCGCCGCTCCACAAAAAAAGGCAGGGACAGGCATGGCACAGGTTGATCACTTCTTCCTTTCGGACGAGATTCACCCCATCGACATCTGCGAAAGCGTCGCCACGCATCACGAATGGGATTTCGACAGGCTGACCGACGATCAGATCGCGATGGCGGTCGAAGGGCAATGGCGGACCTATTCGATGACCCTTGCCTGGTCGGCCCGCGACGAGGTGTTGCGCCTGATCTGCACCTTCGACATGGACCCGCCGGCCGAGCGGCTTGCGGCGCTGTACGAGACGCTCAATCTGGTCAACGATCAGGTCTGGGACGGCGGTTTCGTGTTCTGGGCGCCGCAGCGGCTGATGGTCTGGCGCTATGGCCTTGTGCTCAGCGGCGAGGCCATCGCCGGACCCGAGCAGATCGACCACATGATCCGCGCCGCGATCGACGCGGCCGAGCGGTTCTATCCCTCGTTCCAGCTTGCCTGTTGGGGGGATGCGACGCCAAGTGCCGCGCTGGACATCGCGCTGTCCGAAGCCTACGGAAGGGCATAGCGCGGGGGCGTCCGGGGCGCGCGCGCGCGGGCGCGCCTTGCGCCGATCGGCAAAGGGGGGCGCAATGGATCTGGACGTTTTGAATCAACGCGGAATCGTGCTGGTCGGGGCCGGCCGCATGGGATCGGCCATGCTGGAGGGCTGGCTGGCGCGGGGGCTGCAACCGGACGCGGTGCATGTAATCGACCCGAACCCGTCCCCGGCGCTGATAGAGCGCGGTATCCGCTTCAACGGTGCCTTGCCGGATGATCCGGCGGTAGTCGTCATCGCCGTCAAGCCGCAGATGATGGCCGACGCGCTGCCGCAGCTGAAGGGTTTCGGCAATGGCGATACGCTGATCCTGACCGTCGCCGCCGGGGTCACGATCGCCGCGTATGAGCGTGCCTTTGGCGCCTCGACGCCGATCGTGCGCATCATGCCGAACACGCCCGCCGCCATCGGTCAGGGCATCTCGGCCATCATCGGCAATGCCGCCGCCGGTCCCGCCGATCTTGCCCTTGCCGAAAGCCTGATGTCCGCCGTTGGCCAGGTCGTGCGCCTTGACGACGAATCGCAGATGGACGCGGTAACCGCGCTGTCTGGTTCCGGGCCGGCCTATGTCTTTCACCTGATCGAGACCATGGCGGCCGGGGGCGAGGCGCAGGGGCTGTCGCCCGAGCTGGCCCTGCAACTGGCGCGGGCCACGGTTGCGGGGGCGGGGCAACTCGCGCTGGTCGGAGACCTGCCGCCCGGAAAATTGCGCGAGAACGTCACCTCGCCCGGCGGCACGACCGCGGCCGCGCTGAAAATCCTGATGGACGGGGAAACCGGCTTTCCGCCGCTGCTCCGCCGCGCCATCGCCGCCGCCGCCGACCGAGGAAGGGAGTTGGGCGCATGACGGCGACATTCGACGATTTTCTGAAGATCGACATCCGCGTCGGCAAGATCACCCGCGCCGAACCCTTTCCCGAAGCGCGGAAACCGGCCATCAAGCTGTGGGTCGATTTCGGCGATGAGATCGGCGAGAAACGCTCGTCCGCGCAGATCACCCGGCATTACCGACCCGAGGAACTCGTCGGCCGGCAGGTTCTGGGCGTGGTGAATTTTCCGCCGCGCCAGATCGGCAAGGTCATGTCCGAGGTGTTGGTGCTGGGCGTCCCCGATGCCGAGGGCGAGGTCGTGCTGCTGACCCCCGATCAACCGGTCCCCTTGGGCGGAAGGATGTTCTGATGCTGCGCTTGCTGATTACCCGCCGGATGACCGGTGCGGTCGAGACCGCCGCCCAGGGCCGTTACGACACCACCATCCGCGATAGCGAGATCCCTTTGACCGCCTCCGAGGCTGCGGCGGCCATGGCCGAATATGACGTGATCATGCCGACGCTGGGCGATGCCTTTACGGCCGAAGCGTTCAAGGGCGATCCCGCGCGCTGCCGGATGCTGGCGAATTTCGGCGCCGGCTATAACCATATCGACATCGCCGCCGCGCGCGCGGCCGGGATCGACGTGACCAACACCCCCGACGCGGTGACCGATGCCACCGCCGATATCGCGATGACGCTGATCCTGATGACGGCGCGCCGCGCGGGCGAGGGCGAACGGCTGGTCCGCAGCGGCGCATGGAAGGGGTGGACCCCGACGTTCATGCTGGGTCAGCATGTAAGCGGCAAGGTGCTTGGCGTGCTTGGCATGGGCCGGATCGGCAAGGCGATCGCGCGGCGGGCGCATCTTGGTTTCGGCATGGATGTGGTGTTCTTCAACCGCTCGACCGTATCGGCGCTGGACATTCCGGCCCGGCAGATGGACATGGACGCCGTTCTGCAAACCGCCGATTTCGTCGTGGTGGCGCTGCCCGGAGGGACCGCGACGCACCACATGATCGGGGCCGAGCAGATCGCGAAAATGCGCCGCAATGCGGTTCTGATCAATATCGCGCGCGGCGATATCGTGGATGAGGCCGCGTTGATCGCGGCATTGCAGGAAAACCGTATCGCGGGCGCGGGGCTCGACGTGTTCGAGCGCGAGCCGCAGATCCCCGAAAGCCTGCTGGCTTTGGAAAACGCGGTGCTGCTGCCGCATCTGGGCACCGCGACCGAACAGACCCGCACCGAGATGGGAATGCGGGCGCTGGCCAACATACAGGCATTCGCCGAAAACCGCGCCCCCCGCGATCGGGTGAACTGACGCTAAGCTAACTTTTGTTATGCTCATTCCAGGGTTGTGCGGGGGAACTTCACCCCGACCCCGGCGTTTCCTTCCCGCAAGAACACTTCGTGAAAGGAATTGTCATGAACTGGGATATTATCGCCGGTAAATGGGACCAACTGAAAGGCTCGGTCAAAGAGAAGTGGGGCGACCTCACCGACGACGAGGTGACCGAGATGGCGGGCAAGCGCGACAAGATTGCCGGCAAGCTCCAGGAGAAATATGGCTGGACCAAGGAAGAGGCCGATAATCAGATCAACGATTTCTTCCGCGACAAGGGCTGAGTTCAGCCTTTTACAGGTCCGATGACCGGACCGAGATATCGCGCAGGGGGTGCCGTTCGGCATCCCCTGTTTTTATATGTGCCGGATTTTCAAATGTGCCCGGCATCCATCGCCGCCCGCCAGTGGCGGCGGCACAGCGACAGATAGCGGTCATTGCCGCCGACTTCGACCTGCGCGCCTTCGCGCATCACGCGCCCCTCGGCGTCATGGCGCGCGACCATGGTGGCCTTGCGCCCGCAGAAGCAGATCGTGCGCACCTCGCGCAGGTCGTCGGCAAGTGCCAGCAGCGCGCCCGAACCGGGAAACAGCTCGCCCCGGAAATCGACCCGCAAGCCGTAACACATGACCGGCACGTCAAGATCATCGACGGCGCGGGCCAGTTGCCAGACCTGTTCGCGGGTCAGGAACTGCGCCTCGTCGATAAAGACGCAGGCGCTGTTGGGATGGGATGCGAGAAGCGCGAAAAGATCGGTGTCGCTGGCAAAGGTCAGCGCGTCCTGCGCGATACCAAGCCGGCTGGCGATGCGGCCGTGCCCGGCGCGGTCGTCCAGTGCCGCCGTCAGCAGCAAGGTCGACATGCCGCGTTCGCGATAGTTGTACGAGGCTTGCAAAAGCAGGGTGCTTTTGCCGGCGTTCATGCTGGAATAATGAAAGTAAAGCTTGGCCATGGGCGGGCTGATAGACCCGCCCATGGCGTACTGCAAGATCAGCCGCGCTGTTCGGCCTTGGGCCGGCGCGAGGGGCGGCTTGCAGGGCGCTTGCGCGCAGCGTTGGCCCCAGCATTCGGGCCACCGTTCGCGCCACCGGCGAAACCGCCGCCGGGTTTGCCGCCGCCGCGCGGGCCGCGCCCACGGTTGCCATGCTGCGGCTGAACCGGGGCCTCACCGCCGATGACCGGGATCTTCGACTTCATCGCCTTTTCGATGGCCCACAGCTCACCCGCCTCGGCCGGCGCGCAGAAAGCCACGGCGCGGCCGTCACGACCGGCGCGGGCGGTGCGGCCGATGCGGTGGACATAGTTTTCCGGCACGTTCGGCAGGTCATAGTTATAGACATGCGCGACCTCGGGAATATCCAGACCCCGGGCGGCCACGTCGGTCGCGACCAGCACCTTGGCCTTGCCGGCACGGAACGAGGCGAGCGCGCGTTCCCGCTGACCCTGCGACTTGTTGCCGTGGATCGCGTCGACCGCGAAGCCCCAGCCGCCAAGCAGCTTGGCCAGCTTTTCCGAACCGTGCTTGGTGCGGCCGAAAACGATGGCCAGCTCGTCCGGGTGTTTGGACAGGTACTCCGCCAGCAACGCGGCCTTGTCGCCCTGATTGACGAAATGCACGCCCTGTTCGATCTTTTCGGCGGCCTTGCCGGGCGGGTTCACCGCGACGCGGATCGGATCGCGCAGGTAACTGTCGGCAAGCTCCTCCATCAGCTTCGGCATGGTGGCCGAGAACAACAGCGTCTGCCGCTGTTCGGGCAGCAGCTTGGCGATCCGGCGCAGCGCGTGGATGAAACCGATGTCCAGCATCTGGTCAGCCTCGTCCAGCACCAGAAAATCGGTCTTGGACAGGGTCAGTGCGCGACGCTCCAGCAGGTCGATCAGACGGCCGGGAGTGGCGATCAGCACATCGACACCGCGCATCAGCCGCTGTTGCTGCACGTTGATCGAGGCGCCGCCGACGACGCGGAAGGTGCGGATCGGGGTGCCGGCCGAATAAGCCTCGATATTCGCCGCGATCTGGGTGGCGAGTTCACGGGTCGGCGCAAGGATCAGCGCCCGGACCGAATGCGGCTCGGGGCGTTTGCCCTCGGCCAACAGCCGGGTCAGCATCGGCAGGCCGAAGGCTGCGGTCTTGCCGGTGCCGGTCTGCGCCAGCCCCAAAAGATCGCGGCCTTCAAGAATGCCGGGGATCGACTGGGCCTGAATCGGCGTCGGCTCGACCACACCCATGCCGGCGAGATTGACCACCACGCGGGGATCAAGACCCATGTCGGCAAAGGGGCCCGATACCTCGGGCATCGGGCGGTCGGCAAAGCGACGCTCGCGCACCCGGTCCTCGGTCTCGAAGCGGTCAAAGCCGCGATCGGCATTGCGATCGGCGCTTCGATCGGTACGGGGCTTGCCGCCAAAGGATTTGCGGCGCGGCTTGCCGCCCGGCGCAGCAGCGGCGTCGTCGCGGGGACCACGCTGCGGGCGGCCGCCGGCATGGCCTTCGGCATTGTTGTTCGGCTGGCCGGGTCGGCCCCGGCCGGGTTTATAGGGGCGGCTTTCGCCCGATTTGAAACTGCGGCCTTCGCCGGATTTGAAACTGCGGCTCTCGCCGCGGGGGCCGCCAGCGGGGCGGCGCTCGGACTTTTGGTTGTCCATGTCGTAAACGTTCCTTTCAGCCCTTCGTCCCCGTATCGGACAAAAGGTTATCGGCGCGCCCGGATCGGGTCGCGCATGCAAGGGTGCGGGTCAGATACGAGACCCGGCAAGAACCCCGCGTGACATGGGAACCAGCTAGAGTTGTCGGGCCTGGCAGGGGACATGCGCCCTGCGACTGATCACGCTACAGCGGACGCCGACCTGCGCCAAATGGGGCATCGCGCCGGGAAAGTCAAGTGTTCTGACCAAACTGGATCGGGAACCTTGGAAAATATGAAACCCGCACACGGACCGGTGTCTGTGTGCGGGTTCCGATGTGGTTGGCAGATCCGGCGGGGAGCGCGGATTCAGTGCCGCGCGCCGAAATGTTCCGGCACGTCCCACATGCTGCGCCGCGCTTCGGCCTTGGCCTGTTCGGGGGTCAGGCCAACGTCGCGCAATTGCTCATCACTCAGCCGCGCCAGTGCCAGGCGTGATTGGCGCAGATCGACGGCGGTCAGAATACGGCGCAGCCAGTTGGCGCGGATGCCGGTATAAACCCGGCCCGGGGCAACATTCAGCATTGCGGATGATTTCTGTGCCATCGTTCAATCCTCGTGATATTTTCCATCATCAATAAAGATGAATGGTTTCTTTGAATCCATCTTCGATGCTGATAAGATGCCCGTATAAAAGCTATTCGTAAAATGAATGATTTTGATCCAAGCGATCACGGAGTTTGAACAATGCGCAATCTGGACATCGCGACGCTGCGCTCGCTTCAGGCGGTGGCCGAACATGGCGCCGTCACCCGCGCCGCTGAATCGCTCAACATGACGCAAAGTGCGATGTCGATGCAGATCAAGCGGCTGGAAGAGGTGTTCGACCGGCCGCTTCTGGAAAAGCAGGGCAGGGGCGTGGTGCTGACCGATTTCGCCCGGCTGCTGCTGACCGAAAGCCGCAAGCTGGTGGCGCTGAACGACGGCATCATCGCGCGCTTTACCGGCGTCCGGCCCGAATGCCGTCTGCGTGTCGGGCTGACGACGGATTGGCCGATGCTGCATTTCACCCAGGCCGTGCGCGAGTTCCGCGAGGCGAACCCCCATGTCGAAGTGGTCCTGTCCGATGGCTACAGCACCGATTTACGCAAGCAGTTCGAGCGCGATGAGCAGGACGTGATCCTGACGACCGAACTGGATTGCGGTGACGAGGGTATCCAGCTTTACGAATTTGATCTCAACTGGATTGGCGCAGCCGGCGGCAAAGCCTGGCAGCGGCGGCCGTTACGACTGACGAATTCGCTGAACTGTGTTTTCCTTCAGGCGGGAATCGCGGCGTTAGAGGCCGCCGGCATCGCTTGGGAACATGCGGCAGGTGCCAGCAGTTGCGAACGCAACCTGATGCTGACCGCCGCCGATCAGGGGGTGAACATCTTCCTGCGTAAGATCCCGCGTGAGGGGCTGGAAAGGATCGACCACGGCGGCGCCTTGCCGCCATTGCCGCCAAGCTGCCTGAACATGTATCTGACGCGCGGGCCGGTCAGCGCGCTCGCCAGCGAATTCGGCCGTTATCTGCGCCGCGCCGTGCAGGACGAAAAGATGGAGCAGGCGGCCGCCTAGCAGTCCCTAACTGCGGTCGGCGGTGTCCATCCAGATCGTGACCGGCCCGTCATTGACCAGTGCCACCTTCATATCCGCCCCGAAACGGCCGGTCTGAACCGGCAGACCCAGCCCGCGCAGGGCGTCGGCAAAGCGCAGATACAGTTTCTCGCCCGACTCCGGCGGCGCGGCCGAGGAAAAGCCGGGACGGTTGCCGGTGCGGGTGTCGGCGGCCAGCGTGAACTGGCTGACCACCAGAACCGCCCCCGTGATGTCGGCGACGGAGCGGTTCATCTTGTCGGCCGCGTCGCGGAAAATGCGCAGCTTGGCGACCCGCGCGGCCAGTTTATCCGCCGCGATCTCGTCATCGCCGCCCATGGCGCAGACCAGCACCAGAAGGCCGGCACCGATCTGGCCGATCACCGCGCCGTCGACCGTCACCGATGCCTCGGACACGCGCTGGACCAAAGCCCTCATGACGTCAGATTTCCTGCGCCCACGGCGGATTTGCCCCCGACCGGGATACCGTCACGGCGGCGGCGCGGGTGCCCAGATCCAGCGCGGCGCGCAAGCCATCCGCGCCGATCCCGGCAATACCCGCCTTGGTCAGAAATCCGTCGCGGTGCAGCGCGGCAAGAACGCCGGCGTTGAAAGTGTCGCCTGCGCCGATCGTGTCGGCAACCGTTACGCTTGGCGCCTTGACCAGAATATCGCCGCCGCCCCAGATTGCCCGCGCCCCCGCGCCGCCGCTGGTCAGGAACACGACTCTCGCGCCAAGGCCCAGAACCTCGGCCGCGGCCTCGGCCCCCGATTTGCCGGGAAACAGCCATTCGATATCGTCACCCGACAGCTTGACCAGATCGGCCATGCGCAGAAACCGCATCAGACGTGCGCGGTAAGCATCGGAATCGCGGACGAAAAACGCCCTTACGTTCGGGTCGATCATGACCGGAAGGCGGCCGGATTCGGCGGCGACCAGCGCCTCGACCGTGGCGCCGCAGGGGTCGGGCACAAGACTGATGCCGCCGCAGAATATCGCCGTCACCTCCGGCGGCAGCCTCGGCAGATCGGCGGCCGAGAACATCCGCCCGGCCGAACCCTCGTCATAGAAATCATAGCGCGCCTCGCCGCCGTATAAGGTGACAAAGGCCAGCGTGGTCGGCCGGTCGCTGCGCGGGCAAAGGCTAAGATCAACGCCGGCCTCGGCCAGCGGGCGAGACAGGCGTTCGCCAAAGACATCGCGCGACAGCGGCCAAAGATAGCCGGTCGGCGTTCCCAGCCGGCCAAGCGCCACCGCGGTGTTGAAAACCGCGCCCCCGGTCAGTGCCGCGAACCGGGGCGGTTGGTCCGTCGCCGCAGCGCCTTTCTCGGGCAGAAGCGGCACCATGTCGATCAGGGCCTCGCCGGTGCACAGGATCATATTCCGCCGTCCCCCCTAATAGCCGCGGATGACATAATCCCCGCCCGAACTGCCGCCCCCGGAATCATCGGGATAGCGATAGCCGGAGGATGACGACGGTGATGAGTAACCGACATCCGATCCATAGGATCCGCTTCCGGCCTGCTGGAAATACATGAAGGCGGCAATGGCGGCCAGCACCAAAAGCACCGCAAACGCGATCTTCCACACCGACCACGGACGTTCGCCCTGCACCCGTCCGGTCTGGCCGTTGACGACGAAGCGATAGCTTTTGCCGTTGTATTTATAGGCCGCCGTCCAGATCGGCAGCAGGATATGCTTGAAGGTCTCGGCCGAATATTGCGTCTGGATGCCCGAGATCATCTGTTCGTCCCCGCCGATGTCGCGCCGCACGTCGCCGGTAATCACGCCCTCCATCTGATCGCGCGCGATGGTATGGCCGTCCGCCAGCGCGACGGTATAGCCCTCGGCCAGAAAACCGGCGATGTATTCGGGGTTATAGCTTCGCAGTTGCGACAGGTCCCACGGCGCCAGCCCGTCGGTATAGCCGCGCGGCAACGAGGTCGCGGCCAGCACCAGCACATCGTTGAAATCCCGCGCGACCCGGCCGCTGACCGGGCGCCACCGGACGCGGCGGACCTGCTCGGCCACCTGCTGCATGCGGCCGTTCACCTCGCGCGTGACATAGCGGGTCTCGTAATAATAATCACCGCGCTGCCCGGAATAATCGCTGACCGTCGCGGCATCGAAGGTCCAGAACGGGGAATAGACCCCCGACATGGCGCGACCACGGCGAGCATACTGCAAAACCCCGTTCGGCGCGAACCACAGACTGCCCAGCCAGTCCTCCAGCGCCTTGCGGGCCTTTGCCTCGTCCAGAACGAACGGCAGGATGCCTTGGGGCTTGATCTGGCGCGTCACCCCGGTATCGGTGACGACCGGGGTTGCGCAGAACGGGCAAAGCGTCGCCTGAACCCGGCTTTCGATGTCGATCTTGGCGCCGCAATTCGGGCAGGACAGCGTCTGTACGTCCTCGACGAAATCGCCGCTGGCCTGATCGAGCCGAAGCCCCTTTTCCAGCGGGATCTCGGTCAGTTCGGGGGATTTATGCGCTGCATCCCATTGCAGGGCGCGGCCGGTGCGCGGTTCGGGTAGCAACACCGCCTCGCCGGCCGAGCCGCCGGTTTCCTGCCGCCCGGGCGCGCGCGCGGCGCCGGGCGAGATGTTTTGCGTATGCCCGCAATATTCGCAGGTCAGCACCGTCTGGCCCGGCGTGAACCGCAGGCTGGCGCCGCAGCTTTCGCAGGGATAGCGGTATTCGGTGCGCGGCGTCGGCATGGCGGCGGTGGTTGTCCGTAGGCGTTGGGTCGTTCGGGCCGCGCCTGCCCGCGAGGTGACGGATCAGCGCGGCCGGTTTTGTGAAAGCTGGCGGGGATTACCCCTTGGCCGGGTCCGAGGGGGCGGCGGGGATCGGCGGGGGCGGCGGCGAGATGGTGAAGAGCTGCGCCAGTTCCGGCACATCCTCGGCCTTTTCCCAGCCGTTCTGGCCGGGCGTCCAGACCAGCGTGTCCCGGGTGAAACTGCCCTCGCGCGCCAGACGGCCAAGGTGGCCGCGACCATAGGGGCCATCGGCTTCGCCTTCGCGGGCGATGTGCCAGACGGTTTCCGCCTGCCGGCCGGGCAGCGGCGGCGGCAGCGGGCCGGCGGGCTGCTGCTGGGCGCCCGGTGCGGGTTGCTGGACCGCGCCCCAGGGGCCTTGGGTCTGCGCGGGCTGCGGTTGCGGCGCCATCATGCCGCCGCCGACCTGCATCCCGATCATGGTCCCCATGCCGGTCCCGAAACCGCTGCCGGGCACCCGCGCGCCGGCCATCGCGGCATCCCCCGCCGCATATTGGTTCCAGCGGTTCAGGTCGCCGACGATCCCCATGCTGGTGCGCTTGTCGAGCACTTTCTCGACCTCGTCGGGCAGGCTGATGTTTTCGATATAGAATTCCGGAATGGTCAGACCGTAGGCGGCGATGGTGGGCTGGATCGCCTTGGCCACCAGCTTGCCCAGATCGGCGGTATTGGCCGCCATATCCAGCACCGGCAACCCGGACGAGGCGATCACCCGCGAAAACTCCTGCACGATCACGTTGCGGATCTGAAAACTGATCTCATCGGCGGTGAACTCGCCATCGGTGCCGACGATTTCCGAGATGAAGCGGCCCGGATCGCTGACCCGCATCGAATAGGTGCCGAAGGCGCGCAGGCGCACCGGCCCGAATTCGGGGTCGCGGGCGATGATGGGGTTCTTGGTGCCCCATTTCTGGTCGTTGAAGCGGGTGGTGTTGACGAAATAGATCTCGGACTTGAACGGGCTGCGGAAACCATGGTCCCAGTTCTGAAGCGTGGTCAGGATCGGCATGTTGTTGGTTTCAAGCATGTAGAGCCCGGGACCGAAGACATCGGCGATCTGGCCTTCGTGCACGAAAACCGCCGCCTGACCTTCGCGGACCGTCAGCTTGGCGCCGTATTTGATCGCATTGCCGCGCCGCTCGAACCGCCAGACCATGGTGTCGCGGGTGTCGTCGGTCCAGGCGATAACGTCGATGAATTCGCCGGTCAGAAAGTCAAGGATCGCCATGGGTTCCTCCGTCGGAAATGCAGCGGCAGCTTGGGCGCGGGTCAGGGATGCGCGCCGTCGCGGGGATCAGGGTTTCAACTCGGCTGCGATGGTCTGCACGATAGGCGCGGCCTCGGCCGGAGTCATCCCCGGTTTCAGGCGGGGATCGTACAGCATTTTCAGCAACATTTCATCATGCGGGGTCAGCAGCGCGAATTCCTCGTCATCGTTGAAGATCGAGGGCCGGGCAAGCGGGCTGTCATTGACCAGACCCATGCCCTGCGCCAGTTCCTCATGGATGCAGGAACGCATCATCAGCGGCGGCAACTCGGCCCGCAGCACGGCGACGGCGTGGTCGTAAACCGCGCTTGGCCCGCGCGAATAGGCGAATACCGAACAGTAGTTGCCCGGTTGCAGGTTCATGATCGCCTGAACGTCGGTTGCGGGGATCCCGGGCACCAGGCTCATGACCCGCGCGGCACTGGCGCGGCGTTCATCCTCGGACATGATCAGCACGTCGAAATTCGCCGATGCGCTGTCGGTCAGCGCCACGGGATGGCCCGTCGCGTTGCGCAGCCGCGCCGCGATATCGGTGATTTCGGCCCGTATCCGGGCCCGTGCGCCCTGATCGACCGAGGCGCCGAATTCGATCCGTATCGACACCGGCGCCTCCCACCGGCGCAGGACCGAAGGCCGGGTCTGGGCGACAAGTTCGTTGTTTTCGGGGGTGTATTCGTCCTGAAGCGCGATGACGTTGAAATCGCGCACCAGATCGGCGGCATCAAAGGGAATGCCGCCACCCCCATCGGTCCGCATCAGGCCGCGGCTGCGCAGATCGGCCTCGACCCCGTCAAGATAGCTGCGCATGCTGTTGCTGGGCGCCGAGGCGGGGACGCTGGCGGCGGCGTTAAGCCGGCGCGCGCGTTCCGCCCGGTCGGCCCGCAGCCGTGCCTGCCTGACCGATTGCGGGATGGGTTTCGGGGATGGCGGCGTATAGATCGGCGCGGGCGGGGCGACCGGCGCGGCGGGTTCCGTGGCGCTGAAATCACAGCCCGCGACGGCAAGCCCCATCAGGATGGCGATCCCGCCATGGGCAGGCCTGACGCCCGGGCGCACTGTGGACGGTTGGGAAAGGTGCGGCATGGGCGACATCGTCATGGCGGTGGCAGTCCGATAATAGCACGTCAGGTGTTTTCGGTAACCCGTGAGGTCTGACCCACCGGTCGGGCGCGGGCCGAGGCCAGCGTCTGGCGCAATTCCGCCTCCATCTTCTCCAGATCCTGTTCGGCGGCGGTCCGGCGCGCCCGGCCTTCGTCGGCGATGCGCAGGCTGTCCTCGATGGTGGCGATCAACTCGGCATTCGCCGTCTTGACGGCTTCAATGTCAAAGACGCCGCGCTCCATCTCGGTGCGGATCTGCTGATTGGCCTGGCGCAGGTTCTTGGCGTTGGCGGTCAGCAGGTCGTTGGTCAGGTCGGTCGCCTCCTTGACCGCGCCGGCCGCCTCGGCCGAACGCTGAATGGTGACGGCCTGCGCAAGCTGGGTTTCCCAAAGCGGCACGGTGTTGACCAGCGTCGAATTTATCTTGGTCACCAGCGACTTGTCGTTTTCCTGCACAAGCCGGATCGAGGGCAGGGATTGCATCGTCACCTGCCGGGTCAGCTTGAGGTCATAGACCCGGCGCTCCAGATCGTCGCGGGCGCTGCGCAGGTCGCGCAGTTCCTGCGCCTTCAGCACCTTGGCATTCTCGGGCGCGGCATTCACCTCGGCCTCTTTCGCGGGGATGGTGCGGCCGTCCAGTTCCTTCAGCTTCTCCTCGCCGGCCGCGATGTAAAGCGCCAGCTCATCATAGAAATTCAGCGTGCGTTCATAAAGCACGTCCAGCGATTTGATGTCCTTCAGCAACCGGTGTTCGTGGTTCAGCAGATCGCCGGTGATCTTGTCGATCTGGTCCTGCACGCCCTCGAACTTGGCGACGAATTTGGCGAAGGGCGCGGCGCGGCCGATCAGGCGTTCCCACCAACTGCGTTCGCGGCGCACGTCAAGCTCGCTGACCGAAAAGCCGCGGATGGTCGACACCACCTCGCGCAGGCTGTCGCCCGCGGGTCCGACATCCTTGTTCTTCACGTCGGCCAGCATCGCCTGGCTGATTTCCTGAAGCTTCGACTGCGCGGCCGAGCCGAAATTGACGATGCTGCCGGTATCGGAAATATTGATCTCATCCATGCGGCGGCGGATCTCATCCGCGACCGGGGCGGGGGCGGTTTCCAGTGGCACGACCTCTTGCGCGGGCTCGGGCAGCACCACCGCCGTCACCTTTTCGATTTCGTTCAGCGCGGCTTCGGCCTCGCGTTGCGTGTCCTGGGTCATGGTCGTCCTTCCACGTGGTCCATTGGCGGCATGGCAGCACCCCGGGGGCGCATGATTTCGGAAAGACCCCCGGCCTTTGCCGTTTCCTTTCAACGGCTTCCCCAGCGGAAAGTTCCGGTCCGGCTTATCGCCGTTCGGGACTGCGGCTTTCCGGCATGGGCAGGGTGATCTCGCCGTCGTTCGGGGCGGCAATTTCAGTCGGTCCGGGCGCCGGGGTCGGCGCGGCGGCCGATGACAGGGCCGATGATGGGGTCTGCGCGGGTGGCCGGGTGCTTGCGGCCACGCCTTCGCGGGCCAGCCGGTCGCGCAGCACCTCGATCTCGATATCCATATCGGTGCGTCCGCCCTCGATCAGGCTGCGGGTGCGGTCGGCGAAGTTGCGTTCCAGATCATCCAGAAGCTGCTCAAAGGCGCGGCGGGCGGCCGGGTCGCGGGTCGGGGTATATAGATCGACGAACTTGATCGTCGCATCGCGCGCACCCATCAGATAGACGCCGAGATAGCGGCGCGCGGCGGTCACCGTCTCGGGGTCCTCCTCGACGCGCCGGAACAGCCCTTCGGCGGTGGCGGCGAAACGGGCGACGCGGTCATCCAGCGCGCGGTCGCCCGCACGGCGGATCGCGTCGCGCATCTGGTCAAGATAGGCGCGGCCTTCGTCGACGACGCGGCGGGCGCGATCCTGCTGATACTGGTCGATGCCCTCCATGCCCTTGTCCCGCATCGGGTCGGGACCAAAGGTCAGATAGTGCAGGACAACGCCCGCGAAACCGATCAGGCAGGCGCCCCACACACCCCAACTGGTCGAGGCGCCGGGTTCCAGCGCGCCGACGCCAAGCCCAAGGCCGGTGACGATGCCGCCAAGCAGCTTGCGTGGCCAGGCCGGGCGCCGGGCGACGCGGCGGGCGTCATAGGCGGCCTCGGCCCGCAGACCTTCGCGGGTGATCAGGCACCCGGCCGCGATCAGGCCAAAACCGGCGAGGTTCAGCACCAGCGCGGTCGGGTTCTGAAAGAATGCCCCGATCAGCAGCGGCGCGGCCGCCACCATGATCCAGGTCGTGCGCGATTCCAGCCGGTGCCGCGGGTCGCGCACCGGCGGCGGTTCGGGCGGCCGCGATCCGGGACCGGCCTTGACCTCGACATAGCGCCGGCTGCCGTCGGGCGAGTATTTGCCGCCAAATCGGATCGCCATCCTTGCCCCCTTTCAGACCGCACCGGCGATCGACGCGTAAAGCGTCAGCGCCAGCAGCAGATAGAAGGCCAGACGGTTCATCGGTCTGGGCGTCTGGTCAGGCATCGTCATCCTTTCGCGCGCGTCGGCAGCCGGTGGGGTTCACCGGCCCGGAGACCGGCGATCTTGATCCCGCGACCAAAGCGCCAGCCCCTAAAAGAAGGATGCGACCGGGCCTTCGGTTCCCCGATGACGCGGATTTTAACGCAGCGACATGCACCTAGCCACGACTAGCCACCATTAGCCACGGCCGGGCTTACCGCCGCGCGGCCCCGGTTTGCCACCCCGGGGGGCGGGTTTGCCGCCGCCCGAGCGGGGGCCGGGCTTGCCATAACCGCCCCGGGGTTTGTCGCCGCCGGTCGCCGATCCGCGCGGACCCGCCGCGCCTGCACCCGGTTTGCTGCCATAAGCGCGGGGTTTACGCGGGGCATCGCCATCCTCGCGCGGCTTGCGGGGTGCATAGCTGCGACGTTCGCCACCTTCGGCCGGTTTGCTGCCATAGGCGCGGGGCTTGCGCGGCGCGTCGCCCTCCTCGCGCGGCTTGCGGGGCGCATAGGGCCGGCGCTCACCATCGCCATCGTTGCGGGGTGCATAACTGCGACGTTCGCCACCCTCGGCTGGCTTGCTGCCGTAAGCGCGGGGTTTGCGGGGTGCGTCGCCATCTTCGCGCGGCTTGCGCGGCGCATAGGTCCGGCGCTCACCGTCGCCATCGTTGCGGGGCGCGTAGCTGCGACGTTCGCCACCCTCGGCTGGCTTGCTGCCATAGGCGCGGGGTTTGCGGGGTGCGTCTCCATCCTCGCGTGGCTTGCGGGGCGCATAAGCGCGGCGTTCGCCGCCCTCGGCGCCGGATGCACGGGCGGGGCGGCCGGATGCGCTGTGACGCGGCTTTCGTTCGCTCCGTTCACCGCTGTCGCCGCGATCGGGCCGGTCGCCCCAGTCGGAACGCGGTTTGCGCGCCGCGTCGTCGCCATAGGCCGCGCGCGGCTTGCGGGCGGGGCGGTCATCGGATCCGCGATCATCCGACCGGCGCGCATCGCCGGCGTGGGATTTATAGCCGCGCGCGCGGGCCGGCCTGTCCTCCGAACCGGCGCCATCCGAACCGGCGCCATGCGACCGGAACCCTTCCGAGCGTGGCTTGCGCGGCCCATCCCCGGCATCGCGGCGGGGCGCACGATCGCCGGAACGGGCGCCAGAACGATCACCGCCGCGATCACCTCCACGGCCGCCGGCGCCGCCGCCGGCTGCGCGGCGGGCAAAGCCGCCACGGCCGCGCGCGCCATCCTCGGCCCGATCCCCGTCCCCATCCCTGGCCCCATCCCTGGCCTCGGCTTCCGGGGTCCCGCCGGGGTCGGTGGTCAGCAGGCTGCCAAGCTGATCGCGCAGGATGCGGCGCTTGACCTCTTTCAACTCGTTCGGTTCCAGCCCGACCAGCTTGAACGGGCCATAGCCGATGCGGATCAGCCGGTTCACGGTCAGCCCGACATGGGCCATGGCGCGGCGGATCTCGCGGTTGCGGCCTTCGCGGATGCCCACGGTCAGCCAGGCGTTCGCGCCCTGCTGGCTGTCCAGCTTGACCTCCATCGGCTGGAAATCCTCGCCGTCGATGGTGATGCCCCGGCGCAGCGGATCAAAGGTCAGATCGTTCGGCTGGCCGTTCACCCGGACCCGATAACGCCGCAGCCAGCCGGTCGCAGGCAGTTCCAGCCGGCGCTTCAGCTCTCCGTCGTTGGTCAGCAGCAGCAGCCCTTCGGAATTCAGGTCGAGCCGTCCGACCGACATCACCCGCGGCAGATCGCGGGGCAGGGCGTCGAACACCGTCTGACGGCCCTTTTCGTCCTTTTCCGAGGTCACGAGGCCGACCGGCTTGTAGTAAAGCCAGACCCGTGTCGGCTGCTTTTCCTCGATCCGCCGACCGTCGACGGCGATGCTGTCCCGGGGACCGACATCCAGCGCCGGCGAGGTAACTTTCTCACCATTCAGGGTCACGCGCCCCTCAAGGATCAGCCGTTCGGCATCGCGGCGGCTGGCGACGCCGGCGCGCGCCATGACCTTGGCGATACGCTCGGCCTTGTCGGGCGATGCCTGCGTAGCGGTGGAGGGGGTATCGGGGGATGGGGTATCGGTAGATTCGGGGGTGTCGTTCTTGTCGGTCATCGCGATCTCCTGCGCAGTCCTGCGGTGGTTGAAAGGTTGCATAGGCGCAATGGCCGGCGCAGGAAAGCGGTTCTTGCGGGTTTCCGGGCAAATTGCGAAAAGACCGCGATGAAACGCTTCGTCACCCAGATGGACACCGCGCTGGCCGAGGCCCGCGCCGCCGCCGCGCGTGGCGAGGTGCCGGTGGGCGCGGTCCTGACCGATGCCCGGGGCCGCGTGGTAGCGCAGGACGGCAATCGCACCCGCGCGCTTTCGGACCCGACCGCCCATGCCGAGATACTGGTGATCCGCGCCACCTGCGCCGCCGCCGGATCCGAGCGGCTTCCCGGATTTCGCCTGTGGGTCACGCTCGAGCCCTGCGCGATGTGCGCCGCCGCGATCTCGGCCGCACGGATCGAGGTGCTGTATTTCGGCGCCGACGATCCGCGGTCGGGCGGGGTGAAGCACGGCGCGCGGGTTTTTTCCCACCCGCAATGCCATCACCGCCCCGAGGTCCACGACGGGATCGGCGCCGAAGCCGCCCGTGATCTGTTGCAGGAATTTTTCGCTGAGCGGCGATAGAGCAGAAAGGTTGCACCGCCCATCGGGCCGCCTTATACGGGCCACATGCGGGTGTAGCTCAATGGTAGAGCAGCAGCCTTCCAAGCTGAATACGTGGGTTCGATTCCCATCACCCGCTCCACCTTCACCACGCCGTTGATCCTGTGTCCGGGCCGGTTTGCCGAAAGCGCGACGCCGGCCTAAATCGGCTCGCTTTGCCCGTAATAGGCGCCGGCGCCGTGCTTTCGTTTGAAATGCTTGGCCAGAAGCTCACCCTCGATTTCGGGCAGGTCGGGCGCCAGTTGCAGGCTCAGCAGCGCCATCTGCGCGATGCATTCGACCGCCACGGCGACCTCGACCGCCTTGGCCACGCTTGCGCCCCATGTGAAAGGCGCGTGGCGGTTGACCAGAACGGCGGGGAAATCGGCGGGGTCGATGCCCTCGAACCGCTCGACGATGACATTGCCGGTTTCCCATTCATAAGCCGTCTCGATCTCGCGCGGGCTCATCCGGCGGGTCACCGGGACCGGACCGTTGAAATAATCGGCATGGGTGGTGCCGAAAATCGGGATCGGGCGACCGGCCTGCGCAAAGGCGGTGGCATGGGTCGAGTGGGTGTGGACGACGCCGCCGATGTCCTTGAAGGCCAGAAACAGCCGCCGGTGCGTGGGCGTGTCGGATGAGGGGCGAAGGTTTCCGTCGACCACGGCGCCGTCGAAATCCACCACGACCATGCTTTCGGGGGTCAGGTCGGCGTAATCGACGCCGCTGGGCTTGATCGCGAACAGCCCCGCCGCGCGGTCGACCGCGCTTGCATTGCCGAAGGTCAGGTTGATCAGCCCGTTTTTCGGCAGGTCGCGGTTGGCCTCATAAGCCTCGCGCCTAAGCTCGAGATGGCGGCTGGACATCAGCGGTTACCTCCTGTTGCGGGTTCCGTTCTGGTTTCTGTTCTGGTTTCTGCGGCGACCTCGTCGCGCAGGGTCATCAAGTCTTTCATCACATTGGACAGATCGGCGCTGTGGTCCAGACCGCCAAAGCTGTCGTGCAACTGGCGATAAAGCCCATACAACCGGTCATAAATGACCCGCGCCCCGGGTTGTGGTTCATAGACGACCGGGCGCAGACTGGTCATGCGCTGCTCGGCGGTGGCGAAATCCGGCTGGGCGCCGGCCAGCACCGCCGAGGTGATCGCGCATCCGAGCGCACAGGCCTGACCCGAGCTTGCCACATGAATGGCACAGCCTGTCACATCGGCATAGATCTGCATCACCATCGGGTTCTTGCCGGCGATGCCGCCGGTGCAGATCACCCGCTCGATCGGCACGCCGAATTCGCGCAGACGTTCGATGATCGCGCGGGCCCCGAAGGCGGTCGCCTCGATCAGCGCCCGGTAAACCTCGGCGCGCGAGGTATAGAGCGACTGGCCAAGCAGCAGCCCGCTTAGCCGCTGATCCACCAGGATCGTCCGGTTGCCGTTGTTCCAGTCAAGCGCGAGCAGCCCCGACTGACCGGGGCGCAGCACGTCGGCCTCGGCGGTCAACCTTGCGTGCAGGGCGTCATCGCCCTGACATATCTCGTCGACCCACCAGCGGAAAATATCGCCGACGGCGGATTGGCCGGCCTCGATCCCGAAAAATCCGGGCAGGATGGATCCGGGGACGATTCCGCAGATGCCGGGGATGATCGGCATCGGGCCGGATTGCGGCAGGACCGTGCAGTCGCAGGTCGAGGTGCCGATGACCTTGATCAGGCTGCCCTCGGTCACCCCGCAACCGATGGTTCCATAGTGGACATCCAGCGCGCCGATCGCGATCGGGATGTCGGCGGGCAGGCCCAGGGTTTCCGCCCATTCGGCGGACAGCCGGCCCGAGGGTGTGGCGGCGTCGAATGCCCGATCGTAAAGCCGGGGGCGCAGTTCGGCCAGTCTGGGGTCGAGACCGGCAAGATATTCCGCGTCGGGCAATCCGCCCCAGGCGTCCGAGAACATGGCCTTGTGCCCGGCCGCGCAGATGCCTCGGGTGATCTCTCCGGGGTCCTGAACACCGGCAAGGACCGCCGGCAGCCAATCGGCGATCTCGACCCAGCTCGCCGCCGCGTCAAATACCTCGGGCGCGACGTTCAGGCAGTGCCAGATCTTGGCCCAGAACCATTCCGAGGAATAGACCCCGCCGCAGACCGCCAGATATTCGGGGCGTTTCGCGGCGGCGGCGGCCGTGATCGCCTCGGCCTCGCGCCATGCGGTGTGATCTTTCCACAGCCAGCATTGCGCATTCAGGTTATCCCGCCATTCCGGCAACATGCCCAGCGCGCGGTTTTGGGCATCGACGGGCAGGGGGCTGGATCCGGTGGTGCCGATGCCGATGCCGACGATCCGGCCGGGATCGAAATCGGGATGGGCGGCACGCGCCGCTTTGATCGCGCCGCGCACCGATTCGCGCAGGCCTGTCAGGTAATCGGCCGGATTCTGCCGCGCCAGAAGCGGGTCGCGATGATCCAGCAGAATCCCCTGCTCGCCCGAGGGATAGTTGAAGACGCAACTGCCCATCTCGCGGCCGTCCGCCGTCGCGATGACGACCGTTCGGACCGAGTTGCTGCCGTAATCAAGCCCTACGGTGAACATTGCCGCTTCCTTTTCTTTTTTGCCGAACTGCGAAACTGCGTTGGTTGGTATCGGGCCAAGGTGGACGCTTGGGTCTGTGGGGGCTTCTCCCAAGCGGGTGTTGATATTTTGCTTTGATCGCACCACACTTAGCCGCTCCCCGCGATGAGAACAGCCCCGACATGCACGACAAGCGATATTCCGTCTTCATTAGCTCGACCTTTGAAGACCTCAAGGCTGAACGTCTGGCTGTTCAAGATGTTGTAATCAGCGCAGGTGATTTTCCTGTGCAGATGGAGTCTTTCCCTGCCGCCGACGAGAATCAGTTCGAGTTTATTAAGGCGCTGATTGATAAGTGCGACTACTATGTTTTGATCGTCGCGGGACGTTACGGAACGCCTGCCGATGACGGCATGAGCTATACCGAAAAGGAATATCGGTACGCAAAATCAAAGGGCATTCCTGTGCTGGCGATGCTGCACGGGGAACGGGGCAGTATTCCGGTAAACAAGAGTGAAGATACGGCGGACGGAAAAAATCGCTTGGCTGCGTTCGTTTCTGAAGTTGAAACAAACCGCATACGCAAGACTTGGAAAACCGCCGATGAGCTAAAGCTTGCTGTCCGCGAGGCGTTAGACCACTCCAAGGCAACGAAACCGGCGGTGGGCTGGGTGCGTGGTGACGCTATTGCCAGCAGGGAAGCGCTGGAAGAGCTAAACGAAGTTCGCAAAGAGAACGCCAAGTTTCGCGATGCAATCGGTAGCTTGGAAATAGAACTGGCGCTACCTCCGATCCCAGCGGCAGAGGATCCAATCACCATCGACCTTCTACCGAATATCGGCGCGCGGGGGCACGGTTCGCCGTACGGCAGTGCTGCATCAGTTCTTACAACATGGATTGCGACTTTTCCGATATTTTTCAACAATCTGCAATGGAGAACGAGTGACTGGAACGGCGAGTACACTTATTATATCGAGGGTGATGAATCTTGTGTTGAAATAGGGTCTGCCATCGCTGGTGTGGTCGGGTCGATTGATACCTCAAAGGCGTTCAAGATCAGCAAGTCGACGCTGGACCGCCTCGTAAGTTATTATATCGAAGCCGGGTTGATGAACGCGTTGGGGGCTGAACAGGCGTTTACCGAGGCTGCTCAGAGGGTGGCCCGGCGTTACAGTATAGCGGATGGCGGACTGTCTGCCTTTAAGGTGACTAGAGGAGAGATCAAGTTGAACTTTCCCACGACCTTGGGGAAGGACTTCGATGACGAAATACCCTTCTAACCGCCTCGCAGCCGACCGCGATACGTACGGGTTCTAACTGACCCAAGCGGTTTCGCGACATGGCTTTCTTTTTTGCCGAGCCGCGATTGCCCAGCTTGCGTAACCTAGGGGCGATCCAGCATGTTTCCCAGTATGAACACAATCGACCGCACATCATCCATTCCCTACTATCTTCAGCTTGCCCGGATGTTCGAGGCGCGGATCGGCTCGGGCGCGCTGGGTCCCGGCGATCAGCTTCCCGGCGAATCGGAATTATGCCGTCAGTTCGGGCTGTCGCGCTCTACCGTGCGCGAGACCCTGCGGGCGCTGGAAAGCCAGAACCTGATCCGCATCGTGCCGCGTCGCGGGGCTTTCGTCGCAGCCCCCGGGGCCGACCGCTGGATGTTGCAGGTGGCCGAGGGGTTTCTTGAAACCCATGCCGCGGTGCCCGGGCGCAGCGTGCAGACGCGGGTTCTGTCATGGGGCGCGCGGCCCCTGCCCGCAAAGGCCGCCGAACTGACCGGGGTGGCCGACAGCGCGGGCTGGGTGGCTCTGGAACGGTTGCGGCAGGTCGATGGCGCGCCGGTCATGCATTCGATCAACTGGCTGCCGCCCGAGGTCGCCGCCAAGCTTGAAGGCAGCACGGTTCTGCAGGGGCAGGGTTCGCTCAACCGGGCGCTGCGCGCGGCGGGCTATCCCTTTTTCGCCGCGCGGCGGGCGGTGGCGGCCGTGCTGGTCCCCCCGGATCTGACCCGCCTGCTTGAGGTTCATGCGGGCACGCCGGTCCTGCGTATCGATTCGGTGTCGCGGGATGCGGCGGGGCAGGTGTTCGATTTCTACATCTCGCATGTGCGCAGCGATATGGTCACGATCGAGGTCGAGGCGCAGGCCGCCATACGCGACTGAAGTCCCGGGCAGATGCGGCAAAGCGTTCGGCGGCAATGGCCGCACGGTCGAGATCGGGGCTGAAACGCGTCGTCGCCAGATCGCGCAGCGCCGGCGCCGGGGTTGCGGTCACCGCATCGCGGGCGATCAGCGCCGCCCCCATCGCGGTCTGTTCCGGGACATCGACACGGTGCAGCGCAACCCCGATCGCATCGGCGCGCAGGGACATCAGCGCGTCCGAACGGCTCCACCCGCCGCTGACGTAGACGGGTCCGGGCCGAACCCCGCAATCGCCAAGACCGGCGAGGACCGAGCGGGTCAGAAACCCGCACCCCTCGATCACCCGGCAAAGCAGATAGGTCCGGCCCAGCGGATCCTTGCGCAGCGTATCGGCAAGCCCGTGAATGGCGGTTTCCGATGGAAGCCAGGGCGCGACAGCGGGGGGATAGGGGATGCGCGCCGCCTGTGCGAATTCTTCGGGCAGCATCCCGCCCTCGCGAAACGGCGCCAGCGCGGCGGCGAATTCAAAGACCAGCATCAGCGTCTGACCACTCCGACCACTCCGGCCGCGCCGGCCAAGGATCGGCACGGTCCGGATCAGCGCGCCTTCGGGGGTGGTGCCGGGGGAAAGTTCGTCGGTTTCGGCATAGATCAACTCGGCCGTGCCCAGCGAATCGACGATCGCATCAGCGGCCAGTCGCCGGATCAGCGAGGCCGCGATCGGATGGTCGTGACCACCCGCGACGATCAATGTCCGCTCGGATGCCGCGCCCGAGGCGGTCAGGGGGCCGGGGCGCATATGACCGACGACCTGACCCGCGCGGACCACCGGCGGCAGGTTGGGGGCACGGGCCGCGGCCAGCAGATCGCCCGACCAGCGCCGTTCGCGAATGTCATAGGCGCCGCTGCGCGCGGCCAGCGTCTCGCTGATGAAGGGCGCCATGCTCCAGCGCGCGGCGGGGTAATCGGTGACGGCGATCCAGTCGGCTTTGGCCGGAATGCGGCGGTTTTCGCTTTCCGCCAGCCAAAGCCATTTCGCGGCGGTCCGGGTGGGCTCGAAATCCAGCCCGGTGCGCCGCCTTGCGGTCGGAAACTGCTGCGCCAGACGCGCGGCCTGATCCGCTGCGCGGCGGTCGAACCACGGAATCGCGGTGTCGAGCGGTCGTAGCGCGCGGTCCACCGGCAACCCGTCCTCGCCCACCCCGGCGGCGCATATGGCGGTCAGGGGCCGGGGGTGGCCCGATGCGCGCCATGCCTCGGCGATCATACGCTCCAGCGCGGCGACCAATGCGACGGCATCGGTTTCGACCTTGCCGTCGCGGTCGATGCGCGGGGTCGGGCTGGCGCGCTCGGCGACCGGCCGCCCGTCGCCGTCGATCAGCACCACCTTCAGGTTGGTGGTGCCGATGTCTATGCCGCAGAACATTTTTCCCATGTCCCGCCCCATTCCATGTCCCGCCCCATCCGGCCATCAGCCCTTGCGGACGACCGGCATCACCAATGCCGGGTGAATTTGCTGCGGCAGATCTTGGCGATCTGGCCGATGACCTCTTTGGCCTCTTGCGCCGGGCGCTGCCAGACCTTGCGGCCGACGACCACACCTTGCGCCCCGGCCGAGATCGCCTCTTCCACGTCGCGGATGGTGGATTTGGCGTCACCGCTCAGCGCGCCGCCCGCAACCACGATCGGCACGTCCAGTTCCGCCACCAGCTTTTTCGTGGCATCGGTGCCGGGGAAGGTGATCTTGATGATATCCGCGCCCAGATCATAGGCGACCCGCGCCACCTCCATCTCTTGCTCGATCACTTCGGCCGAGCGGGGGGCGGCCAGCAGGACCGGCTCGATCATCACCGGCATTTCCCAGCGCGCCGCATCCGACACGACCTTGCCGATGCGTTCGCAATACAGGACCTTTTCCGCGTCGGTGACATTCCACGGCAGCAGCATCTTGACGCAATCGACACCCATGCGGACCGCATCCTCGACGCTGGCGACCATGGTGCCGGTGCCGGTTTCCGGGGCGCTGGTCGGCCAGAAGGCGTCGATGGCCAGAACCCGGGCCAGCGCCGGGCGGCGGGCCAGCATTTCCTCGGTCGCGCGGACGATGCCGGTGGTGACCATATAGCCGGTGATATCCTCGTCGATGAAGTTCTTCATCACCTCGACCGGCGATTCGAGCGCCGGGACGCGCCCCCAGACGACGCCATGATCGACAGGCAGGACAAGCGCCGCGCGATCCGGGTGTAATACCCGGTTCATGCGATAGGAACGGGAAAGACGGGACGTCATCGGCAACCTCGTGCAAAATGCGGGGGGTATGTTGTACGTACAATACGTACCAGTTGACCGGATGGCGAGTCAAGGTTAGTTGTGGGGCCGGGGGCGACCGGACGCTTGGCGCCGCCGATAAGGAGGGGGGGTCAGTCAGACGTCGGCGGCTGCCGGCATGCTTCCGGCGCCATCACCGCCGCCGCGCGCAAGACGCACCGCGGCGATACGCCGGCGTCGAACGGGGGATCGCTTTTGCATCTTCCAGACGGCGATCGGCGTGCTAGGGTTCACCGACTCCGCATCGCATAAGCGGTAGAATATCATCATTACGGAATCGACCATTAAGGAGGAGTAAATGGTTCGGATCACTAAGACACTTGCGGTCCTTTCGATCGCCGCCGCGCTGCCCGCGGCCGGCTTTGCGCAGGATGCGAGCAAGCTGGACCGGGCGGGCATCACCGTCGGCACGCTTGGCAACCCGTTCTTTAAGCCGCTGATCCAGGGCGCCGAGGACGGTCTGAAAACCGGCAATCCGAATGTCGAGATCACCAGCGTCGGCGCGGATTACGAACTGAACAAACAGGCGTCCCAGATCGACAGCTTCATCGGCGCAGGCGCGAAGATCATCATGCTGAACGCGGTCGACGTGGTGGCGATCAAGCCCTTCGTCGAAAAGGCGAAGGCGGCGGGCATCATCGTGGCCGCCATGGACGTGTCGGCCGAGGGCTCGGACCTGACGGTGATGACCAACAACACCCAGGCCGGGAACATCGCCTGCGAGGAACTGGCCAAGCGGCTGAACGGCAAGGGCGACGTCGTCATCATCAACGGGCCGCCGGTGTCGTCGATCATCGACCGGGTGACCGGATGCAAGGATGCCTTCTCGAAATATCCCGACATCAAGGTTCTGTCGGATAACCAGGACGGCAAGGGCTCGCGCGAGGGTGGGCTTGCGGTGATGCAGTCGCTGCTGACCCGTTTCCCCAAGATCGACGCCGTGTTCGGCGCCAACGACCCCACCGCGATCGGGGCCGAACTGGCCGCGAAACAGCTTAACCGCAACGAGATGATCATCGCCGGCGTCGACGGCTCGCCCGATTTCCTTGCTGGAATGAAGCAGCCCGACAGCCTGCTGGTCGCCTCGGCCTCGCAGGATCCCTATGGCATGGCCAAACAGGCGGCCGAGGCAGCCGTGAAGATGCTGGAGACCGGCAAGGCGCCCGATCCGCAGGTCACGCTCTTGGACACCACGCTGGTGACCAAGGAAAACGTCGGCGACCAGACCGGCTGGCCGATTCCGTCGAACTGAGCGCGCGCGTGCCCCGGACTCAACGGGCCGGCCCGATCCCCGGGCCGGTCCACACCTACGAAGGATCGCCTGTCTCATGCCGGACCTGACCCCTTCCGCCGACCCCGCTGCGGGCAGCCATCCGCAAGCCGTCCCGATTCTGGAGATGCGGGACATTTCCAAGACCTTTGGCGCGATCCGCGCCCTTTCCGGCGTCTCGCTGACCGTCTATCCGGGTGAGGTTCACGCGCTGATGGGCGAGAACGGGGCCGGCAAGTCGACGCTGATGAAGATCCTCTCCGGCGCTTACACGCCCGATCCGGGCGGCGCCGTGCTGGTGAACGGTCAGACCGTGCCCCCCGGCGATCCGGTCGCCGCGAAACGGGCCGGCATTTCCATCATCTATCAGGAACTGTCGCTGTCGCCGAACCTGACCGTGGCCCAGAACATGTATCTGGGCAATGAATTTTCCCGCTGGGGTATCCTGAACAAGGGCGAGGCGCGGCGGGCGGCCGCCCCGATCCTTCAGCGCCTCGGCGCGCCTTTCGGGCCCGGCGTCACCGTCGCCGATCTGTCGCTGGGCAACCGCCAACTGGTCGAGATCGGCCGCAGCCTGACCATCGATGCCCGGATTCTGGTCATGGACGAACCCACCACCTCGCTGACCGCGCGCGAGGTTGACCGGCTTTTCGGCCTGATCGCCAGCCTGAAGGAACAGGGCATGGCGATCATCTATATTAGCCACCGCATGGAAGAGGTCTATCAACTCGCCGACCGGGTCAGCGTGCTGCGCGACGGCACCTATGTCGGCACGCTCGAGCATGATCAGATCAGCGCCGCGAAGCTGGTGTCCATGATGGTCGGGCGCGATCTGTCATCTTTCTATCGCAAACAGCACCGGGCGGGGGGCAAGCGGGCCGCGCCCTTGATGTCGGTGCAGGGCATGGGGGACGGAAAGCGGGTCTTTGACGCCTCGTTCGATCTTTACCCCGGCGAGGTGCTGGGCATCGCCGGGCTGGTCGGATCCGGCCGGACCGAGCTTGCGCGGCTGATCTATGGCGCCGATCCCGCGACCGGCGGCCGGCTGACGCTGCACGGGCAGGAAAAGCGGCTGAGCAGCCCGGCCGAGGCGCTGGAGGCGGGCGTCGCCTATCTGACCGAGGACCGCAAGGGGCTGGGCCTGTTTCTGGACATGTCGGTCGCCGAAAACATCAATATCAGCGTGATCGGCCGCGACGCGAAGGCGGCGGGCGTGCGCGACTATTCCCGGGCCGACCAGCGCGCGAATGATGCGGTTAAGGCATTCGGCATCCGCACCGCCGGCACCCGGATCAACGTCGGCGCCCTGTCCGGCGGCAACCAGCAAAAGACGCTGCTTGCGCGTTTGCTCGAGGGCGAGCCGGGCGTGCTGATCCTTGACGAGCCGACCCGGGGCGTCGACGTCGGCGCGAAATCCGAGATCTATCGCATGATCGACGCGCTGGCGCAGCGCGGCCTGGGCATCGTCGTGATCTCCAGCGACCTGCCCGAGATTATCGGCATTGCCGACCGCGTGCTGGTCATGCGCGAGGGCCGGATCGCCGGCGAAGTCCTGCCCGATGCCGAGGGGCATATTGATCAGGAAGACATCATGACGCTGGCGACAAGCGCCAGCGCGCCGCGGGCGGAAACCCCCGCGGAACCCGTGAACCCTTAACAGTCAGGCTGAGGCGACATGAGCGAGACCCGCGACCCGACCAGTGAAGAAGCCCTGCGCCGCCGCAACTGGCGCGCGATGATGACCTCGGTGGGGATGCTGCCGGTTCTGATCCTGCTGGCCATCGGCTTTCAGATGCTCAGCGGCCGGTTCATATCGGTCAGCAACCTGTCGATCGTGATGCAGCAGGCCTCGATCAACATCGTGCTTGCGGCGGGCATGACATTCGTCGTGCTGACCGGCGGCATCGACCTGTCCGTCGGCTCGATCCTTGCGGTTGCGGCCATGGTCGGGGTCATGACCTCGCTTTTGCCGGACATGGGAATGCTGGGGATTCCGGCCGCGCTGGCGGTCGGGTTGCTGTGCGGGCTGGTGAACGGGCTGGTGATCGCCTATCTGCGGCTGCCGCCCTTTATCGTCACGCTTGGCACGCTGACCGGTTTCCGCGGGCTGGCGCGGCTGCTGGGGGATGACACCACGGTATTCAACTCGAACCTGCCCTTTGCCTTTATCGGCAACGGCTCGCTGTTCGGAGTGCCGTGGCTTGCGGTCATCGCCATCGCGGTGGTGCTGGTGTCATGGTTCATCCTGCGCCGCACCGTGCTGGGCACCCGCATCTATGCCGTCGGCGGCAACCCCGAGGCGGCGCGTCTGGCCGGGATCAACGTGCCGGTGATCCTGCTGTTCGTCTATTCCATGTCGGGGCTCCTGGCCGGGATCGGCGGGCTGATGTCGGTGGCGCGGCTTTACGCGGCCAACGGGCTTCAGCTTGGTCAGGCCTATGAGCTTGACGCGATCGCCGCCGTCATTCTGGGCGGCACCAGTTTCGTGGGCGGTGTCGGCTCGATCTGGGGCACGCTGATCGGGGCATTGATCATCGCGGTGTTGTCGAATGGCCTTATTCTGGTCGGCGTGTCGGACATCTGGCAGTATATCATCAAGGGTCTGGTGATCATCGTGGCGGTCGCGCTTGACCGCTATCGGATCGGCTCGGGCGGGGGCACCCGGACCTGATCGGTCGATGGGGGCAGGCGCGCGCCCCTCGTCCCGATTGTCCGGCGCATCTCGCTGTGATCCTTCGCCGGTCAGCCCGCCGTGGTCGTCCAGAAACGATCGTCGTCCAACCGCGTCAGGCGCAGCAGATCGTCATAGCTGGCGCAGTTGGCGCCCAGCACCGGCGCGGGCCGGATCAGACCCTGTTCATCGGCCGGAAACGGCAGCAGCCGCCCGCCGGCCGCCCCGATCAGGCAATAGCCGGCCATGCAGTCCCATGCGCTCATCCGCGGCTCGACATAGCCGACCAGCCGGCCGGCCGCGACCCAGGCCAGCATCAGCGCGCCCGAGCCATAGCGGATCCAGCTTGACCCGGCCCCGGTCAGCGCCCCCAGCATCTCACCCACCCGTGCGGCCGGCACGCGATCATTCGCCCCCACGCCCAGCATGCCATGTTGCAGGTCCAGCCGGCTGGCGGTGATCGTTGCGCCGTTCAGCCGCGCCGGGCCGCCGCGCATGGCGGTGAATGTCTCGTTCAGCATCGGCGCCGCGATGACGCCGATGGCCGGTCCGTCGCCGTCCATCGCCCCGATCGAGACGCACCAGCCCGGCAGACCGTTCAGATAAGGCGCGGTGCCGTCGATCGGGTCGATGATCCATGTCACCCCCGAGGTGCCGGGGGTCAGGCCAAGCTCCTCGCCCAGCAGGGCGTCATCGGGAAAGGCGTCGGCGAGCGCGTCCCTGATCAGCGCCTCGACCGCGCGGTCGGCCTCGGACACCAGATCGGTCGGGTGGCGCTTGGTCTCGATCACCAGCGCGTCGCGGCGGTGGTAATGGTCAAGCGCCAGTCGCGCGGCCCGGCCGGCGACCTGCTCGGCCCGGGCCAGCCGCGCGGTCAGATGGTTCTGTGTCACCAAGGGCTCCTTTACGGGATCAGCGCAAGGCCGCGCGGCAGCAGGTTCAGCGACACTTCGGTGTCCGGCGGCAGGGGCGCGGTATTTTCGTGATCGACGGCGAACAGGCGACCGGCGGCGCTGTCCAGTTCATATTCGATGTGATCGCCCAGATAGGCCGAGGTCAGCACCCGGCCGTTCAGGCCGCCACGTCCCGGCCGGATATTGATCGCGTTCGACCGTACCGCCAGCCGCGCCGGCCCCGGCCGGGCGCCGCCGATCGCGGGCAGCGTCACATCCAGATCCCCGATCCGCACCACGGCGCTGTCGCCATCGACCGAGATGACGCTGGCATCGACCACGCTTGCCTCGCCCATGAAATCGGCGATGAATTCCGAGGCCGGGTTCTGATACAGGTCGCGTGGCGTTCCCGCCTGCGCGATACGGCCCTCGCGCATGACGACGATGCGGTCGGATACCGCCAGCGCCTCTTCCTGATCATGGGTGACATAGACGGCGGTAAAGCCCAGACGCTGCTGCAATTCGCGGATCTCGGTCCTGACCCGGCGGCGCAGGCGCGCGTCAAGGTTCGACAGCGGCTCATCCAGAAGCAGCACCTGAGGTTCAAGCACAAGCGCGCGGGCCACCGCGACGCGCTGCTGCTGGCCGCCCGACAATTCCGACGGCAGACGGTCGCCAAGCCCGGCGAGGCCGACCAGATCAAGACCGCGCTCGGCCTGTTCGCGCGCCTCGGCCGGCTTCAGCCCGCCCGATTCCAGTCCGTAAGCCACGTTCTGGCGCACGCTCATGTGCGGAAACAGCGCATAGGACTGAAACACCATCGAGACGTCGCGCCGGTTCGCCGGCAGGCGTGTCACGTCCTGCCCACCGATCAGCACCTGACCCGAGGTCGGGCTTTCCAGACCGGCGAGCATCCGCAGCGTGGTCGTCTTGCCGCAACCCGACGGGCCAAGCAGGGTGACAAGCTCGCCCGGCGCTATGCTGAGGTTCAGGTCGGGAATGGCGGTGAAGCTGCCAAACCGTTTCATCACGTTGCGAAACTCGACCGCGCCGCGCCGGGTGTCGTTCATGCCGCCTTCTCCTGCAATGTCTGGGCGCGCCGCAGACGGCGTTCACCCACAAGCATCTGAAACCCGCCGATCACGCTGATCATCACCAGAATCAGGACCGAGGAATAGGCGATGGCTACGCCGTATTCGCCGTTCTCGACCAGCCCGACGATATAGGCGGTGGCCATGTTGTATTTCGCGCTGACCAGAAAGATCACCGCCGAGATCGAGGTGATCGCCCGCACGAAGCTGTAGACCAGCGCCGCCAGAATCGCCGGCCGCAAGAGCGGCAGGATCACCCGGCGCAGGGTGCGGCCCGATCCCGCGCCAAGGGTCAGCGACGCCTCGTCCAGGGATCCGTCAAGCTGCGCCATCGCGGCCACGCCGCCGCGCACCCCGACCGGCATGTTGCGGAACACGAAGCACGCGATCAGGATCAGCGCCGTGCCGGTCAGTTGCACCGGCGGCAGGTTGAAGGCCATGATATAGCTGATGCCGATGACGGTGCCGGGGATCGCAAAGCTCATCATCAGCGCGAACTCGAACAGGGCGCGGCCGGGGAAACGCTGCCGCACGATCAGCCAGGCGGTCATCAGACCGACCGCCGCGGTCAGGGGCGCCGCGATCAGCGAGATTTTCATCGTGGTCCAGAAGCTGTTCCATGCGACGCCGGTCCAGCGGATGCTGCCGCCTTCGGTCGAGATGCCGAAGGCCCGGGCGTAATGATCAAGGGTCAGCGTGTGATCAAGGCCCCAGACCTTCACGAAACCGCCAAAGACGATCATCGCGTAGATCGCGACGGCGAAAAAGCTCCACAGGCAAACGATGCCGATGACCGGCACCGCCACCCGGCCCGGCAACAGCGCGTGGCGGCCGCCGTCGCCCTTGCCGGTCACGGTGGCAAAGTTCCGCACGGCCAGCCAGAACCGCTGTGCCAGAAAGGCCGACAGGGTAAAGACCAGCAAAACGCTGGCCAGCACCGCCGCCCGCGCCGGGTCGTTCTGGGCACCGACGACGGCAAAGAATATCTCGGTCGACAGGACCCCGCCCGAACCGCCCAGCACCAGCGGATTGCCGAAATCCGCCATCGATTCGATGAACCCGATCAGGAAGGCATTGGCCAGCCCCGGTGCCATCAGCGGCAGCGACACCTTGCGGAACGTGCGCCACCGGTCGGAGCGCAGGGTCTGGCTGGCCTCTTCCATCGAGGGGCTGACGCCTTCGACGACCCCGATCAGCACCAGAAAGGAAATCGGCGTGAAGCTGAGCATCTGGGCGATCCAGATGCCGGTCAGGCCATAGATCCAGCGGCCAAGCTCCCACCCCGTGGCGGCCTCGATCCATTGCGTGACGGTGCCGGCGCGGCCCAACAGCATGGTCAGCGCAAGGCCGACCACGAAGGGCGGCGTGATGATCGGCAGAACCGTCAGCAGACGCAGTGATTTCTTGAACCGGAAGCCGGTGCGGGTGGCGACCAGCGCAAAGGCCAGCCCCAGCAGCGTGGTGCCCGTGGCGGTGCAGATCGCCAGAAAGAAGGTCCGCCATGCGACGCCGCAATAACCGCCGTAAAGACAGGCCAGCGACCAGATCTTGGGATCGACGATGTTGCGCCTGACGCCTTCGGTGGTGAACGCGCCGTCGAAATCCTGAAACGCGCCGGTGAACATCGAGATGATCGGGTAAAAGACGAAGGTCGTGACCAGCAGAAGGATGGTGGCGATCGCGCCAAGGACAAAGGCGTCACCCTTCAGCGCCCCACGCTCGGCCATGCCGAAGGCGATCATCAGGTTGAAGGCGAAGGCCATCACCACGGCACCGGCGCCGAACGCCTGCTGGCCCGCGACCTCGCCGAAACGCGCCTCGAGCAGGCCCCAGTTCCAGCCGCGCGTGCCGATCGCCAGCCCCTCGGCCACCAGCCAGATCAGACCCGCCGCCCCGATCAGCGCCAGCATCCCGCCGCGCCTGCCCGGCGGCCGAGTCAGGCGGATGGCGATTGCCAGGGCCAGAAGTGCTATGACCGGCCAAAGCTGCCAGCGCCCGGTCGCGGCCTGCACGAGCCCCGGCCACAGCCCGTCGTTGCCGAAGATATCGGACAGCCAGTCGAAGCTGAAAAAACCCGACCGGACCCGATACCACGGCAGCAGCACCAGCGCCAAAAGGCTGGCCGCAAAGACCACATCCAGCCTGCGGTTGTCCTTGTTCATCATCGCGCCCACCGAACCGGAAACAACAGGGGGCGCCCGCAAGGACGCCCCCCGCTTGTCGCATCACTCGGCCGCGCGGCCGCCGACCTCGGCGTCCCAGCGGGCAAGCAGTTCTTTCCGGCGATCGGCTGATCCGTATTCCTCGAAATCATAGTCGATCAGCTTGATCGTGCCCAGATCCGGGGATTGTTCGGGGATCTTGGCGTTCTTGTTCGACGGGATCTGGAATGAGCCGGCCTCGGGCATGATTTCCTGAACTTCCGGCGTCAGCACCCAGTCATAGAAGATTTTGGCCTCGTCGGGATTCTGCGCGCCTTCGATAATCGACATCGAGCCGATCTCGTACCCGGTGCCCTCGCAGGGCGATCCAACCACGATCGGGAAGCCCTCGACGACCTGCGCCACCGCGTCATGCTGGAACACGATGCCAAGGCCGGCCTCGCCCCGCGCCGCCGCCTTGACCGGGGCCGAACCCGACTTGGTGTATTGCGAGATATTCGCGTTCAGTTTCTTCAGATAGTCGAAGGCCTGATCCTCGCCCATCAACTGAACCAGCGTCGCCAGCGTCGTATAGGCGGTGCCGGACGAATTCGGGTCGGCGATCTGGATTTCGCCTTTCAGCGACGGGTCCAGCAGATCGGCCCAGCATTCGGGCGGCTTGATGCCCTTCTTCTCGAAAATATCCTTGTTATAGCCCCAGCCGAGCGCGCCGGAATAGACGCCGATGGTGCGAAAGCCCGAGACTTCGGCCTGCTTCACCGCCCAGTCGCGCATCTGGTCCAGCATCGGGGATTTGTATTCGGCGGTCAGCCCGTCCGCGGCGGCCTGCAAATGCGGATCACCCGTGCCGGCCCACCACAGGTCGGTCTGCGGATTGCGGTTTTCGGCCCGGATCTTGGCATAGGCCTCGCCCGAGGACAGCCGGACCATGTTCACGTCGATGTCCGAATGGGTCTTTTCGAACTCGGTGACCAGCCGTTCGCAGATCACCACATCGGCCGAGCAGATCAGGTTCAGCTCTGCCGCGCCGGCCGCGGCCGGCAACAGGACGGTTCCGCACAGAATTGCGATCGTGGTTCTATTCATCATTTCCTCCCTTTGCTCTTGCCAGAGCCGCGCTTTGCACACCTGTGCATCAGGTTGCGAGGCGAAAGGATCGTTGTCAACGAAAGATTATGGCTCTATGCCGGGGCTGACGGTATCAATTGATGTAAAGCTGTTCACTGAATCGGCGACTCTCGCGGACGGACAGGGGCGGAATGCGGCGCGTAACGGTAAGCGCACAGGATGTTGCGGATCTGGCGGGCGTGTCGCGCGCGGCGGTGTCGCGTACCTTCACCCCCGGCGCCAGCGTCTCGGCCGAGACGCGGGCCAAGGTGCATGCCGCCGCCGACCGGCTGGGCTATCACGTCAACCACCTTGCACGCGGGCTGATCCGGTCCGAAACCGGTCTGGTCGCGCTGATCGCGTCCGAGATCAACACCCCCTATCGCGCCAAACTTCTGGCGGCGCTGACGATGCGGTTGCAAGAGGCCGGCAAGGTCGCGCTGCTGATCAACACCGACCGCTCCGACGACAGCGTGGAACAGGCGCTGCGCCGGGCGATTTCGTACCGGACCGATGCGGCGGTGGTGCTGTCGGGGATGCCGCCGCTGTCGCTGGCCGAAACCTGCCTTCAATACGGCATGCGGCTGGTGCTGATAAACCGCGACGAACTGCGCCCCGGATCGCTTCGGATCAGCCTTGACGAGCAGGGGGCGGGGCGGCAGGCGTTTTCGGTGCTGGTCGCGGCCGGGTGCAGGCGGCTGGCGCTTGCCACCTCCAAGGCCGGAACGCCCAGCCTGACCGGGCGCGAGGCGGGCTTTCTGGCCGCCGCGCGGGACGCCGGGCTTCAGCCGGTTGTCGAGGCGCGCGGCCTGACCAATTATCAGACCGGGCTTGATATCGGCACCAATCTGATGACCCGGACTGACCGGCCCGATGGTATATTCTGCACGACCGACCAGATCGCATGCGGCGTGCTTGATGCCGTGCGCCACAGGTTCAATGTCGAGGTGCCGCGCCAGCTTTCGCTGATCGGCTTCGACGACATCGCGCAGGCGGAATGGGAAAGCTACAACCTGACCACCTTCCGCCAGCCGGTCGAGGAAATCGCCGATGAGGCCGTTCGCTGGCTGGCGACCGATGCGCAAAACCCGGTCGGGACGGTCTGCCCCCACGCCAAGCTGATCTGGCGCGGCACGGTGCGGCAGGGGGGAAAACCCGCCTGAAACCGCCTGCCGGAACCGGCCGGGCGCCGCCCTACCGCAAATGATCGGCGCTGTCACAATCGTCCCTCGATTTTTACCCCGTGCGGGATTAGTATCGTGGAGCGTGTGCGGCTTTGCCGTATGCCCGTAAAAGTGTTGAAGATCAGATCAGTTACCAGCCAACGGGGGCTTCAGATGACACTTAATCAACAACCGGGAATAGGTTCCGCAACTTCCGACCCCGCCTTGCGGGTTCTGGCCGAAAACTGGTGGGTGCCGCTTTTGCGCGGGATCGCCGGGATATTGCTGGGGCTTTTGGCGCTGTTCATGCCGGGCGCGACGCTGGCCAGCCTGCTGCTGGTGTTCGGCGTGTTCGCGGTCGTCGATGGTGTGCTGGCGATCGTGATGGGTTTCCGGCGCCGGTCCCATGACGATCAGTGGTGGTCATGGGCGCTTGACGGGGTGCTGAGCATCATCATCGGCCTGATGGCATTGTTCTGGCCCGCCGCCACGGCGCTGGCCTTTGTCATCTGGATCGCGGCATGGGCGGTCGTCGGCGGGGTGCTGCGCATCATCGCCGCGATCCGGCTGCGTCACGAAATCGAAGGCGAATGGGCACTTGGCCTGTCCGGGCTGCTGTCGATCATCTTCGGTATCCTGATCATGGTGGCGCCCGACGCCGGGCTTATCAGCATCGTCTGGCTGATCGGTATCTTTGCGCTGATCTTCGGCGTCTCGATGGTGATGCTGGCGTTCCGCCTGCGCAGCCTGAAGCCGTAAACGCGGGGACGGCACCCGCGCCCGACGAGCTAGCATATCTCCGGGTGCGTAATCCGATCCGGTCGCCCACGCTGTTGGGCGGCCTTCCCCCGGCAATGCGGCGGATTCAGCGCCAGCCCAGACGGTCCCGCCGCCGGAAAGGGCGCCCCAGCATCGCCGCCAGTATCCAGCCCAGCACAAAGCCGATCCCGCCCGCCGCCAGCCCGGCGAAACTGACCGGCACCGCGGGCACGAAATCAGCCCATGTCGCACGCAGCGTCTGCATGTCGCCCAGACGGTGCGGCAGCAACATGCGTTCAAGCGGCGAGGCTGTGCGCAGTAACGTCAGGTCGCCCGACAGCTTGTCCAGCCGCGCGAAGGTCTGGCGCATGTCGCCCTGATGCGCGGTCTGAAAGTCGGAGCCTGACAGGTCCGATAACGCCTGTTCGCGCGTGTATCCGGCCTTTTCGGCGCTGGCATCGAAATCCGCGGCGACGGCCTGAAGGGCATCGACCTGACCGCCCAGCCTTTGGACATACTGGTCCGAAAAGGCCGGGAACTGCGACAGGACCGCACCCAGCGCCAGCGCCGGGATCAGGCGCAGGATCGACATCAGGCGAAAGCCGCGGCTTTGACCGGCGCGTATATCTCGGCCAGCCGGTTGACGGCGGCCTCGGCGCTCAGCTCTTCGGATTCGCCGGTGCGGCGGCTGGTCAGCTCGACGGTGTTACTGGCCAACCCGCGCGGCCCCACCGTGATCCGCCAGGGCAGACCGATCAGGTCCATGGTGGCGAATTTCGCCCCGGCGCGCTCGTCGCGATCGTCGTAAAGCGGATCCAGCCCCTTCGCCTTCAATTCGCGGTAAAGCGCCTCGCAAGCGCTGTCGGTGGATGCGTCGCCCTGTTTGAGGTTGACGATGCCGACGTCGAACGGGGTCACGCCCTCGGGCCAGATGATGCCCTTGTCGTCATGGTTGGCCTCGATGATGGCGCCGACGAGGCGCGACACACCGATGCCGTGGCTGCCCATGTGAACCGGCGTGCGGGCGCCGTCCGGGCCGACGACCGTCGCCCCCATAGGTTCGGAATATTTGGTGCCGAAGTAGAAGATCTGCCCCACCTCGATGCCGCGCGCGGTGCGGCGGCGTTCCTCGGGGACCTTGGCGAAGACAGCCTCGTCATGGGTTTCGTCGGTGCGGGCGTAACGGCTGGTGAACTCTTCCAGCACGCCCTGCAACTGTTCGACATTGTCATAATCGATCTCGCGGTCGCCGAATTTCAGGTCGGTGATCTCGCTGTCATAAAAGACCTCGGACTCGCCGGTATCGGCGAGGACCAGAAATTCATGGGTGTCGTCGCCGCCGATCGGGCCGGAATCGGCGCGCATCGGGATCGCCTGCAGGCCCATGCGTTCATAGGTGCGCAGATAGCTGACCAGATGCCGGTTATAGGCGTGAAGCGCGTCCTCTTTCGTAAGGTCGAAGTTATAGCCGTCCTTCATCAGGAACTCGCGGCCGCGCATGACGCCGAAGCGGGGGCGCACCTCGTCGCGGAATTTCCACTGGATGTGATACAGCGTCAGCGGCAGATCCTTGTAGCTGTTCACATGGCTGCGGAAGATGTCGGTGATCATCTCCTCATTCGTCGGGCCATACAGCATTTCGCGCTTGTGGCGGTCGGTGATGCGCAGAAGCTCGTCGCCATAGGCGTCATAGCGGCCGCTTTCGCGCCACAGCTCCGCCGATTGCAGCGTCGGCATCAAAAGCGGGATATGACCGGCGCGCTGCTGTTCCTCGTTCACGATCTGCTCGATCCGGTTCAATACCTTGAAGCCCAGCGGCAGCCAGGAATAGATCCCCGCCGCCTGCTGCTTGACCATGCCTGCGCGCAGCATCAGCCGGTGGCTGGCGATCTGCGCATCTGCGGGGGTTTCCTTGAGGACAGGCAGAAAATAGCGCGAAAGACGCATGATAAGACCCTTGGAGCAATGCTTGAAACCGATTAACTGACGGCGAGCCTCGCGGCAACCGGCATTGCTTGCATCGGCGGTGTGAAACCGCGAATGTCGGTCGGAACAGGTCAGGAGAGGGTAATGCAGATTCCGGTACACAAGCAGGTCTGGATCTGGGGCACGGCGCTGTTCGCCGTGCTTTTGATGCTGTGGCTGCTGGGTAATGCGATCATGCCGTTCCTGCTGGGTGCGGCGGTGGCCTATCTGATGGACCCGGTCGCGGACCGGCTGGAACGTCTCGGCCTGTCGCGGACCTTGTCGGTCATCGTGATCTCGGTCGTGGCGGCGGCATTGTTCATCCTTGTGATCCTGTTCGTGCTGCCGATCATCTTCCGCCAGATCACCCAGTTGATCGAGGCGATGCCGGGCATGATGCAGCAGGTACAGGGCTGGCTGACCGCGCAATTCCCCGAACTCGTCCCGGCCGATGGCACGCTGCGCAGCGTGATCTCGCAGTTTGGATCGCGGTTGAGCGAGCTTTCGGCGAATATCCTGTCGACGGTGATGGGGTCGGTGGTCAGTCTGGTGTCGCTGATCACGCTTTTCGTGATCGTGCCGGTGGTGGCGTTCTACCTGCTGCTGGACTGGGACCACATGGTTGCCCGCATCGACCAGCTTTTGCCGCGCGAGCATGCGCCCACGCTGCGGCGGTTGTTCCGCGACATCGACAAGGCGCTGTCGGGATTCGTGCGCGGGCAGGGGCTGGTGGTCCTGATACTGGGGACGTTCTATTCGGTTTCGCTGGGGCTTATCGGGCTGCCTTTCGGGGTGGGTATCGGGGCGATGGCGGCGATGCTGGGCTTTATCCCCTATGTCGGGGTGCTGATCGGCGGGGCGACGGCCATCGGCGTGGCCCTGTTCAGCTTTTGGGGCGACTGGCTGTGGATCGGCGCGGTCATCGCGGTTTTCGCCTTCGGCCAGATGGTCGAGGGCAATTATCTGCAACCCAAGATCGTCGGCGGGCAGGTGGGGCTTCACCCGGTCTGGCTGATGCTGGCGCTGACCGTCTTTGGCACCATGTTCGGCTTTGTCGGGCTGCTGGCCGCGGTGCCGATTGCGGCATCGCTTGGGGTTCTGGTGCGTTTCGCCGCCGAACGTTACCGCGAAAGCGCGCTTTATACCGGCAAGGAAGTCCCACCCCCGCCGCCGCAGCCGGTGCCGATCGAACTGGTTCCGCGCGGCACCATCGCGCGTGAGCGTGAGGCGGCCGAAATGGCGGCAGAAAGCAAACTGGTCGAGTTGCGGCTGGAAAACGCCGTCGAGGAAGCGAAGATGAAGCCGAAGGATGCGAAGGGAAAACCCAAGGGCGCGCACCAGAGCTGAGACCGCGAATGACCGGGCAAATTCCGCTTGATCTGCGCGTTCCGCCTGCGCTCGGGCGCGAGGATTATCTGATTGCGCCCTCGAACGCGGCTGCGGTGGCGATGCTTGACGCGCCCCGCGACTGGCCCGGCGGCCGGCTTTTGCTGATCGGTCCGGCCGGCGCCGGCAAGTCGCATCTGGCCGGGATCTGGGCGGCCGGGGCCGATGCGCAGGTTCTGGACGGCCCGGCGCTTGATGCGGGCGCGGTCGCGGCGCTGGCCGGCGCGGCCCGGCCGGTGCTGATCGAAGATGCCGACGGTCCGTTGGGCGCCGCCGCCGAGGAGGCGCTTTTTCATTTGTGGAATCTCAGCGGCCCGGCGCGGCCCCTGCTGATCACCGCGCGCCGTCCGCCCCGGGACTGGGGGCTTTCGCTTGCCGATCTTCGCTCGCGTCTCGATACGGCGGCGCAGGCGCGGCTGGAGGCGCCCGATGATGGGCTGTTGCGGGCGGTGCTGGTCAAACTGTTCGCCGACCGTCAGATCGTCATATCGGCCGCGCTGGTCGACTGGCTCGCCCAAAGAATGGAGCGTTCGCTGGGCGATGCCCGGGCGCTGGTCGCGGCGGTGGATCAGGCGGCGCTTGCGCGCAAGGCGCCGGTGACGCGGGCGCTACTTGCAGAAGTACTTGAAATCACCCGACGTTTCGCCCTTGACGGCAACGGCGCGGCATTGCAACAGGATCGGTGATGGGGTTTTTCGATTTTCTCGGCGCGCTCGGCTATTCCGACGCAGATGTGCAGCGCATGAACCGGCGCCGCCGGTTTATCCTGAAGCCGTTCAAGAAGGATATCGAAGGGGCGCGGGTGCTGGATCTGGGCGCCCATGACGGCCGCTGGGCCTATGCGCTTGCGGCGGCCGGGGCGACCGAGGTCGTGGCGATCGAGGCGCGGCCGGAACTGGTTGCCGCCTATGCGGATTTTCCCGAATCTGACTGGAAGGGGCGGGTCACCCTGCGGCAGGGCGATCTTTACGACGGGCTCGACGGGCTGGAACGCGACGGCGAACGGTTCGATGTCGTCGCCCTTTATGGCATTTATTACCACGTCATGGACCATTTCCGGCTGTTGCGGCAGGCCACGGCACTTGGCGCGAAGCTGATCATCATCGACAGCGAGTTCATCACCGCCGAAAATCCGATGATCCAGCTTGTCCGTGAGCGTACCGACAACGACCTGAACGCGGCGCCGCAGGCCGAGGGGCAGGAAACCGCCATCATCGGCATCCCCAGTACCGCCGCGATGGAGCGGATGGCCGACGCGTTGGGTCTTGGCTGCGAATGGGTGAACTGGGACGAACTGCCGCCTGCGCGGCGGGTCAGCGTCGCCGATTACTACCGCACCACGCCAAAGCGCCGCCGCACCTGCGCGCTGCGCCCCAAAGGCGCCATTCCGCCCGGCCTCGAGACATGAAACCCCGACACGACGATGACCAAGGCTGATTTCCTCAAGACCCCGATCCCTGAGCCGACGGTATTGCCGGGCGGCGTGCCCGAAGGGCCGGCGCGGTTCTTCAACCGCGAACTAAGCTGGCTCGCGTTCAACTGGCGGGTTCTGGACGAGGCGCGCAACGATCGCGTCCCGCTGTTGGAACGGGTGCGGTTTCTGTCGATCAGCGCCACCAACCTTGACGAATTCTATACCGTCCGCGTTGCCGGCCTGCGGGAATGGGTCCGCGAGGGCAACAGCCAGTTGTCCGACGACGGCCTGACCCCGGTCGAGCAACTGGCGCTGATCAACGCCGATGCGCGCCGTCTGATGGGCGTGCAGCAAACCGTGTGGAACCGGCTGCGCCGCGAGATGGAGGCGCAGAATATCGCGATCCTGTCCCGGTCGCGCGTCACCCGCGCGGACGAGGCGTTCCTGCGGCGGTATTTTCAGGAACAGGTTCTGCCGATCCTGTCGCCGATGGCCATCGACCCCGCGCACCCGTTTCCCTTCATCCCGAACGCCGGGCTTTCGCTTGGTCTGGAACTGGCGCGCGAAAGCGATGGCCGTCAGATGCAGGCATTGCTGCCGATCCCGCAGCAGGTGGCGCGGTTCATCGCCCTGCCGGGGAATGAGCGGTTCCTGCGGCTGGAGGATCTGCTGCTGATGAACCTCGGCAGCCTGTTCCCCGGCTATCGCGACGTCGGGCACTGCATCTTCCGGGTGCTGCGCGACAGCGATCTGGAGGTCGAGGACGAAGCCGAGGATCTGGTTCGGGAATTTGAAACCGCGCTGAAGCGCCGCCGCCGGGGCAGCGTGATCCGGCTCAAGCTCAGCTCGGGCACGCCCGACCGGCTGCGGCGGCTGATCATGCAGGAACTGCACGTCACCACCGACGAGATGGTCGAGGTCGAGGGGCTGGTCGGCATGGCCGATGTGCGCGAACTGATCCTCGACAACCGCCGCGACCTGCAATGGCCGAACTTTACCCCGCGGGTGCCCGAGCGGGTTCAGGATCATGACGGCGACATGTTCGCGGCGATCCGGCAAAAGGACGTGCTGCTGCATCACCCCTATGAGACCTTCGACATGGTGGTGCGCTATCTTCAGCAGGCGGCGCGCGACCCGGACGTTCTGGCGATCAAGCAGACCCTGTACCGCACCAGCCGCGACAGCCCGATCGTCGAGGCGTTGTGCGAGGCTGCCGAGGCGGGCAAATCCGTCACCGCGCTGGTCGAGTTGAAGGCGCGCTTCGACGAGGCCGCGAACATCCGCCAGTCGCGCCGGCTGGAACGCTCGGGCGCGCATGTGGTCTATGGTTTCGTGCAATACAAGACCCACGCCAAGATCAGCACCGTGGTCCGGCGCGAGGGCGACTCGCTGGTGACCTATACCCATTACGGCACCGGCAATTATCACCCGATCACGGCGCGGATCTATACCGACCTGTCGCTGTTCACCTGCGATCCGGCGCTGGGGCGTGACGCGACCAAGGTGTTCAACTACCTGTCCGGCTATGTTCAGCCCGAGGGGCTGGAAAACCTTGCCATCAGCCCGATCGACATGAAGGACCGTCTGCTCGACCTGATCGCGCGCGAGGCCGATATGGCGCGTCGCGGCAGGCCCGCGGCGATCTGGGCCAAGATGAACAGCATGATCGAGCCCGACATCATCGACGCGCTTTATGCCGCCAGTCAGGCCGGGGTGCGGATCGACCTCGTGGTGCGCGGGATTTGCGGGCTGCGGCCCGGAATTGCCGGACTGTCGGAAAATATCCGGGTCAAATCCATCGTCGGGCGGTTTCTGGAACATTCGCGAATCGTCTGTTTCGGCAACGGCCACGGCCTGCCCAGCAAGAAGGCGCGGGTGTTCATCAGTTCGGCCGACTGGATGGGGCGCAACCTGTCGCGGCGGGTCGAAACGCTGGTCGAATGCCTGAACGACACGGTGAAGGCGCAGATCGTCAGCCAGATCATGGCCGCGAATATGGCCGATGAGGCGCAAAGCTGGTTGCTGCAACCTGACGGACGCTTCCTGCGTTACCTGCCCGACGGCAGGGACGACCTGTTTTCCTGTCACCGGTTCTTCATGGAAAACCCGTCATTGTCGGGTCGGGGTTCGGCCGGGGCGCGCGACGTCCCTGCGCTGACACACGGTCAGGATTGAACCCCTGCACACCGCAGGGCTAGAGAGAAATGCGTGACGGGGAATCGAAGGATGCCGATATGAACCGAGTCAAAACCGCCTCGGGTGGAAAGTTTGAGCCTTTTGGGCGCCCGATCTTTCCAAAGCCCTCGGCCCGGTCGCTGAAGCGCGTGGGCGTGGTCGATGTCGGCTCGAACTCGGTTCGTATGGTGGTGTTCGACGGCGCCGCCCGGTCGCCCGCCTATTTTTATAACGAAAAGGTCATGGCCGGGCTTGGCGATGGTCTGGCCCGCACCGGCATTCTGAACCCCAAGGGTGTCGAACGCGCGCTGTCGGCGCTGCGCCGATTTGCGCTGATCGCCGATGCGATGGAGATCGAACAACTGACCTGCGTGGCCACCGCCGCCGTGCGCGAGGCCGCGAATGGCGACGAATTTCGCCGCGAGGTCGAGAAACAGACCGGGCTGAAGCTGTGGGTGGTCAGCGGCGAGGAAGAGGCGAACCTGTCGGCGCAGGGCGTGGCGCTGGGCTGGCCCGAGGCTTCCGGTCTGGTCTGCGACATCGGCGGCAGCTCGATGGAGCTGGCCGAGCTTTCGGGCGGCAAGGTCGGGCGCTGCGTCACCTCGCCGCTGGGGCCGTTCCGCCTGCAACAGGTCGAAGGCGGCGACAAGGCGCTGAAAAAGCATATTGCCGGCATCGTCGAGGGACTGGCCGCCGAAATGGGCACCGACCACGACACGATCTTTCTGGTCGGCGGATCCTGGCGGGCCATCGCGCGGCTGGACATGGAACGGACCGGCTATCCGATGACGGTTCTGCATGAATACCGGATGAACCCCGCCGCCATCGACGAGACGGTGAACTGGATCGCCGAAAGCGACCCCAACGAATTGCGCTCGCGGGTCGGCATATCCTCGGCGCGGATGGAGCTTGTGCCGCTGGCCAGCAAGGTCCTGCGTCAGTTGGTCGAGACGTTCCAGCCCAAGGAAATCGCGATATCCTCATACGGTATCCGCGAGGGCATGCTGTACGAACAGATGTCCACCGCGCTGCGCAAGCGCGATCCGCTGATCGAGGCCGCGCGGTTTTCCGAAAAGCAGATGTCGCGCATGCCGGGTTTCGGCAAAAAGCTGTATGCGTTTCTGCAACCCCTGTTCGCCGATGTGACGCCCGAGCGTGACCGGCTGATCCGCGCCGCCTGTCTTTTGCACGACACCGCGTGGCGCGCGCACCCCGACTATCGCGCCGACGCCTGTTTCGACAATGTGACCCGCGCCAACATGGCCGCGATCTCACACCCCGAGCGGGTGTTCGTGGGGCTGGCGCTGCTGCATCGCTATAAGAACAGCCGCAACAACTCACCGATGGCGCCGCTGTTCAAGCTGCTGACCGACGAGCAGATCCGGGATGCCGAGGTGCTGGGCAAGGCGATGCGCTTTGGCGCCATGTTCGCGGTGAAGGATCCCGAATCCGCCGGTACTTTGAAATTCAACGACAAGACCAATACGCTGCGTCTGAACCTGACGAAAAAGGGCAGGGCGCTGTTCGGAGAGGTCGCCGATGCGCGGTTCCGCTCGCTCGCCGGGTCATTGAACGCAACCGCCGAGGTGCAGGGGATATGACGCCAACCATCAACGTGATCTTCGAGGAATGGGCCGATCAGGCGCTTGGCCTGCCCAGCTATGAAACGGCGGGCGCGGCTGGTGCCGACGTGCGCGCGCAATTCGCCGACCGGCAGCCGGTGATCCTTGCCCCGGGTGAGCGGCGGTTGATCCCGACCGGGCTGCGCATCGAGATTCCGCTTGGCTATGAGGTGCAGATCCGCCCCCGTTCGGGTCTGGCCCTGAAAGAGGGCATCAGCCTGCCGAACGCGCCGGGGACGATCGACAGCGACTATCGCGGCCCGCTTGGGGTGATCCTGATCAATCTGGGCGCGGAGCCGGTCACGATCGAGCATGGCCAGCGCATCGCGCAGATGGTCGTCGCGCCGGTCGTTCAGGCCGGCTTCCGGCAGGTGCGGGAACTGGGTGAGACCGAACGCGGTCAGGGCGGCTTCGGCTCGACCGGGCGGGGATAGCCGTGGCGGCCGCGCTGATACTGGTCGCGGCGACGGGTCTGGCGCTTTGGCGCGGCTGGGCGGTCATGGCGAGTATTGCGGCGGCCTCAGTGGTGATCGCCGGGCTGCGGATCGCGGCGCCGGGGTTGGCCGGGTCGATTCCGGGGCAGGCGCGGCATTGGCTGGTGCTGGCCGGAATCGCGGCGATCCTGCAGGTTTATCTGTGGGGGCTCGGTTGGGTTCGGCGCCGGGCCGACACGGGCGACTCGCGCGACACACATCAGCCGCCCCCCGATGCGCCGCCCACCCATGCGCCTTCAGCCGTTCCCGGGCGGTTGAGCGGGGCCGAGCTTGACCGCTATGCCCGCCACATCACCCTGCGCGAGCTTGGCGGACCGGGCCAGCAGCGGCTGTCCCGGGCGCGGGTCGCGGTGATCGGGGCGGGGGGGCTTGGCGCGCCGGTCCTGATGTATCTGACGGCGGCGGGTGTCGGACGGATCACGGTGATCGACGACGATGCCGTCAGCCTGTCGAACCTGCAACGGCAGGTGATCTTCGACACCGATCAGGTCGGCCAGCCGAAAACCGGGGCGGCGATAGCGCGTCTGCGGGCCCTGAACCCGCATGTCGAGGTCACCGGCGTCGCCCGGCGTCTGGACGATGCCAATGCCGAGGGTTTGCTGGCCGGTCATGACCTGATCATCGACGGCAGCGACAGCTTTGCGACCCGCGCCGCCGTCAACCGCGCCGCCGTGACGCTTGGCATCCCGCTGCTCAGCGGTGCCATCGTCCAGTGGGAGGGGCAGGTGACCCTGTACGATCCCGCCCGCGGCGCGCCGTGCATGGCCTGCATTTTCCCCGAACCCCCCGCGCAGGGCCTTGCCCCGTCCTGCGCCGAGGTCGGTGTGGTCGGCGCCCTGCCGGGGGTCGTGGGCAGCCTGATGGCGCTGGAGGCGATCAAGGAAATCGGCGGGACCGGCGGGCAGGATCTGCGGGGGCGGCTGATGATCTTTGACGGGCTGTGGTCCGAAACCCGCACCATCGCGGTCGAAAGGCGCACCGATTGCCCGGTCTGCGGGGGGCTGGCGCAGACCAAGGCGGGGCGATAGGCTTTGCCCGCCCGCAGCAGGGCCATTTGCGAAGGGGCAAAGATGGCTGACAGTTCCGACAAGACGACCGCAATCAATCCGCAATTGACCGACTGGACCGGCCCGCTTGGCCTGCCGCGTTTCGACCTGATCCGGGATGCCGATTTCGCCCCCGCCTTCGATGCCACGCTGGCCGAAGCCGAGCGGGCGGTCGAGATGATCGCCGCCAATCCCGAACCGGCCAGCTTTGACAACACCATCGCCGCGCTGGAACTGGCCGAAGAGCCGCTGAACAAGGTAGCGGCGGTGTTCTACACGCTCGCCTCGGCCGACGCCAACCCCGACCGGCAGGCGTTGGAGCGTGATCTGGCCCCGCGCATGGCCGCGCATAACACCCGTATCGTCATGGACCCGCGCCTGTTTGCCCGCATTCAGGCGGTTTCGGACGCCCCCGACGCGCTGAACCCCGAACAGGCCCGCGTGACCGAACTATACCTGCGCGATTTCCGCCGCGCCGGTGCCGCACTGACCGGGCCCAAGCGCGACCGTATGGCCGCCATCCGGGAACGGCTGGCGGTGCTGTCGAACCAGTTTTCGCAGAACGTGCTGGCGGATGAGCGGGATTATGTCCTGCCGCTGACCGAAGCCGATCTGGACGGGCTGCCGCAATCGCTGCGCGACATGATGGCGGCGGCGGCGCGCGAACGCGGGATCAAAGGTTATGCGCTGACGCTCGGCCGCTCGCTGATCGTGCCGTTTCTGGAATATTCGGCGCGGCGCGACCTGCGCGAAATCGCGTGGCGCGCATGGACCGGGCGCGGTGACGGCACGGGTGCGGGCGGGGACGCGACGGACAACCGCCGGATCGCGGCGGAAATCCTGCAATTGCGCCACGAACGGGCGCAACTTCTGGGCTATGCCGACTTTGCCGCTTTCAAGCTGGAACCCGAGATGGCCGGCAGCGCCGACCGGGTCCGCGATCTGCTGATGCAGGTCTGGGGCCCCGCCCGCGCCCGCGCCGAGGCGGATGCCGCGCGCCTGACCGAAATGCTGCACGCCGATGGCGTCAACGGCGTGCTGGAGCCGTGGGACTGGCGCTTCTACGCCCGGCAGCGGCGCGGCGCCGAACACGCCATCGACCCCGAGGAGGTCAAGCCCTACCTGACGCTCGACGCCATGCTGGGCGCGGTGTTCGACGTGGCCGGGCGCCTTTACGGGCTGAGCTTTGTCCCCGTTGCGGCACCGCTTTGGCGCCCCGAGGTGCGCGCCTGGGACGTTCTGCGCGGTGACCGGCATATGGCGACCTTCGTCGGCGATTATTTCGCCCGGCCCTCGAAGCGGTCGGGGGCGTGGTGCTCGTCCTTGCAGGTCCAGCGGCTGATGGCCCCCGACCAGCGCGCCATCGTGACGAATATCTGCAACTTCACCCCGCCGAGCCAACCCGGAGCGCCCGCGTTCCTGTCCTGGGACGATGCCCGCACGCTGTTTCATGAATTCGGCCACGCGACGCACCACATCCTGTCGAACGTGACATATCCGTCGATCTCGGGCACTTCGGTCGCGCGCGATTTCGTCGAACTGCCCAGCCAGCTTTACGAACATTGGCTGTCGGTGCCCGAGATTCTGGCCAAGCACGCCCGCCACGCCCAAACGGGTGAGCCGATGCCCGACGCGCTGCGCGAACGGCTGCTGGCGGCGGCCAATGCCGATGCGGGGTTCTCGACCGTCGAATATCTGGCTTCGGCGCTGGTCGATCTGGATTTTCACGATGGCCCGCCGCCTGCCGATCCGATGGCGCGGCAGGCCGAGGTGCTGGCCGAACTGGATCTGCCGCACGCCATTCCGATGCGTCACGCCACCCCGCATTTCGCCCATGTCTTTTCCGGCGACGGATATTCCAGCGGCTATTACAGCTATATGTGGTCGGAACTGATGGATGCCGACGCCTTTGCCGCTTTCGAGGAAGCCGGCGATCCCTTCGATCCGCCGACCGCCCGGCGGCTGGAGGAAACGATCCTGTCGCAGGGCGGATCCGAGCCCGCCGACCAGCTTTGGACGCGGTTCCGGGGCCGCATGCCGGGGGTGGAGCCGCTGTTGAAAGGACGCGGGCTGACGGCGGGTTGACGGCCTGGTGACGGCCCGGTGTCGGCGGGAAGTCGGGGTGTGGTGACGATGCGGGGAACGCAAGCCGCCCGCCGCGGGTTGGCCCTGAACAGAAGGAGGCACGCCATGACACCGAAAACCCTGCCGCTTTTGGGGCTGCCGTTGCTGCTGCTGGCCTGCGTCGACGCCGCCCCGACACCCGCGCCGACGCCCGCTCAGCCGCCCGGTCAGCCTGCTTCCCCGCTGGGGCTCGCCGGATCATACAATCTTGATCCCGCTGCCTGCGCCAATCCCGGCACGGGCGAGGGGCGGCTGATCATCGCGGGGCGCAGCCTGCAGTTCTATGAATCGCAATGCACGACAGCCTCCAGCACAGCCGTGAACGGCGGCGGCACCGCCCTGACGCTGAACTGTCAGGGCGAGGGGGAAACCTGGTCGCGGCAGGTCGTGCTGACACCGAATGCGATCGGGTTGACGCTGGCCGAGGCGGGGCGCCCGACATTCACCTATCGACGCTGTTCCTAGCCTCGCCGCTGGTGTGGTCGTGGTCCTGCCAGACATCCTTGTGGATGATCACATAGGAATCGGGCAATTCCCGCAGGATCGCGGCGCGCAGCCCGGCGCCGATGTCATGGGCGGTCTTCAGCGGCTGGGTGCCGTCCAGCTCGACATGCAGGTGAATGAAGTTCCGGCTGCCCGACCGGCGCGTCTGCAGGTCGTGCCAGCCCAGAACACCGGGCCATGAATCCGCCAGCCGGGTGACGGTCGCGATCACCTCGGGGTCGGCCTGATGATCCATCAGCGCGTTCCATGCCGAGCCGCCCTGCTGCGCGGCGCTGCGGATCATATAGGCGGCGGCGATCAGCCCGATGACCGCATCGGCATGGGTCCAGCCGAGGCGCTGGGACAGTTGCAGCGCCAAAATGGCCCCCATCGAGGGCAACAGATCGGACAGGTAATGTAGCCGGTCCGCCGCCACGACCTGATTGCCGGTCTTTCGCACCACATGGCTTTGCCACGCGACCAGACAGAATGTGATCAGCATGGACAGCAGCATCGCGGCGCTGCCGGCAGTCTCGTTGGCAAGGGTCGGCGGCGTGCTGGACATCAGCCGCCCGATCGACAGCCATGCGATGACCCCGGCCGATCCCAGCACCAGAAGCGACTGGGCGAGGACGGCAAGATCCTCGACCGCGTGATGGCCGAAACTGTGTTCGTCATCCTCGGGCTTGGCGGCATAGATGATCGCGGCCAGCGCCGCGGCCGACATCAGCAGGTCAAGCGCGCTGTCGGCAAGCGAGGTGGCGACGGCAAGCGAGCCGGTCTGCCACAGCGCCCAGACCTTCATGCCGGTCAGAAGAACCGCGACGCTAAGCGATCCGATCCCGGCGGAAACCGCCAGCCGGATGTCGGGCTTCGGCGAGGAATGCGCGGCGTTCATTCCCGGATTTCATCCGGATCGACGCCCCATAGCGACGTTTTCCGCACCCAGCCCTTTTCGCCGCCGGCGGTGATCTGGCACCAATCCGGGTTGCACGCACCAAGCCGGCCGATCACGCCGGCCTCGGCGCGTGCGACGACCTGCGCCTGCGGATCGGGGCGCGCCAGAAGGTCGGTCATGTCATCCAGAACGATCGCGGTGCGCACGCCCGACAGCAGCGCGTAATGCACCCAGCCCCCGGCGCCGTCCCGGTCCTCGACCCGGCGCCAATGGCCGAATTCGGCGGTGACGCGCAGCGGCATGCCGGCATGGCGAAATACCCAGTCGACGCGATGGGTCAGGGATGGTCCGCGACGGGCGTTGCCCTCGGACCCTTTCAGGCTGACATAGCGCGGGATCGGCAGATTGGTGACGCTGCCGCGATCCGGCCTTCGCTGCTCGGCGGGCGGGCTGATCGGGGCCGGCGCGGTCTGTTCGATCGCCTCGACCGCCGTTTCCGCCGCGCTGCCTTTGGCGGCGGGGTCGCCGGTCTGGGCATGCGCGGGGCGCAGCTCGGCCGAGGCCAATGTCATCAGCGCGGCGGCCACCACCCCCGCGATAATGGTTTTCCAATGCCCGCCGCGATATGCTTCGCTGTCGGGCCGAATGCCTTTGTCGGACATATGCGGGCGCCTTTGTCCCATTGCTCTGCCTATGCACGGGGTCTTGTGCCGACCCCTGTTGCGCGGCAGTTTGCCAAATAACCGCCGACGATGGAAGATGCGGAAAGCCCATCCGCCAAGGATTAACGCCCGATGTCCCCAGCCAACCGCCTGAAAGTCACCGTGACCCGCCGCTTGCCGCAGCCGGTCGAGACGCGCATGCAGGAACTGTTCGACGTGACGCTTGCGCCGTCCGAGGATGCGCGGATGGACCGGGATCAGATCGTCGACGCGATGCGCCGGTCCGACGTGCTTGTGCCGGTGGTGGCCGACAGGATCGACGCGGGCATGCTGGCGCAGGCGGGCGACAAGCTGAAGCTGATCGCGAATTATGGCGCCGGGGTGGATCACATCGACGTCCATTCGGCCCGGCAACGCGGCATTCTGGTCAGCAATACCCCCGGTGTGGTGACCGAGGACACCGCCGACATGACCCTTGCGCTGATCCTTGCCGTGACCCGCCGCATACCCGAGGGGCAGGCCGTGATGCAGGCGGGCGAGTGGCGCGGCTGGGCGCCGACCGCCTTTCTGGGCGGCCGGGTCGGCGGGCGGCGTCTTGGCATCCTTGGCATGGGCCGGATCGGGCAGGCGGTCGCGCGCCGCGCCCGCGCCTTCGGCATGCAGATCCATTACCACAACCGCCGCCGCCTGCGCCCCGAGATCGAGCAAGAGCTGGACGCGACATGGTGGGAAAGCCTTGATCAGATGGTCAGCCGCATGGACATCATCAGCATCAACGCGCCCCATACCCCCAGTACATTCCATCTGATGAACGCCCGGCGGCTGAAGCTGATGAAGCCGACGGCGGTGATCGTGAACACTTCGCGCGGCGAGGTCATCGACGAAAACGCGCTGACCCGGATGCTGCGCGCGGGCGAGATCGCGGGCGCGGGGCTTGATGTGTTCGAGCACGGCCATCAGATCAACCCGCGGCTTCGGGCGCTGCCGAATGTCGTCCTGCTTCCCCATATGGGCAGCGCCACGGTCGAGGGCCGGGCCGAGATGGGCGAGAAAGTCATCATCAACATCAAGACCTTCGCCGACGGTCACCGGCCGCCGGATCTGGTCCTGCCGTCGATGCTGTAGAAAGCCGCCGAGGGGGTCAGCGGTAAAGCTGATCCTCGGCCGGAAAATCGCGGCTGCGGACTTCGGCGGCATAGCGTGCGATGGCCGCGTCGATGTCGCGCCCGATCTCGGCATAGCGTTTCACGAATTTGGGCGTCCGCGCGTTCATCCCCAGCATGTCGTCAAGCACCAGAATCTGCCCGTCGCATTCGGCCGAGGCGCCTATGCCGATGGTCGGGATCGGCACCGCTTCGGTCAATTGCCGGGCAAGCGGCGCGACCACCCCCTCGATCACCAGCGAGAACGCCCCCGCATCGGCGACGGCGCGGGCATCGGCCAGATGCGCGGGCCAACTGGCTTCGTCGCGCCCCTGCGTCTTGAAACCGCCCATGATGTTCGTCGACTGCGGGGTCAGGCCGATATGGGCCATCACCGGAATCCCGCGCTCGGTCAGAAACCGGATCGTGTCGGCCATGCGGGCCCCGCCTTCCAGCTTGACCGCCGCGCAGCCGGTTTCGGCGATGACGCGGGCGGCGTTGCCAAACGCCTGCTGGGGGCTTTCTTCGTAGCTGCCGAACGGCATATCGACGACGACCAGCGCCCGACGGCTGCCGCGCATGACCGCCCGCCCGTGCAGGATCATCATCTCCAGCGTCACGCCAAGGGTGCTGTCCATGCCGTGGACCACCATGCCAAGGCTGTCACCGACAAGGATCACGTCGGCATGGGCATCGACGATCCGGGCCATCGGCGCGGTATAGGCGGTCAGCGCGACGATCGGCTCGGCACCTTTGCGCGCGGCGATCTGGGGCACGGTCATGCGGCGAAGCGGGGCATCGACTGTGGCCGGGCCGTTCGCGGCGGTCGTGGCGGCGGGACGGGCGGACATGCGGGCGCTCCTTTCAGAGATGGATGACGCGCTGGTCGATCAGCAGTACCTCGCCAAAGCGGACGGCCAGAAGAACAACCACCGGACGGTCGATCGCGGTGACGCGGGACAGGTCGGCGGCATCGCGGATGTCGACCGATTGCACATCGGCGCGCGGCTCGGCCGTCAGGATGCGCGTGACCTCGCGGCGGAGGGTCGTCACGCCGGCACCGGCGGCGACCATCGTTCCGGCCCGGTCCAGCGCCCGGCTGAGGACGGTTGCGGCGGCGCGGTCCGGTGGTGTCAGACGCCGGTTGCGCGAGGACATCGCCAGCCCGTCGGCTTCGCGCACGGTCGGCACGGCGATGATCTCGACCGGGATGTCCAGATCCGCGACCATCTGCCGGATCAGGGTCAGTTGCTGATAATCCTTTTCGCCGAAGGTGGCGGCGTCAGGTTCGACGATATTGAAAAGTTTCGTCACCACCGTCGACACACCGCGGAAATGGCCGGGGCGCAGCCGGCCCATCAGAATGCGCGACAGCGTCGTGACCTCGACCACGGTCTGCGCCCCGGGTCGATAGATCTCGTCGACCGGCGGCAGGAACACGGCGTCGCATCCCACGGCGCGCAACTGGGCAAGATCGTCATCCTCGTCGCGGGGATAATTCGCCAGATCGGTTTTCCGGTCGAATTGCATGGGGTTGACGAAGATCGAGGTGACGACCCTGCCGCCGCCGCGCCGATCCAGCCAGTCGCGGGCGCGCGCGACCAGCGTCAGATGCCCGTCGTGCAATCCGCCCATGGTCGGCACCAGAACGACCCCCTGCCGATCGGCCCGCCAGGATGCCACGCAATCGCGCATGTCCTGCCTGCTGCGGCAAATCCGCATTTCTTCCCCCCGCAACCGGGCGCCAGACCCGAAGATGCCCGACAACCTAGCGGATCGGTGCGGTTTCACGCAAGTGCTGCGGCGCAGCATGTCGTTTTTGGCTGCCAAAGGTCGGGCCGATAAGCTCACCCGGCGCTGGCTCTGGCAGTAACGGAGCTGGAACAGGGTGAAGGAGTGGCCCGGATGAAGACGCAGACGAAGGTTCTGGTGGTGGGCGGCGGCGCGGTCGGCTGCGGCATCGCGCTGGCGCTGGCAAAGGCCGGGTGGGAAACGATGCTGGTCGAGCGGGACGAGCTGACGGCGGGGTCAACCTGGCATGCGGCGGGTCTTTTGCCATTGTTCAACATGGGCTACGCGACCGGGCATATTCATGATTTTTCGGTCAAGCTTTATGCCGGGCTCGAGGCCGAAACCGGGCTGAACGCGGGCTTTACCCGCTGCGGCAACCTGCGCATGGCCCAGACTGATGCGCGGATGGACGAATACAAGCTTTATTCCTCGACCGCCGAAACCATCGGGATCGAACATCAGTTCCTGACCCCTGCGCAGATCAGGGAACGCTGGCCGCTGGTCCGCACCGAGGATCTGAAGGGCGCGCTGTTCCACCCGACCGACGGCTATATCAACCCCGCCGATGTCACGCAGGCGATGGCCAAGGGCGCCCGCATGGCCGGCGCGGTGATCGAACGCCGTGTGCAGGTCAACGCCTATCGCTGGACCGGCAGCGAATGGATCGTCGAATGTGAGCGTATGGTCGAGAAGGGTGGCAACCTCGTGCCCTCGGGCGAGATCTTCGAGATCCGGGCCGAGCATGTCGTCACCGCGACCGGCAACCATGCCCAACGGACCGCGCGGCTTCTGGGCATCAAGATCCCCGCCATCCCGGTCGAGCACCAGTATATCGTGACCGAACCCGACCCGGCGCTTGCCGCCTGGCGCGCCGAGGGCAACCCCGAACATCCCGTTTTGCGCGATGCCGACGCGAAATGGTATGTGCGCGAGGAACGCGGCGGCTGGATCCTTGGCCCGTATGAGAAGAACGCGCCGGCGCGCTTTCTGTATGACGTTCCCGACAGTTTCCGCGCCGATCTGTTCCCCCTTGATCTGGAGCGGATCGAGGAAGAATACATGTCCTTCATCCACCGCATCCCAACCTCCGAGACGGTGGGTCTCAAGGACGATTTCAACGGCCCCATCTGCTATACGCCCGACGGCAACCCGCTGGTCGGACCGGCGCCGGGTCTGCGCAACATGTGGCTGGCCGAGGGCTTCAGCTTTGGCATCACCGCCGCCGGGGGTACCGGGCATTATCTGGCGCAGATGATGACCGAAGGCGAGGCCGAGATCGACATGGCCGCGCTTGATCCGCGCCGGTTCGGGTCATGGATGACCACCGAATATGCCGCGCGGAAGAACGAGGAATGTTATGACCACGTTTTCATCCTGCATCACCCGGACGAAGAACGCCCCGCCTGCCGGCCGCTGCGCACCTCGCCCGCCTATGACCGGCAGAAATCGCGCGGGGCGCAATTCGGGCAGGTGAACGGCTGGGAGCGGCCGAATTACTTTGGCCCGGTCGACGCGCCGGAAAACTTCGACCACGACGCCCGCAGCTTCCGGCGCGGCGGGTGGTGGCAATACGCCCGGGCCGAGGCCGAGGCGGTGCGCAACGCAGCCGGCCTGATCGACGCGACCGCATTTGCCAAGCATCGCGTGTCGGGACCCGGTGCGACGGCGTTTCTGGACTGGTTCACCACCAACAAGCTGCCGAAGGTCGGGCGCATCAACCTGACCTATGCGCTGACCGAAACCGGCACGACGCGGACCGAATACACCATCGTCCGGCGGGCCGAGGATGATTATTATCTGGTGTCGGCCGGGGCATGGGCCGATTACGACCGCGACAACCTGCTGAAATCGGTTCAGGATTTCATGGCGGCGGGCGGTGATTTCGTCAGCGTTCAGGATGTGACCACGCAATGGGGCGTTTTCGCCATCGCCGGACCGGCCTCCCGCGATGTTCTGGCGCGCCTGATCCGCGATGCCGATCCGGCGACCGCGCTGTCGAACAAGCGGTTCCCATGGCTGTCGGCGAAGGATATCGAGTTGGGCATGGTCCCGGTCATGGCGATCCGCGTGGCCTATACGGGTGAACTCGGTTGGGAATTGCACCACCCGATCGAGATGCAGAACCACCTGTTCGACCGTCTGATGGAAGCGGGCGAGCCCTTGGGTCTGAAGCTGGTCGGCGCGCGGGCGCAGAACTGGCTGCGGCAGGAAAAATCATACCGCGCCTTCGGCACCGAGCTTGGCCGCGACGCGACCCCGCTGGAGGCCGGGCTGGACCGCTTTGTCGATCTGGACAAGGATTTCAGGGGCAAACAGGCAATGCTGGACAAGGGCATCCGCAGCGCCTGCGTGACCCTGCTGATCGACGGGCCGGCCGATGCCGACCCATGGGGGCGCGAGGGTGTGTTCCTGGACGGCAAGCGCGTCGGCCGGCTGACCTCGGGCGGCTATTCGGTCGCCTTCGGCAAACAGATCGGCATGGGCTATGTCCGCCCCGATCTGGCCGCTGCCGGGACCCGGGTAAAGGTCCGCATGCTGGGCGATCTTTACGACGCCGAAGTGACCGAGGATTCGCCCTATGATCCCGGCAACGAACGGATCCGCCAGAACGGCTGATCCGCAGCCCTACCACATCGAGGCGGCGGCGCGGGCGGGCCAAGCCTTGTCGTATTCCGTGCCGCCAACGCGGCCTTCGGTCAGCCGCGCCAGTATCTGGCCCGGGGTGGGAAGGCCGGCGGAATCGTCCTGTCCCGCCCACAGCGCCGCGCGGATGACGGCGCGGGCGCATTGGAAATAGACCTCGGCCACGTTCAGCACGATGACCGTGCGGGGCGGTTTGCCGTCGCGCGCAAAGCTGTCGCGCAGGCCCGCGTCATCGGTCACCCGCGCGCTGCCGTTCACGCGGATGACATTGCCCGAGCCGCGGACCATGAACATCAGGCTGGCCCGGCCGTCGCGGGTGATGTTCTTCAGGCTGTCGATCCGGTCATTGCCGCGCCAGTCGGGCAGGGCGATATGGCCGGGATCCAATATCCGCACCACCGGCCCGTCATCGCCGCGCGGGCTGGCGTCGGTGCCTTCGGGTCCGACGGTCGACAGCACGCAGAAGCGCGCCCGTTCGATAAAGGCGGCATAGTCGGGGGTTATCCGGTCGCTGACCTTCTCGACCGAGGCCGGGCCGGGCGTGCCGTAAAGCCGCGCCAGGTCTTCGGGTTTCAGCCAGTTCATCCTCGGTCCCTTTCGCGCCTCGCCGCCTTGTCGCGCTGCGCCGCCTTTTCGCGCTGCGCCGCCTTTTCGCGCTCCGCCGACGGGCCGGGCCTATCCCCTGAACCCGGCCTCGGCCATCAGACGGTCGCTGTTTGTCTCGATCTGGGTGGTAAGCTGGGCCATGAACGCGTCCTCGGTCAACCCGGTGGCGATTTCCGGCAGAAATTCCAGGATCGGACGCCCCGGACGGATCGGATAGCCCTTCTTGGGCCAGAACAGGCCCATGTTCACCGCAACCGGAACGCAGGGCAGATCGGTCTGGGAATAGATGACGCCGACGCCATGCTTATAGCGACGACGCTCGCCGGGGCGGGTGCGGGTGCCCTCGGGGTAGATGATCAACTGGCCAAGGCTGTTGCTGGCGTCGCGTTTCCGCACCTCGTCCACGATCAGCGCCATGGCGTCCGATCCGCGCGAACGGTCGATGGGGATGCAGCCGACGCGATAGGCGAACCAGCCCATGATCGGCACCCGGAGGATTTCCTTTTTCATGATGAAAATCCGGTGCGGGCAGTGATAGGCCAGCGTCAGGATGTCCAGAAAGCTTTGATGTTTCGAGGCGACGATGCAGTCGCGGGTCGGGGGCGTGCCGCGCACCTCGACCTGAATGCCGAGATGCCAGCGGATCGCCCGCATCATCTGGCCCAGCCAGACGGTCGCCACGCGGTTGGCCCCGTCGCGCTGGAACAAGGCGCTTGGCAGGCCGCCGATGCCCAGAACCAGCGTGGAAAGCGCGATATCCACATAGAACATCGCCGTGCGCAGCCAGGTCAGCGGGCTGACCTTGCCCGGATGATAGGTCTGGTCGGCGCGCGGGGACGCGGTCTTGCGATCGGTCTGTCGGGACATCAGCGCACCTCGGCCAGCACTCGCAACGCAGCCCAGCGGGTGGCAAAGAACCCGACCGCGGCGGCGACCACCGGGATCAGCAGCGGCAGGATCCAGCCCGCGCCCTGAAAGCCCAGCCCGGTCAGAAAACCGCCAGCCTGATCCAGATCGGGCAGCATCCATACCGCCAGCATCCCCAGCAGCGTACCGGCCAGCGCCCCAAGCGCGGCGCGGCGGGTGAACCGGCGCACGAAAGCGGTGGCGATGGTGATGTCCCGCGCCCCGATCAGCCGCAGCACGCGGATCACCTGCTCATTGGCGGCAAGCGAGGCTTTCGCGGCCAGCGTGATCATCGCGCCCGCCGCACCCGCGATCAGCAACAACGAAAAATAGCCAAGCATCCGCAGCCGGTTCGCCGCCGAAACCAGCGGTTGCCGCCAGCGGGTGTGATCATCCAGCGTGGCCCCCGGCGCCTCGGCCGCAAGGCGCATGCGCAGCCCTTCGGAATCGAAGCCTTCGCCATCCTCGACCACTTCGACAAGCCGCGGAACGGGCAGCGCGTCGACCGGCACATCGGGGCCGAACCATGGCGCCAGAAGCCGTTCCATCTCGGCGTCGTTCAGCACCCGGGACGAGGCGATGCCGGGCGTGGTTCTCAGCACCTCCTGCACGGCGGCGGTCTGGCTGTCCAGTTGGTCAGCCGGGGCCGAGATCCGCACCGTCATAGTTTGGGCCAGCGCCTCGGACCAGCGATCCGCCAGCCGCCCCGAGGCCAGCGACAAGGCCAGCGCGAACACCGCCAGAAAGGCCATGGCCCCCGCCGTGAACAATGTCAGTTGGGCGGTAAAGCCGGTGGGCGGGACGATCCGGTCCACGCCCCCGACATCGCGCCGGGTCAGGCCGCGCCACAGGGCGCCGAAATCAATCGACCGCAGATCACGTATCATAGGTCCGCCCCCGCCAGATGCAGCCGCTTGCCCTGAATGCGCAACACCCGCGCGGCCACCTGCGCCTTGGCGGCACGGATCAGGTTCAGGTCATGGGTGGCGATCAACACGGTTTTGCCCGAGCGGTTCAGCTCGATCAGCAATTGCAGAAGCCGCATGGACATGTCCCAGTCCAGATTGCCGGTCGGCTCATCCGCCAGCACCATTTCCGGCGACATGATCACCGCGCGGGCCAGTGCCGCGCGCTGTCTTTCGCCGCCCGAAAGCGCGGCCGGCATCGCGCGCGCATGACCGATAAGCTCGACCCATCCCAAAAGCTCTTTCAGCGCGGGAATCTCGACCGGTTTGCCCGAAATCACCATCGGCAGGGTAACGTTTTCGGCCAAGGGCAGATGGTCCAGAAACTGGCAATCCTGATGCACGACCCCGATTCGGCGGCGCAGCGCGGCGATGCCGTCGCGGTCAAGCTCGGTCACCGGCTGTTCGAACACCGTCATCGCGCCCGCCGTCGGCAACAGATCCGCATAACACAGCCGCAGGAACGTGGTCTTGCCCGACCCGGACGGTCCGGTCAGGAAATGAAACGAGCCCGGCGGCAGTTGCAGCGACATATCGGTCAACAACTCGCCGCCGCCGCGATAGCCGAAGGCCACGTTCTGCATTTCGATCACGGTAACGATTCTCCTGCTCTGGTCCGGTCTTCTTGGAACCCGATCCGTCGCTTGCTACAACAGGACGAAGACGATTGCCAGAAAGGCCGAAAGGGTCCGACGATGCGCCTGACGTGCCCGCGCTGCGGCGCCAATTATCAGATTGCCGACGATCTGATCCCGGCCGAGGGCCGCGAGGTCGAATGTTCGGCATGCGGGAACGTCTGGCAGCAACCCGGCCGGCGCGAGGCGACATCGGGCACCTTGCTTCTGCCCGACCCCGCGCCGCTGCTGAGCCGTCCGTTAAGCGAAAGCATCCTGTCGGTGCTGCGCGAGGAAGCCGCCCGCGAAATCGACGCGCGAAACGCCGAACGCAAGGCGGCCGGGCGTGATGGTGAGGTGCGGGAAGCCGCAGCCACGGACGACCTTCGGCGTGGGCAGGGGGCGCAGGTCAGCGGCCCGGACCCGGATATCTGGCTGCGCGACACCGGCGTGCGCCCAAGCGGCCGTCAGCGGGATACGGCCGCATATGACGATGCGGCGGCGCAGATCGGCCCGACCCGGTCGCTGCCGGAAAAGACCCCGGCGATGCCTGCGCCCACGCCCGTGCGAGAGGCCGCACCGGCCGTCAGCCCGGCTCCTGTCGTCGCCCCCGCGCAAGCCGTCGCCGTCGCAGGGGCGGCGGAAACCTCCCCCGCAGCGCAGCCGCCGGTCGCCATGACGCCGGGAGGCGCCCGGGGGTCCGGTTATGGCCGTGGCTTCGGTCTGGCGGTGGGGGTAAGCCTTCTGCTGATCGGGGGCTATTTTGCGCTGCCCTTCGCCGATGCCTCGACACCCGCAGGCGCGCGGGCGCACGCGCTCCGCATCCAGATCGACGAGGGCCGGCTGTGGTTGCACGACCGGGTCGCCGCGCTGACCGGATGGTCGCGCTGACGGCGGTGGTTTGACGGATCCGCGTTGCCGCGCGTGGTTTCAAGGCACGCGGTGTCAGCCCGGCGTTGGTCCAAGTGGGCCGCCAAGTGGACCGCCAAAAGGACCGGGGCGGCGTTCCTCGGACAGCATCACATTCGCCTCGACCTGTCCCACCCCGGGCAGCGTCATGATCCGGCGTCGCAGGATACGTTCGAAATCGGCGATGTCGCGGGCCACCACGCGCAGCCGGTAATCGAACTGTCCCAGCACGTGCTGCACGACCTGCACCTCGGGGATCGCGGTCACGGCGCGTTCGAAATCATCAAGCCCGACCCGACCCCGCGCGGCCAGCTTTATACCCAGAAACACCGTCACGCCAAACCCCAGCGCCGCCTGATCCACGACGACGCGGCGGCCGACGAACACGCCGGCGTCCTCCAGCCGTTTGATCCGCCGCCATGCGGCCGGCTGGGTCATGCCAAGCGCGCGCCCGACGCCGGCGGCGCCAAGCGTCGCGTCCGCTGCAAGCAGCCGCAGGATCGCCCGGTCGGTGTCGTCAAGGCTGACCGGCACGCTCACAACGCGACCCCGGCGGTGTCCTTGATGGTCGAGACCAGCATCAGCGCGTCGATATCGGTGACATGGGGCAGGGTCAGGATGCTGTCCCGATAGACCTGCTGCCAATGGGCCATGTCGCGCGCGATCACCGACAGGCGCAGATCGACGCTGCCCAGAAAAGTCTGGATTTCGGTCACCTCGGGCACCTCGCGCGCGGCGGCGACGAAATCGTCAAAGGCGCGGGGCTCGGTCTTGTCCAGCGTGAAGCGCAGGCTGACCTGCACCTCCCACCCGAGGGCGCGCCAGTCGATCACCGTTTCCTCGGAGCGGATCACGCCGGTGGCGCGCAGCTTCTCCAGCCGTCGCCAGCAGGTCGCCGAGGTCACATTGGCCCGGGCGGCAAGCTGGGCATTCGATATGCCGGGGTCGGCCAGCAGGTGGCGCAGGATACGGCGGTCGGTGTCGTCAGGCATGAATATTTCATTATACGAACAATATTAGCATGACAATCGCTACAAATGACCAAAAACCGGAAATTTTGCACGGGAAGTCGGGTGACATTAGCCTAGAAAGCCTGTCGGAACATTTAGGAAAGGACGCCTCATGCGCGTTTATTATGATCGCGATTGCGATGTGAACCTGATCAAGGACAAGAAGATCGCCATTCTGGGCTATGGCAGCCAGGGGCATGCCCATGCGCTGAACCTGCGCGATTCCGGCGCCAAGAACGTGGTCATCGCGCTGCGCGACGGCTCTCCCTCGGCGAAGAAGGCCGAAGCGGAAGGGCTGAAGGTCATGGGGATCGAGGAAGCGGCGAAATGGGCTGACCTGATCATGTTCACCATGCCCGACGAGCTTCAGGCCGAAACCTACAAGAAATACGTGCACGACAACCTGCGCGAGGGCGCCGCGATCGCCTTTGCCCACGGTCTGAACATCCACTTTGGGCTGATCGAGCCCAAGCCCGGCGTCGACGTGATCATGATGGCGCCGAAAGGCCCTGGTCACACCGTGCGCGGCGAATATGTCAAGGGCGGCGGCGTGCCCTGTCTGGTGGCGGTCAACAACGACGCCTCGGGCAAGGCGCTGGATCTGGCGCTTTCCTATTGCTCGGCGATCGGCGGCGGCCGCTCGGGCATCATCGAGACCGATTTCCGCGAGGAATGCGAAACCGACCTGTTCGGCGAGCAGGCGGTTCTGTGCGGCGGTCTGGTCGAGCTGATCCGCATGGGCTTCGAGACGCTGGTCGAGGCCGGTTATGAACCCGAAATGGCCTATTTCGAGTGCCTGCACGAAGTGAAGCTGATCGTCGACCTGATCTATGAAGGCGGCATCGCCAACATGAACTATTCGATCTCGAACACCGCCGAATACGGCGAATATGTCTCCGGCCCGCGCATCCTGCCCTATGAGGAAACCAAGGCGCGCATGAAGGCGGTGCTGCGCGACATCCAGACCGGCAAGTTCGTGCGCGACTTCATGCAGGAAAACACGGTCGGCCAGCCCTTCTTCAAGGCGACCCGCCGGATCAACGACGAACACCAGATCGAGCAGGTCGGTGCGAAACTGCGCGAGATGATGCCCTGGATCTCCAAGGGCAAGATGGTCGACCGCGCGCGGAACTAATCCTGTCCCTGCGCGGAAGCGCGATCCGAAAACGCAAAGCCCCGCCTTCATCCGGCGGGGCTTTTGCATGCGGGATTTTCGCGGCGGACGGACGCCTTTTGACTTTTTCGTGATCTGGCCGCAAGCTGGTGCAGGATGGCAGGGAAGGGGAAAGGATGCGGTTCAGAATACTGATCGGCATGGTTCTTTTTGCCTCACCCGGTTGGGCCTATGTCTCGGGCGAGGGGCAGAGTTATGACGGCACCTGCAATGCGGACGGTGTCGTTCTGAAATCGCAGGCCGAGGTGACGCGCCCTGTCGGTAGCGGCGCAAAGGCGCAGACGCCGGCGGGGCCCGAGGTCATCTATCTGGGCCGAAGCTGCGACGCCTATTCCAAGGCTTTCGGTGAAGGCACATGGGGCTGGGCGAACGGCGGTTTTCTGGTCACCTTTCCCGGCCATGAGATCGGCTTTCCCCGGCAAGAGGTCTATTGCCCCGATGGCGGCCCTCAGCCTGACATGACCGGCTGCACGCTGCCTTAGTCGGATCGGAGTGCGGTATCGCCGGACGCGGTGAGGGGTCGCCGAGTTCTGCGGTCATGCATCAGAAAACGGCGCGGGACGAAGCGGCCGTTACGCAGTTCGCCCGGGTCTTGGCGGATTGGGTCCGGTCAAAGGGCGTTCGACGCAGATCGGACGCAGCGAGAAATTCGACCGGATCTGCGAAACGTTATCAATCGTCAAAATATGATCCGTAAGGACGCGTTCGTAAGCCTTCAGGTCCTCGACCACCAGCTCAATCAGGAAATCCGCGTCGCCCGACACCATGTGGCACGCGACAAGCCCGGGAATCGCAGACAGACTCGCTTCGACAACGCGCGCGTCATGCTGCGAGTGCCGGCCTACCTTGATTTCGACGAAAACGGTCAGCGACAACCCAAAGGCGTCGCGGTTTATCACCGCCTTGTAGCCGTCAATGACACCCTGTTCTTCCAGAAACTTAACGCGCCGGAGGCATGGCGAAGGTGACAGCCCCACGCGCTCGGCAAGATCGACGTTGCTGAGTCTGCCGTCTTCTTGCAGCGCCGCAATGATCTTGTAGTCGATTGCATCCATATTGGCAGTATCTGCCATAAGTAGTTACCGAGAACAACAGATATGCCAATTTATGCCTGAATGGTCGCCATCTTTGGTCGGACCTGCCACGGGGTTGCATGCTATCGTTGCCCCACGTCTGGGGTCTCGCCCGGCGGTTCCGATGGAAGGACGCACAACGATGATCAGCCGCATTTGGCACGGCTATACCACCCCCGAGAATGCCGAAAAATATCAGGCCATTGTGACGGACGAGGTGATTCCGGGCATTCTGGAAATGCACATTCCCGGCTTCGAGCGGATCGAATTGTTCCGAAAAGACCGCGACACCGATGTGGAGTTCATCACCGTGATGTGGTTCCGGGATATTGCGTCCGTTCGCGCCTTCGTTGGCGAAGACTACGAGAGATGCCATGTTCCGGCGCGGGCGCGCGCTGTGCTGTCGCGATTCGACGCGCGGTCCCAGCACTATCAGGTGCTTTTGGAGCGAACGGCCATTCAACCGCCTGTTTCAACGAAGCGCCCGTCATCGGCGTGATGTCTTTTGACCGCCCCGGTGAGGTCCAGGTGGCGCTGAAAGCCTTGATGATTTGATCCCGGCCGATATGCCGGTCAGGTCATCGGTCGGAAAGCCAGACCTGACCGACAGCCGCCCGAAAGGTCCGCCCGAACGCCGCCGTTTGATTCGGTCGACCCCGGCGCGGGCCGCGCCCGGCCCGGCGTACCGGTCAGGGCTGCCGGGTGATGTCCCGGTCGACGATGCCCAGCCGGACCAACTCCTCGGTGTCGCAGCGGTGGCTGATGCATTTGCGTGATTTCATTGCAAGGATCGCGGTCAGGACGCCGATCAGACCTGCAATGGCCGTGCCCGTTTTGCGAAGGGCAGTCGTCATGTTAGTGTCGCTTTCTGTCGTTTTCAGACGCGGGCATATGATCGCCGGGGCGGAAAAAATCAACCCGCAACGATCACGCAGCCGTTATGCATAGGACACAAGGCTGCGGCGGGATGCAAGACCCCGCGCGCGCCTGTCGCCCGGGTTCACAGCGGCAGTTCGGTCGTCGCCTTGATTTCTTCCATGGAAAGCAACGCTGTAACGTTGTGAATTTTCACCTCGGAAATCAGCGATTGATAGAAGCGGTCATAGGCCCGGGCGTTACGCACCTGCACTTTCAGGATATAGTCGATATCGCCCGCCAGCCGGTGCGCCTCGACCACCTCGGGGCGGGCGCGCAGCGCCTCCACAAAGGCCTTCGCCCATTCCACGTCATGTTCGCTGGTGCGGATCAGGACAAAGAAACACGCGTCCAGACCAAGCGATTCGGGGTCCAGAATCGTGGTCTGCTTGCGGATCACCCCGGCCTCGCGCAGCTTGCGAATCCGGTTCCATACCGGGGTCTTGGACGCCCCCACGCGCCGGGCGATATCGTCAAGCGAAAGCGATGCGTCCTGCTGTAGCTGGCGAAGGATTTTCCGGTCAATTTCGTCAAGCTGGACGACTTTCTGCAGGTCCGAGCCGTTTTCGGAACCTTTTTCCGTGTTCTTGGCTGACATGTGCCGCTTCGTCCTTATCTGCGCGGGGCTATGGCGCAAATACAGAACTTTTTTCTATATTACAGTCAACCCGAAAGGACAGGATATGAGCCGCAGCTTTACCCCTTCGCCCGCCACGCCCGCCGTCGTCACCGCCAATGATCTGCGCATCGGCGAAGTGGTCTGGATGTGCGCCGACGGTTGGACGAACGATCCACGCGCGGCCACCATCTATGAGGATGAGGCGATCGCCGATCTGGCGCTGCTGGACGCCATCGCCCAGTCGAACATCGTGATCGACCCCTATCTGGCCGAGGTCAGGCGCGGCCCGAACGGTCCCGAACCGACCCATTTCCGCGAGGATTTCCGCCGTCGCGGTCCGTCCAATTATTTCCACGGCAAGCAGGCCGAGCTGACCCAGGATAACGCCAATGTTTGATGTTCAGACCTTCGATGCCGAACAGGATCAGGCTTACCTGCATCACCGCTCGGCCCAGTTTCGCGATCAGGTCGCCCGCCGTCTGGACGGCAGCCTGACCGAGGCCGAGTTTCGGCCGCTGCGCCTGATGAACGGCGTTTATCTGCAATTGCACGCCTACATGCTGCGGATCGCAATCCCCTATGGTTCGTTGAACCCCGGCCAGATGCGGCAACTGGCGATGATCGCCGATCGTTGGGATCGGGGGTATGGCCACTGGACCACACGGACGAACCTTCAATTCCACTGGCCGAAGCTCGTCGATATTCCGGACATGCTGGACGCGCTGGCCGATGTCGGTCTGCACGCGATCCAGACCAGCGGCAACACGATCCGCAACACCACGACCGATGCCTTTGCCGGCGCCGCCGCGGATGAGGTCACCGACCCGCGCCCCTATGCCGAGCTGATCCGCAAATGGTCGACCGACCATGCCGAATTCCAGTTCCTGCCGCGCAAGTTCAAGATCGCCATTTCCGCCGGCGCCGAAGATCGTGCCGTGGTCCCCGCCCATGACATCGGGCTGCGCCTGCGCCGCAACGATGCCGGCGAGATCGGCTTTCAGGTCTGGGTCGGCGGCGGGCTGGGCCGCACCCCTCTGCTGGGTCAGGTGATCCGCGAGTTTCTGCCCGAGGCCGACCTGCTGCCCTATCTAGAGGCGATCATCGCGGTCTATAACCTCTCCGGGCGTCGTGACAACAAATACAAGGCCCGGATCAAGATCACCGTGGCCGAGCGCGGGCTGGATGTCATTCGGGACGAGGTCGAGGCCGAATTCCTGCTGCGTCGCGCGGCGTTCACCGGCGCGGACGAGGCGCTGCTGGACCATTATCGCCGCCGCTTCGCCGCCCCCGATTTCGCGCCCGGCGGGACCGCCGTTTTCGACGCCGCGCTGGCCAGCAACCCGGCCTTCCATTCGTGGGTCGACACCAACGTCTCGGCGCATCGCGTTCCGCATTACGCCAGCATCACCGTGACGCTGAAGGCGCCGGGTGCGACGCCGGGCGATTGCACCTCGGACCAGATGCGTCTGCTGGCCGATCTGGCCGAGAAATACGGCCATTCCGATCTGCGCATCGCCCATGACCAGAACGTCGTGCTGCCGCATGTGCGGCGCGACGACCTGCCGGCCGTTTACGCCGCTTTGCGCGAACTGGATCTGGCGACCGCGAACGCCGGTCTGCTGACCGATATCATCGCTTGCCCGGGCATGGATTATTGCACGCTGGCCACCGCCCGCTCGATCCCGATCGCGCAGGACATCGCCGCGCATTTCCGGGAAAAGGGGCTCGAGGATGAAATCGGTCGGATGAACATCCGCATCTCGGGCTGCATCAACGCCTGCGGTCACCACCATCTGGGCCATATCGGCATTCTGGGGCTGGATCGCGCCGGGGTCGAGAACTATCAGATCACGCTGGGCGGCGACGGCTATGACATCCCCGCCATCGGGCAGCGCGCCGGCGCGGGCTTTCCCGCCGAAGAGGTGGTTCCGGCCATCGACCGCGTGATGGCGGCCTATCTGGAACTGCGCGAGGATGCTTCCGAACGTTTCATCGACGCCTACCGTCGGCTGGGTCCGGCGCCCTTCAAGGCCGCGCTTTACCCGGAAGGCGGTCGGCATGCTGGATAGCACGCTGTCGCTGGAAGAACGCGCCGCCGCGCTGAACCATCGCTATCGCCATCACGCGGCGACCGAGGTTCTGCGCCGCGCGCTGACCGACCCGGATCTGGGGAACGTGGCGCTGGTGTCGTCCTTTGGGTCCGAGTCGGTGGTGCTGTTGCACATGATCGCCACCGTCTCGCCCGGCACGCCGGTGCTGTTCATCGACACCCAGATGCTGTTTCCCGAAACCCTGGCCTATCAAGCCGAGGTCGCCGAAAAACTGCGCTTGACCGATCTGCGCATCATTCGCGCCAGTGAAGCGGAGATCGCGCGTCACGATCCCGATGGCGACCTGCATCAATATGACACCGACGCCTGCTGCGATTTCCGCAAGACGGTGCCGCTGGAACGGGCGCTGTCGGGCTTTGACGCATGGATCACCGGGCGCAAGCGGTTTCAGGGCGGCCAGCGCACCGCGTTGCAGTTCTTCGAGCCCGAGCAACCCGCGCGCCTGCGGATCAACCCGCTGGCCCATTGGCGCCCCGAGGATGTGCGCGACTATATGGACGAAAACAACCTGCCGCGGCATCCGCTGGTGGCCAAGGGCTATGCCTCGATCGGTTGTGCGCCCTGCACCAGCCCTGTCAAACCGGGCGAGGATCCGCGCGCAGGCCGTTGGCGTGGAAGTAAAAAAACCGAATGCGGTATTCACTTTATCGGCGGCAAGATGGTCCGCGTAGGAGCAGAGGCATGACCCAGATCACCGAAACGCCCGTACTGGCGCGCGACGACGGCTTTCACCCCGTCGACGCCGAGGCCCGGATTTCTCTGGCCCCCGACACCGACCCGGCCACGCTGGCCGATCATCTGGCGCTGGACCTGATCGCGGTCGAATTTCCGGCGACCACCGACGGGCGCGGATTTTCCCTGGCGCGCCGGCTGCGCGAGCTTGGCTATGCCGGGCAGCTGCGGGCGACGGGGCGGCTGATCGCCGATCAATATGCCATGGCCCGCCGCGTCGGCTTTGACGAGGTCGAGGTCGCCGCCGATATCGCGGCCCGCCAGCCTGCCGCGCAATGGATCGCGCGCGCCGATTGGCGGCAATGGGACCACCGATCCCAACTCGCCGGCTGATTTCGGGGTTTCGCCGCCCCTGAACCTTGCCTAGAACCGATGGACGAACCTATGACGCTAGATCTGACGCTGAACGTGACCACTGAAAACGCCCCCGCTGCACCCGCCAAGGTGACGATGCCCGACGCCCAGACCGTGACCTCGGTCCGGCACTGGACGGATTCGCTGTTCTCCTTCCGCGTGTCCCGCCCGCAGACGCTGCGTTTCCGCTCGGGTGAGTTCGTGATGATCGGTCTGCCGGGCGACAACGGCAAACCGCTGCTGCGTGCCTATTCCATCGCCAGCCCGAACTGGGACGAAGAGCTGGAATTCTATTCGATCAAGGTGCCGGACGGCCCGCTGACCTCGCGGCTTCAGCATATCAAGCCGGGCGACCAGATCATCCTGCGGCCGAAGCCGGTCGGCACGCTGGTGCTGGATGCGCTTCTGCCCGGCAAGCGGCTGTGGTTTCTGGCCACCGGCACCGGCCTTGCGCCCTTCGCCAGCCTGATGCGCGACCCCGAGACCTATGAGCGGTACGAGCAGGTCGTGATGATGCACACCTGCCGCACCGCGGCCGAGCTTGAATATGGCCGCAAGCTGGTCGAATCGCTGGAAAGCGATCCGCTGATCGGCGAGTTCGTGGCCGGCCGGCTGCTGTATTACCCCACCACCACGCGCGAGGATTCGCCCTTCATGGGTCGGATCACCGACAACCTGACCTCGGGCAAGGCCTTGGCGGATCTGGACCTGCCGCCCATCGACCCGGCCAACGACCGCGCCATGGTCTGCGGCAGCCTTGCCTTCAATCAGGACGTGAAAGAGGTGCTCGAGGGCTTTGGCCTGCGCGAGGGGGCGAATTCCGAGCCGCGCGAATATGTGGTGGAAAAGGCATTCGTCGGCGACGGCGTCTGACACTGGCCGCGACAGGCAGTAGAAAACCGCCCCGACGCAGTTGCGCGGGGCGGTTTTTTCGTGACTACACCCCGGGCAGCAGGTCAGGGTTCCAGACGATGTCCCAAAGATGCCCGTCAGGATCGCGGAAATAGCCGGCATAACCGCCATAGAACGTATCTTGGGCGGGGTTCACCACTGTCGCCCCGGCACGCGCGGCTGCGTCCATGATCTGATCGACCTCGGCCCGGTCGTTGACATTATGGCCGATGGTGAAGGCGGTCGGGCTGGCAGGCCTCACCGGCAATCCGGTGTCATGGGCGATATCGGCCTGCGCCCAAAGCGCCAGCTTCACCCCGCCGGAAAGATCGAAGAAGGCCACCGCACCATGCGCATATTCCTTTCCGATGATGCCTTGGGTCGGCAGCCCAAGCCCGTCGCGATAGAAGGCGACGGCACGGTCCAGATCGGCCACGCCGAGGGTAAGAACCGAGATACTTGCTTTCATAACATGCCCTTTCTATCAGCATCCGCCCCATGCGGACGCCTTGATAGTCTTGGGCCGTTGCTGTCAACGGAAGGACCGCAGAACGCGGGGCCGGGCCAACCTTCCCGAACCTAACCTGTTTCAGACAGCCCCTATTCTATGCCGGTCGCGCCGGCTAGGCAAAACAAAACCGCCCCGACGCATCGGCGCGGGGCGCGGTTTTGTGTTTGGGACGGGTCGTCGCGGTCACAATCGGCCGCGATCCGGCGTTGATCTCAGCTGTTCAGCGACATCGGCTTTTCGCCGCCGGGCGGCAGTCCGAACAGCCGCCTGATCCAGTTCAGGAACGCTCCGTACGGGCGGCCCAGCGCGATCATCATCACCGCCGCACCAAGCACGCCCCGCAGCAGGCCGCCCCCGGTGGCACCGCTGAACGCGATGATGGCGGCGTAGATCGGGACCTGAAAGCTCATCAGCGCCAAGCTGTCCCAGAGCATCCGGGACAGCCGGGTTTTCTTGGCGTGCCGCATCATCCAGTCGCGCCACATGCCGTAAGGCCGTCCCACGGGGATCATCAGAACGCCGCCCAGAAGGCGTGCATGAAAGACCTGTTCCCAGGTCATGCCCGCGATGAAACGCTCATTGATGATGCCGGTCGTGGTGAAGAACAGGATCAAGGCCAGCGTATCGGCGAAATAGGCCCGCGCGCTGGTCGATCGGTTCGCCGTATCCGCCACGTGATGTTTCCCCCAAGATCAGCTTACCGCAATCGCCCGAAGACCCGCATCACCCCGCGAAGCAGGCTCGCACATCACCTTTCGACTGCGGCAACCTGACCCCGGGTCAGTTCAAATACTTCTCGGGGTCGACGCTGTCGAAGCCTTTGCGCACCTCGAAATGGACGACGCCTTTCGATTGCGCCTTGCCAAGCGACGCGCCCGAACTGACCGACTGGCCCTTTTTGACCGCGACGGTCTCCAGCCCCTGATAGACGGTCAAAAGGCCGCCGTCATGGCGCACGACGACGATGGGCACGCCGTTCACATCCTTGGTGATGGCCGCGACCGTGCCGGAACCGGCCGCCGCCACCGACGCGCCCGGCGCGGCCGAGATGTCGATACCCTCGTTCTTGCCCTTGCTGTAGGTGCGGATGATCGAGCCGTTGACCGGCATGCGGAAACGGCCGCTGCCCGAGGCCGCCGTGCGGGTCTTGCCCAGATCCGGCGCGGCCGATTTGTCGACGGGTTTCGAGGCCGGCTCGGTCTTTTCCTTCGGCAGCGGGTCCGAGGCCGAGGGCGGCGTCGGGGTCGGGCTGCCCGCGCCCGGTGCGCTGACCGTTGTGCTGGCGGGCGGTTTGGCCCCCGCGATCGGGATCATCAGCATCTGCCCGGTCCGCAGGCTCATGTCGGTGGACAAGCCGTTCCAGCTTGCCAGATCGTTCACGTTGACATTGTATGTGCGCGCAATCGACCACGCGGTTTCCCCCGCCGCCACCCGATGCTGTTTCGGGGTCGCGGTGGCTGCGGGCTGGGCCGACGCGCCGCCGGATGAGGGGGGCAGGGTGGTGCTGCTGACCGTGCCCGTACCGGCCGATCCGGCGGTGGGCGTGGTGGCGCCGGTCTGGCCGGCGAAGGGATCGCGCACCAGCCCGGTGCCGCTGGTATTGCCGGCCGGCGCGCCGGCGGCAACCCGGGTCGGCAGGGCCACGATCGCACCGGGGTTCAGGGGCGCATTGGCATCGATGGCGTTATAGCTCGCCAATTGTCCCGCGTTCAGCCCCAGCCGCGCGGCGATGCTGCTGACCGTGTCGCCATTGCGGGCAACCGCGACCTGATAGCCGGGATAGGAAATCACCCCGCGCTGATCCGGCGCGGCGCGGGGCACCGCCGTCGATGCCGCCGTCGCGGTTTCCAGCCCGCCACGGCCGAAGCCGCGCAGATCGGGGTCGAATGTGCCATTGGCGTTACAGGCGGCCAGCAACAAGACCGAGGCGCCGCCCAAAACGGTCAGGGTCTTACGTGCCCGCGAAAGGGGAAATGCCATCTGCCATCCTCATTTATTCTTTTGTTCTTGTCGTTTTTATCGTTTTTATGCCGTCATTGCCCCGTGCGGCCGGATCACCCATGCGGCGGATCAGTCCGATCCCAACCCCTCGACCAGCGGGACGAAGCGCACCGCCCGCATCTCGTCATAGGTAAAACCGCGTTCGGTCCTGACCACCCGGATCAAATTCTGCACCGCGTCGGACTGACCGACCGGCACCACCATGATACCGCCGATTTTCAACTGTGCCAACAGCGGGTTGGGCGGGTCCTCGGCGGCGGCGGTCACAAGTATGCGGTCGAAAGGCGCCTGATCGGGCAGCCCGCGCGATCCGTCGGCGACCTGCGCGGTGATGTTTGAAAGGTTCAGGGCGCGGAATACGGCTTCGGCCTCGTTCACCAGACGGCGGTGCCGGTCGACGGTATAGACCCGGCGGCACAGGCAGGACAGGATCGCCGCCTGATAGCCCGAGCCGGTGCCGACCTCCAGCACGGTGTCACGCGGCCGCACCTCCAGCGCCTGGGTCATCAGCCCGACGACCGAGGGCTGGCTGATGGTCTGGCCGCAGGCGATGGGCAGGGGCGTATCCTCATAGGCGCGCTCGGCAAAGACGCCGCGCACGAACATGCCGCGGTCGATCCGCTCCATCGCGTTCAGAACCCTGCCGTCCGTCACCCCGCGCGATCGCAACGCGAAAAGAAAGCGCATCTTTTGCTCGGCCAGATCAGGGGTGTCGCCGTCTGTGCCCATGCCGGCCTATGCCTCCACAGCGTCGTCGGCTAGACGCCCGGCCAGATCGGCCAGCGTCCGGTGGCAGGTCAGATCGGCGCGCATCGGGGTGACCGAGATGTGGCCGTCCAAGTTGGCCATGACGTCCGAGCCGGGCGTCGCCTCGACATCCTGCGGCCCGCCCGAGATCCACAGGAACCGCCTGCCGTTCGGCGCCACATGCGGGGATACGCCAAAGCCGACGCCGCCGCGCTTGCCTTGCGGGACCACACGCGCGGGCCGGGTATTGGCGGCCGAAAGCGGCGGGAAATTGACGTTGTAGAACAGCCGGAAATCGGCGTCGGTATCCCAGATACCCTTGTCCAGCAGCCGCCGGACGACGGCGGGGCCGTGGACCAATGCGCTTTCGAACGGGTTTTCGAGGCTGCGGGTCTCGGCACCCATATACTGGGACAGGGCAATCGCGGGCAGGCCCTGAAGTGCCGCCTCCATCGCGCCGCCGATCGTGCCGGAATACATCACATTCTCGCCCGAGTTATTGCCGCGGTTCACCCCCGAAAGCACCAGATCCGGCAGGTTCCCGGACATGACATCGCCAATGGCCGCGAGCACGCAATCGGCCGGGCTGCCTTCGGCCGCATAGCGGCGGGGCGACAGTTCGGCGATCATGGTGGGGTGGGTATAGCTGATGCAATGGCCGACGCCCGATTGTTCGAAAGCCGGAGCGACGGTCCAGACCTCGCCGTTTGGTCCGGCGACTTCGGCGGCGATACGTGCCAGCACCTCAAGCCCCGGAGCGTTGATGCCATCGTCATTGGTGATGAGAATACGCATGTTTTACCCCCGGGCCGTCTCAACCCTGATTAGCCCTGCAATCCCGGCAGGTAAAGGCGATGCGGGGCGAAAACGCGGCTGTTTTGGGGCTAAGACGCGCTTGCGGGGCTAAATACCGGCCTCGGTCAGCAGCCGCTCGGCCTCGGTCGCGCAGGGCGTCAGGGCGGCGCGATCCTCGCCGGGGAAAAACCGGGCGCGCGTCGCGGTCGGCATCGGGGCCGGTGTCGCGACCGTGACCCTGGGTCCCAGCCGCGCGCCCTCGGCCGCCCAACTGCGCGCCAGCGCGATTTGCGCCGCCTTGGTGGCGCCATATGCGCCGAAATAGCTTTGCCCGGCCCGGGGGTCGGCGAAGAACATCGCCTGACCCTGCCGCGCCAGCAGCAGCGGATGGATCAACCCGATCAGCCCCTGCGTGGTCAGCACGTTGACCGACAGCGACTTGTCCCAATCCTTGCCGTCGATCTGCGGCGTGGGCGCAAGCGGTGCCGCATGGATGGCCGTATGCGCCCAAAGATCAAGGCCCTTCCAGCGGTCGGCGACGGCCTTGACCAGTTGCCCCATCGCTTCGGGGGTGCTGGCGTCCATCGGCGCAAGCGTGGCCGTTCCGCCCGCCGCGCGAATCCGGTCGTCCAGTTCCTCCAGCGCGCCGATGGTCCGCGCCACCGCCAATATATGCCATCCGCGCCGGCCCAAGGCCTCGGCCAAAGCGGCGCCCAATCCACGCGACGCGCCGGTGATCAGCGCGATTTTCTGAGTGTTCTCGGTCATTGCCGCCAAATGCCACCGCAGCGTGACGGCTTCAAGCGGTGATTACTTAGCCATATGGAAAAGTATGTTGACGCGGGCCGCGCGATGATATTACTTAGCCATATGGCTAATCTTGATCGAATCTTTCATGCCCTGTCCGACCCGACCCGCCGTGCGGTGGTCGAGCGGCTGCGGCAGGGGACGGCATCGGTCACCGAACTGGCCGAACCCTTCGGCATGGCGCTGCCCAGTTTCATGAAACATCTGGGCGTGCTGGAAAAGGCGGGCCTCATGGACAGCGAAAAGCGGGGCCGCATGCGGCAATGCCGGCTGTCCGACGGCGCGCTCGCCCCGATATCGGCCTGGATGGCCGACCAGCGCGCGCTGTGGGAAGACCGGACCGAGCGATTGGCAGAACTGGTTGAAAACAAGGAACTGGACCGATGAAATCCAAGACGACCATCGAAGGCAACGACCTGATCATCACCCGCCACATCGCGGCCTCGCCGGAAGTTATCTGGGATGCGCTCACAAACCCCGAGAAACTAAAGATCTGGTTCGCTCCACGGCCGTGGAAAATCACCGACATCGTGCTGGAGCCGCACCCGGGCGGCCGGTTTCAGTTGACCATGGTCGGCCCCGATGGCGAGGGTGAGGGCTGCGACCCGAACGAGGGCTGTGTCCTGCTGGTCGAACCGAACCGCCGCATCGCCTGGACCGACGCGCTGGCCGGCGGCTTTCGACCGAACGCCAAGCCGTTCATGACAGCGATCATCACGCTGGAGCCGAAAGACGGCGGCACCCAATACACGGCGCGCGCGCTGCATTCCAACGGCGAAGACCGTCAGCGGCACGAGGAGATGGGCTTTGCCGAGGGCTGGGGGACGTGCATCGAGCAACTGGTGGAGATGGTGGAGTAGGGGGAGACTTCATCGCCGATACCCAATGAAAAAGGGGGCCATTAGGCCCCCTTCCTACATCTATCCCGCCTTATCAGCGGCTTTTGACCGGCACGTAATCGCGGCGCTTGGGGCCTACGTAAAGCTGGCGCGGGCGGCCGATCTTGGTTTGCGGGTCGCCGATCATTTCCTTCCACTGCGCGATCCAGCCCACGGTGCGCGACAGCGCGAAGATCGGCGTGAACATCGAGGTCGGGAAACCCATCGCCGAAAGGATGATGCCCGAATAGAAATCGACGTTGGGATACAGCTTCTTCTCGATGAAGTAGTCATCCTCAAGCGCGATCTTTTCCAGCTCCTTGGCGACCTGAAGCGTCGGGTTGTTGTGGATGCCCAGCAGGTCCAGCACCTCGTCGGCCGATTCCTTCATCACCTTGGCGCGCGGGTCGAAGTTCTTATAGACGCGGTGGCCAAAGCCCATCAGCTTGAACGGGTCGCTTTTGTCCTTGGCGCGGGCGATATATTCCGGGATCCGGTCGACGGTGCCGATTTCCTTCAGCATCTCCAGCGCCGCCTGGTTGGCGCCGCCATGCGCCGGCCCCCACAGGCAGGCGATACCGGCCGCGATGCAGGCGAACGGGTTCGCGCCCGATGAACCGGCCAGACGCACGGTCGAGGTCGAGGCGTTCTGTTCGTGGTCGGCATGCAGGGTGAAAATGCGGTCCATCGCTTTCGACAGCGCCGGGTCGACCTTGTATTTCTCGGCCGGGACCGAAAAGCACATGTTCAGAAAGTTCGACGCATAATCCAGATCGTTCTGCGGATAAACGAAGGGCTGCCCGATCGAGTATTTATAGGCCATCGCCGCGATGGTCGGCAGTTTCGCGATCAGCCGGATCGCCGCCACTTCGCGCTGCCATTCGTCGTTTATGTCGGTCGAGTCATGGTAAAACGCCGACATCGCGCCGACGACACCGACCATCGTGGCCATCGGATGCGCATCACGGCGGAAACCGCGGAAGAAATTGTGCATCTGTTCGTGCACCATCGTGTGCCGGGTCACCCGGTTTTCGAAATCTTCCAGCATCGCCTTGTCGGGCAGTTCGCCGTAAAGCAACAGGTAGCAGACTTCCAGAAAATGCGACTGATCGGCCAGTTGCTCGATCGGATAGCCGCGATACCACAACTCTCCCTTGTCGCCGTCGATGAAGGTGATGGCGGATTCGCAGGCAGCCGTCGAGGTGAAGCCCGGATCAAAGGTGAATACGTCGGCCTGACCATACAGTTTGCGGATATCCACAACATCCGGGCCAGCAGTGGGCGACAGCATCGGCAGGTCGTAGTCCTTGCCTTTTATGGTGATAATGGCAGCATTCTCTTGGGCCATTCCGTGCTCCTTCGCTTTGGCCGGCGCGCAGTGCGGGCGGCATGAGTCGCGGGTTCAACCCGCCAAATCGGTCAGTCGCGCAAGGGTTTCGTCACGCCCAAGCGCCAGCATCATGTCGAACACGCTGGGAGTGTGGGTTTTCCCGGCCAGAGCCGCCCGCAAAGGCGCGGCGATCTTGCCAAGACCAAGCCCGTTTGCTTCGGCGACAGACTTTGCGGCCTGCTCCAGCTCGTCCCGTGTCCAACTAGCATGCTGCAGTGCGGCAGTCAATTGACCCAGCATACCAAGGGATACCGAATCCAGTGTGTCGGCGGCTTTTTCGTCCGGCGAAACCGGCCGCTCGATCAGCGCGAAATGCGCCTGTTCCAGCAGCGCCGGCAGGGTTTTCGCCTTTTCTTTCAGCGCCGGCAGGATTGGCCGCAACCGCGCGATCTGCCGGTCCGAAAGGTCCGGTTGCGCGTTGGCCCGCAGAAAGGCCCGCAACTCGGCCAGCAGCGTTTCATCGTCCATGCGGGCGATATGCCAGCCCGAAACATGCTCCAGTTTCTTGAAATCCAACCGTGCGGGCGCGCGATTTATGCCGCTAAGGTCGAACCATGCCAACGCCTGCGCATCGTCGAACAGCTCGTCATCGCCATGCGACCAGCCCAGCCGCGCAAGATAGTTGCGCATCGCCTCGGCCGGATAGCCCATGGCGGCATATTCCTGAAGCCCGACCGCGCCGTGGCGTTTCGACAGTTTCTTGCCATCGGTGCCGTGAATCAGCGGGATATGGGCGAAAACCGGGCGCGGCCAGCCCATCGCATCGAAGATCTGCACCTGGCGGGCGGCGTTGGTCAGGTGGTCATCGCCCCGGATCACATGGGTTACCCCCATGTCATGGTCGTCCACCACTACCGCGTGCATATAGGTCGGCGTTCCGTCCGAACGCAGCAGGACCATGTCGTCCAACTGCTCGTTGGCGAAGGTCACGTCGCCCTGCACCGCATCCTGAATGACCGTCTGCCCGGTGCGCGGCGCGCGCAGCCGGATCACGTAAGGCGCTCCCTCGGGATAGGTTGACGGGTCGGCATCGCGCCATGGCGACAGGAACAAGGTGCTGCGCCCCGCGGCGCGGGCGGCCTCGCGGAAGGCCTCGATCTCGGCGGCGGTCGAAAAGCATTTATAGGCGCTGCCCGCGGCCAGCATCTGACGCGCGACCTCGGCGTGGCGCGCGACCCCGGCGAACTGGCTGACCGGCGCGCCGTCCCAGTCGAGCCCCAGCCAGTTCAGCCCGTCCAGAATGGCCTGAGTCGCCTCGGGCGTGGAGCGGGCGCGGTCGGTGTCCTCGATCCGCAGCAGGAACTTGCCCCCCCGGCCGCGCGCGAACAGCCAGTTGAAAAGCGCGGTCCGCGCGCCGCCGATATGCAGATATCCGGTGGGCGAGGGCGCAAAGCGGGTGACGACGGGGGTTTCGGTGGGCATGGCGGACCTTGCAGGAAGAACTCGGGGTCAGGATCAGCGGCGTTTCCGGGACGGTGTTAACCATTTGGTAATCGCCGGCGGTCCATAGTCAGGGCGATGCTTACGCAAGGCGCGGCCCGGGGGCAAGAACGTGGCGAACATCTGGGGCATGAACGACGGCGCGCTGACGCAGGGCCGGCACCGGCTGGCGGGCTGGTTCCGGCATGGCCTGAGCCGTCCGGCGCCGCAGAGCGATGCGCGATATGCGGACGCGACCCCGGTTGCGGCCCGCAGCGGGCTGATGCCCTGGGCCGCGGTCGCGCTCGCCATCGGGATCGGCGGTTGGTTCGCCTTGCCGTTTGAACCGGGGTGGCGCTTTTACGCGGGGCTTGGCGTTGCGGCGGCGCTTGCGCTGATGGCCGCGCGCCTTGCCGCCCGGCTGGAACTGGGAACGGTGCTGAACTGGCCGCTGGCCGATCTGTTGCGCATGGCCTTGCTGGGGCTGGTTCTGGGGCTGGCCGGTGCGCTGATCGCCGGGCTGCATGCGCATCGCGCCGCGGGGCCGGTGCTGACCTGGCGCTATTACGGCCCGGTCGAGGGGCGGGTGGTGGCCATCGACCGTTCCGCCCGCGATCTCATCCGGCTGACGCTGGATCAGGTGGTCATGCGCAATCTTGCCGCCGACCGCACCCCGCTGCGCGTGCGCCTGTCCCTGCATAATGGCAAGGCGACCGCGCTGCCCGCGCCCGGGACCCGGGTCATGCTGACCGCGCATCTGTCGCCGCCCCCCGGACCTTCCGAGCCTGACGGCCATGATTTCCGCCTGCAATCCTGGTTCGACGGTCTGGGCGCGGTGGGGTATTCGCGCAATCCGGTGATGACGGTCGCACCGGCGGAACCCGGTGGAGCCTTGGCGCTGCATCGCCTGCGCATGCGGATTTCGGCGGCGATCCAGCGATCCATAGACGGGCAGGCGGGGGCGGTGGCCTCGGCGCTGATGACCGGCGATCGTTCGGGGATCGAGGAGCGGACGAACGACATCATGCGGGCGTCGAACCTGTATCACATCGTGTCGATATCCGGGCTGCACATGGGCATGCTGGCGGGCTTCGTCTATGGCGCGCTGCGGCTGGTGCTGGCGGCGGCCTGCGCCTTTTTCGGTGCCGGGCGCGGGGCGGCTTTGCGGGTTCACAAATGGGCAGCACTGGCGGCCATTCTGGCGGCGGGGGCGTATCTGTGGATCTCGGGCGGGGATGTGGCCACGAAACGCGCCTTCATCATGGTCGCGGTCATGCTGGGCGCCATTCTGGCCGACCGGCGGGCGATATCGCTGCGCACCGTGGCGGTGGCGGCGATTGCCATTCTTGTCATCTCGCCCGAGGCACTGGTCAGCCCCGGCTTCCAGATGAGCTTCGCGGCCACGGTCGCTCTGATCGTCAGCTATCCGTGGTGGACCCGGGCACGGCAATGGGTGCCGCCGCTGATCCAGCCGGCCGCGCTTCTGCTGATCTCGAGCTTCGTCGCCGGGGCCGCGACCTCGCCCCTCGCCGCCGCGCATTTCAACCGCGTGGCGGAATACGGGCTGATCGCGAACCTGCTGGTCGTGCCGGTGATGGGCGCGGTGGTGATGCCCGCGGGCGTCATCGCCGGGCTGCTCGGCCTTTTGGGGCTGGCAGGTCCGGCGCTTTGGGTGATGGGGCTGGGCACCGAGTGGATGCTTTATGTCGCGGAATGGATCACCGGCCTGAAGGGGGCTACGCGCGCGGTCGTCTCGCCGCCCGGGGTCGTCATCATCCTGCTGGGCCTTGGCGGCGTCGCGGTGGCGCTGTGCCTGCGCGTACCGGTCCGGCCGTTGCGGAAACAGCCGTCGCAGATCCTCGGCTGGTTGGGCGTAGCCGTTCTTGGCATGGCTTTCACGACCTGGATGACGGCGGGCCGCCCCGGCCTTCTGGTCTCGGCCGAGGGGGACGCGGTCGGGATGATGACGCCGGCAGGCCGGGCGATGTCAAAACCCAAGGGCGGGGCGTTCGCCGCCGAGACATGGCTGATAAGCGACGGCGATACCGCAACGCAGCAGGAATCGGCCGCGCGTCCGCTGTGGACCGGCCCTGCGAATGAGCGGCGCGCGACATGGCCCGGAACCGGCTGGCAGATCGTCCATGCGACCGGCAAGGGCGCGCTGACACGGCTGGATGCGCTTTGCGCGCCGCAAACGATCCTGATCACCAATGCTTTGCCCGGGGACGACACCTCAAAAAAACCGTCGCCGAAAAAAAAGTCGCTGAAAAAACCTTCGTCGACAAAGGCGCCGCCGGAAAAGTCGTCGCCGAAAACGGCGGCGCTGAAAAAGCCGTCGCCGAAAGAACCGTTGCCGGCAAATTCCGCGACATCGCCGAAACCGGGGCCATCGGAAGCGACAAAGCTGCCGGTGCCCGACATGGCGCCGACCGGGGCTATCGCGGAATCCGGGGTGAAATCGCCGCAAGCGACCTCGGCGAATGCCGAGAAGTCGATACCGCCTGACGCCAAGCCGCCGACCGCGCCCGAAGTGGCGGCGGCAAAAGCCGATGCAAACCCAACAGGGGGCGCGGCAGGGGTGCCCGCGCGGGCCCGGAAATCAGCCTGTCTGATGCTTGACCCGCAATCGCTGCGGAAAAGCGGTGCGGTCAGGATCGAGATGAAGAACGGCCTGCCGCAAGTGATCACCGCGCGACGCGAAACCGGCCGCCGTTTGTGGACCGCCCCCGGATCGCTGCGCTGATCCGTATTGACGCGCTGCCGGGAGACGGGGTTCGGCGGTAGCGTCCCACCCGGCAGACGACGCGCCGACAACCGGCAGACGACGGACAAACGACCGGCAGACGACAGGCGGACGACGGACAAACGACCGGCAGACGACGGGCAAGCCGCGGCGCCTCGGGTCTCGCGCGCCGCCGCCGGACTGTTCCGGGCGCCAGCCTGCCCGCGCCACCGACTGGGGCGCGCTGGACCTGGCGGGCCGGTCAGGCGACCTCGGCAAAGACCTTGTTCAGCGCCGCTTCCAGCTTTTCGAACATCTCGTCCATCTGCGCCTCGGTCAGGATGAAGGGCGGGCACAGGACGATAGACTGGCCCAGCGGCCGGCAGATCAGCCCCATGTCGGTGCAGGTGTTCGCGATCCGCTCGCTGACCGAAAGCTTGCCGTCGAACGGGGTCTTGGTGGCCTTGTCCTTCACCGCCTCCAGCGCCCACATGTAACCGACGCCGCGCAGCTCACCGATATTGTCGCTGCGTTCCATGATCCCGCGCAGGCCCTGCTCCATGCGCGGCGCCAGACGCTTAACGTTATCGGCCAGCCCCTCGTTCATCACCACGTCGATGGCCTTCAGCGCGATGGCGCAGCCGACCGGATGGCCCGAGGCGGTGAAACCGTGGGGGAATTCCTCGATCTTCTCGGCCGCCGCCTGCATCCGGTCGGCAAGATCCGGGCCAAGAATGACAGCGCCCATCGGGAACAGCCCGGCCGTCAGGTTCTTGGAACTGATGATCGCGTCGGGGGTAAAGCCGTAGGTCTGGCAGCCCCAGGTATTGCCGGTGCGGCCGAAGCCGCAGATGACCTCGTCCGAGATCAGCGGGATGCCGTGCTTTTGCAGGATCGGCTGGATCGCCTGAAAATAGCCTTTCGAGGGCGGGATCACCCCGCCCGCGCCCATCACCGGCTCGGCGAAGAACCCGGCGATGGTGTCGGCGCCTTCACGCGCGATCACCGCCTCGAGTTCATCGGCCAGACGCTGGGTGAATTGTTCCTCGGTCTCGCCGTCCTTGCCGAACCGCCAGTAATGCGGGCAGGTCAGATGGATGAAACCGTCGAGCGGCAGGCCGAAAACCTCGTTATAGGGTTTGCCGGTCATGCTGGCGGAAACCGCCGTGACGCCGTGATAGGCGTTGTTGCGGGTCAGGATCTTGCGGCGTTTGGGATTGCCCTCGCTGGCGTGGAGGAACCACAGCATCTTGACCATGGTGTCATTCGCCTCGGACCCCGAGTTGGTATAGAACACCCGGCCGCGATCGAAGGGCGAGACCTCAACCAGCTTCTCCGACAGAAGCACGGTCTGGTCGGACATGCGGCCGAAAAACGCGTGATAACCGGGAAAGCGGTCGTACTGGTCCTTGGCCGCCTGGGCGAGGCCCTTGTGGTCAAAGCCCGCCACCATGTTCCAAAGACCCGAATTCGCGTCCAGATAACGCTTGCCATGCACGTCGATGACATAGGGCCCTTCGCCATGGGTCAGGATCACGGCGCCGCGTTCGTGCACGCTGGGCAGGTCGGTGAAACCATACATCGAAAATTCGTCGGCCCGGGCTTCCCAGCTTTGCGGCGCGATATCGTTCATGGCGAATCCCCTTAAAGACAGCGGCATAGGCGCCGACACATTCGCGGCGAATGCTATCGGGGTCGCGCATGGGGTTCAATGGGCGGCGGCGCCGGGCCGCATCGGCACGGCATTCTGCCAGTCGCGCAGGCGGGTCTGCCCGCGCTTTGCCGGTGGATCGCGGCAGTTTGCCGAAGGCCGGAGGTTTGACGGGCTTTTGCATTTCCAAACTTTGCCTTTTGCGCTATCCCGCGCGCATGAAAACGGAAGCCCCTGCGATGACCGACGCCCATTCAGACGCCGCTGACGCGCCCGCCAAGCGTTTATTCATCAAGACCTATGGCTGTCAGATGAACGTCTATGACAGCGAGCGCATGGCCGAGGCCATGGGCGCCGAGGGCTATGTCCTGACCGATCGCCAGGACGACGCCGATATGGTGCTGCTGAACACCTGCCATATCCGCGAGAAGGCTTCGGAAAAGCTGTATTCGGATCTGGGCCGGCTGAAGCCGCTGAAAGCCGAAAGACCGGACCTGAAGATCGGGGTCGCCGGATGCGTGGCGCAGGCCGAAGGCGATGAGATCATCCGCCGCATGCCCGTGGTCGATCTGGTGGTCGGGCCGCAGGCCTATCACCGGCTGCCGGCGATGGTGCGTGGCGAAGCGCCGGCGGTGGACACCGAGTTCCCGGCCGAGGACAAGTTCGATCATCTGCCCCCGGCGCGCAGCGGTCATGCCGCGACGCGCCGGGCGCCGACCGCGTTCCTGACCGTGCAGGAAGGTTGCGACAAGTTCTGCGCCTTTTGCGTGGTGCCCTATACGCGCGGCGCCGAGGTCAGCCGCCCCGCCGCCCGCATTCTGACCGAAGCCCGCGATCTTGCGGCGCGCGGGGTGCGCGAGATCACGCTGTTGGGTCAGAACGTCAACGCCTGGCATGGCGCCGAGGGCTGGGGTCTGGGCCGTCTGATCCGCGCGCTGGCCGAGATCGACGGGATCGAGCGGCTGCGCTATACCACCAGCCACCCGAACGACATGGCCGACGACCTGATCGACGCGCATCGGGATGAGCCGAAGCTGATGCCTTACCTGCATCTGCCGGTTCAATCCGGCAGCGACCGCGTATTGAAGGCCATGAACCGCCGTCACACCGCCGAGGATTATCTGCGCCTGATCGACCGCATCCGCGCCGCCCGGCCCGATATCGTGCTGACCAGCGATTTCATCGCCGGTTTCCCGGGCGAGACCGACGCCGACCACGCCGCCACCCTGCGCCTGATCGAGCGGGTCGGCTATGGCATGGCCTATTCGTTCAAATACTCCGCCCGGCCGGGCACGCCCGCGGCCGACCGTGCCGGCGTCGATGCCGGGGTGGCGGATACGCGCTTGCAGGAGTTGCAGGAATTGCTGACCCGCCAGCAAAAGGCCGTGCAGCAATCCATGGTCGGCCGGGAACTGACGGTTCTGTTTGAAAAACCGGGCCGCCTGCCGGGACAGATGGTCGGCAAATCGGAATATCTGCACGCGGTCCACGTCACGGCGCCCGACGCAAAACCGGGGGAACTGCTTCGTGTCCTGATCACCGCGAGTGCACCCAATTCGCTGTCTGGTGCGTTGATCGAGGCGGCCTGACCGGGCAGGGTCCGCGCAGCCGGTTTGTTGATGATGCGACGCGCAATGACATTCAGCGCCACACCATGACGGGAAATAGGAAATGTTTGGTTTGCAGAAGTCAGCCCTTTACCTGACCATGGTCATCGGTCTGGCTGCGTTCAGCCCCGCCCTTGCGCAGCAGCAGGCACAGGGGGCCGAGGCGCCCGCCAAGGACTCCGCACCCGAAAGTGCCGCGCAGCCCGCCAATGCGCCGGTCGGCGAAGCGGCAGCCGAAACCGCGCCGGGCACTGCGGAGGCAAATCCGGCGGAGGCAAATCCGGCGGAGGCAAATCCGGCGGAGGCAAATCCGGCGGCGTCAGATACGGCGGCGGCAAACCCGGAGAATGCGAACAATATCATCCCCGCGGTTACCGTCGCCACCGCCCGGATGGCACAGATCGAGAACCGCATTCCGACCTCGGGGACGCTGGTTCCGCGTCAGGAAGTACAGGTTTATCCGCAGGTCAGCGGCTTTGAAGTGATCGAAATACTGGTCGAGGCGGGCGACAAGGTCAGCGCCGGTCAGCCGCTCGCGCGGTTGAACGACCTGACCTCGAAGGCGCAACTGGCGCAGGCCGAGGCGGAATTTCTGCGCGCCAAGGCCGGCATCAGTCAGGCCAACAGTCAGGTGATCTCGACCAAAGCGGCGGCTGTCGAGGCCGCCTCGAAGCTGGAGCGGGCCCAGCGTCTGCAAAGATCCGGGAACGGCACGCAAGCCTCGCTTGATCAGGCGGTTTCGGCGGATGCGCTGGCGCGGGCCTCGGCGGCTTCGGCCGAGGATGGCGTGGCGGTGGCCGAGGCCGCCCTTGCGCAGGCCGAAGCGGCGCGCGAAATCGCCCAGATCAACCTTGATCGCACGGTGATCAAGGCCCCGGTCGCCGGGCTGGTCGAAACCCGCACCACGCGGCTGGGCGCCATTGCCGGCAGCGGCGGCGAGCCGTTTTTCACCATCATCGCCAACAGCCAGATCGAGGTCGCGGCCGAAGTGATCGAGACCGCGCTTGGCGCGCTTGCCCCCGGTGATGCCGCCCTGATGCGGGTGGCGGGCGTGGGCGAGATCGCGGGCAAGCTGCGTCTGGTTCCGGCCACGGTCAGCGCGACCACGCGGCTGGGGATCGCACGGGTCACGCTTGACGACGACCCGCGGCTGCGCACCGGCCTGTTCGCCAGCGGCTGGATCGTGACCGACCGGCGGCAAGCCATCACCGTACCCGCCAGCGCCGTTCTTGAAGGAGCGAACGCCTCGGTCGTGCAGGTGGTCAAGGACGGGGTGATCGAGACGCGGCCGGTCAAGGCCGGCATTCTGTGGCAGGACCAGCGTGAGATCGTCACCGGGCTTAACGCGGGCGAGACGGTCGTCGCGCGGGCGGGCGCGTTCTTCAGTTCGGGCGACCGGATCAATCCGACCACCGAAAGCCTGCGTTCCGAAGTCGCCGCAACGACGACGCCGGCAGGGGCGCCCCAGCCCGACGCCGCAGATACCGCCGGGACATCCCCGGATGACGCCCCCGATGTGGCCGCGACCGAGGCTTCCAAATGAACATGTCAACCTGGTCGATCCGGCACCCGGTGCCGCCGATCGCCCTGTTTCTGGTGCTGTTGATTGTCGGTATCGTCAGCTTTCGCGGCATGCCCGTCACCCAGTTCCCCAACATCGACCTGCCCATCGTCACCGTCTCGCTAAGCCAGCCCGGCGCGGGTCCGTCGGAACTGGTGACGCAGGTGGTCCAGCCGGTCGAGGACTCGATTGCTTCGGTCACCGGGGTGCGGCACATCAGTTCGACCACCTCGGACGGCGGCGCCACGATCACGGTCGAGTTCGAGCTGGAGGTCGATAGCGACCGGGCGTTGAACGATGTCAAGGACGCGGTCGCGAACGTCCGCTCGGACCTGCCGCAGGGGCTGACCGAGCCTCTGGTCAAACGGCTGGACATCACCGGCCTGCCGATCCTGACCTATGCGGTCAGCGACCCGCAGAAGTCGATCGAAGAGCTGTCGAAATTCGTCGACGATGTCATCTCGCGGCAGGTGCAGACCGCGGACGGGGTCGGGAAAGTGTCCCGGATCGGCGGCTCCGAGCGGCAGATCAACGTCGACCTGGACCCGGATCGGCTGATGGCCATGGGGCTTTCGGCGGCGGATGTCTCGACCCAGTTGCGCAACAAGAACATCGACATGGGCGGCGGCCGCGGTGATCTGGCCGGTTCGGAATATTCGATCCGCGCCATGGGCTCGGCCGATACGGTGGCGCGGCTGGCCCAGACGCCGATCGCAATCGCCGATGGCCGCACCATCCGGCTTGACCAGATCGGCACGGTCCGCGACGGTGGCGCCGAGATCCGCAGCTTTGCGCTTCTTGACAACACGCCGGTGGTGGCCTTCGGGGTTTTCCGCGCTTCGGGGGCATCCGACCTGACCGCGGCCGACGCCAGCAAGGAGATAATCGCCCAGATCGCCGCCGCCTATCCCTCGGTCAAGATCAGCCTGATCGACGACACCACGATCTATACCGAGGACACGTTCCGCAGCGCCATGGAAACGCTGATCGAGGGCGCGGCACTTGCGGTGATCGTCGTCTTTCTGTTCCTGCGCAACTGGCGCGCGACGCTGATCGCCGCGATCGCGCTGCCTTTGTCGGTGCTGCCGACCTTCTTCGTGATGACGATGCTGGGTTTTTCGCTGAACACCATCAGCCTGTTGGGCATCACGCTGGTGACCGGTATTCTGGTCGACGACGCCATCGTCGAGATCGAGAATATCGTGCGCCACATCAACATGGGCGTCCCCGCATATGAGGCGTCCGAGGAAGCCGCCTCGGAAATCGGCATGACGGTGATCGCGATCAGCTTCTCGATCGTGGCGGTATTCGCCCCGGTCAGCTTCATGCCCGGAATCGCGGGGCAGTATTTCAAGCAATTCGGTCTGACCGTCGCGGTATCGGTGCTGTTTTCGCTGCTGGTCGCGCGGATCATCACGCCGATGCTGGCGGCCTATTTCATGCGCGACACCAAGCATGTCGAGGAACCCCGCGACGGCTGGCTGATGCGCGCGCTGATGGGCATCCTGCGTTGGACGCTGCGCAACCGCGGCGTGACGCTGATCCTTGGCGTTTTGATCTTTGCGGGGTCGATCTTTTCGGCGACCTTGCTTCCGGCCGAGTTCATCCCGCCGGGCGATATCGGCCGCTCGAACATCCAGATCGAGGTGCCGCCCGGATCGACCATTCAGGACAATCAGGACGCCGCGCATCTGATCACCCAGAAGATCCGCCAGTTCCCCGAGGTCCGCTCGGTCTTTGTCAACGGCGGAGACGAAAGCAGCACGACCGCGCGGGTCACGGTGAATTACGGTGAAAAATCCGAGCGCGAGAAAACCTCGTTCCAGTTGGAGGATGAGATCCGCGAGGCGGTGCGCGATCTGCCCGATATGCGGATCAACTTCCTGAACGAAAACGGCCAGAACGACCTGATGATCAGCGTGCTTGGCGATACCGAGGATGGGGCGGCAGAGGCGGCCCAGAAACTCGAGGCGGCGATGAAGGCGCTGCCCTCGCTGATCGAGGTCCGCTCGGCCGCGTCGCTGCGCAAACCCGAAATCAGGGTCACGCCCAAGCCCGAAATCGCCGCGCAGCTTGGCGTTACCTCGTCGGCGCTGGCCTCCACGCTGCTGGTCGCTACCATCGGCGATGCCGAATCGAATCTGGCCAAGTTCAACACCGGCGATGAGCAGATCCCGATCATGGTGCGTCTGGCGGAATATGCCCGGAACGATCTGGCCCGGGTGGCCGATCTGCGGGTGCCAAGCTCGGCCGGGCAGGTGCCGTTGTCGACGGTCGCGGATGTGACGCTGTCATCCGGCGCCACGCAGATTTCGCGCTATGACCGCCGCTATCAGACCCAGGTTTTCGCCAATCTTGCCGATGGCGCCTTGCTGGGCCCCGCGACCGAACAGGTCATGGCGCTGCCCGCAAAAGTCGGCATGCCCGAGGGCACCGGCATCCAGTCAAGCGGCGATGCCGAGATCATGGCCGAGGTGTTCGGCGCCTTCGGTACCGCGATGGGGGCGGGGATCCTGCTGGTTTATGTCGTGCTGGTGCTGCTATTCGCCAGCTTCATCACCCCGGTCACCATCCTTCTGTCGTTGCCCATGGCCATCGGCGGCGCGATCTTCGCGCTGTTCCTGACCGGCAACGCGATCAGCCTGCCGGTGATCATCGGCTTCCTGATGCTGATGGGCATCGTGACCAAGAACGCCATCATGCTGGTCGAATTCGCCATCACCTCGATGCATGCCGGGGTTCCAAAGCGCGAATCGATCCTTGATGCGGTGCATAAACGGGCGCGTCCGATCGTCATGACGACCATCGCCATGACCGCCGGCATGGTGCCCAGCGCGATCTCGAATTCCTCGGGCAGCGAGTTCAGCTCGCCCATGGCGATTGCGGTGATCGGCGGTCTTTTGCTGTCCACGGTCCTGTCGCTTCTGTTCGTGCCGTCGCTGTTCAGTTCCATCGACGCGCTGCGCGAACGGATGGGGCGGCTGATGCGTCGCGTTTTGGGAACAAATCGGCGTCGCGGCGAAGAAATCGCCGGGGTTTGACGGTGGATGCGCAAAGCCTATTGCTTCGCATTTCGGGGCGGGTAAAAGCGACCGCAGAAGGATAAGAGGGGGCGCGATGGACTATGCAGTGATAAGCCAGTTTTTCCAGATCGTGATGATCGACCTGGTTCTGGCGGGCGACAACGCCGTCGTCATCGGACTGGCCGCCGCGGGGCTGCCGGCCGAATTGCGGCGCAAGGCGATCATCGTGGGGATTTTGGCGGCCACGGTGCTGCGGATCATCTTCGCGCTCTTGACGTCGCAGCTTCTGGCGCTGGGCGGGGCGTTGCTGATCGCCGGGGGGCTGCTGCTTTTCTACGTCTGCTGGAAGATGTACCGCGAGCTGACCGTCTCGCATGATGAAGAGCATCAGGCGACCGAGGCGCTTCAGAACAGCGACCATGACGGGGACGGCAAGGTTGCCGGCGGGGCACGCAAGAAAACGCTGCGCGATGCCGTTACCCAGATCATCATCGCCGATGTGTCGATGTCGCTGGACAACGTGCTGGCCGTGGCCGGTGCGGCGCAGGGTCATACCGGGGTGCTGATCACCGGTCTGGCGCTGTCGGTGATTCTGATGGGGGTCGCATCGACCTTTATCGCGAAGCTCTTGCACAAGCATCGCTGGATCGCATGGGTTGGTCTGTTGATCATTCTTTATGTCGCCGTCCGCATGGTCTGGCACGGCGTCGATCAGGAATGGCCCGGTTATCTGCCCGAAGTGCCGGGGCTGACGGCGGCACAGGGCCCGGCGCACTGACACCTTCCGGAAGCATGATCCGCACCACAGGGCGCCCATCGGCGCCCTGTTTCATTTCGCGGCCGTGACCGGCGTGAGCCTGCTGCGGCAGGGGCGGGCACGAAAAAAAGGGCGCCCCGGGGGCGCCCTTCGATATGCCGATGCGACGTTCCGGGTTCAGGCCAGCATGCCGACCGGGTTTTCCAGATTCTTGACGATCGCCTCAAGCAGTTGCGCGCCCAGCGCCCCGTCGATGACACGGTGATCGACCGACAGGGTCATCGACATGACGTTGCGAATGACGATCTCGCCGTTTTCGACGACCGGGGTCGGGATACCCGCGCCCACCGCCAGAATCGCCCCGTGCGGCGGATTGATGACCGCGTCGAAGTTTTCGATCCCGAACATGCCGAGGTTCGAGATGGCAAAGCTGCCGCCCTGATATTCATGGGGGGCCAGCTTCTTGGTCTTGGCGCGGTTGGCCAGATCCTTCATCTCGGTCGACAGGGTCGACAGGGTTTTCTTGTCGGCGTCCTTCAGCACCGGGGTGAACAGGCCGCCGTCGATCGCCACCGCCACCGCCACGTCCGACGGTTTCAGCTTGATGATCCGGTCGCCCGCCCAGACGGCGTTGGCGTCGGGCACCTGCTGAAGCGCCAGCGCGCAGGCCTTGATGATGAAATCGTTGACCGACAGTTTCACACCCCGGTCTTCCAATTGCTTGTTCAGCGTGGCGCGGAACTTCATCAGCTCGTCCAGCTTGGCGCTGCGCCGCAGGTAGAAATGCGGGATGGTCTGCTTGGCCTCGGACAGGCGGGCGGCGATGGTGCGGCGCATGCCGTCCAGCGCGACCTCCTCGGTCTCGCGGCCTTCCAGCATCTTGGCCACGGTGGCATAGGACATGCCCTGAGGCGCGGCGGCTGCCGCCCCCGCAGGCGCGGCCGGGCTGGGCGCGGCCGTCGCCCCAGCCGTCGCCCCAGCCGCTGCCGTCGCCGGTTTCGCGGCGCCGGGTTTCGCCCCCGCGACATCGGCCAGCACGATCCGGCCATGCGGACCCGATCCCGTGACGCCGGCAAGGTCGATGCCTTTTTCCTTGGCGATCCGCCGCGCAAGCGGCGAGGCAAAGACGCGGGCGCCTTTGTCCGCCGGCGCGGCAGCGGGTGCAGCAGCCGGGGCCGGGGCGCTGCCCGCAGCGGCGGCGGGTGCCGCCTCGGCCTTGGGTGCTTCGGCCTTGGGTGCCTCGGTCTTTGCGGCCGCCTTGGGTGCCGGCGCCGCATCCGCGCTTTCGCCCTCTTCCAGCAAGACCGCGATGGGCGTGTTCACCTTCACCCCCGAGGCCCCCTCGGCCACAAGGATCTTGCCGATGATGCCCTCATCGACAGCCTCGAACTCCATCGTGGCCTTGTCGGTTTCGATCTCGGCCAGGATATCGCCGGATTTGACGGTATCGCCTTCCTTGACCAGCCATTTGGCCAAAGTCCCTTCCTCCATCGTCGGGGACAGTGCAGGCATGAGGATTTCGGTTGCCATGATCGTTCCCCCTTAGCGATAGGTGACTGTCTTGACCGCCTCGACCACTTCGGCCGGGGTGATCAGCGCCAGTTTTTCAAGGTTGGCGGCGTAGGGCATGGGCACATCCTTGCCGGTGCAGTTGATCACCGGGGCGTCCAGATAGTCGAAGGCATGTTCCATGATATAGGCCGACAGGTGGTTGCCGATGGATGCCACCGGGAAGCCTTCCTCGACGGTAACGACGCGGTTGGTTTTCTTCACCGATTCGATGACCGTGGCATAGTCCAGTGGTCGCAGCGTGCGCAGGTCGATGACCTCGGCCTCGATACCTTCCTTGGCCAGTTCCTCGGCGGCATGCAGGGCGTGAGACATGCCGATGCCGAAGCTGATGATGGTGACGTCCTTGCCATGCCGCGCGATGCGGGCCTTGCCGAAGGGGATGGTGAAATCCTCGATCAGCGGCACGTCGAAGCTGCGGCCATACATGATCTCGTTCTCAAGGAAGATGACCGGGTTCGGGTCGCGGATCGCGGTTTTCAGCAGGCCCTTGGCGTCGGCCGCCGTGTAAGGCATGGCGACCTTCAGCCCCGGGATCTGCGCATACCACGCGGCGTAATCCTGACTGTGCTGCGTACCCACGCGAGCGGCGGCGCCGTTCGGGCCGCGGAACACGATCGGGCAACCCATCTGGCCGCCCGACATGTACAGCGTCTTTGCGGCCGAGTTGATCAGGTGGTCGATCGCCTGCATGGCGAAGTTGAAGGTCATGAATTCGACGATCGGCCGCAACCCGCCAAAGGCCGACCCGACTGCGATACCGGCGAATCCGTGTTCGGTGATCGGCGTGTCGACGACGCGCTTGGGGCCGAACTTGTCCAGAAGACCTTGGCTGATCTTGTAGGCGCCCTGATATTCGCCAACCTCCTCGCCCATCAGATAGACGGTCGAATCACGCTCCATTTCCTCGGCCATGGCCTCGCGCAATGCCTCGCGCACGGTCATGGATTTCATCGGAGTGCCTTCGGGCCAGTCGGGCGAATCGTCGCGGGGCTGGGCCTGCGCGGGGGCTGACTGCGCGGCGGCGGTTGCCGGCGTGCTTTCCGATTCGGCGCTGGCATCCGGGGCGGCAGAGGCGGAAGCGGCGGCGGTGGCAGGGGTGGGGCTTGCCGCCTCATCGGCGCTTTCGCCTTCCTCGACCAGAACCGCGATGGGTGTGTTCACCTTGACGGCCTGCGTCCCCTCGGGGATCAGGATCTTGCCGACGATACCCTCATCGACGGCCTCGAACTCCATCGTGGCCTTGTCGGTTTCTATCTCGGCCAGAATATCGCCGGATTTGACGGTATCGCCTTCCTTGACCAGCCATTTGGCCAAAGTCCCTTCCTCCATCGTCGGGGACAGCGCGGGCATGAGAATTTCGGTTGCCATGTGTTTCGCCCCCCTCAGACGTTCTGATCCTGTGCCTGCTTCTGCGGCACATCATCGGCGTAGATGTCGGTCCAAAGCTCTTCCAAAGCCGGTTCCGGGCTTTCCTTGGCGAATTCGGCGGAATCGTTGACGATGTCCTTGATTTCCTTGTCGATCGCCTTCAGGTCGTCCTCGGTCGCGTGCTTGCCGCTTAGCAGCAATTCACGCACCTGCTCGATTGCGTCGCGTTCGTCGCGCATCTTCTGGACCTCTTCGCGCGACCGGTACTTGGCCGGGTCGGACATCGAATGGCCGCGATAGCGATAGGTCATGACCTCAAGGATATAGGGGCCCTTGCCGGCCCGGCAGTGCGCCACGGCGCGTTCGCCGGCTTCCTTGACCGCCAGCACGTCCATGCCGTCGACCTGTTCACCCGGGATGCCGAAAGCCTCGCCCCGGCCGTAAAGCGTCACGGATTTGGTCGAGCGTTTGACGCTGGTGCCCATGGCGTACTGGTTGTTCTCGATCACGAAGATGACCGGAAGTTCCCACAGCTCGGCCATGTTGTAGGTCTCATACACCTGACCCTGGTTGGCCGCGCCGTCGCCGAAATAGGTGAAGGTCACCCGGCCGTTGCCCAGATATTTGTCGGCGAATGCCAGACCGGCGCCGATCGGAACCTGCGCGCCGACGATCCCGTGGCCGCCATAGAAATGACGCTCACGCGAGAACATGTGCATCGAGCCGCCCTTGCCCTTGGAATAGCCGCCCTCGCGCCCGGTCAGCTCGGCCATGACGCCGCGGGCCTCCATCCCGCAAGCCAGCATATGCCCGTGATCACGGTACGAGGTGACGCGCTTGTCGCCTTCTTCGGCCGCGGCCTCCAGCCCGACCACGACCGCTTCCTGCCCAATGTACAGGTGGCAGAAACCGCCGATCAGACCCATGCCGTAAAGCTGGCCGGCCTTTTCCTCGAATCGCCGGATCAGCAACATGTCGCGGTAGAATTTCAGCAATTCGTCGCGCGACAGATTCGATCCCCGCTTGGGCGCAGGCTTGCTGTCGGCCGCCTTGGCGGCGGGTCCTTCAGCGGTTTTTGCGGTGGTTTTTCGTGCGGCCATGCGAATTCCTCCGTCGCCATGGTTTGCGATACTGAAGTTAGTTCAGCGTTAAACTATGGCTTAAGTCAACTCTCTGGCAGAGGCAAACAGCTTTCCGGCCCGCCTGCCGAAGCAGGCGGGGGTGCATGATCGGATTGGAGGATTCAGGCAAAGCCGGGGCCGAAGCCGGGCGGATCAGCGGATGATCGCGTCGTCGCCGCGGGCCAGACCAAGCACGTCGCGCGCCCGTTCGTCCAGCAGGTCGAGGTCAAGATAATTGTCGGACAGGCGCCGTGTCAGGTTCGCCATCTGATCGACCTCGGCCTGAAGGCGATCACGCTCGGACATCTGGTCCTGCAACTCGGCGTTGACCTGAACGCGCCTGAGCAATCCGAATTTGCCCTGAACCGCGTTGAACGCGAAATACGCGCCGATGAAGATCATCAGGGCGAAAAAGATTGCGGCGCCGATCGGCAACCGGCTTTGGGTCTGCTGTTTAGCCATTCTGCGGGCCTGCTCGAAATTTTTTGCCATGGTGCCACCGACGGCGCTGCGGGTGAATCCCCGTTTTCCCCATCGCGGCATTTCGGCCCGTGCCTGTGTCAAACCAGCCACCATCCGGCCGCCTTGAGCCTTTGGCGGATGCCCTGTTCGCGGGGCGGCATGTCGGTCTCGAACAGCGGGCGGATCTTCTTGCGGCCGCGGTTCTGATAGATCGTCTGCCGGGCCGGCTCCCAGTCGCGCAGCACGCGGCGCACCGCGGGGGCGGCGACGGCGGATTCCAGCGCATCCAGCACCGCATCGGATTCGCGTGCGTAAAGCAGCGAGAGCGACCGGTAATGGCACGAGATATCACCGTCGAGCCCGTTCAGACTGCGCGGCGGCCGTCCGCCCTTCAGGCTGTGAATGACCAGCGGCAGCAGGACCTGATCCAGCCACGGGTCCAGCGTCTGGCAGGCCAGCGCCTCGCCCGGGTCGTCGCGCACCGCGATCGCCCAGTTCAGGAAGCGGTCGGCGAAAACCGCCGGATCGGCGCCAAAGAACCAGCCCGCGTTGAAATACAGATAGCGTTCCCAATGCTCGTCGGGCTGGGTCAGGTCCAGACTGGATTCGAATTCCAGACCGAACCGGTCATAAAGCGACCGCCATATATCGCCGTATCCCGGCCCGTAAAGCGGCGGCTGCGGCCAGGTGCCCGAGCGGTTCATCGAGGCCGCCGGGCGTTTGAAATCGAATTTCACCGTGTCGAGCGGCCCGGTGATCAGCGTGTCGGTGTCGAAAAAGACGAAAGGCTGATCGGCGGGCAGGATCCGAAGCGCCTCGATCTTGTTGCCGTTCGGATAGGATTGGCCGAAATGCCGCGCCTCGAAAGGCACGATCGTCGCCCCCAACTCGGTCAAGGCGCCGCGTACCTTGTCGGGCAGGCGGGTGTCGACGCCGGTCCACGCGAATTCCGGCACCGGCTCGGCCACGACCAGCGCGCCCTGAAAGCCCGGCGCATGGGCCCGCAGGCTTGCCGCAAAGATCAGCGCCTGATAGGCGAGCGGCCCTTTTTGGCTGACGATCAGAATATTCGGCGCAGAAGCCATCGAGCAAACCGTGATGATAGGTGCGGCCCAACCATACCGCGCTGTAAATCAGAAAATGTGACACCGCCCGAATGTTGCCGGGTTCAGCGCCCGGGCGGTGCGGTCAGGCGGCTGCCCGGTCAGCCCAGCTGGTAGCCGGGGGTCGATTTGGAAAGCGCCTGTTCGGCTTCGTCCATATCCTCGGGGATGTCCTGAAACAGCGGCGTGGACAGATAACGTTCGCCGGTATCCGGCAGCATGGCCAGAATCACCGTGCCCTTTTCGGCCGATTCGGCGATTTTCATCGCCACCGCGAAGGTTGCGCCACCCGAGATGCCGGTCAGGATGCCCTCGCGGCTGGCCAGTTTCTTGGACCATTCGATGCCCTCGGGGCCGGGGATCGGCACGACCTCTTCCAGCACGTTCTTGTCCAGCGCCTCTTGCAGGACCAGCGGGATGAAGTCGGGCGTCCAGCCCTGAATCGGGTGCGGCTGGAACGCCGGATGGCTGACCGCGGGGGCGCCGTCCGCGCTGCGTTCCTGTGGTGTCCCGCTGGAAACAAGGGCGGCATTGGCGGGCTCGGCCAGCACGATCTTCACCTCGGGGCGTTCCTTTTTCAGAACCCGCGCCACGCCCGTGGCGGTCCCGCCCGTGCCATAGCCGGTCACGAAATAATCCAGCCGCTTGCCGTCGAAATCGCCAAGAATCTCGCGCCCGGTCGTCGCCTCGTGAATATCGGCGTTGGCCTCGGTCTCGAATTGATGGGCAAGGAACCAGCCGTGTTCCTTGGCCAGCTCGACCGCCTTGTTATACATGCCGGTGCCTTTTTCGGCCTTGGGCGTCAGCACCACCTTGGCCCCCAGAAGCCGCATCAGCCGCCGCCGCTCGACCGAAAAGCTTTCGGCCATGGTCACGACCAGCGGATAGCCCTTTTGCGCGCAGACCATGGCCAGGCCGATGCCGGTGTTGCCGCTGGTCGCCTCGACCACGGTCTGGCCCGGCTTCAGCGCACCCGAGCGTTCGGCGGCTTCGATGATGTTCAGCGCCAGCCGGTCCTTGACCGATGCGGCGGGGTTGAAGAACTCGGCCTTGACGTAAAGCTCGATCCCCTCGGGGGCGAGGTTGTTGATCCGGATGACCGGCGTATCCCCGACCGTGTCGAGGATGCTGTCGTAAAGTCTGCCGCGGCCCTTGGTCGTTCTGATCGTTTGACGCGCCATGTTCTTTCCTCTTGCGAGTTGACGATACTGCCGGTCCAAAGCCGAAACGCCCGGACGCAGGCCCGTATCCCGACGATACTACCCAGAACTATAGGTGTTCGACCAGAAGTGAAGACGATCGGGCGAAATAGGATCGTTTGGCGCGAAATAGGCGGGTTTTGGATGAATTTGGACCACGTGGGGACAAAATCCGGGGATATCAGACCAGAACCGCGATGACCGCCAGACAGTCGCCGCCCTGTACCAGACCCGGGAAATGCCGCGCGGCAAGGATGCCGTCGCGGTTGGCCGGCACCTCGGTCGGGGCGATACCGCTGCGGTCGGCGGGCCAGATCCGCGCGATCGGCTGACCGGCCCGAACCGGGTCGCCCAGATCGGCCAGCGGTTGCAACAGCCCGTCACGGGTCGCGAAGTGAAAACAGTCGTCGCCCGGCATATCGAGCATCTGGCTTTCGCCCCGCATCTCGAGCCCGCCCGACAGAATGCCCGCGTGACGCAGCAGGTTTCGCGCCCCCCGCGTGGCGATCCCGGCCGAGCGCGCGGTCGCCGTCCCGCCGCCGCCAAGTTCGGTCGTGACAAAGACCTTGCCCTGCTGCTCGGCGGCGGTGTCAAGCATGCCCACGGCGTCAATCTCGCGCATCATCATCGCATAGGGCGCCCCGAAAGCCCGAACGGCGGCGACGCAGGCGGCTTCCTGATCCTTGTCATCAAGGTAATGCGCGGCGGCATAGGGCAGGAAATCCAGCGTCTTACCGCCCGAATGAAAATCCAGCACGATATCGGCCATCGGCAGCAGCACATCGTTCACGTAACTGGCGATCTTCTGGCTGACGGTGCCGTCCGGGCGCCCCGGGAACGCGCGGTTCATGTTGACCTGATCAATCGGGCTGACCCGGGTGCCGGCCCGGAACGCCGGAAAGTTCAGATAAGGTATGATGATGATCCGCCCGCTGACCTCGGCAGGCTCGATTTCCCACGCAAGGGTCTGAAGCGCGATCGGTCCTTCGTATTCGTCGCCGTGATTGGCCCCGGTCAAAAGCGCCGTGGGACCCGCGCCGTTGGCGATGACCGTGACCGGAATCATGACCGAGCCCCATGCGCTGTCATTGCGGCTATGGGGCAGTCGCAGAAAGCCATGCGCTTTGCCGGGCTGGTCCAGCGGGATCGTCGGGCGGATCGGGTTGGCGTTCATGTTTTGACCAGCATCTTCCGGGGCAGGTTGCAGAATGTTTCGGCCGCACCCTCGGTGATCAGGATCGATTCGGTTGTCTCATAGCCCCAATCCTCCATCCACAGACCGGACATGAAGTGGAATGTCATGCCCGGCCGCAATTCGGTGCGGTCCCCCCGGCGCAGCGACATCGTGCGCTCGCCCCAGTCCGGCGGATAGGACAGGCCGATGGCATAGCCGGTGCGGTTGTCCTTGACGATGCCGTGGCGGTCCAGAACGCTGAAGAAGGCGACGGCGATATCCTCGCAGGTATTGCCGGCGCGGGCGGCGTCCAGACCGGCCTCCATGCCTTCAAGCACGGCCTTTTCGGCCTCGATCATCGCGGCGGGCGGCTTGCCAAGGAAAACCGTGCGGGACAGCGGGCAGTGATAGCGGTGATAACACCCGGCGAGTTCGTAGAACGTGCCCTCGTTCGGCCGCATGGGCAGGTCGTCCCAGGTCAGATGCGGGGCGGCCGCATCGGGCCCCGAGGGCAAAAGCGGCACGATCGCCGCGTAATCTCCGCCGATCCCGGTCGCCGGGTCAAAGCGCAGGCCGGCGTCGTATATATCGGCAACCAGATCGCATTTGCGCATCCCGACCTGAACCTTGTCGGCGATGCGCTGGTGCATCCGCTCGACGATACGGGCGGCTTTGCGCATATAGTCGAGCTCTTGGGCGGATTTTACCGCGCGCTGCCAGTTGACCAGGGCGGTGGCGTCCCGGAACGCAGCGTCCGGCAGGCCCGCCTGCAGACGCTCATGCGCGCGGGCCGAGTACCAGTAATTGTCCATCTCGACCCCGATCGTGCCGCGATGCCAGCCCCGGTCGGTCAGTTGCGCGGCCAGATAATCCATCGGGTGCCGCTCGGTCGATTGAACGTAATGGTCGGGATAGCCGATGATGTTGTCATCCGACATCCAGACGGTGCGCAGCGCGCCATTCGCATCCTGCCCGCGGCCGAACCAGACGGGCGGTCCGTCGGGGCCGATCACCACGCATTGATGCACATAGAACGACCAGCCGTCATAGCCGGAAAGCCACGCCATGTTCGAGGGATCGCTCACGATCAGCATATCCAGCCCGCCTTCGGCCATCGCCGCGCGTGTGCGGGCCAGCCGGGCCCTATATTCCGCGGTGGTGAAACGTTCGGCGCTGCGCTGAAGCTCTGGCATCGGGGGCCCCCTTTTTTAGGCGAATTTGCTCAGCGCGTGGCTGGCGATGGCGGTGTCCTGAACGCCGGTTCCGGTCAGGTCGGCGATGGTGATCTGCGCGTCTGTGCTGCGGCCCGGGTGTTGGCCGGCGATGATCTGCCCAAGTTCGGGGAAGGCGAAGGGCGGCGAGAGGACGCCCGCGTCAATCGCGACCCGCAGTTCCCCCATGATCCGGGTTTGGGCAAGGCGGTCGGCGACATACAGATCGGCGCGGGCCAGCGCCGTGGGGTCAAGCTCGTTCTTGCCGGGCTGGTCGCTGCCCATGGCGGTGACATGTTGACCGGGTTGTAACCATTCGGCCCGCAGGATCGGCGCGGTGGCGGGCGTGGTCGTGACGATGATATCGGCACCCGCGACGGCGGCGCGCGGATCGGTTTCGGCGCGGGCGGGCAAGCCGTCGCGCGTGATCTGCTGGGCCAGCGCCACCGCCTTGGCCGGATCGCGCGCCCAGATCGTCGCCGCGGTGATCGGCCGGACGATCTGCAGCGCGCGAAGTTGCAGGCGCGCCTGCACCCCGGCGCCCATGATCGTGACGCGGCTGGCGTCCGGCCGCGACAGATGCCGCGCCGCAACTCCGCCGGCGGCGGCCGTGCGCAGATCGGTCAGATAGCCGTTGTCCAGAAGCACCGCCCGCACCCGCCCGGTTTCCGTCGAAAGCACCACCATCAACCCCGACGTGGACGGCAGCCCCTTGGCCGGATTGTCAAAAAACCCCGGTGAGATCTTGACCGCAAAGCCCGGCAACCCCGGAACGAAGGCGGTTTTCACATCCACCTCGCCATTCACCTGCGGCAGGTGCATGGACAGGACCGGCGGCATCACCACCGCATCACCGGCCAAGGCGGCGAAGGCGTTTTCGATCACGTCGATCAGTGCGGCATCCAGATGAATGCGGCCGCGCAACTGTTCTTCGGACAGGATCAGAATATCGCTCATGCGCCGCCCGCGACGATCTCGGCGTGGCGGGACGGGTCGATATTGCCGCCCGAGAGGATCAGGACCAGCGGAAACGGTCCGCGCAGCTTGCCCGCAAGGATCGCGCCCGCGCCGACGGCGGCCGCGCCCTCGACCGTCTCGCCGTCCTCCAGCGCAAGATGGCGGATTCCGGCGGCGATCTCGGCCTCGGACAGCAGGATGAGTTCGTCGATCAGATCACCCACCATCCGAAAGGTCAGGCGGTTCTGCGGCCCGATGCCGCCGCCCAGACTATCGGCCAGCGTCGGTAGCTCCCGGACCTCGACCGGATGACCCGCCTTCAGGCTGGCTGCCATTGCGGCGCCGCGTTCCATGCTGATCCCGATGATGCGCAGATCCGGGTTCACGGCCTTGGCCGCAACCGCCACGCCGGCAAGCAGACCGCCGCCCGACAACGGCACCGCGATCGCCGCCGCATCCGGCAATGACCCAAGGATCTCCAGCCCCAGCGTGCCCTGACCGGCGATCACGTCTGCATGGTCGAAAGGCGGGACCAGCGCGAAACCCGCATCCCGTTGCAAGCGGAGGGCTTCCTCGAAGGCCGCGTCCTGACTGGTGCCGATGACGCGCGCCTCGGCCCCAAGCGCCGCGATCGCCTCCAGCTTGTTCCGGGGCACGAGCGCCGAGACGCAGATCACCGCCGGTATCCCCTTGGCCCGCGCCGCATAGGCCAGCGCCCGGCCATGGTTTCCAGTCGAGGCAGTGGTGACACCCGCGACCTTGCCCAAGCGCGCGACTGCATTCGCCGCCCCGCGCAGCTTGAAGGCCCCAGTTTCCTGCCGATGTTCGCATTTCAGCCAGACCGGCCCCCCGATCAGCCGCGACAGGCTGGCCGACGGTTTCATCGGCGTCTCGCGCACGATGTCCCGGATGCGAGGCTGCGCGGCGCGTATGTCCTTGGCCGTCACCATGTGCGCACCGCCATGATGCGATAGGGTCCGGCGGCGGCGATCCGCGCCTGATCCAGCATCGCCCAGTAAAGCGACAGGTTCGCCGACAGGACCGGCTTGCCCAGCGACGCCTCGAGCAGCGGGATGACGTCAAGGGCGGATAACGCGGTGCAGGACATGAACACCGCCTGTGCGTCGGGATGATCGGCGGCGCGCGCGGCCTTGATCAGGGTGGCGCCGTCCAGCCGCGCCATGTCGCGGTCATCGGCATGGCCCAGCGAATGGGTGCTGACGATTTCAAAGCCGCGCTGCTGAAAATACTGCGCCACGGGCACGGTGGTTTGCGGCAGATAGGGCGTCATCAACGCGATGCGTGTCAGCCCCATCGCCCGCAACGCGCGCACGGCACCGCCGGCCGGGGTGGTGATCGGCGCGCGATTGTCACCGATCAGCGCGGGCAGTTCATCGCCCAGCACCGCGCCCGCCGAGGTGCAGGCGAAACCGATCCCGCGGAGCGGCACCTCGGGCACCAGCAGTTCGGCCGCAGCGCGCAGGCCGGGGCCGGTCGCGCGAAGATTTTCGGGGGTGGTCGGATTTTGAAACGCGATGCGGGTCACGTGCAGCGCCGTGCCCGCGGGCATCAGCCGTGCGGCATCGCGCTCGGTCGTCAGATCGGTCGCCAATGCGATCAGACCAAAGCGCATGACCGGGTCGGGGTTTGGAACGCGGGGATCCAATTCAGACCACCAGCACCGGGCAATCGGCCAGCCCGGTGACCTTGTGGCTGACCGAGCCCAGCAGGAACCCTTCGGCCGAGCCGAGCCCCCGAGAGCCGACGACGATCAGATCGACGCCTTTTTCCCGGGCGACGGAAACGATCGTCCGCGCCGGCGGCCCGGCCTTGATCGAGGCGGTGACCTTTCTGACGCCGGCCGCCTTGGCCCGGGTCTTGGCGTGGTCGGCGGTTTCGCGCGCCGTGGTCTTCATCGTCTCGTCCAGATTGCCGCCCGGATCCAGCTTGCCCCGCACCATCGAGATGGACGCCTCCAGCATGGCGTGGTGGCGATAGACGGTCAGAACCGCAAGCTCACCCCCCGTCAGCAGGGCAAGTTCGGTGGCCTTTTCCAGCGCCCGGTCCGAGCCGACCGATCCGTCATAGGCGAGAAGGATTTTCTGAAACATCGCCGCCCCCTATTTCGCGAAGGCGAGGTCGCGCAGGAACAGCGCGATCTGCGGGAAGAAGATCAGCAGCACCGACACCAGCAGCAACATGAAGATGAAGGGCGGGGTGCCGCGCACGACCTCGGCATAGGGGCGCTTGAAGATCGCGATGGCGGTGAAGATGTCGCAGCCAAAGGGCGGCGTGGCCGATCCGATGGCGACTTGCAGCGTGATGATCGTGCCGACCAGAACCGGGTCGATGCCGACCGACTTCACCACCGGCGCGAAGATCGGGACAAGGATCAGGATCACCACGATCGGATCGACGAACATGCAGCCGACGAAAAACGCGATCGAGATCGTGAACAGGACACCGTAAGCCCCCATGCCGTCAATGCCGATGGCGCCCAGAATCGCCTGCGGGACCTGCGCGAAGCTGATGACATAGCTAAAGGCCGCACCGGCGCCGATCAGGATAAAGACCACCGCCGTGATCAGCCCGGTCGATTTGGCGGTCTGATAAAGCTGGCGCAGCGTCATCTCGCGGAAAACCACCATCTCCAGAAACAGCGCATAGAGGACGCAGGCGGCGGCGGCCTCGGTCGGCGAGAAGATGCCGCCATAAATCCCGCCGACGATGATCAGCGGAAAGCCCAGCGGCCAAAGCGCCCGGCGCAGCGCCGCGCCGCGTGCCCCCCATGTCGCCCGGCGCTCGGTCGGGACATCGTTCCGCACCGCGTAGACATAGGCGTAGACCGAGAACAGAAGCAGGATCAGAAGGCCCGGCCCGATCCCGGCGATGAACAGTTCGGAAATCGAGGTGCCCGAGACGACGCCATAGATGATCATCCCGATCGAGGGCGGGATCAGAAAGGCGATGTCCGAGGCGTTGATGATCAGCGCCAGAACGAAACTGTCGTTATACCCGGCTTTCAGCATCCGCGGCCGCAACGGGCCGCCCACCGCCACCACCGTCGCCTGCGTCGATCCCGACACCGCGCCGAACAGCGTGCAGGCGGCCGCGGTCGAAATCGCAAGCCCGCCCTTGATATGGCCGACAAAGGCCATGACCAGATCAATCAGCCGGTTGGCCGACTGGCCGCGCGTCATGATGTCGGCGGCGAAGATGAACATCGGCACGGCGATCAGGCTGGCCGGGCGGATGCCGGCAAGGATCTGCTGCACCATCGTATCCAACTGGCCAAAGCCGCCGAACAACCCCACAAACCCGATCAGCGCCCCGACCAGCAGCGGGATCATCATCGGAAAGCCCAGCAGCAAAAGCCCGATCATGCTGCCGAAAATGGCGTAGGTCATGGGTCAGACCTCCTCTTCCGCGCTGGTGTCATAGCCTTCCAGCGTGCTGGTCGACAGCCAGATATTCGGGTCGATCAGGTTCTTGATCGCGGCCAGCGTGTATTGCAGGCCGGTCAGGAAGAACCCCAGCGGCACCCAGACGATGATCCACCATTGCGGAATCTGAAGCGCCGGCAGCAGCCGCCCCCGGCGCATCTGGGTCAGCAGATAATCGAACGAATACCACGTCAACAGGAACATGATCGCCGCCGTCACCACCGCGATCGCGATCATCAGCGCCTTGCGCCACCGGAACTGTGCCGCATCGAAAAAGGCCGACATGCGGATATGGCGGCCATGACGCGCGGCATAAGAGATACCGGCAAATGTGATCAGGATGATCAGCGCCTGATTGAGTTCCTCGGAAAAGAAGATGCTTTCGCCCAGCACGTAGCGACCGACGACATTGGCCATCGTGTTGACGGCCATCAGCAGGACGCCGGCGGCCAGCAAGACCGCCTCGATCCGGGCGATGGCCACGTCGATCATTCCCAGAACGCCCGGCAGACCCGAGACATATTTCGAATCGTCGATGTCGTCATCGACGGCGGCAATCTGGGCGCCTGCGATCAGATCGGGATCGGGTGCGACGGCGCGCTTGTCATCGGGTGTCATGAAACGCCTGCCTTGTAGGGGACATGGGGGCACATCGGTGCCAAGCAGGTCGGGTCCGGGGCGCGCGCGGCGGCGCCCCATGGACCCGATCCGCCGGTCAGTTTCCGGCTGCGGCGGCCAGATCGGCCTTCATCTGGTCAAGGATGGGCTTGGCTTGCGGACCGCCGATTTCCAGAAACTTGGCCTCGACCGCGGCGGCGGTTGCCTTGAAGGGCGCGCGCTGTTCCTCGGTCAAAGTGGTGATGGTGACGTCCGGTCTGGCCTCTTTGATCTTTTGCAGCGAGGTTTCGGTCAGACCGGACTGATAATCGACGGTATAGTCGAAGGCTGCCGCGATGGCGTTCCGGACCACGGTCTTGTCGGCGTCGGAAAGCCCGTCGAAGAATTCCTTGTTGGCCATCACCGCGGTGGTGAAGTTGTTATGCCCGGCCCGGGTGATGTTGTTCGCGACCTCGTACATCTTGGTCGATTCGATGAAGAAGGCCGGGTTTTCCTGACCCTGAATGATGCCGGTCTGAAGCGCGCCGTAAACCTCGCCCCACGGCAGCGGCGTCGGGGTGGCGCCGAATGCCTGATAGCTTGCGACCAGCAGCGGGTTGGTCATGACCCGGAACTTGACCTCGTTCAGGTCCGCGGGGCCGGCGATCGGTTTGGTGGTGGTCATCATCACCTCGCCTTCGGGGAACATGGTCAGAAGCTCCAGCCCCTGATCGGCGTAAAGTGGCGGGAAAAGCTCGTGTATCGCCTTGGAGTCGCGGAAGAATTTAATAAGCTGACCCTCATCGGCGGGCAGCAGGTAGGGGACGAAGAAAACCTGCGCCTCGGGGATCAGCGCGCCGGTGAAACCCGGGGACTGGTCGACGAATTGCAGGATGCCCGATTGGGCCTGTTCCATGATATCGGCCGATTCGCCCAGCGTGCCAAAGGGGAAAAGCTGGACTTCGTTATCCGAGTTCGCCTCGACCTCTTCCTTGAATTTCTGCGCGAATTTGCCCTGCACCTCATCCATCGCCTCTTCAAAGGCATAGCGCCATGTTTCGGCGGCGCCGGCGCCCGCACCCAGCATCAGGGCGCATAGGCTGGCGGCGGTAATGGCTTTGTAATTCATGATTCCTCCTGTTCTGGGCCGGCGGTTCCCGTTGGTCCGCTGGCCTCTGGTTTGCCGGATTCTGCTGGCGTCGCGCCCGGTCCGGCTGGCCCTGAAAAAAAGGGGGAAAGCCAATACAAGTCAATTTTTATATTAAATCATGACAATTTTTGGAGCCGCGAAAGCCCGGCCACGGCACGGCGCGCCTATTCCTGCGGCAGCAGTTGCGCCAGCGTGGTAAGCCCCTGTTCCAGATCGGCGTGGCTGGCCCCGCCAAGGCTGACCCGCAGCGCCGGACGGGTGTCGGTGATTGCGAAACCCGCGCCCGGGGCCAGCGCCACATCGTGACGCAGCGCATCGGCCAGAAGCGCCCGTTCATTCGTCCCGTCGGGCAGGCGCAACCAGCGGTGCAACCCATGCGGAAAGCCCTGGCTTTTTCCGCCAAGCAGCCGCGACGCAACGCGATTCCGGTGGGCCAGTTCGGTCCGCTGCGCGATCAGAAGCCGGTCGGCAATGCCGGTCTCGACCCAGTCCATGGCGATCTCGGCGATCAGGGGCGTCGCCATCCACGCCACCGACAGATGCCGGTTCATGGCCTGCTGGACCAGTCGATCCGGCATGACCAGAAAACCCAGACGCATCCCCGGCGACAGGCATTTTGACAGGCCGGTGAAATAAAAACCATGCTCGGGCGCAAAGCTGGAAATCGGCGGCGGCCGGCGGGGCGAGACCGGGCCCGTCGCGTCGTTTTCCAGAATCGTCAGACCGGCCTCGACGGCGGCGGCGGCCAGCGCCTCGCGGCGCTCGCGGTCGATGATCCGGGCGAAGGGTCCGCCGCCCGAGGGCAGCAGAAACACCGAGGTCATGCGCCCGGCCGCGGCGCGCGCCGCCTCGATCAGCGCACCCGGCAGCATGCCGCGTTCGTCGCCTGCGATCCCGCGCAACTGGGCGTGCAGATATTGCGCAGCGGGCTTCAGCGTGTGGCAGGTCGAGCTTTCCGTGGCGATGATGTCGCCGGGACGGATGACCGTCGACATGGCCACATACATGGCGGTCGTGGTGCCGTTGGTGATCACAATGCGGTTGGCGGGCACCACCAAGCCGCAACGGGCAAGCCAACTTGCCGCCATGCCGGCATAGCGGGTCATCGTCTGGCGGGGGCGAAAGGACAGCATGGCCGGGTCCGGCAAACGGGCGGCCACCCGCGACAGCGTTTCGCGCCACGCCTCGGCGATCATCGGCAGGCTGACCGGCGTCATCATCGACAGGTCGATCGGCTGGCGCCCGGCGACGGCGCGATACCACGGCACTTCGACGGTTTCGCGCGGTCCGGATTTCACGAAACTGCCACGTCCCACCTGACCCGAGACCAGATCGGCGCGGATCAGTTCCTCATAGGCGCGGCTGACGGTCTGGACCGATATGCCCAGCCTCCAGGCCAGATCGCGGTGCGGCGGCAGTTGGTCGCCCGGGCGAAGATTGCCGGCGTCGATGGCGGCGGCGATGCCCTGCGCCAGACTGCGATAGGCCGGGCGGGTAATGTCCGAGCGATTGAGCGGCCAGTGCGACATGGCCGCAGCTTCGCCGCGCCGGGTCCGGTTGTCCAGATTGACAACCGGTCCTGCGCGCGGGAACAAGACGGGATGAACCGGACCCGTCTTGATGATCGCGACATCGCCATTCTGGCCACCTTGGCCCGCGAAGGGCGCATCGCCAAGACCGCACTCGCGGCCCGCGTGAACCTGTCCCCAACCCCCTGTTGGGAAAGGATGAAACGGTTGGAACGGGCGGGGCTGATCCGGGGTTACCGGGCCGAGATAGATCTTGCGCTGCTGGGTCCCCATGTTCAGGTTTTCGTCACCGTCGAACTGGACAGCCACAGGGCCGAAAGCTTTCAGACCTTCGAGCGTGTGGTCGCCCGGATGGCCGAAGTCACCGGCTGCTGGGCGATCGGCGGCGGCTATGACTATCTGATGCAGGTCGTCGCCCGAGATGTCGCGGCGTTTCAGGAACTGATGGACGGCATGCTGGAAAGCCGGGCAGGGGTGCGGCGCTATTTCAGCTATATCGTGACCAAGCCGGTCAAGGATCTGCCGCCGGCGCTGGGGCTGTTGGGTTCCTGAGTTTCGGCCCGAGTGATCAACGCGGACCGCGCCTCGCGAACTTGGGCATTTCAAGGTTATCGTGGGTGCGATGGCCAACCCTCGGCCTGTGCGGCCAGCGCGGGCCGCGCCCTCTCAGGGTCGGGCGCGGTCCTTGGTCCAACGCATATGCCGAAGATTTCTCGCGGGGCAGCGCATGAATAAGAGGATTCCTCTGCCTGCCCGCTGACATTCAGCGAAATACTCGCAATTCCCGCCCGCATCCTCCCTGCAACAGGGAAGGTCGCGATGCTGGATGAACCACAGACCAGACTGGCCGGACAACTGGCCGATGCCGATCTGTTGGCCGATGCGGGCGATTTCGCCGGGAATGGGCGACTGGCCGTGCGCGATCCCGCCAGCGGCGAAACGGTGGCGCGGGTCGCGATCAGCGATGCGACCGGCGCGCGGGCAGCGGTCGATGCCGCGCAGGGCGCGTTTCCCGGCTGGTCGGCGCTGCTGCCCCAAAGCCGTGCGGCGATCCTGCATCGCTGGCATGGGCTGATCCTTGCCGCCAAAAATGACCTCGCCCGCATCATGGTGGCCGAACAGGGCAAGCCGATCGGCGAGGCCCGGGGCGAGATCGACTATGCCGCGAGCTTCGTGCAATTCTACGCCGAAGAAGCCCTGCGCCCGAACATCGAGGGCGTGACCAGCCACCTGCCCGATGCCGAGATGGAGCTTTGGCGCGAACCGGTCGGTGTGGCGGCGCTGATTACGCCGTGGAATTTTCCCTGCGCCATGATCACCCGCAAGGCGGCGGCGGCTTTGGCGGCGGGCTGCACGGTCGTCATCCATCCATCGGCCGAAACGCCCCTGTCGGCGCTTGCGCTGTCCGTGCTGGCGCGGCGGGCGGGATTTCCGGCCGGCGTGGTGAATACCGTGGTCGGCGAGGCCGCCACCATCGTCGGCGCATGGACGGCCGATCCCCGGGTCCGCGCCCTGTCCTTCACCGGCTCGACCGAGATCGGGCGGTTGCTCTACCGCCAGTCCGCCGACACGGTGAAGCGACTGGTGATGGAGCTTGGCGGCCATGCGCCTTTCATCGTCTTCAAGGGCGCCGATCTGGACCGCGCCGTGACCGAGGCGGTCAAGGCGAAATTCGCCACCTCGGGCCAGGATTGTCTTGGCGCCAACCGCTTCTATATCCACCGCCCGATCTATGACGAATTCTGCGCGCGGTTCACCGCGGCGGTCGGAAAGCTGACGCTTGGCCCCGGCATGGACGATCCCGATGTCGGCCCGCTGATCCACGACCGCCAGATCGCCAAGCAACAGGCCCATGTGCGCGATGCCGTGGCCCGTGGCGCACGCATTCTGACCGGCGGCGAGGTCGACACGGCGCTAGGCCCGCTGTTCTTCCGCCCGACGGTGCTGGCCGACGTGCCCGACAGCGCCGCGATCATGTCCGAGGAAACCTTTGGCCCGGTGGCCGCGCTGTCGGTCTTTGACACCGAGGATGAGGTCGTCGCCCGCGCCAATGCCAGCGAATACGGGCTGATCGCCTATGTCCACAGTCTCGATCCGCGCCGCATCTATCGCCTGACCCGCGCCCTGCAATACGGCATGGTCGCGGTGAACCGCACCAAGGTAACCGGCGCGCCGATCCCGTTTGGCGGGATGAAACAGTCCGGCCTTGGCCGCGAAGGCGCGCGGCAGGGTTTGGAGGCTTTTACCGACATCAAATATGTCTGCCGCGATTGGGCATGAACAGGAGAGCGTGCGATGCTGACGAATGACGAACTGGCGAAATGGGACCGCGAAAGCTTTTTCCACCCGTCGACCAATCTTGGCCAGTTCGCCCGGGGTGAAGGTCCGCAGCGCATCATTCAGGGCGGCGACGGCGTGTTCATCACCGACCGCGACGGTAACCGCCTGCTCGACGGGTTCGCCGGGCTTTACTGCGTCAACGTGGGCTATGGCCGCCCCGAAATCGCCGAGGCGATCGCCGATCAGGCGCAAGAGCTGGCCTATTACCACGCCTATGCCGGTCATGGATCCGAGGCGAATATCACCCTGGCCAAGATGGTGATGGACCGCGCGCCCAAGGGCATGGCCCGGGTCTATTTCGGGCTGGGCGGATCGGACGCCAATGAAACGAACATCAAGCTGGTCTGGTATTACAACAATATCCTTGGCCGGCCCGAAAAGAAAAAGATCATCAGCCGCTGGCGGGGCTATCACGGGTCGGGCCTGATGACCGGCAGCCTGACCGGGCTGGAACTGTTTCACAAGAAATTCGACCTGCCGCTGTCGCAGGTGATCCATACCGAGGCGCCCTATTACTATCGCCGCCCCGATCCGGCGATGAGCGAGGCCGATTTCACCGCCCATTGCGTCGCAAGGCTCGAGGCGCTGATCGCCGCCGAAGGTGCGGACACGATTGCCGCCTTCATCGGCGAGCCGGTGCTTGGCACCGGCGGGATCGTGCCGCCGCCGGCCGGATACTGGCCGGCAATTCAGGCCGTGCTGGACCGTCACGACATTCTCATGATCGCCGATGAGGTGGTGACCGGCTTTGGCCGTCTGGGCGCGATGTTCGGCAGTGACCCCTATGGCATAAGGCCCGATCTGATCACCTGCGCCAAGGGGCTGACCTCGGCCTATGCGCCGCTGTCGGCCAGCATCGTCGGGCAGCGTGTCTGGGACGGGCTGATGCGCGGCACCGATGAAAACGGCGTGTTCGGCCATGGCTGGACCTATTCCGCCCATCCGATCGGCGCCGCAGCCGGTATCGCCAACCTGAAGCTGATCGACGATCTGGGTCTTGTGAAGAATGCGGCCGAGGTCGGCGCCTATCTGAACCGGGCCATGCAGGATGCGGTTGGCGATCACCCGAACGTCGGCGAGGTGCGCGGCGCTGGCATGCTTTGCGCGGTCGAGCTTGTCGCCGACCGCGACAGCCGGCGGTTCTTTGACGCGGCCGAGGGCAGGGGCGCCAAGGTCGTCGCCGCCATGCTTGGACGCGGGGTCATCGCGCGCGCCATGCCGCAGGGCGACATCATCGGCCTTGCCCCGCCCCTGTGCCTGACCCGGGCCGAGGCGGATCAGATCGTCGCGGCGACACGGGACGCGATCGCCGAGGTGCTGGGATAACCCGCCACCCCCGGCGACCGCCGGCGATCAGTCCTTGCCGATCATCACATCGCTGGCCTTGACCACGGCATAGGCGGTCTCGCCCTGTTTCAGGGCCAGTTCATCCACCGCCTCATTGGTGATCGCGGCGGTGATGGGGGTGCCGCCGACGTCAAGCACGACATGGCTGGTCACCGCGCCACGGGTGATCGAGGCGACGGTTCCCTTGATGCGATTGCGGGCGCTGATTTTCATGGCGGATTCCTTTTCCTTGCAAACCGACCGACGGGTCTGTCCGAAGGTTATAGCGAAGCGATCCGCGACGTACAGCCGTCGGCCTTTCGTTCCCGGAACCGCTCGTCGATCCGCGACCGGCGCGCCATCCAAGGCGACCACGATCATCGGCGGCGAATAGGGGCGGCCGTGGTGTATGGCCGGACGCCGGACGGGTTCCCGAACCGGGGCCGTTCCGCAACGCCGTCCCCGCGCGTAAACCGAGCGAGGCGCAGGCCATCGGCGGCGATACCGGCTGATCCATCCGACATTGGGTTGGTGGATGACAGCGGGTTTCCTACTGCGCCTGACCACCGATCCGGCCAGTGGGACGCAGGGTGGCGCGAACTCCAGGCGGCTACCCCACGCGCGTTTACAGGCGCGAAAAGTCGACGGGCGCCGGTCGCGGAGGAATGCAATGCCGGGGAAAACTCAGCCGCCGCAGAACCGCGCCAGCCGCGCCATCCCGTCCTCGATCGTCGCTTCCGCGCCCGAGAATGACAGACGGATAAAGCCGCCCATATGCGGGCCGAAGGCGATGCCCGGCACTACCGCCAGCCCCTCGGCGCTGAACAGCCGTTCGGCGAACACGGTCCCCGACATGCCGGTCGCGCCGACATCGGCGAAACAGAACATGCCCCCGCCCGGTCGGGCAAAGCGGATCGGCGCGATGGCGGAAAGCCGGTCGCACATCAGGTCGCGCCGCTTGCGCAACTCATCGGCGAAAAAGGCCATCTCGGCATCGCCCGGCGGTTCCAGCGCGACGGCGGCGGCGTCCTGAACGAAGGTGGGAGAGCCGAACAGCATGCATTGGGCAAGGTTTTGCAGATGCGCCGCCGCCTCCGGCGGCGCAAGCGTCCAGCCCACCCGCCAGCCGGTCATCGCATGGGATTTCGACAGGCTGTTCACGATGATCGTGCGCTCGCGCCCGCCGGGCAGGGCGGCGGGGGAAAGGAACGCGCCGTCAAAGACGGTGCTGCGATAGACCTCGTCGCTGATGATCCACAGGTTGAAGCGCCGCGCGACCTGAACCACGGTCTGAACGTCCCGAGGTTCCAGCACATAGCCGCCGGGATTATTGGGCGAGTTCAGCAGGATCGCGCGGGTGCGATCAGTGATCGCCTCGACCAGCAGGGTTTCGGTGATCTTCACGGGCGCATCCAGCGCCGGGCGCACCGGCTTTGCGATCGCCCCGCCGGCGCGGATCGTGGCCTCATAGGTGGCATACCACGGTTCAAGGAACAGCACCTCCTCGCCCGGGCCCGCCACGGTCATGATCGCCGCGAAAAGCGCGTTCTGCGCGCCGCCGAAAACCACCGCCTCGTCGCCGGTCCAGTGCTGCCCGTCAAAGCGGCCTTGCGCGGCGGCGATGTTGCGACGCAGGTCCGAGGTGCCCGGAACCGGCGCGTAATGGGTGCGGCCCGCGCGCAGGCTGCGGATCGCCGCGTCCGAGATGCGTTCGGGCGTGTCAAAGGATGTATCGCCAAGACACAGGCTGACCACATCGTCGCCCCGTTCCAGCGCCCCGGCCGCCGCATCGGCGACGGCCCAGCCGGCCGCGCCCTCACCGGCGACCGCCTGTGTATGGATCGAAAAACCGGGCCGCTTGCCGCTGCCCGGATCCTGCGGCGAACCGTCTGCCATCGTCCCCTCCTGCGGTTTCGTTGCGGCGAAGCGCTTCATGCTGTCCCGACCTGCACATAGATGCTTTTCGTGGACAGGAAGCCGTCAAGCTGTTCCGGGCCCATATCCTTGCCAAAGCCCGAGGCGCCGAGACCGCCAAAGGGCATCGCCGGGTCGATCAGCCCATGCGCGTTGATATAGACATTCCCGGCCCGCAGTCGTCGCGACAGCCGGATGGTTTCATCGACATCGCCGGAATAGACCGCCGCGGCCAGACCGAAGTCGCCGGAATTCGCGCGGGCGACGGCCTCGTCCAGCGTGGTGAAGGCGCTGATCCCCAGCACCGGGCCAAAGATTTCCTCGCGAAAGACGCGCATGGTTTCGGCGCATTCATCGAAGATCGTCGGGCGCAGGATGCCGTCATCGCGCCGCGTGCCGGTCCCCGGCTCTCCGGTGACCAGCTTCGCGCCCTCGGAATGGGCGCTGGCGATATGGTCCAGCACGCGGTCGCGATGCGCGCCCGAGATCAGCGGCGTGATCCGGGCCGCTGGGTCCAGCCCGGGCCCCAGCGTCAGCGCCTCGGCCCCGGCGCGCAACCGCTCGACCAGCGCGTCGTGAACGCCGTCCTGCACATAGACGCGCGAGCCGGCATCGCAGACCTGGCCCGAGTTCAGGAAGATGCCCGCCAGAATCGCCTCGGCCGCACGGCCCAGATCGGCGCGATCGGTGACGATGACCGGCGACTTGCCGCCCAGTTCCAGCGTCAGCCGCTTCATCGTATCCAGCGCGGTCTTGCCGACCGCCTTGCCGACCGGGGTCGAGCCGGTGAAGCTTAGCTTGTCGACGCCGGGATGGGCGGCAAGCGCCTGACCGATGACGTGGCCAAGGCCGTTGACGACGTTGATGACGCCATCGGGAAAGCCGACCTCGCTGGCCAGTTGCGCCAGCCGCATCGCCGAAAGCGGGGTCAGTTCGGACGGCTTGCAGACCACCGTGCAGCCGCAGGCAAGCGCCGCCGCCAGTTTCCACGCCAGCGTCTGAAGCGGAAAGTTCCACGGCACGATGGCCGCGACGACGCCCACCGGTTCCTTGACCGTATAGGTCAGCGTCTCGCCCGGCAGCGCCACCGCCCCGGCGGTGCGACCGTCCAGCTTGCTGCTCCAGCCGGCAAAATAACGGAAATTCGCCACCGCGCCCGGCACGTCGATGGCGCGCGCGTCCGAGATGGACTTGCCCACGTCGATCGCTTCCAGATGGGCAAGAAATTCGGCATCGGCCTCAAGCGTGTCGGCCAGCCGCAGGATCAGCCTTTGCCGTTCCAGCGCCGGCATCCGGCCCCACGGTCCTTCAAGCGCCCCCCGGGCCGCGCGGACGGCGCGGTCGGCATCGGCGGCGGTTCCGTTGACAAGGCCGGTCAGACGGCGGCGGGTGAAGGGCTCGACCAGATCCAGTTCGGCGCCCGCGACGGCGGTTTCGCGACCGTCGATGAAATGTCCGATGGGCCGGCTGACGAAGGCGACGACCTCGGGCGGGACCGAGAAGGTCTTGAAATAGCTGTCGATCGCCTGATCCATCGGCATGTTTTCCCTTCTGGGCGGCGCGCGGCCGCGCTTTTTGCGTTCAGTGCAGGATCTGGTCCAAAAACAGTTTCGTACGTTCATGGGCGGGGTTCCCGAAGAACCGGTCCGGCGCGTTCACCTCGACGATCTCGCCCCGGTCCATGAAGATCACCCGGTCCGCGACCTGACGGGCGAAGCCCATCTCATGGGTGACGCAGATCATGGTCATGCCTTCTTCAGCAAGCGTGACCATCGTATCCAGCACTTCCTTGACCATTTCCGGGTCAAGCGCCGATGTCGGCTCGTCGAACAGCATGATCTTCGGCTTCATGCACAAGGCCCGCGCGATCGCCACCCGCTGCTGCTGGCCGCCGGAAAGCTGCCCGGGATATTTCCGCGCCTGATCGGGAATGCGGACCCGGGTCAGAAAATGCATGGCGATTTCCTCGGCCTTGGCGCGCGACAGCTTGCGCACCCGCATTGGTGCCAGCACGCAGTTTTCAAGGATGGTCAGGTGCGGAAACAGGTTGAAATGCTGGAACACCATGCCGACTTCGCGGCGCACTTCGTCGATCTTCTTCATCTCGCCGGTCAGTTCGACACCGTCCACGATGATCTGGCCGGACTGATGCTCCTCCAGCCGGTTGATGCAGCGGATCATGGTCGACTTGCCCGAGCCGGAGGGCCCGCAGACGACGATCCGCTCGCCGCTGTTGACGGACAGGTTGATGTTCTTCAGCGCGTGATAGGTGCCATACCATTTGTTAAGGCCGGTGATGCGGATCGCCTCGGTCGCGGGTCGCGGCATTTCCACGACATTCGCGCCGGTTGCGGCCTCTGCCGAAAGGTTCATGGTCATTCCCGTCCTCCCCGACAGGTCGCCCGTGCTGTCGCGAGGATTTCCGCCCCCGCTGCCGGGTCTGTTCTGTTCGCAGCATTATGCGCAATATATTGCACAGTCAAGTGTGCCGGGGGCGGAAGGGGTCAGGAGATGGTATTCCTGAAGAATTTCACGTCCTTGTCGGTGTGGTTGACGAAGGCATGGGGCCGGGCCGAGCTGTAGACGGCGAACCCGCCGGGCGCGTAATCCTTGGACGCGCCGGCCAGTTCCAGCGTCAGCACGCCTTCGGTCACCACGATCATGTCGTGCCAGCCCTGCGGATCGGGTTCGGCCTCGTATCGCTCGCCCGGTCCCAGGGTCCAACTCCATAATTCGGCCTGACTTGTGGCGGGAACTGCGGCCATCAGCACCGACATGCTTTGCGGGTTGGTGCCGCGCCATGTCACGGCGTTGATGTTCTCGCGCGTGTCGCGGGACGGATCGCGCACCAGTTCCACGAACGGCACGCCGATGGCCGCCGCCAGCTTGTCGAGGCTGGAGACGCTGATGTTGGCGTCACCACCTTCGACCGCCACGATCATGCGCCGGCTGACGCCCGAGACCTTTGCCAGCGCGCTTTGATTCAGCCCGGCGGCAGCACGCAGCCGGCGCAGGTTGTCCGCCACATGCGCCAACACATCCACATCCTCTTGACTGCGCAATATATTGCCCATAAACTTCCTTTTACGTCGTAAAGTCACGCGTCATCAACAGCAATCCAAACCTTTGGGCCGCCGTATCACCCGCGGGACCCATGGATGGAATATTGCCGACTGCCCGGGGGTCTGATGCCACAGGAAGCGACAATGCTCAACAAAGCGGCAAGCGCTCGCATCGGCGGTCGCAGGCGGGTCCCGAGGGCGCGCCGGGGGCTTCGCGCGGCAGATCGGCCCGAACAACAAGAACAACAAGAACAACAATAACCCATAATCCAACGAAGGGAGCTTCCATGTACAAGACAGCCACCGCGCTTATGCTGGTCATGCTGACCACCGCCGCCGGCGCCGAGGAGATACGGATCGGCAGCAGCGCCGATTACCCGCCGTGGGAATCCGTCGACGCCGCGGGCCAGATCGTCGGCTTCGACAAGGATTTCGGCGACGAGGTGTGCAAGCGGATCGCGGCCGATTGCGTCTGGCAGAACCAGTCTTTCGACGGGTTGCTGCCGGGCTTGCAGATCGGCCGGTTCGATGCCGTCATCTCGGCCGTTTCGATCACCGACGAGCGCGCGCAGAAGGTCGATTTCTCGACCGCCTATGCCGATGCGCCAAATGCCTTCGTGGTTCCGGCGGGAAGCGCCGCCGCCGGGGCAACCTCGGTCGCCGACCTGAAAACCCAGTTGGGCAGCGCCACCGTCGGCGTTCAGACCGGCACCACCCATGAACAGGCGCTGCGGGCGAATTTTCCCGATGCGACGCTGAAGATCTATGACCGGACCGATCAGATCGCCGACGATCTTGTGGCCGGGCGCCTTGATGCCGGGCTGATGGAGCGTGCCTCGTGGGAGCCGCTGGTCGCGGAACGCGGCGCCGACAAGCTGGTCTATGCCGGTCCGCTGCTGAGCAGCGCCGATTTCGTCGAACTGGGTCAGGGGCAGGGCATCGCCCTTGGCAAGGGCAAGGACGATCTGAAGAAAAGGATCGACGACGCGATCACCGCCATGCGCGCCGACGGCTCGATCAAGGCGATGTCCGAGAAGTGGTTCGGCTACGACATCTCGAAGCAGTAACCGGGTGATGACAGGGCGCGGCCGCAGGGGGCGCGCCTTGCCGTTTCGGGATCGCTTGGCCGACCGGCCGTGGCTTCGATATGCCCGGCGGTTCTTTCGCGGATCCCGGCTTTTCCCATCCTTTCGACGCGGGCCATGCGCCGCAGCACAGGAAAGGTCCGGCTGAATGCAGCAGGTCATTCAATATTTCCCCCAACTGGCGGCCGGGCTTGGCGTGACCATGATGGTCGCGCTTGGCAGCTTCGCCATCGGCCTGATGGCGGCTTTGATCCTTGCGCCGCTGGCCATATTCGGCCCCCGCTGGCTAAGGCTGGCCATCGCCGGCTATGTCGGGCTGATCCGGGGTCTGCCGGAGTTGTTGATCATCTTCCTGATCTTCTATGGCGGCACCGTCCTTCTGACCGGCGTTGCCGGCCGCTATGTCGAGGTTGACGCGCTGACCGCCGGGATCGCCGCGCTCAGCACCGTTTCGGCGGCCTATCTGACCGAGATCCTGCGCGGCGCGCTGCTGAGCGTTCCGCAAGGCCAGTGGGAGGCCGCGATGGCGCTTGGTCTTCGGCGCCCGCGCGTGTTCCGGCTGGTGATCCTGCCGCAGATGATGCGGCGTGCGCTGCCCGGGCTTGGCAATCAATGGCTGATCTGCCTCAAGGACAGCGCGCTGGTCTCGGTCGTCGGGCTGGAGGAGCTGATGCGCAAATCCGTCATCGCCGCCGGGGCCACGCATGAGCCGCTGGCCTTCTATCTGACCGCCGGGGGGCTTTATGTGGCCGTCACCGCGGTATCGACGCTGATGCTGGGCGCCTACGGGCGCCAGCTTGCCCCGGCGGGAAGGTAGAACCATGTCACCCGATCTTTTCCAGCCCGCTTTCGATGCCGTCGGCTCCGGGGTCTGGCTGACCATCCTTATCACCGTCGCCAGCTTTGTGCTGGGCCAGATCGTCGCGCTGCCCTTGGCGCTGGCGTTGATATCGCCGCGCCGCTGGCTGTGGTTTCCGGCCTCGGTCTATACGTTCCTGCTGCGCGGCAGCCCGCTGCTGGTCCAGCTGTTCATCGTCTACTACGGGCTGGCCCAGATCGAGGCGGTCCGCGACAGTTTCCTGTGGCCGGTGCTGCGCAACGCGCTTTACTGCGCGATCCTGACCATCGGGCTGAACTCGGCCGCCTATTCGGCGGAAATCATCGCCGGCGGCATCCGCGCGCTGCCGAAAGGCCAGTGGGAGGCCGGCCACGCGCTTGGCCTTCACCGGGCCTCGCTGCTGGCGCGGGTGATCCTGCCGCAGGCCTATCGGTCGATCCTGCCGACCATCGGCAATGAGTTCATTCTGGTGCTGAAAAGCTCGACACTGGCCAGCGTGGTCACGGTGATGGAAATGACCGGCGCCGCGCGCGTCTTTGTGGCGCGCAGCTATGCGCCGTTCGAGACCTTCTTCATCGCCGGGATCATCTATCTGCTGATGGGGGCGGCGATCGGCTGGCTGTTCAAGCGGATCGAGCGGCGCGTGGCGATCCCCGGCCGCTGATCCCCGCCGTCGCCTGCCCACAGACGTAACGGCACCCGCAAGGCTTTGCGGGCAGGTTTCAGGCGCATATGCTTCGGGGGGCGATAGCCACCGGCGCCGGTTTTGGCGCTTCCCGGGAAAGGTCCGATTGGCGGGTGCCCACGGACGGGACGCTTGTCGATGACGCGATTTCGGTATGCGCCCGATTGCATCGACGATAAATCAGGTCCTCCTGACGTATCGGGATGCAAGCGGCATTGATCGTGCCAATGAACCAGCTTCGGCGTAGCCGGTCGCGGGCGCGACACATCTGCCCCGCCATTGCCGCATCGGTCGCGACTATGATGGCCGCCGCCCCCCGCGCGGCGCGTCGTGTTCGCCCGGCACTGGGGTAATGCAGGGCAAGGAATCGGCGCCAAGGAGGTATACCGTGGCGATCAACCGCCCCGTGGCGGGATCGGGCGGATCAGGGGTCCGCCACATGTGGCGAACCATCGTCGGCGATGGCGCACCTCGCGCGGCGCAAGTTGCGGCCCTCGGTTTCGCCACGGGCTGATGGCGGGGCATCAGCGCCCCGCGCCACAAAAAAGGTGGCCCCCCGACGGCGGCCACCCCGGTCAGATCGCCGAGCGCCCGGGCATCGCGCGGCATGCGCGACCGGGCCCGGATCGGTCAGATGTCGTAATGCCAGACCTTGGAAACGATCCGCCATTCGCCGTCCAGAAGCACAAAGGTCAGGTCGTCCACGAAGCGTTTCGGTAGATAGACATCGCGCACGCGGACATGCGCCGTGGTCGGGCTGCCGACCGAGATCAAGATCACCTCGTCCTGCCGCGTATCGCCCTTGTCGCGGGGCGAGGGGCGGTTGCCGACAAGCTCCATATAGGCATCGACGTTCAGCGCGGTCAGCTTGCCATCGGTGGCCGAATAAAGCTGCGCCTGCGGATGGAACACCCGCCGGAAGCCCGCCACGTCGCCGGTATAAAGCGCGTCCAGATAGGTCTGGGTCGCGGCGCGGACCCGATCGGCGGCGGTTTCGGTTGTGCCGTTCATGCCTGTCCCCTTATGCCGCGCCGCGTTCATATTCCGCGTCCGCCAGGTCCAGCCCGTGATCCAGCGCCGCGAGCAGCCCGTCCAGTTCCTCGTCCGAGATGATATAGGATGGCGCGAGGAACAGCGAGGTCTGCTCGCCGCTGGTGCCGATGATCGCGCCGGCCTCGATCGCGCGGGCGGCGACGCGGGACGCGATCGGCGATTCGACCGTATCGGCATACCAGTTGCGCCAGTCGGGCCCGTGCAATTCCACGGTCCAGTGCAGGCCGAAGCCGTCGACACGGGCGACGCTGGGATGCTTGCGGGCGATTTCCATCAGCCCGGCGCGCATCCGCTGCTCCAGCACCTGAACGCGACGGATCAGGGCGCCATCGGCCATCACCGACAGATAGGCGCGGATCGCCGCCACCGCGCTCGGGTGGGCGCGGAAGGTGCTGTAGGTCTGCCAGCTTTTGTCCTTCATCTCGTCGACGATATCCTTGGACATGACCACCGCGCCCGCCGGGGCCGAGCCGCCGGCCAGCGATTTGCCCAGCGTGACGATATCCGGCCGGCTCTCGCCGCCCTGAAAGGCAAACCAGCGGCCGCTGCGGCCAAGCCCCGTCACCACCTCGTCGGCGATCCACAGCGAGCCCGCATTGCGCGCGGCCGCGGCCACGTAATCCTGATATTCCGGGTCGTAATAGATGCCGCCCTGGGTATAGTCGATGATCGTCGCCGCGACCCCGGCCAGCTTTTCCTCGGTTCCTTTCATGCGCTCGGCCAGCGGCCGGTTGTCGGTCGAGCCGCCATATTGCGCACCACTGGGCGCCGGGATGATCTGGACCGGGACCTGCTGGGGAACCGGCTTGCTGCCGCCGCCCCGGATCGCCAGACCGCCATGCCAATGCGGTTGCACGGTCATCTGGCGGGCAAGGCCGGCCATGCCGTGATAGGCGCGCTCGCGCGTGGCGAGTTCCTTGCGCCCGGTCAGCGCCTGCGAGAAGGTCAGGGCCAGATCGTTCGCCTCGCTGCCGCTGAGGAAAAAGCGCACCGCGCCGACCCAGCCCTTTTCCTCGCCGAATGCGATGTTGATCAGATCCTCGGCGGCCGCTTCGCGCTCGGCCCAGAACCAGCCCTCGTTGATGACCGGGTTCGAGGCGGCCTTTTTCATCGCCTCGACCATGACCGGGTGCTTGTGGCCCAAAGGGCCGCCGGTGTTGCTGCCGTCGATCAGGCGGCGGCCATCGTCGAGGATGAAATAGACCCCTTCGCCATCCACCACCTTGATCACCGGGTCCTTGCCCGCGTTCAGTCCGGTTTGCAGCAATCTGCTCATGTCATGTCTCCTTCCAGCGTCGGTTGAATGGGTCAGCGGGCGGCGGCGATGCCGCAGACCTCGGTGATGGTGCGGGTCCAGATGCGGCAGGCCTCGATCAGGTCTGCGACAAGGATGTGTTCGTCCGGCGTATGTGCCCATTTCTCGTTGCCCGGGCCAAGCCCCACGGTAGGGATGCCCGCGGCGCACATGAAGGTGCCGTTGACGCCAAAGCGCCACGAGGCCACGCCGTCATCCCGGCCGGTCACGGCCTCGCGTCCGCGCAGCGCGGCCAGCACGACCGGGCTGTCGGGCGCGACCCACATCAGCGGATAATGGGTGACGACATTCAGGTCATAGCGGAAATCGGGATTGCCGGCCGCGATCCCGTCTAGGATGTCGCGCAACTCGGCTTCGCATGATTCCGCCGTTTCACCCCGCACATAGCGGCGGTCGACGCGGATCACGCAGCGGTCGGGCACGACGGCGGTGCCGTTATCGGGCGCCGATTTCATCGATATAAGCGTAACCGTGGCCGGACCCAGCACATCGTCGCCGCGCATCCTTGTGGCATAGTCCTGCAAGGCGGTCAGGAAGGGCGCGGCCTCGAACACCGCGTTGATGCCGTTATCCGGTTCGGACGCGTGCGAGGTGCGGCCGTGGACGGTGATCTCCACGTCGATCTTGCCGCGATGGCCGATATGGACGTGGCCGCGGCTGGATTCGGTGTTCAGGCCGAAATCCGCGCGCACGCCCCGCGCGATCACCGAGGGCACGCCAAGGGGCGAATCGACCTCTTCCCCGATATCGGCGACAAAGACGACATCACCCTGAAGCTGCACCCCCGCCTTGCGGATCGCGGCGATGGCATAGGCGCTGGCCATGACGTTGCACTTCATGTCGCAGGTTCCGCGCCCATAGATCGCGGTCCCGGTTTCGCCCCAGCGGGCGGCATCGACCAGATCGCCGCTGAACGGGTCCTGCATGTCGCCGGTCGGCACGTGGTCGATATGCCCGTTCACCATCAGCGAGGGGCCGTTGCCCGTGCCGCGCAGCACACCGATCACGTTGCCGTTCGCGTCGATTTCGACCGTGTCGAAGCCCAGATCCTGCAGATGCCGGGCAAAGATCCGGGCGACAGGGCCCTCTTCAAAGGACAGGCTGGGGGTGCGCACGACCTCCTGACAGGCGGCGACCATCGCTTCGGTGTCGAGCGCATCGTCGATTGCGGCGAAAACAGTCTGGGTGTTCATCTTCTGCGCGTCCCTGTCCTTCACATTCGTGCCCTTCATATCCGTATCGCGTCGGAGCAATCTTTTGAAATGCCGGCCCGGAGCCGGGCCGGCGCTGGGGTCAGCGCGCCTTCTCGACCGCCTTGGCCATGACGCAGAGAATTTCGAACATCATGTTCGCGGCGGTGACGCAGGTGATGCCGGTCGGGTCATAGCAGGGCGCGACCTCGCTGATATCGGCGCCGATCAGATCCTTGCCCTGAAGCGAGCGGATGATGACCTGCAGATCGCGCGGCAGCAGGCCGCCGATTTCGGGAACGGCGGTGCCGGGCGCATAGGCCGGGTCGATGCTGTCGATGTCGAGCGAGATATAGAACGGCCCGTCGCCCAGCACGGCCCCGATCTTCTCGATCACCGCCGCGCGGCCCATATCCTCGTAATCGTCCTGGGTGATGACGGTATAGCCGTTGTCATAGCCGAACTGCACATCGTCATCGCCGAAGCGGCTTCCGCGCAGGCCAAGCTGGACGACGCGCTTCGGGTCGATCAGCTTTTCCTCATAAGCGCGGCGCATGAATGTGGCGTGGTTGACCTTGGTGCCGCACATCGTGTCCAGAACATCGGCATGGGCGTCGATATGCAGCATCCCCACCGGCCGGTCGGCGGCGAGCGCCCGCAGGATCGGGGTCGGAATGGTATGGTCGCCGCCGATCGCGATGGGACGGATGCCGGCGGCCTTCACGGCCTCGAAATAGGCCTGAATCTGGTCGATCGATTCATCCTTGTTCAGCGGGTTGATCGGCGCGTCGCCGATATCGGCCACGGTCGCGATGTCATAGGGCCGGATGCCGCTGACCGGATGGATGCGGCGGATGATCCGCGATGCCTCGCGCACGCCGGCCGGCCCCTGACGCGGCCCGGAGCGGTAGTTCAGCCCCAGATCGAACGGCACCCCGCACAGGCCGATGTCGATGCCTTTCTGGATGTCGTGGCGCCGGGTGCGCAGGAAGGTCGCGACATCGGCGAAACGGGGGGTGACGGCGGCGTCAACGGGTTGGAAATCGTTCTTGTCGAGCATGTTATCTCCTGAGGATCGTCTATAAGGGTTAATCAGTGGCCGGCGCCGGTCATCCGCTCGGTCCGGCGTCGCAGCAGTTCGACCGCGGTCAGCAGCAAAAGCGACGTCATCAGAAGGATCGTCGCCATCGCCAGAATGGTCGGGCTGATCTGTTCGCGAATGCCCGCCCACATCTGCCGCGGCGCGGTGCGCTGGTCGTAATCGGCAAGGAAGATGACCGTCACCACCTCGTCGAAAGAGGTCGCGAAAGCGAAGACCCCGACCCCGACGGCCCCAGCATGCTGGGGAACTCACCCTCTTTCACGTGCAAATTCAGATTGTCGACGACCGAAATCTTGCCGTCACAGGTCTTGCTGACGTTATCAAAGACAACCGAGGCCAATGCCGTTTTCTCCACCCGATCTTTCCTTCCGCCGGCGATAGCACCGCCGGCGGTCAGACTTGCAGTCGCGTCGCGGTGCCGCCCTAGCTGGCGAGCCACGAGTTGAACCGCTCGAACAGCTCGTCGCGATAGGTCGACCAGAATTCGCTGTCGGATTCGATGGCGTTTTCCAGATGGGCGGTCGGGACGAAATCCTTCATGTCGACGCCGGTCTTGGCGTTCTTGCCGATCAGGGCGATGGCGGATTTGCGCACCGGGCCGTAGGAGCTCGCGTTGGTGATCGCGGCCTGCTGGGCGGTTTCGCTGGCGAAGTCGACAAATTTCACCGCCGCTTCCAGTTTTTGCGTGCCCTTCGGGATCATCCAGACGTCGCGGTCCCAGACCTGCCCGTCCCAGACGATGGTGAAGGGCTGCTTTTCGTCGTTGATCGCGTTGAAGATGCGGCTGCTGTAGGCCGAGGTCATCACCACCTCGCCATCGGCCAGAAGCTGCGGCGGCTGCGCGCCGGCTTCCCACCAGACGACACTGTCCTTGATGGTGTCGAGCTTGGCGAAGGCGCGGTTGACGCCCTCTTCCGTCTCCAGCACCTTATAGACCTGATCGCGCGGCACGCCATCGGCCAGAAGCGCCCATTCAAGGTTCACGTCCGCCGATTTGCGCAACCCGCGTCTGCCGGGGAACTTCTCCAGATCGAAGAAATCGGCGATGGTCTGCGGGCCGCCATTCGGGAAGGCTTCCTGATTATAGGCCAGCGCCGTCGACCAGATGACCGAGCCGATGCCGCATTCGCTAAGCGTGCCTTCGATAAAATCCTCGGTCGCGGGGGTCCCGTCCGGCGCCGGCGGCAGGGTGGCCGTATCCTGTTTTTCAAGGATATTGTCGAAGCAGCCGATCTCGGCCAGGGCTTTTTCGCCGACCACGACATCCCATGTGATATTGCCGGAATCGACCTGCGCTTTGATCTGGCCCAGCCCGCCGTTGTAATCGACCGAATTGATCTTGATCCCGGTCGCGGCGGTGAAGGGTTCATAGAAGGCCTGCCGCTGCGCGTCAGTATATGCGCCGCCCCATGAGACAACGTTGATCGCGTCCTGCGCGACGGCGGGTAGGGCAAGGCCGAGCGTCGCGAGAACGATGGCTGCCGTTGACGTAAGGTATCCTCTCATTGCCGAACTCCCATGCTGGTTCTGCGGTATTTCCGTTTTTCGGAAAAAATTTTTGATTTACGGATGCGTAAAGGGGTTGTCCTTGATCTGTCAAGGCAATATCCAAAATAACGGAATTTTTTTCTGAAATACGGGAGGGGCGCATGAAGGGAACCGGCGGCAAGGCTCTGGTCGAGCAGCTTGCAAGTTACGGAGTCGACACGGTTTTCGGCATGCCGGGGGTGCATACGCTGGCCTTCTTCGGACCTCTGGCGGAAAGCAGCATCCGTCACGTCGGCGCACGCCATGAACAGGGCGCCGCCTTCATGGCCGACGGTTATGCCCGCGCCACGGGAAAGCCCGGGGTCTGCCTGATCATCAGCGGACCCGGCGTCACCAACGCGGCGACCCCGATCGGACAGGCCTATTCCGATTCGATTCCCGTCCTTGCGGTTACCAGCGCCATCGCCCGCGACGAAATGGGCATGGGCCGGGGCATGCTGCACGAGATCACCGACCAGCAGGCGGTGACCACCCCGATCACCGGGTTCAGCGCCACCGCGCTGACCGGCCGCCAGATCGGCGAGCATCTGGCCCGCGCCATGACCGCGTTTCGGACCCAGCGGCCGCGCCCGGCGCATCTGTCGATCCCGCTTGACGTGCTGGACGCGGAAATCGAGATCGAACCCGGCCGCAAGGTCCTGCCGCAGCGCCCCGGTCCCAACCCCGCCGATATCGCCGACGCCGCCGATCTGCTGCGCGGGGCGCGCCGTCCGGTCATTCTGGCCGGTGGTGGCTGCCGCGATGCGGGGGCGGAAGTGACGCGGCTGGCCGAAATCCTTCAGGCCCCGGTCGTCACCACCGTGGCCGGCAAGGGCGTGGTACCCGAATCGCATCCGCTGTCGCTCGGCTCGACCCTGCAGCGCGGGCGCATCCGCCGGCTGATCGAGGACGAGGCCGATCTGGTTCTGGCCATCGGCACCGAGATCGCCGAGCCCGACCTTTACGTCACCGCCGACAGCGAGGCGGCCGGCGACGCGCCGGTCATCGAGGATCCGACGCGGCTGTCGGTTTCGGGTCGGTTCATCCGCATCGACATCGACCCGGCGACCACGGTCCGGGACTACGCGCCCGACGCCGCCGTCGTCTCGGATGCCGCACTTGCGGCCGCAGCACTTGCGGATGCATTGGCCGGGGACGGCGCCTTTCCCCCGGCGGCGCCGTGGCTTGCAGATATGGACGGGATCCGCGATCAGGTCCGCAACGACCTCTCAGCCCTTGAACGGAGGCATGTGGCGGTGCTGAACGCGATCCGCCGGGCGCTGCCGGCCGATGCGCTGATCTATGGCGACATGACCCAGATCGCCTATACCGGTTGCGTCTTTTTCCCCACCGACCTGCCGGGAAGCTGGCATTTCCCGATGGGTTACGGCACGCTTGGCTATGCGCTGCCGGCGGCGATAGGCGGCGCGCTGGGCGCGCCCGAACGGGCCTGCCTGGCGGTGGTCGGCGATGGCGGATTGCTGTTCACCGTGCAGGAACTGGCGACCGCGGTCGAACAGAAGCTGTCGCTGCCGATCGTCCTGTGGGATAATGACGGACTGGGCGAGATCGCCGATTTCATGCGCGCCCGCAATATCCCCGAGGTCAGCGTTCGCCCGCATAACCCGGATTTCCGCGCGCTGGCCGAATCCTTCGGTTGCCTGACGGCGGCGCCGCAATCGCTTGACGGCATCACCGAGGCGGTCACGAAAGCACTCTCGGCCGGGCGCCCCACCGTCATCATCGTCAGGCAGGACGCGGATTTTCTGGGATGACCCGGGCGGCGGCAAAAGGCCGCTCCCGCGCAGCGAGCCGGGGACGGCCCTTGACCCCGGCGCGTGGATCAAGCAATCGCTCGACCCGCGAAACATCATGAACCCCGGCACGATCTTCCCGCAGGACCGCGAATGTGGATCAATGGCGGGAAGTCCCTCTGCGGACTGAACCCCGGAGGGGAAGCATGCCCAAACCCAAAGAAAGCAGTTCCGACAAGGGATCGAACCCGCTGAGAAGGATCGCGACCGTTCTTGACGCGGTTGCCTTTTCCTCGGCCGGGCTGACCTTGCAGGACATCGCCAACGCGGCGCAAATCCCGGTCTCATCGGCGCATCGCATCGCCAATACGCTGATTGATGTCGGCTATCTAGAAACCGCGTCGAACCAGCGCGTCTATCAGATCGGCGCCCGCATGCGGCGGCTGCTGAAGCTGAGCTTCGGCGATACCTCGATCGAGAAGCTGGCGGCGCCGCTGCTGAGCGATCTGGCCGACAGGGTCAGCGAGGTCGCCTTCATCTGCCGGCTGAGCGGCGGCAAGGTCAAGCTCGAGGCCTTCGCCCTGCCGTCCGAGGCCGCCTATTCCCTGATCCATCCGGGCTATGAATTTCCCTTTCACGCCACGGCGAGCGGCAAGGCCATGCTGGCCTATCAAAGCGCCGAGTTCATCGAGGGCGTGCTGGCGCAGGACCTGCCGCAATTCCAGTCGCGCACGACCATCGACCATGACGCTTTGCTGGCGCAGCTTGAAGCGGTGCGCAGAAACGGCTTTGCCGTCAACAACATGGAATTCGACCCCGGCATCTTCGCCCTTGCCGCCCCGGTCACGTTCGAACGCGGCGACGTGTTCCTGACTATCGGCATCGTCGGCATCGGCGCCCGGATCGAGGCGCGGTTCAGTCAAGAGCAACTGGTCACGATGGTCAGCGACGCGGCCGCGCGGCTGGCGCATCTGCTGTCCAGTTATCGTTAGGTGTTGGGGACGGTGGTGCCGGCTGATGGGCGCGCACAGGCTCGGACCGACCGGGTGATGAGGCCAGAGGATTTGTTCGAGGAGGTGGAGACGACGGCCGTGGACGCCTGACCCAATAGCCGGTGTGCCAGCGGTCAGAGCGCCACCTCGTCCGGTAGTCCTCATTATGACAGATGGGGAATGGTTGGCAGACGAAGCCCGGAATCGCGCGTCATCCGCCACGACCCGTTGACCCACATCACCCCGGATGCCGTAAATACAAGGCACCACCACGGTGATTTCTTCCAGTGTTCAAGGAAAATGGTGGGCGACCCTGGAATCGAACCAGGCATGGGTCTCCCCGGCGGAGTTACAGTCCGCTGCCGCACCTTGCAGCTCGTCGCCCTGACGTGGGGCGCTGGATAGCCGCCGGGCCAAGGGGCGTCAAGCGGGATTTCTGGGCAAAGTCCCGTCGCCCGCTGATGTCGGGGGCTTGCCTTGCGGGTGCCGCGCGCGCATGGAGTGTGGAACCCACAAAGGCGCGGCAGGATGAAACCGACAAAGACCAAGAAACCCGCATGGGTCATCGACAAGGAACGCGCCCGGCGGGCGGCCTCGGCCGAAACGGTCTGGCTGTTCGGGCTGCATGCGGTGCGGGATGCGTTGCAGAACCCGAAACGCGAAAAACTGCGGCTGGTGGTGACGCAGAATGCGCTGGACCGGCTGGGCGATGCGGTGGCCGCAAGCGGATTGCAACCCGAGATCACCGATTCCCGCGTCTTCGACCGCGAAACCCCGCTTGATCCCGACAGCGTCCACCAGGGTGCCGCGCTGGAGGTGCGGGCGCTGAAATGGGGCGCGCTGGCCGATCTGGCACTGGCGGGCGGGGCGGGGCCGCGTGCGGTCATCGTGGCGCTCGACCGGGTGACGGACCCGCATAATGTGGGGGCGATCCTGCGCTCGGCCGAGGTTTTCGGCGCCCGCGCGGTCATCGCCCCGGCACGACACGCCGCCCCGGAAACCGGTGCGCTGGCCAAGACCGCCTCGGGCGCGCTGGAGCGTCAGCCCTATCTTCGCGTCGGAAACCTCGCCGACGCGCTGGAGGTGCTGAAGGCCGCCGGTTATATCGTCATCGGCCTTGACGGCGAGGCGGCGGAAACCCTTCCCGCGGCGCTGTCGCAACTGCCCGGACGCGCGGTGGTTCTGGTGCTAGGCGCGGAAGGGCCGGGGATGCGCGAAAAGACCCGCGAGACCTGCGACCTGCTGGTGCGGATCCCGTTTGCGGCCGGATTCGGATCGCTGAACGTCTCCAACGCGGCGGCCGTCGCCCTGTTTGCGGCGCAGAACCAGCCCTGAGCCGATCACCGGAACATCACATCCACGGCAAATTGGTGCTACGGCCATTCCGAATCACGTCCCGATTTGCCAGATTTGTCGGGTCGTTGCCCCGCCATATTCGCAGATGATGAAGATCCAAGACGCCCGCGCCGCCACATTGCTGATTCTATCGACGATCGCCGCCTTTCCCGCGGTGGCCGAGGATTGGGCGTTGGATGGCATTGATCCGGTCACCTATCATTCGATGAATCGCGCCGTTCCGGGGCGCAGCGATATCTCGACCCAATGGGCCGGCGAATCGTGGCATTTCGCCGATGAGGCGAATCGCGCCGCCTTCGAGGCGAATCCTCGGGCCTATGTGCCCGCCATGGGTGGCTATTGCGTCGTCGCCCTAAGCGAGGGGCGGATGGAGCCGGGCAATCCGCGCCTGTTCGTGATGATCGGGGACCGCGTATATCTGACCCGCACGCCCGAAAATCAGGATCGTTTGCAGGCGAATCCCGGACCGATCCTGAAAGCCGCCAAGAAGAATTGGGACAAGATCAAATAGTCCCGATGACCGGCGCAGACGCCCCATTATCACCTTTTCGTGATGGGCGATGAAATGCAAACAGTGATGCTTATTTATCAAGATGAACAAGACCACGGAACGGTCTTGTTCAGATCACTGTCCCTCGTTCCGCCACTTGCGCCCGGCCATTTGATATGGACCGGGCGCTTTTTATATGAATAGTCTGTAGCCGGCAATTATGGGTTGTATGACCCGGTTACCCTTGGGGGAGGTGCCAGATGCACATCAGTGACATCGACATGGCCGACGAAGAAATCGCGCGGGTTGCACGCGAAAGCCGAATCATCGCGGTGGTCGGAATGTCGCCGCGACAGGAACGGCCAAGCTGGGGCGTCGCGCGCTATCTTCAGGCCGAGGGTTTTCGCGTGATCCCCGTCAATCCCGGCCATGGCGGCGAAACCATTCTGGGCGAGACGGTGTATCCCGACCTCGCCTCGATTCCGCCCGAAATTCAGGTCGATATGGTGGATATCTTCCGCCGCTCGGACGCGGTTCCGCAGGTGGTCGACGAGGCATTGGCGCATCTGCCGCATCTGCGCACGATCTGGATGCAGCTTGGCGTCTCGCATGATGAGGCCGCCCGGAAAGCGCGTGACCGCGGGCTTTCGGTGATCGAGAACCGTTGCCCCAAGATCGAATTTCCGCAGTTTCTATAGCCTCAGCAGCGCGCTTTCCTAAAAACCCAGACGGTCGCGCAGCGAATACCAGCTCATCCCCGCGACCAGATAGGGCCAGCGCAACATGCCTCCGCCCGGAAAACGGCGCGGGGCCAGCGCGGCCATGGCGTCGAACCCGGCCGCGTTGCCGGCGACGGCCTGCGCCATGAGCTTGCCGGCAAGGGTCGCAAGCGCCACACCATGCCCCGAAAACCCGCTGGCCGAGATCGTGTCGGGGGCGGGACGGGCGAACAGCGGCATGCGGTTGAAGGTGATCGCCAGCGTGCCCCCCCATGCATAGTCGATATCGACCCCGCGCAGTCCCGGATAAATCTCCTGCATCGGCTTGCGGACCTTGGCGGCGATATCGGCGGGAAAACGATAGGTGACGGTTTCCCCGCCGCCGAAAATCAGCCGCTTGTCGGGCGACAGGCGCCAGTAATTCACCACGAATTTCGTGTCATGCACGGCGATATTCTGGCGCAGGACCTCATCCGCGCGATCGCCCAGCGGCGCCGTGGCGACGATGTAATTGTTGATCGGCATCACCCGCGCCGCCACCTCGGCCGACAGGTGCTGCCCCATATATCCGTTGCAGCCGAGGATCACGTGATCGCATTCGATGAACCCGTGATCGGTCTGCACGATGGTTTTTTCGCCCGGCCGCCGCGCATGGCGAATATGGTGCACGGCCGAGTTTTCGTGAATATGCGCGCCTGCCTCGGTCGCAAGCTGCGCCAGGCCGATGGCGAAATTCAGCGGATGCAGGTGGCCCGCGCCAAGATCCAGATCGCCCCCGACATAGGCATCTGACGGGACCAGCGCACGGAACGCATCACGGTCCAGCGTGCGGATTTTCTTATACCCGTAATCCCGGTCCAGCTTTTCGGCCAGCTTGTGGGAATGCGCGACCTCGGCCTCGGTCCGGCAGGCATGGGCGACGCCCGGATGCACCGGCACAGCCGCCAGCCCGGCCAGTTCCGCGACCAGCGCCTTGGCTTCCTCCGCCATGTTCCACAGCCGCTGTGCCGCCTGCTTTCCCGCCAGATCCTCAAGCTGATCGACATCCAGCCGCTGGCCCGATCCGATCTGTCCGCCATTGCGCCCCGAGGCGCCAAAGCCGACGCGATGCGCCTCGACCAGCCGGGTGCTTATGCCCAATCGGGCCAGATGCAGCGCCGCCGAAAGCCCGGTATAACCGCCGCCGATCACGCAGACCTGCGCGATGTTCTTGCCCCGGACCGCGGCGAACGGCGCCTGCATGGTGCGCGTTGCGGCGTAAAGGCTGGGCGGATATTCGCCCTTTCGGTCGTTGGCGTAGAGCAGGTTCATACGTTCAGCAACAGATGTTCGCGTTCCCAGGGGCTGATGACCTGAAGGAATTCCTTGTACTCGTTGCGCTTAACAGATTGGTAAACCTCAGTGAACTCGGCCCCGATCACCTCGCGCATGGCGTCGCTTTCCGCCATCAGATCCAGCGCGTCGCCCAGATTATAGGGCAGCTCATCCTCGGACATATAGGCGTCGCCCAGACATTCGGCGCGCGGCATCTTGCCCTCGGTCAGGCCCAGATAACCGCAGGCAAGGCTGGCGGCCAGCCCCAGATAGGGGTTGCAATCCATACCCGCCAGCCGGTTTTCCAGCCGCCGCGCCTCGGGCCCCGAGATCGGCACCCGCAGCCCGGTGGTGCGGTTGTCGCGGCCCCATTCAAGATTGATGGGCGCGGCGAAGTCGGGGACATAGCGGCGATAGCTGTTCACATAGGGCGCAAGCAGCGCGATCGCGGCCGGCAGATGGGTCTGCATACCGGCGATGAAATGCAGAAACGCCGGGGTTTCCTGACCGTTCGCCGCCGAAAAGATGTTCTTGCCGGTCTTGATGTCCACCACCGAGTGATGGATGTGCATCGCACTTCCCGGTTCACCCTCGATCGGCTTGGCCATGAAGGTTGCGAAACAATCGTGGCGCAGCGCGGCCTCGCGGATCAGGCGCTTGAAATAGAAGATTTCGTCAGCCAGCCGGACCGGATCGCCATGGGCAAGGTTGATCTCGACCTGACCGGCGCCGCCTTCCTGAAGGATGCCGTCGATCTCGAAACCCTGGGCTTCGGCGAAGTCATAGATATCGTCGATGACCTTGCCGTATTCGTCCACCGCCGACATCGAATAGGCCTGTTTGGCCGCGGCCCGGCGTCCCGAGCGGCCCATCGGCGGAATGATCGGCTGGTTCGGGTCGATATTCCGGGCAACCAGAAAAAACTCCATCTCCGGCGCGACGACCGGACGCCAGCCCTTTTCCTCGTAAAGCCCGACGATCCGCTTCAGCACGTTGCGCGGCGCCACCGGCACCGGGCGCCCTTGTTGGTCCAGCACGTCATGGATGACTTGCAGCGTGATGTCGGCCGTCCAAGGCGCGGCCGATGCGGTCGAGAAATCAGGCGTCAGGACCATATCGGGTTCGGTGAAGGCGCCGGTCGGGTTATCCGCCCATTCGCCGGTTATGGTCTGAAGGAAGATCGAGTTCGGCAGGAAGAATTTCTCCTGCTGGGCGAATTTCGATGCCGGCATGGCCTTGCCGCGGGCGACGCCGGCCATATCGGCGACGATGCATTCGACCTCGTCCAGCCGCCGCCCCTCGACATAGTCGCGCGCCGCCTTGGGCAGTTCCTGCGTCCAGTTGCGCGAGCTCATGCGGACACCCGTTGCCGGGCCATCTTGAAAAACGCTTCGATCCGGTCGGCGATGACGCTGCTGGCGATTTCGCCGCCCATGCGGCTTTCGGCCCGGGCCAGCAATTCGGGCGGAACCACGCCTTTGGCCCGGTGGTCGATCAGACCCTGCACGAATTCATCGCCGAATTCGGGATGCGGCTGAACCGACCAACCCCAGTCGCCGTAAGACAGCGCGGCGTTCTGGCAGAACTGGCTGGTGCCCACGGTTTCGGCGCCCTCGGGCAGGGCGACGACCTGATCCTGATGCCACGCGTTCAGCACCAGCGGCTGGCCCTCGATCACGTAATCCTGCGCGCCGACCGACCAGCCGCCGTCGAATTTCGCCACCTTGCCGCCAAGCGCCTGCGCCATGATCTGATGCCCGAAGCATATCCCGACCATGGGCACGCCCATGGATTTGGCGCTGCGGATGAAATCCTCCAGCGGCGGGATGAAGGGCAGGTCGTCATAGGCGCCGTGCTTGGACCCGGTGATCAGCCAGCCGTCGGCGTCGCGCGGAGAGTCGGGAAACTCCATCCCCTCGACATGCCAGCTTTGAAAGGTGAAACCGCGGTCCGCCAGCAGCTTTACGAACAGATCGGGATAGTCGCCGTACTGTCCCTTCAGGACCTCCGGCGCCTGGCCGGATTGCAGAATGCCGATATGCATTGAAAACTCATGTGTTTGACTTGCCACCAAAGGTAGACGCGCCGGTGTAAGCGGACAAGGGGGCGCCGTGAATTCCAGGGCTGGCATTCCATGCCTCGCACTCCACGGCTGGTACTTTCCGCGGGCTGGCGTCCGCGTGCCGGCGTGCTAGTTTGCCTGCGAACGGATCGAAAGGAACAACATGCCCGGATTACGCCCTGATGTTGACCCCGACGGGTTGATGGAGTTCTCGGTCGTCTTTACCGACCGCTCTTTGAACCACATGTCCAAGAAATTTCAGCAGGCGATGCGCGACATTTCCGCCACCCTGCGCGAGGTCTATGGCGCCGATGCGGTGGCCATCGTGCCCGGCGGCGGCACCTGCGGGATGGAGGCGGTGGCCCGGCAGTTCGGCCGCGACGCCCATGCCCTGATCGTCCGTAACGGCTGGTTCAGCTTTCGCTGGTCCCAGATATTCGAGGCCGGCGGCTTCGCCCGTGAAACCACGGTTCTGACCGCGCGTCCCACCGGCAACGACCCACAGCCGCCCTATGCGCCGCCGCCGATCGAGGATGTGGTGGCGAAAATTGCCGAGGTCCGGCCGGATGCGGTATTCGCGCCACATGTGGAGACCGCGTCGGGCATGATCCTGCCCGACGATTATATCCGCGCCATGGCCGATGCCGCGCATGAGGTCGGCGCGCTTATGGTCTTGGATTGCATCGCCTCGGGCGCGGTCTGGGTGGACATGCGGGTAACCGGCGTCGATGTGCTTATCTCGGCCCCGCAAAAGGGTTGGAGCGCGTCGCCCTCGGCCGGGCTGGTGATGCTGTCGGACCGCGCGGTCCAGCGGATGGAGGCGACGACCAGCGACAGCTTCGCGCTGGACCTGAAGAAATGGCGGTCGATCATGGCGGCCTATGAAAACGGCGGCCACGCCTATCACGCGACCATGCCGACGGACGCGCTGATCGGTCTGCGCGATGCGATGAACGAAACCCGGGAAATGGGCTTCGAGGCGGCGCGCGAAGCCCAGTGGCGGCTGGGCGATGCCGTGCGCACGCTGCTTGCCGAACGCGGCTTCCGCTCGGTCGCGGCGGCCGAGTTCGCGGCGCCGGGCGTCGTGGTCAGCTATACCGACGATCCCGATATCCAGAACGGCAAGAAATTCGTGGCGCTTGGCATGCAGTCCGCGGCCGGCGTGCCCCTGCAAGTGGGTGAGGGCGAGAATTTCCGCACCTTCCGTCTGGGCCTGTTCGGTCTAGACAAGCTGAAGGATGTCGAGGGGACCGTCGCACGGCTGACCTCGGTTCTGGACCGGATCTAGGTTTTCGCGGCGCCCGGCAACAGGCCGGGCGTTGCCGCGCTACAGGCGGGTGCGGCGGCCCGAAACCGGGTCGTGCCGTATTCCGCCATGTGGCGCGCGCCTGCGACGCTGCGCATCTGACCCGTAATCGGCAGTAGCATCGCGTCGCAATACGCGCTATTCTATCCCTTAGACCCGGAAAACCGGGCAGGGCAGAGGCAGTGACAGCGGTATCCGATGACTGAGATGGTCTTTGGCACCCGCCCCAATAACAGGGCTGGTGATCCTATTCTTCCGCGTTGGTGGCGCACAGTTGATCGCTGGTCTTTGGCCTGCGTGCTGGGGCTGTTCGCCATCGGTCTTCTTCTTGGGCTGGCGGCCTCGGTGCCGCTTGCCGAAAAGAACGGTCTGCCGCCGTACTATTACGTGACCCGGCAGGCGACATTCGGCGCCATCGCGCTGTTTGTCATGTTCGTCATCTCGCTGATGTCGCCAAGACAGGTGCGCCGGATTGGCGTGCTTGGTTTCATCGTGTCATTCGTGGCCTTGGCCGCGCTGCCGTTCATCGGCACCGATTTCGGCAAGGGTGCGGTGCGCTGGCTGTCGTTCGGCTTTGCCTCGATCCAGCCATCCGAGTTCCTGAAGCCCGGGTTTGTCGCGCTTTGCGCATGGTTCATGGCCTCATCGCAAGAGGTCGGGGGGCCGCCCGGCAAAAGCTATTCCTTCGTCGTGGCGATGATCGTGGTTTTGATGCTGGCGATGCAGCCGGATTTCGGACAGGCCTCGCTGGTCGTATTCTCGTGGTGCGTGATGTATTTCATCGCCGGCGCGCCGATCATGCTGCTGGTGGTGGTCATGGGCATGGTCGTCGGCGGCGGTATCTTTGCCTATGGCGCGTCCGAGCATTTCGCGCGCCGCATCGACGGCTTTCTGACGGCCGAGATCGACCCCCGCACTCAGATCGGCTATGCCACCAACGCCATTCAGGAAGGCGGGATCTTCGGGGTGGGCGTCGGCAACGGCACGGTGAAATGGTCGCTGCCCGACGCGCATACGGATTTCATCATCGCCGTCGCGGCCGAGGAATTCGGCCTGATCGTGGTGCTGCTGATCATCATCCTTTACGCCATCATCGTCGCCCGGTCGCTTTTGCGGCTTCTTCGTGAGCGTGATCCCTTTGCCCGCATCGCCGGGGTCGGGCTTGCCTGTGCCTTCGGGGTGCAGGCGCTGATCAACATGGGCGTGGCGGTGCGGCTGCTGCCGGCCAAGGGCATGACGCTGCCCTTCGTCAGCTATGGCGGATCCTCGGTCATCGCCTCAGGGATCGCCATGGGGATGCTTCTGGCGCTGACCCGTGCCCGCCCGCAGGGCGAGATCGCCGACATCCTGGGACGGGCGGGCCGGTGAAAGCCGCGGGTCCGAGCGACTCCCGGCCGCTTTGTCTGATCGCGGCGGGGGGGACCGGGGGGCATATGTTCCCCGCGCAAGCCCTGTCCGAGGTGCTTCTGGCACAGGGCTGGCGGGTCAAACTGTCCACCGATGATCGTGGCGCCCGCTATGCCGGGGCCTTCCCGGCCGAGGTCGTGCGCGAGGTCGTGCCCTCGGCCACATTCGCGCGCGCCGGCAAGCTGGCCAAGCTGGGCGTTCCGGCGCGTATCGGCATGGGGATCGGCCGCGCGGTCGGCGCCTTGCGCTCTGATCCGCCCGCGGTCGTGGTCGGTTTCGGCGGGTATCCCACGATTCCAGCGCTTTCGGCGGCGGTGATGCTGGGCATTCCGCGCATGATCCACGAACAAAACGGCGTGATGGGGCGCGTGAACCGGCTGTTCGCCCGTCGCGTGAACCGTATCGCCTGCGGAACATGGCCCACCGATCTGCCGGCGGGGCTTGAGGGCATCCATACCGGCAATCCCGTCCGCGCCGCGATACTGGCGCGCGCCCGCGAACCCTATGTCGCCCCGGGCGAGGGCGAGCTTGAACTGCTGGTCATCGGCGGCAGCCAGGGCGCGCGGGTGCTGTCGGATGTCGTGCCGGCGGCCCTTGCCAGCCTGCCCGAGATTCTGCGCCGCCGCCTGCGTGTCTCCCATCAGGCCCGCCCCGAGGACGAAGCCCGCGTCCGCGATGCCTATGCCGATGCCGCGATTCCGGCCGAGGTGCGTTCCTTCTTCGACGACGTTCCGGACCGGATAGCGAATGCCCATCTGGTGATCGCGCGCGCCGGCGCGTCGTCGATCGCCGATCTGACCGCCATCGGCCGCCCGGCCATCCTGATCCCCTATGCCGCCGCCGCCGGCGATCACCAGACCGCCAATGCCCGGCCGCTGGCCGCCGCCGGCGCAGCCATCGTCGTGCCCGAAGCGGGGTTGACTCCCGACGGGTTGGAAAGCGATGTGCGGGCGATTTTGTCCAATCCCGCCCGCGCGGCGGCGATGGCGACCGCCGCGGCCGAGCTTGGCCGCCCCGATGCGGCCGAACGGCTGGCCACGCTTGTTACCGAACTGTCACGGAAAGACCAGAAATGAACGCTGCGACCAAACTTCCCGGAGAATTGGGGCCGATCCATTTTATCGGCATCGGCGGCATCGGCATGTCCGGCATTGCCGAGGTGCTGATGACGCTGGGTTATCAGGTGCAGGGTTCGGACGCGAAAACCTCGAAAATCACCGACCGGCTGGCCAAGATGGGGGCGGCGATCTTTGAAGGCCACAGCGCCGCCAACATCGGCGATGCGGGCGTGGTGGTGATCTCGACCGCGATCAAGAAGGGCAACCCCGAACTGGAAGAGGCGCGCCGCCGTGGTCTGCCCGTGGTTCGCCGGGCCGAGATGCTGGCCGAGCTGATGCGGCTGAAATCGAACATCGCCATCGCCGGCACCCACGGCAAGACCACCACCACCACCATGGTCGCCACGCTTCTGGACAAGGGCGGCTTTGATCCGACCGTCATCAACGGCGGGGTGATTCACGCCTATGGCTCGAACGCGCGCGCCGGCGCGGGCGAATGGATGGTGGTCGAGGCGGACGAAAGCGACGGCAGCTTCAACCGCCTGCCCGCGACAATCGCGATCGTGACCAATATCGACCCCGAGCATATGGAGCATTGGGGCAGCTTCGACGCGTTGCGCAAGGGCTTTACGGATTTCGTCTCGAACATCCCGTTCTATGGGCTTGCGGTGTGCTGCACCGACCATCCCGAGGTTCAGGCGCTGGTCGGACGCATCACCGATCGCCGCGTCGTCACCTTCGGCTTCAACGCCCAGGCCGATGTGCGGGCGCTGAACCTGCGGTTTGATGCGGGGGTCGCGCATTTCGACATCGCGCTTCAGGGCGAAGGCGAGGGCGAGGTGATCGAGGGCTGCACCCTGCCCATGCCGGGCGATCACAACGTCTCGAACGCGCTGTCCGCCGTCGCCGTGGCGCGCCATCTGGGCATGAAGAAATCCGAGATCCGCGAGGCGCTGGCCGGGTTCGCGGGCGTGAACCGCCGCTTCACCCGCGTGGCCGAGATCGGCGGCGTGACGATCATCGACGATTACGGCCATCATCCGGTGGAAATCGCGGCGGTGCTGAAAGCCGCGCGGCAGTCGACGCAGGGGCGCGTCATCGCGGTTCACCAGCCGCACCGCTATTCGCGCCTGTCGAACCTGTTCGAGGATTTCTGCACCTGCTTCAACGAGGCCGACGTGGTCGCCATCGCCGAGGTCTATTCGGCCGGCGAGGATCCGATTCCGGGCGCCAGCCGCGACGATCTGGTCGCCGGTCTGATCGCCCATGGCCATCGCCATGCCCGCGCGGTGATCGACGAGGCCGATCTGGCGCGTCTGGTCCGCGAACAGGCCCGCCCCGGTGACATGGTGGTCTGCCTTGGTGCCGGCACCATCAGCGCCTGGGCGAACAACCTGCCCGAGCGATTGCAGGGGGCAGCCGCGTGAACCACGCCATACCGGATTCCGCATCATTCGTCGCAGGCGCGCAGATGAACGCGGCGCCCATGGTGGCAATGCATGGCGTGGGCTGGTTGAGTTTGGCGCTGGTCTTGCTGTGGGTCCTTGCCGCCCTGTTGATCGGGCGCTTGCAGACCGATTCGCGCCGGCGCGGATGCCTTGCGCTGATCGTCATGGGAATCCCGGTTCTGGGGCTGGTGACCTGGATCGGCGGCCCGCTGGCGGGCCTTCTGGCGATGGGGCTCGGGGCGGCGATGCTGAACCTGATGCCGCTGCGCCGCAGTCACCGGCGCGACACCCCCCTGTCGGCGACGGAATAGAAAAACTGCCGGGGCTTGGCGCGGGCCACCCGCCGCCGCGCGCCTGCGCCGGCATGGACGAAGCGATCCCCCGCCGCTATATCCCTGCGCCAAAGACCTGACCGAGGCCAAGATGACCACCCCGCTTCCCACTCCGCGCGGCACGCTGACCGCCGACCGGCCGCTTGACGGCCTGACATGGCTGCGCGTCGGCGGGCCCGCAGACTGGTTGTTCCAGCCCGCGGATGAGGACGATCTGGCCGGCTTTCTGCGCGACCTCGATCCCGGCGTTCCGGTGTTTCCGATCGGTGTCGGTTCAAACCTGATCGTCCGCGACGGCGGTATCCGCGGCGTGGTGATCCGGCTGGGGCGCGGCTTCAACGGCATCGACTGCGCGCCCGACGCCGGTCTGGTCACGGCGGGCGCGGCGGCGCTTGATGCGCATGTCGCGCGCAAGGCGGCCGAGGCGGGGCTGGACCTGACCTTTCTGCGCACCATTCCCGGTGCCATCGGCGGGGCGGTGCGGATGAACGCCGGCTGCTATGGCGCCTATGTCGCCGATACGCTGGTCGAGGTGCGGGCGGTGCTGCGGGACGGCCGGATCGTCACCATTCCGGCCGGGGATCTGCGGCTGACCTATCGCGCCAGCGTCCTGCCCGAAGGCGCGGTCATCGTCTCGGCGGTGTTCCGCGCCGCCGCCGGCGATCCGGCCGCGCTTGCCGAGGTGATGGAGCAGCAGCTTGCCCGCCGCGACGCCAGCCAGCCGACCCGGGACCGCACCGCCGGCTCGACCTTCCGCAATCCCGCCGGCTATTCCAGCACCGGGCGCGCCGATGACGGCAACGAGCTGAAAGCCTGGAAGGTCATCGACGACGCGGGGCTGCGCGGTGCCCGGCTGGGCGGGGCGCAGATGTCGGAAAAGCATCCGAATTTTCTGATCAATGCCGAAAACGCCTCGGCCGCCGATCTCGAGGGATTGGGGGAACTGGTGCGCGCCCGGGTCCTTGCCCATTCGGGCCATGATCTGCAATGGGAAGTCATCCGTATCGGCGACCCGCGCAACCCCGCCTGAGCGTTGTCAAAGACGGGCGAAAAACCGCGCCTTAACATCGTGCAAGCTGCGTTTCCCCCTTTTGCGATTCGGGCATTGGCGCTACACTGTCCTGCATGACCCGGATCAACCGGGCACGAAAGGCAAATAGTGGCGGGCAGGTCGAGCAGGACAGCCCACACCGTTGCGGTTCTGATGGGTGGCCCCTCGGCCGAGCGCGAGGTGTCACTGTCGTCGGGCCGTGAATGCGCGAATGCGCTGCGGGTGGCGGGTTATGAGGTTCATGAGGTTGAGGCCGGGGGAATCCCCGGCGATCTGGCCGCGCGGCTGACCGCGCTGGCCCCGGATGTGGTTTTCAATGCCCTGCATGGCCGCTTTGGCGAAGATGGCACCGTGCAGGGGCTGCTGGAATGGCTGGGGCTGCCCTATACCCATTCGGGCGTCATGGCCTCGGCCCTGTCGATGGATAAAAGCCGCGCCAAGCATATCTTCCGTGCCGCCGGGCTGCCGGTCGTGGAAAGCGTCATCGCCCCCCGCGCCGAGGTGCGCAGCCGTCATGTCATGCCGCCGCCCTATGTGGTCAAGCCGAATGACGAGGGGTCCTCGGTCGGGGTCTATATCGTGCATGAGGGCTCGAACGGGCCGCCGAACCTGTCCGCCGACATGCCCGCGCAGGTCATGGTCGAAACCTATGCGCCGGGTCGGGAACTGACCGTGGCGGTGATGGGCGACCGGCCGCTGGCCGTGACCGAGATCATGACCGACGGCTGGTATGACTATAACGCGAAATACAGCGTCGGCGGCTCGCGCCACGAGGTGCCGGCGCAAATACCGCTCGAAATCGCCGCTGCCTGCATGGATTACGCATTGCGCGCCCATCACGCGCTGGGGTGCCGCGGGCTGAGCCGCAGCGATTTCCGTTGGGATGACAGCCGCGGCCTTGCAGGGCTGGTGATTCTGGAAACCAATACGCAACCCGGCATGACGCCGACCTCGCTGGCGCCGGAACAGGCGGCCTCGGTCGGTATCGACTTTCCGGCGCTGTGCCGCTGGCTGGTGGAGGATGCGCTGTGCAAAGCGTGATGCCTCCGCGTCAGGGCCAACCCATGCATCACGTGCCGGCCCCGGTGCGCCCGGCCTATCCCCGGGCCGAGCCGCCTGCGCGCACAAAGCCCAAGCGCGACCCCGCGCCCTCGCGGCTGGCCTATCGGCTGAACCGGCTTTGGCTGACGCCGCTGTTCCGCAAGCTGACCCGCGTGGGTCTGCCCGCATTCGCCATCGCGATGATCGCCGGGATCTGGCTGTCCGACGAAAATCGGCGGGCCAGTCTTTCGGCCGGGTTCACCAGCATCATCGAAGACATCCAGCAGCGCGACGAATTCATGGTCAAGATCATGAAGATCGAAGGGGCAAGTCCGGTGGTGGACGCGGGCTTGCGGGCGATGCTGCCGGTGAAACTGCCGGCCTCGTCCTTTGACATCGACCTTGCCGCGCTGCGCGAGCGGGCGCTGAAGCTGGACGCGGTCGAGGCGATCGACCTGCGCGTCAAGCCGGGCGGCGTGCTTTCGGTCGTGGTGACCGAGCGTGTGCCGGCGATTCTGTGGCGGCACGCGCGCGGCATCGAGATTCTGGACAAGACCGGCCATCGCGTGGCCAGCGTCACCGATCGCGACGTCCGCAAGGACCTGCCGGTGATCGCGGGCGAGGGGGCGGATAAATATGCGCCCGAGGCGCTGGCGCTGATCGCCGCCGCCGGTCCGATCCTGCCGCGGCTGCGCGGGCTGGTGCGGGTGGGAGAGCGTCGCTGGGACATGGTGCTGGATAAAGGGCAGCGGATATTGCTGCCGGCCGAACATCCCCAGCGCGCGGTCGAATATGCGTTGGAGCTGAACAGCCGTCTGGACATGCTTGGCCGTGATATCGTGGTGGTCGACCTGCGCGACAAGACCCGGCCGACCGTGCGCATGGGGATCGACGCGCAAAACAGCATCCGTCAGGTCCGGGGTCAGCCGTTGCTGGGACCGGACGGCGAGGTTCTGGAACAGGATCCGGCCGCCAAACCCAAGGGCAAGGGCGGCGCGGCCGGCACGAAACAGAAACAGGCCAGCGCGCCGAAAAGCGCGAAAACAGGCACAAACTGACCCCGCGAAAGACGGGGCGAAAAGGGCAGAGGGCAGGCGATGAAGGATCTTTATCAGGCACAACGGGCGATGCGGGCAATGCGCCGGGCGGCGATGCAGCGGGGCGTGATTGGCGTTCTTGACATCGGCACGTCGAAAATCGCCTGTCTGGTGCTTCAGTTCGACGGCCCCGCCGACAGTTTCGAATCGGATGGCGTGGGTCCTCTGGCGGGGCAGTCGGCGTTCCGGGTGATCGGCGCGGCGACCACCCGCTCGCGCGGGGTGCGGTTCGGTGAGATCGACACCATGGCCGAGACCGAGCGCGCCATTCGCACCGCCGTTCAGGCCGCGCAGAAGCTGGCCGGCATGCGTGTCGATCACGTCATCGCCTGCCTGTCCGGCGCCCATCCCGCCAGCTATGGCCTTGCGGGCGAGATCAACCTGCCGGCCGGCAAGGTCACCGGGCAGGACGTCGCCCGGGTGCTGGCCGCCTGTGATGCCCCCGATTTCGGCCGCGGGCGCGAGGTGCTGCACGCCCAGCCGGTCAACTTTGCCGTCGATGCGCGCAGCGGCCTGTCGGATCCCCGCGACCACGCCGGCAACCGGCTGGCGGTCGACATGCACGTTCTGACCGTCGACGGCGATGCGGTCGACAACCTGATCCACTGTATCCGGCGCTGCGACCTTGAACTCGCCGGTATCGCCTCGTCCGCCTATGCAAGCGGGATGTCGAGCCTGGTCGAGGACGAACAGGAACTGGGCGCCGCCTGTATCGATCTGGGCGGCGGCACCACCGGGGTTTCGGTATTCATCAAGAAACACATGATCTTTGCCGATTCGGTCCGCATCGGCGGCGAGTTGATCACTCAGGACATCGCCAAGGGCCTGCGTGTGCCCCATGCCACGGCCGAGCGGCTGAAAACGCTTTCCGGCGGGATCGAGGCGACCGGGCGTGACGACCGAGACATGATCGAGATCGGTGGCGACACCGGCGATTGGGAAACCGACCGTCGCACCGTCAGCCGCGCCGACCTGATCGGGATCATGCGTCCGCGCGTCGAGGAAATTCTTGAGGAAGTGCGCGGCATTCTGGATGCGGCGGGATTTGATCACATGCCCAGCCAGCAGATCGTGCTGACCGGCGGCGGCAGCCAGATTCCCGGTCTGGACGGGCTGGCGGCACGGATGCTGGGCCCCTCGGTCCGGATCGGGCGGCCTTTGCGCATTCAGGGACTTGCCCATCAACTGACCGGCCCGAACTTCGCCTCGGCCGTCGGACTGGCGCTTTTGTCGGCGCATCCGCAGGACGAATGGTGGGACTTCGAGATGCCGGCCGAGCGGTATCCGGCGCGCAGTCTGCGGCGGGCGTATCGCTGGTTCAGAAACAACTGGTGAACCGCCACCCGGCGGCCAACACCAGATCGTGACGTCTTGGCAAGATACCGCCGAAGCCCGACCGGGCGGACGCGATATTTTGTGGATGAATACCGTTTTTCGGATGACTGGCCCCGGCAATCGCGCTAGGTTTGGATTCTGAAAACCGGGGGAACGGCCGGGCCATTGATGGCGCCGGTAACGAAAAACAACAGGCGGAAACCATGTCACTCAATCTGATGATGAACGACGACGACGAACTGAAGCCGCGGATCACCGTCTTTGGCGTCGGTGGGGCTGGTGGTAACGCGGTCAACAACATGATTGCCAAGCAGCTTGATGGCGTCGAATTCGTTGTCGCGAATACCGACGCGCAGGCATTGCAGCAGTCGCGGGCCAACAACCGGGTGCAGATGGGGGTCAAGGTGACCGAGGGTCTGGGCGCCGGTGCGCGCCCCGCCGTCGGCGCATCGGCCGCCGAGGAATCGATCGAGGATATCGTCGATCATCTGATGGGCGCGCATATGTGCTTTATCACCGCCGGCATGGGCGGCGGCACCGGCACCGGCGCGGCCCCGATCATCGCGCAGGCCGCGCGCGAGATGGGCATCCTGACCGTCGGCGTGGTGACCAAGCCCTTCCAGTTCGAGGGCAGCAAGCGGATGCGTCAGGCCGAGGAGGGCGTCGAGGCCCTCCAGAAGGTCGTCGATACGCTGATCATCATCCCCAACCAGAACCTGTTCCGCCTGGCCAACGACCGCACCACCTTCACCGAGGCCTTCGCCATGGCCGACGACGTGCTGTATCAGGGCGTCAAGGGGGTGACCGATCTGATGGTGCGCCCGGGTCTGATCAACCTCGACTTCGCCGACGTGCGCGCGGTGATGGACGAGATGGGCAAGGCGATGATGGGCACCGGCGAGGCCTCGGGCGAGGATCGCGCCAAGGAAGCCGCCGAACGCGCCATCGCCAACCCGCTGCTGGACGAAATCAGCCTCAAGGGCGCCAAGGGCGTGCTGATCAACATCACCGGCGGCTATGACCTGACCCTGTTCGAACTGGACGAGGCCGCCAACGTCATCCGCGAACAGGTGGATGCGGACGCCAATATCATCGTCGGCTCGACCCTCGACCCCGATCTGGAAGGCTCGATGCGGGTGTCGGTCGTGGCGACCGGCATCGACGCCAGCCGCGACGAATCGGAGGCTCCGGTCCAGCGCCGCGGCATGACCGAGCCGCTGACCCAGAACCCGACCGGAACGCAGGGCGCCCGTCAGGCCGCCGCCGAAGCCGAGGATCCGGTCCCCCCGCGCCGCGAAAGCGCCCGCAATACCGATGCCTCGGTCGACGGGCATGTCCGGGGTCGGGCGCAGGCGGATGACGCCGATCTGCCGCCGCCGGCCTATGCGCCCGAACGTCGTGCGGTTGAGCGTGCGGTGGTCGATCAGCCGGTCGACACCGAGACGTTTATCGCCCCGCAGCCGCCGGTGCAGCGCAAGTCGCCGTCCGAGGTTCAGGCCCGGCTGGATCGTATCCTGCACCGCGACCCCCAAGCAGCGCCCGCCACCAGCCGCGCGCAAGCCCCCGCCCAACAGGCCAGCGCCCGGGAAACCGCCGAATCGGCCAACCGCGGTCGCATGGCCGGGCTGAGCAAGATTCTGGAGCGTATGACCGGCCATGGCGAGGGAGCGGACAAGCCCGCCGGCGGCGCCTCGATCGCCGAACGGGTCAGCAGCCGCATGGCGGATGCGGGGCTGACCTCGCGCCACCGCCCGGCCGAAACAAACTATGACGATCTGGACGACCGCGCCGGCGATTCCCAGGACAAGGTCGAAATTCCGGCTTTCCTGCGCCGTCAGGCGAACTGACGACGATCACGTCTGCGTCACAGGCAAAATGAAAGCGGGCCGCGTGTTGCGGCCCGTTTTTGTTTGTATGGCAATGTGTTGTGGGCAAATCCTTGGACGCGCGGCCGTGCTCACCCCGCTTGGGGCCCGAATGTTTCAGGCGGTTACAATTCGTTAATTGTGACTTTGCCGACCTGTGCTTAGCTGGAATGGAGCCGAAGCGCCAATGTCTTCGGACTGCCAGCGGAACCCCGTTCCAAGGCAGGAATTCAGAAAGTTTCAGAGGTCACGGCCATGCAGGCAACGATTGGACAAGCAGTGGTTTTTACCGGTGTCGGGCTTCATTCCGGCAAACCGGCGCGCTTGACGGTGCGGCCGGCCGAGGCTGACCACGGTATCACCTTCCGCCGCACCGACCTGACCGGGAACAATGTGATTCCCGCGCGCTGGGACAATGTGCTGCCGACCCCGCTTTGCACCATGCTGGACAACGGACAGGGCGCCACCGTCTCGACCGTCGAACATGTTATGGCGGCTCTTGCGGGCTGCGGCATTCACAATGCGCTGATCGACATCGACGGCCCCGAGGTTCCGATCCTTGACGGCTCTGCCGCCCCCTTCGTCCGCGCCATTCTGGCGACCGGGCTGCGCAAGCAACCCGCGCCGCGTATGGCGATCCGGGTCGTGAAGCCGGTCGAAGTGCGCGACGGCGCCGGTTTCGCGCGGCTTTCGCCCGCCGATCATCTGGAAATCGACTTCGTGATCGACTTCGCCGATCAAGCCATCGGGCATCAGGAAAAGCGGCTGGACATGGCCAACGGCGCCTTCGTGCGCGAGCTGATGGACAGCCGCACCTTCTGCCGCCAGTCGGATGTGACCGCGATGCAGGAAAACGGGCTGGCGCTTGGCGGCACCTATTTCAACGCCGTCGTGTTCGACGGCGACCGCGTGCTTTCGCCGGGCGGCCTGCGCCATCAGGACGAACCCGTGCGCCACAAGATGCTGGACGCCATGGGCGATCTGGCGCTGGCCGGTGCGCCGCTTCTGGCCCGTTATACCGGTAATCGCGCCGGTCATGCGATGACCAATAAGCTGCTGCGCGCGCTTTTCGCCCAGAAAGACGCATGGGAATGGGTGCGCTGCACGCCCTCGATCGAGGGGCAGCTTCCCGGTGCGGGGATCGAGTTGCATCGCCTCGATGCGCGTTCGGGCAAGGCTCAGGCGGACGACGCCCCCGTGGCAATCACCGCCTGAACCCGGGCGCCCGCCCCATGCGGATCACTTTCCTTGCAAAGGCGTTTTGCGCGCCCGATTTTTCTGTGCTAGGACAACCGGGTTGCGCCCCGTGCCATTGGCACGGGACGCCGGGAATTAGGGTCTTGCAGGCAGGTTCAGTATGAAGGGCATCAGATCGGCGGGTTCCTTGACCGGACCGTTTCGGATCAGGGGGGCGCTGGCACTGGCCGGTATTGTGACGCTTTCGGCTTGCGGGATGTTGGGCGGCGGCGGTACCACCGATAAAACCAAATCGCTTGAGAACTTCACCGCCGAAGAAATCTACAAGCGCGGCGAATACGAGCTTGAAAACAGCCGCAAGCCCGAAGATGCGGTCCGTTACTTCAGCGAGGTTGAACGGCTTTATCCTTATTCCGAATGGGCCAAGCGCGCGCTGATCATGGAGGCCTATGGCTATCACAAGGCCCGCAAATACGAAGAGGCGCGGGGGGCGGCGCAGCGGTTCATCGACACCTATCCGGGGGATGAGGACGCGGCTTATGCCAAATATCTGCTGGCGCTGTCCTATTACGACCAGATCGACGAGGTTGGCCGCGATCAGGGTCTGACCTTCCAGGCGTTGCAGGCCCTGCGCGCCGTGATCGAGGAATATCCCGACAGCGAATATGCCCGCTCGTCGATCCTGAAATTCGATCTGGCGTTCGACCACCTCGCCGCCAAGGAAATGGAGATCGGGCGCTATTACCTCAAGCGCGGCCATTTCACCGCCGCCATCAACCGCTTCCGTGTCGTGGTCGAGGATTATCAGACGACCACCCAGACGCCCGAGGCGCTGATGCGTCTGGTCGAGGCCTATCTTGCGCTGGGTCTGACCGACGAGGCGCAGACCGCGGGTGCGATTCTTGGCCATAACTTCCGTTCGTCGCCCTTCTATGACGATGCCTACAAACAGTTGACCGGGCGCGGGCTGACGCTGACGCCGGCCGGGAACAGCTGGCTGACCAACGTCTACCGGCAGGTCATTCAGGGCCGGTGGCTCTGACCCGAAGGGGCGCGTGATGCTTCGGCATCTTGAAATACGCGATGTGCTGTTGATTGACCGTCTGGATCTGGACTTCGCGCCGGGTCTGAACGTGCTGACGGGTGAAACCGGCGCCGGCAAGTCGATCCTTCTGGACTGTCTGGGCTTTGTGCTGGGCTGGCGGGGCCGTGCCGATCTGGTCCGCCAGGGCGCCAGCCAGGGCGAGGTCACCGCCGTGTTCGACCTGCCGCACGGCCATCCCGCCCGCGAGGTTCTGGCTGATGCCGGGCTGCCGGCCGAGGATGAACTGATCCTGCGGCGGGTGAACGGGGCCGACGGCCGCAAGACCGCATGGATCAACGACCGCCGCGCCTCGGGCGAGGTTTTGCGCGCCTTGTCCGAATCACTGGTCGAATTGCACGGCCAGCATGACGACCGTGGTCTTTTGAACCCGCGTGGCCATCGGGCGCTGCTGGATGCCTTCATGGTGCGCGATGCCGCACCCTTGCGCGCGGCGTGGCACGCCCGCCGGCAGGCGGCGACGGCTTTGGCCGAGGCCCGGGCGGTGCTGGAAAAAGCCCGCGCGGATGAGGATTATCTGCGTCACGCCGTGGCCGAACTGGACAAGCTTGCCCCCGCGCCGGGCGAAGAGGCCGCGCTGGACATCAAGCGCCGCACCATGCAGGGCGCCGAACGGATCCGCGAGGATGTGGCCCGCGCCCTGCAGATACTGGGCGGCGAAGGCGCCGAGGGCGCGATGGTGGACGCTACCCGCTGGCTGGAAGGCGCCGCCGACCGCGCCGAGGGTGCGCTTGACGCCCCGATCGCCGCGCTATCGCGGGCGCTGATCGAGCTTGCTGAGGCGACCGGCGGGATCGAGGACGCGCTGTCGGCCATGGACTTCGACCCGCATGAGCTTGAGGCGACCGAAGAGCGGCTGTTTGCGCTGCGGGCATTGGCGCGCAAACATGACGTGCTGGCCGATGATCTGCCCGGCCTTGCGGATGATCTGCGCGCGAAGCTCGGCGCCATCGACGCGGGCGGCGACACGCTGGCCAGACTGACCGACGCGCTGACCGCCGCGCAGGCCGATTATGACCGGCTTGCCGCGGAAACGAGCGCCGCCCGAGGCGCGGCCGCGGCGCGGCTGGACAAGGCCATGGCGGCCGAGCTTGCGCCGCTGAAGATGGAGCGGGCGGTTTTTCAAACCCTGCTGTCACCGGCCGAGCCCGGCCCCGACGGCGTCGATCAGGTCGCCTTCACGGTTGCGACCAACCCCGGCGCTCCGGCCGGCCCGTTGGACCGAATCGCCTCGGGCGGAGAGCTGTCGCGGTTTCTGCTGGCGTTGAAGGTCTGCCTGTCGCGGGGCAATGACGCGCTGGTGCTGATCTTCGATGAAATCGACCGGGGCGTCGGCGGGGCGACGGCCGATGCGGTTGGTCGGCGGCTCGCGCGGCTGGCGGAACAGGCGCAGGTTCTGGTCGTCACCCACAGCCCGCAGGTGGCGGCGCTGGCCAGCCATCATTTTCGCGTCGCCAAGCAGGTGCGGGACCGGGTCACCACAAGCCGGGTCGAGGTTCTGGATGCCGGTGCGCGCGTGGACGAGATCGCGCGGATGCTGGCCGGCGAGGAAATCACCCCCGAAGCCCGCGCCGCCGCCAAGGCATTGCTGCGGACCTAGCGTGAATAGGGCGGTGCCGGGCAGATCATGCCGGACGGGCCGCAGACAGGTCGGTTATCGTTCCGATCGATCGCGCCGAACCGAAACCGTCGCAGACACCGCGTCACCCAGGAAAGGTTGGTCCATGAACCGCGAATTATATGAAAAAGGTCTGGAAATCCGCTCGGCCGTGTTGGGCAGGGAGTATGTCGAAAAAGCGGTCCAGAATGCCGATGAATTCACCCGGCCCATGCAGGAGCTTGTGACCCAATATTGCTGGGGCGAGGTCTGGGGGCGCGACGGGCTGGACCGCCGCAGCCGCAGTTTTCTGAACCTCGCCATGCTTTCAGCCCTGAACCGCCCGCATGAAATCAAGATCCATGTCAAAGGCGCGCTGAACAACGGCGTCACCCGCGCGGAAATCTGCGAGATTTTCCTGCAAGTCGCGATCTATTGCGGGGTGCCCGCCGCGATCGACAGTTTCCGCATCGCTCGCGAGGTGTTCGCCGAGATCGACGGGGCGGCGTAAGCCATAAGGCCCGGACCGAAAAAGCCCATGTTCCGGTTCTGCGGAACATGGGCAGTTACAGCGGGAGGCTGTCCGGTGCTGCCGCGCCTAGCGCGCGGCGGAAACCACGATCTCGATCAGGACATCCTTGCCCAGTTCGGCCACGCCGATGGTGGCGCGGGTCGGAAGCTGCTCGGCCGGAAGCCATTCCAGCCACGCCTCGTTCATGCCTTCCTTCTGGTCGAAATCTGTGATGTAAAGCATTGCCGTGACAAGGTTTTCCTTGGATGAACCGACCTCGGCCAAGAGCTTGTCGATCTTGCCACAGATCTGCGCGGTCTGACCCTTCATGTCCAATGACAGATCGTCCGCGATCAGCCCGCCGAAATGCAGGATGCCACCGGCTTCGACCACGCGGTGGTTGATGCGGGTCGGGACATAGCGTTTGATCATCATGAACTCCTTCTGTGAATGATCGGGGATTACGGCGCGAAGCGCGCGATGGAGAATGGCGCGAGCGGTGCATTGCTGCCGCCGGTTGCGATAAGCCCGGCCATGATCTCGCCGACGCCGGGGCCAAGCTGAAAGCCGTGGGCCGAAAAGCCGAAGGCGTGATACAGCCCCTCGTGCCGGGCCGAGGCGCCGATGACCGGAATGTCGTCGGGCATCCGCGCCTCGACCCCGGACCAGCTGCGGATGATCTGCGCGCCGCGCATGATCGGGAAAAGCTCGGCCGCGGTCGTTGCGCTCAGCCGCAGTTCGGGGAACAGGATCTCGGACATGTTCTGCGCCGCATCGGCGCGGCCGCGGCGGCCACCGCCGATGACGACCGTGCCGTTCGGCATCTGCTTGAAGGACAGCGGACGCCCGGCCGCACCGACCACGGCATCGCAGAAATGCGGCAGGCGGTTGGTGACGATCATCATCGGCGCGATCGCCTCGACCGGGGCATATTCGCCCAGCATGCCGGCCAGCACGCCACCCCATGCGCCCGCCGCGTTCAGCAGCTTCGGGGCACGGAAATCGCCCTGTGGCGTGGTCACGATCCAGTCGTCCCGACGGCTGACGCCGGTCGCCGGGCAACCTTCGTAAAAGCGCGCGCCATGTTGTTCGGCTTTGCGCTGAAAGGCGAAGGTGGTGCGGTAGGGTTGCGCGAAACCGTCCCGTAGCACGGCAACGCCGCCAAGCGCGTGTTCGGCGACCGCCGGCAGAAGTTCGCGCAATCGCGCCGCATCCAGCATCACCTCGTGGTCATAGCCCATCTCGTGCAGCATGGCGACGCGGGCGGCAAGCCGGGCGATGTCCGCCTCGGTCTCGGCCACGGTGATCTGCGGCGCGATCTGAAAGCCGCAATCGTCGTCCAGCAGATCCTCGATCCCGTACCAGATCCGCATCGAATGCTGGGACAGCGGGATTTCGGCCGGATGGCGGCCAAGCCGGCGGACGCCGCCCGCATTCACCCCCGAGGCATGGCGACCCACGCTGTCCTTTTCCAGCACGATCACCGACATGCCGCGCAAGGCGGCGTGCAGAGCGGCCGAACAGCCATGGATGCCGCCACCGATCACCAGCAGATCGGCGGATCGCCCGGATGCAGGCGCCGGGGTCATTTGGCCGTAGTCTCCTCGGGCGCGAACCGGGCCAGTTCGATCAGCGGGATCGGTTTCAGTGGCGGCCGGATCCGGTAATAATCGGTCAATTGCGGATCCTCGCCCTTTTCGGCGGCGATGATCCCGGTCACCGCAAGCCCGCAGACCCGGCCCTGACATGGCCCCATGCCGGTGCGCAGCATCGACTTGATCTGGTTCGGCCCCGGCGCGCCCAGACGGACGGTGTCGCGGATCGTGCCGGCGGTGACCTCTTCGCACCGGCAGACGATGGTGGCGTCGGCGGGGCGCAGGATCTGCGGGGCAGGGGCGTAAAAGGTTTCAAGAAACGGGCGGATCGCGGTATCGCCGGCAAGGTCCGAACGCAGTTGCGCGATCCTTGCGCTGCTGCCCCCGGCGATGGCCAGCGCCGCCAGCCGGCCCTGTATCGCGGCGGCCTTCGCCCCGCCAATGCCGGCGCCATCGCCCGCGACATAAAGCCCCGCGACCGAGGTCTGTCCGTTGTCATCCGTTACCGGCCGGAAACACTGCTGGTTCTTGTCCCAGACGTGATCGGCCCGCATCAGCCGGGTGATCTGCTGGTTCGGGACCACACCCTGATGCAGCGCGATATTGCCGCTTTCGATGCGCTGCGGTCTGTCCCCGGCGGTGAAGCTCAGCGCCCGCGCCGCGCCCTCACCCTCGACCGCCAGATCGGTTGCGCCACGATGCAGCGGCACACCGGCGCGCTTGACCTTGCGGATCAGCGACAGGCCCTTGGTCAGGTAATGGCGCGCCCGCCACGCGCGCAGCAGATGCGGGGCGGCGGCGGTCATCCGCCCGCGCGGCAGGTTTTCGACGATGGCGCGCGGCGGGCAGCCGGCATCGACCATCTGCGCGGCCAGCAGCCACAACAGCGGGCCCGCACCGACCAGAACAGCATCCTCATGCACCACGCCCGCGCTTTTCAGCAGGATCTGCAAGGCGCCGACCGTGGTCACCCCGGGCAGGGTCCATCCGGGGATCGGCATCGGCCGCTCAAGCGCGCCGGTGGCGGAGATGATCGCCCCGGCCCTGATCTGCTGCGAGGCGCCGTTCTGCGAATAATCAATCACCCGGTCGGTGCCGATGTTCCAGACCAGCGCGCCGGGCAGATATTCCGCACCCGAGGCGCGGAATTCCCGCACCAGCTTGCCGCCTTCGGCATAATCCGGCCCCAGGATTTCGACGCGGCTTGCCGGGGCGGTCTCGATACCCCGATAGATCTGGCCGCCCGGCGCGGGTTGTTCGTCCAGAAGCACGACCGACAGCCCGGCGCGCGCGGCCTCGGTCGCGGCGGCAAGCCCGGCGGGACCCGCGCCGATGACGACGACATCTGCCCGGCGCGTCATAGCAGCACCTCGGTGGCGCCGCGCTGGCGCTGGACCACAAGGCCGTCGCGCACCGGGGTCATGCAGGCCTGCACATTCGGACGGCCGTCGATTTCGACCAGACAGTCAAAGCAGGCACCCATCATGCAATAGATCCCGCGCGGCTGACCCGACACGACGCTGTCGCGCAGATCAACGATCCCCGCCGCGGCCAGCGCGGCGGCGACGCTGTCGCCCGCGCGCGCCTCGATCCGGCGGCCCTCGAAGGTAAAGGACAGAACAGCGCCCGTGGAATCAATGCGTTTTGGCATTGGCGAACCTCTTTGTAGTGAAAACCTCGGCCTGCGGATCAAGCCGTCCGCGCGCGATCATCGGTGCAAGGGTCAGCGCATGCGCCCCCGCCAGCGTGACGCCCGAGTGGCAGTTGACGACGAAGGCGCCGGGATGGGTTTCGGATTCCTGATAGATCGGAAAACCGTCAAGGCTGAGCACCCGCACCGCGCCCCAGCTGCGCACGATGCGCAGATTGGCAAGTGCGGGAAAACAGCGCACCGCGTTGCGGGCGATGTCGCTGATGACCGAGGTCACGCTGTCGGTGGAATAGCCCGTATCCTCGTGGCTGTCGCCCATCAGGATGGTGCCCTCGGCGGTCTGGCGCAACACATGGCTGGGCATGCGCAGCAGTGGCCGGGCGCGTTCGGTGACCAGAATCTCGCCCTTTTCGGGACGGATCGGCACCTCGAGCCCCAGCGCCGGACCCAGCCATTTGTTGCCATGCCCGGCAGCCAGCACGATCTGGCCGGCGCGAAACCTGCCCTTGGCGGTATGGGCGACGAAACCCTGACCGTCGCGCGCCACAGTCTCGGCCTTGGCGTCGGCGACATAGCGGCCGCCGCGGGCGGCGATGGCGGCATGCAGCCCGCGCAAGAGCCGCAGCGGGCCGGCATGGCCGTCATAGGGCGACCAGCTGGCGCCGACGACATCGGGGCCAAGGCCGGGAAACACGTCGTCAAGCTGCTTCCGGTCAAGGATCTCTACCTGATAGCCGGCGGCGCCATGGGCGTTATGCATCCGGGCGATCTGGTCGCGCTTTTCATCCAGCTCGGCCTCGGACAAGACGAAATGGACGCCCCCCGGCCTTTCGTAATCGGGCGAAATGCCGCTGTCCTCGGTCAGCAGCCCGGCGAAATCCGCCCAGACGTCGGATGAATGCCGGGTCCAGCGGGCATATTCATGCATGCCGTCGCCCTTGGCCTGAACCCAGATCAGCCCGAAGTTGCCCCGGCTGGCGCGCAGCGCCACGTCGCCTTCGTCCAGAACCGTCACGCGCTGACCTTCGCGCGCAAGCCCGTAGGCCAGCGCCGCACCGACCAGACCGCCGCCTATGACCAGCGTGTCGGCCGCGCTTTCGGTGGTGGTGTTCATGTCCTGCCCTCTCCGATCAATAGCCTGTCAAGGCCGTATATGCGGTCCACGATCAGCATCAGAATCACCGTGAACACAATGGCCACGGTGGACACCGATGCGACCAGCGGATCGGTGGTCTGGGCGATATGGTTGAACATCCGCACCGGCAAGGTCGTGGTCGAGGGGCTGGCGATGAACACCGTCACGGTCAACTCGTCAAAGCTGGTGATGAAGGCCAATACCCAGCCGCCGACGATGCCCGGCAGGATCGTGGGCAGGGTGATGCGGCGGAACACCGTCCAGTCGGAGGCGCCCATGGCGATCGCCGCCCGCTCGGTCGAAAGGTCCAGCCCGACGACCGAGGCCAGCACCAGCCGCAGGATGAACGGGGTGATGATGATGACATGGCACAGGACCAGACCGCCGAAGGTGCCGCTGATCCCGGCCAGCGTCATGAACCGCAGAAAGGCGATGCCCAGCACCACGGTCGGCACCATCAGCGGCGACATGAACAGCGCCTGCAGCGCGTCGCGGCCCCGGAACCTGCCGCGCCCGATGGCCAGCGCCGCCGGAACCGCCAGAACCGTGGCCAGCGTCGCCGCGACCAGTCCCAGCTTCAGGCTGATCCATGCCGCCGCGATAAAGTCCGGGTTGTCCAGAATGGCGCCGAACCAGCGCAATGAGATCCCGCTTGGCGGAAACTCCAGAAAGCCGGTCGGGGTGAAGGAGACGCCGATCACGATGACGATCGGGGCCACCATGAAGATCGAGAAGATCACGCAGAAAATCTTGGCGAAGGGGCCGTTGCGTTTCATGCGTAGGCCTTTCCCAGACGGGCCTCGACCACACGGGTCCAGCACAGCATGATGACCATGATCGCCAGCAGCAGGATCATCGCGACGGCGGCCCCAAGCGGCCAGTTGAGCGTGTTCATGAATTCATCCTGAACGGCGGTCGCAGCGACCTTGACGCGCCGGCCGCCGATGATCGCGGGGGTCGCGAATGCCGATGCCGACAGGGCGAAAACGATCAGCGAACCGGACAGTATCCCGGGCATCGCCTGCGGCACGACGACCCGGCGAAAGACCGTGAAGGGCGTGGCCCCCAGCGATTCGGCCGCCGCCTCGGCCGCGGTATCGGCGCGTTGCAGCGCCGCCCAGACCGCAAGCACCATATAGGGCGCCATCACATGCACCAGCGCCAGCACGATCCCGCCCGAGCTATACATCAGCCGGAACGGACGCTCGATCAGGCCGAGGTCGATCAGAAAGCTGTTCAGGACCCCCTTGTTGCCAAGGATGATCGCCCAGCCAAGCGTGCGCACGACGACCGAGATCAGCAGCGGTCCAAGCACCACCAGAACCGTGACCGACCGCCAGAACGGCGTCATCCGGTTCAGAAACCAGGCAAGCGGCACGCCGATGACCGCGCAGATCAGCGTCGTCGCCAAGGCGATGCCGAAGGTCCGGCCGAAGATCTCGTAGAAATAGCTGTCGGTCAGCACATCGACATAGTTACCGAAGCCAAGGGTGTTGCTGATGCCGCTGTAGAAATCGAAGCTGTTGAAGCTGAGGATGAAGGTCATGATCAGCGGCACCAGCAGCATCACCGCGAACAGGACCAGCAGGGGCGCCGACAGAAGCCAGTTGCGGGTCGCGGCGGACAGCGGTGCGGGCGGCTTTTTGCCGTCGGGCGCGTCGGTGGTCGTGCCGGTCATGCCGCGACCTCGACCGGCAGGATCCGCAGATGATCGCGGTCCCAGTTTAAATGAACCGTGTCACCGGGGCGGCTTTCGCTGGCCCCGGTGTTGCGGCGCAGGACGACAAGCGAACCCAGCGGCGTTTTCACCCGCAAAAGCCATTGGTTGCCCAGAAAAACCTGTTCCTCGACCTGGCCGTTGACGATGCCCCGACCCGCATCCGCCATCTCGATCCTTTCGGGCCGCAGGTTCACCTCGACCGGACCAAGGGCGGCATCGGTGACCGGACCGGGCAGCCGCAACCCGTCAATCTCGATCACCGAGCCGTTCTGATCCTTTTCGACAAGAATAGCCCGCAAGCTGTTACTTTTGCCAAGAAAGTTCGAGACGAAAGAGTTGTTTGGGGTTTCGTAGGCATCAAACGGCGCGGCGGCTTGCTGAAGCCGGCCCTTGTTCATGACGACGACCTTGTCGCTTAACGCCATGGCCTCGGCCTGATCATGCGTGACCAGCAGCGTGGTGACGCCGGCCTCTTGCTGGATGCGGCGCAGTTCAAGCTGCATTTCCTCGCGCAGCTTGGCGTCGAGGTTCGACAGGGGTTCGTCCAGCAGCAGCAACTCGGGCTCGATCACCAGCGCGCGGGCCAGCGCGACCCGCTGACGCTGGCCGCCGGACATGGCGCGGGGATAGCGGTCGGCAAGATGCGACAGATGCACCAGATCCAGCGCGGCGGCCACGCGGCGCTTGCGCTCGGCCCGGTCGATCTTCCGCATCTCCAGCCCGAAGGCGACGTTCTCGGCGACGGTCATATGCATGAACAGCGCATAGGTCTGAAACACGATGCCAAGGCCGCGCTGCCGGGCGGGAACGCCCGCAAGGTCACGACCGTTCAGAAGAATGCGGCCGGCGGTGACGTCCTCGAACCCTGCGATCATCTGCAAGGTCGTGGTCTTGCCACAGCCCGACGGGCCGAGCAGGGAAACGAAACTGCCGCGATCGACGCTGAAACTCAGCGAATCGACCGCCGTCACAACACCAAAACGCTTGGTCAGGTCGATCAGCTCAAGATGGGCCATCTGCCGTCTCCGTGTCTGGAGTCTGGAATTGAGGTTGCGCGGGGCCATGGGTCGTATGGCCCCGCATCGTCGCGATAGGCGATTACCGTTCCACCTCGCGCGCCCAGCGTTGGGTCCATTCGTCGCGCTGCTGGTTGATGGTGTCCCAGTCGACGGTGACCAGCGATTTGATCTTGTCGCCATAGGGCAGCGATTCGGCCAGTTCCGGCGGCAATTGCGCCTTGGTATTGGTCGGGCCGGCGCCCATGGCGGCGGCGAATTTCGCCTGAACCTCGGGGTCGAGCAGATAATCGATGAAGTCCTGCGCCTCGTCCGGCACGTCGCTGTCGACAACCGGGCAGGCCGCCATGAGCAGCGCCACCGCCCCGTCCTCGGGATAGGCGAAGGCGGCCGGGAACCCGGTATCCGCCAGCGATTTCGTGCGTCCCGAGCCCCAGATCGACAGGGCGATCTCCTCGGACTGGAACAATTCGGACATCTTGCCGGCCGAGGGTTCAAACACCAACACGTTCGGCGCAACCTCGTCGGTCATGACCTTGAAGCCCGGGTCGATGTCCTTTTCGCCACCACCCGCGCCGCGCGCCATCATGACCAGCGTGTGCAGGCCATAGGTGTTCGAGATCGACGGGATCGACAGGATCTGGCTGTATTTCGGATCCTTCAGGTCGTTCCAGCTTTTCGGCGGCTCCCACCCCTCGCGCGCGAACCAATCCTTGTTATAGGCAAAGCCGGTGGCCACGAATCCGATACCGATGGCGTTTTTTCCGATGCGGGCGAGGTCATAGACGTCTTTCTTGACCGGGGAATCTTTCAGCGGCGCGCAAAACCCCAGCGCGTCGGTCTGGTACATGGGACCGTCGTCCAGAAGCACGACATCCAGTTCCTGCGCGCCTTTCTGGGCCTGAAGCCGGGCGAGGTTCTCGGTCGAATTGCCGGGAACGAAGGCGATCTTCACGTCATGGGTCTTTTCGAATTCCGGGATCAGCAACTCTTTCATCAGCGTCTCGAACGAGCCGCCATAGCCGCCGACGGTCAGGGTCTTGCCCTGGGCGAATGCGGGGCCGGCCAGCGCGATCGCGCAAAGGGCGGTGGTAGCAAGGGCAGAACTGGTACGTGTCATGTGATTTCCCTGTTTGGCTGTTTGCTATTCGGATCAGGATTTGGGGATTCGCCCGAAGCTACAATTGAATTTAGTTGGGAAGGTCATTCCATTCGGTTATACGGAAATAATGGTCAGATCGAATATTCGTCAGATTGAGGCCTTCAACGCGGTGATGAAAGGCGGTTCGGTCACCAAGGCGGCGGAAATGCTTTTCGTCAGCCAGCCCGCGATCAGCAAGCTGGTGCAGCAGTTTGAATCCTCGTGCGGTTTTCCCCTGTTCCACCGTGGCCAGGGACGGCTGTTGCCCACGCCCGAGGCGCGCCGCCTGTTCGCCGAAACCGAAAAATTCATGACCGGGGTCGAGCGAATCGGCAATACCGCCCGCGCCATTCGCGAAAATGAGCGGGGCGAGGTCACGGTCGCTGCCTTTCCGGCGCTCGGCATGCGGCTTTTGCCGCGCATGACGGCAAGCTTCCTGTCGCGCCACCCCGAGGTGGGAATCACCATCCTGACCCAGAACTCACCCGATATCTCGCAATCCATGGCGGCGCGCGCGGCCGATTTCGGCATATCGCTGGTACCCTCGCAGGCGCATGGGATTCAGTGCCGGCCGTTCGCGGACATGCGCATGCTATGCGCGCTTCCGGCGTCGCATCGGCTGGCCGGTCAGGCGTCGCTCGACTTGGCCGAACTGAACGGAGAATCGATGATCTCGCTTGGCCGGGACGATTTTTCGCACCGCGATATCGTCGAGGCGCTGTCCCGCGCCGGGGCACGCGTCGAAACGCGGGCCGAGGTGCAGATGGCCGACAGCGCCTGTGTGCTGGTCAGCGAGGGGTTCGGCTTTGCCATCGTCCCGGTTCTGGCCCAGATGAGCTGGACCGAAGGCGGCATTTCCTTCGTGCCGATCAGACCGGCACCGCGCAAGACCATGTGGCTTTACACCTCGGCGTGGGAGCCTCCCTCGGCGATGGCGGAATTGCTGATCGCGCATTTGCGGGACACGCTTTTCAGCAACGAGATCTGGGCCGGGCCGGGCGGCTAAGATCCACGCCGCGCCGACCGCCACGGCCCTGCGACGTCGGGGTGACGCCGGTCGTCCACACCGCCGGCCTAGCTGTAATGCGACACCGGGGTTCCGGCCAGCGCGCTCATGTTCAGCAGGCCGCGCGGGGTGATCGACGGGGTGACGATATGCGCGCGGTTGCCCATGCCCATCAGGATCGGCCCGACCTCGAGCCCGCGGGCCCGCATCTTCAGGATGTTGCGCACCCCCGATGCCGCGTCGGTCCCGGCAAAGATCAGCACGTTGGCCGCGCCCTCCATCCGGTTTTCCGGCAGCAGGCGTTCACGCAGTTCGGGGTCCAGCGCCGCGTCGACATGCATCTCGCCCTCATAGACGAAATCCACCTTGCGCTGATCCAGTATCTCCATCGCGGCGCGCATTTTCTTGCCCGAATGCGTGCTTTGATCGCCGAATTGCGAATGGCTGCACAGCGCGACCTTGGGGGTGACGCCAAAGCGGCGCACATGGCGGGCCGCGCCGATGACGGTTTCGACCACCTCCTCGGGGGTCGGGTCGTTGTGGACCTGAGTGTCGGCGACGAACAGGGGACCATCCTCGAGGATCATCAGGCTAAGCGCGCCGACCGGGTGCAGCCCGTCACGGGCAAGGACGTTGCGCACGAAATCCAGATGCCAGCGGTATTGCCCGAAGGTGCCGCAGATCAGGCTGTCGGCCTCGGCCCTGTGGACCATCACGGCGGCGATGGCGGTGGTATTGGTGCGCATGATCGCGCGCGCGATGTCGGGCGTCGCGCCGTGGCGTGCCATCAATTCGTGATAGGTGCCCCAATAATCGCGATAGCGCGGGTCGTTTTCGGGGTTCACGATCTCGAAATCGCGTCCGGGCCGGATCGGCAGACCGGCGCGTTCGGCGCGCATCTCGATCACCTCGGGGCGCCCGATCAGGATCGGGATGTCGGTGGTTTCCTCCAGCATGGCGTTGGCGGCGCGCAGCACGCGCTCGTCCTCGCCCTCGGCAAAGACGATCTTGCGGTCCGCCTTGGCCGATGCCTCGAACACCGGGCGCATAATCAGCGCCGAGCGGAAAACCGATCCGTCCAGCTTCCGCTTGTATTCGTTGATATCTTCAAGCGGCCGGGTCGCGACGCCGGTTTCCATCGCCGCGCGCGCAACGGCGGTGGCCACGACACCGATCAGACGCGGATCGAAGGGTTTCGGGATCAGATAGTCGGCGCCAAAGGTCAGCGTCTCGCCGCTATAGGCTGCGGCGGCCTCGGCGCTGGTGGTGGCGCGAGCCAGCGAGGCGATCCCTTCGATACAGGCCAGTTCCATCTGGTCGTTAATCTGGGTCGCCCCGACGTCGAGCGCGCCCCGAAAGATGAACGGAAAGCACAGCACGTTGTTGACCTGATTGGGATAGTCGCTGCGCCCGGTGGCGATGATCGCGTCGGGTGCGACTTCGCGCGCGGCCTCGGGCGAAATTTCGGGCGTGGGGTTCGCCAGCGCGAAGATGATCGGGCGTTTGGCCATGCGGGCCACCATTTCGGGCTTGAGCACGCCGGGACCCGAAAGGCCGAGGAACAGGTCTGCACCGTCGATGACCTGACCCAAGGTGCGCAGGTCGGTGTCCTGCGCGAATTCGGCCTTTTCGGGGTTCATGCCGCTTTCGCGGCCTTTCCAGACCAGCCCGTCGATATCGCACAGCCAGATGTTTTCGCGCTTCACCCCCAGTTTCACCAGCATGTTCAGGCAGGCGATTCCGGCCGCACCCCCGCCGGTCGACACGACCTTGATATCCTCAAAGCGTTTGCCGGCCACGATCAAGGCATTGGTGGCCGCCGCACCGACCACGATGGCGGTGCCGTGCTGATCATCGTGGAATACCGGGATATTCATCCGCTCGCGGCACAGCTTTTCGACGATGAAACATTCGGGGGCCTTGATATCCTCAAGGTTGATGGCGCCGAAGGTGGGCTCCAGCGCGCAGACGATATCGGCCAGCTTTTCCGGGTCGGGTTCGCTGACCTCGATGTCGAAACAGTCGATGTTGGCGAATTTCTTGAACAGGACGGCCTTGCCCTCCATCACCGGCTTCGAGGCGAGCGCGCCGATATTGCCAAGCCCCAGCACTGCCGAGCCGTTCGACACCACGCCGACAAGGTTACCCCGCGCGGTAAAACGGGCGGCATTGGCCGGATCGGCCTTGATCTCCAGACAGGCTTCGGCGACGCCGGGGGAATAGGCGCGCGCCAGATCGCGGCCGTTCGCCAGCGGCTTGGTCGCCCGGACCTCAAGCTTACCGGGACGCGGAAATTCGTGATAATCCAGCGCCGATTGCCGAACGTTGTCCTGTCGCCGATCTTCCATGCCGTCCCCCCGCAATGTTTCGATGGTTTATCGTTAAACCAATCCTGCACGGTGTAACAGACCCGCGCCACCCGCGTTTTCGCGGCGCGGATCGCGCGGCTTGCATCGGGGTCGGGGGCCGCGCAAGATCGTCGGGGCCGCGCAAGATCGCGGTGAAACAGGGGGATGGCATGGATCTTGTGACGGCGGCGGCGGATGTGCGGGAACGGGCCTATGCGCCTTATTCGCGGTTCAAGGTCGGGGCGGCGGTGCTGGATGAACGGGGCGTCCTGCATCTGGGCTGCAACGTCGAAAACGTCGCCTACCCCGAGGGCACCTGCGCCGAGGCCGGCGCGATCGCCGCGATGATCGCCGCCGGCGGCCAGCGGCTGAAGGCGGTCGCTGTCATCGCCGACAGCCCCCAGCCGGTCCCCCCCTGCGGCGGTTGCCGCCAGAAACTGGCCGAGTTCGGCGCCGGCGATGTGCCGGTGACGCTGGCCACGACAGCGGGCGCCCGACTGGAAACCACGATCGGAGAGCTGCTGCCCGGGCGCTTTGATGCCGGCCATATGGCGCAAAGCGGGAATGCGCCCGCACCATGAATGACGCCCGGCCCATCATCGCCCGGCTGCGCGAGGGGCGCGGACTCGATGCGGCGGATGCCCATGCCATCGCGGCCGGCCTGACCGATGGTAGCCTGACCGATGCGCAGGCCGGCGCGCTTGCCATGGCGGTGCTTTTGCGCGGCGTCGGGCCTGAGGGCCGGGTGGCGCTGACCCGGGCGATGCGCGATTCGGGGCGGGTGCTTGACTGGGATCTGCCCGGGCCGGTGGTCGACAAGCATTCGACCGGCGGCATCGGCGATTGCGTGTCCTTGGTGCTGGCCCCGGCGCTGGCGGCATGCGGGGCTTACGTCCCGATGATCTCGGGCCGCGGGCTGGGCCATACCGGCGGCACGCTTGACAAGCTGGCGGCCATTCCGGGCTATCGCACCGATGTCGATGAGGCCGAGTTTCGCCGCATCGTGGCCGGGGCGGGCTGCGCCATCGTCTCGGCCAGCGCCGATCTGGCCCCCGCCGACCGCCGGCTTTACCGGCTGCGCGATGAAAGCGGCACGGTCGAATCACTCGATCTGATCGTGGCGTCCATCCTGTCAAAGAAGCTCGCGGCGGGGGTCGGGGCGCTGGTTCTTGACGTCAAGACCGGCAGCGGCGCCTTTGCCGCGACGCTGGATCAGGCGCAGGCGCTGGGCGCCGCCCTTGTCGAGGTCGCGAATGGCGCCGGCTGTCCGACCAGCGCCGCGATCACCGCGATGGACCAGCCGCTGGCCCCGGCGGCAGGAAACGCGGTCGAGGTCATGGCGGCGATCGACACGCTGAAGGGCGCGCCCGGACGTCTGCGCGATCTGACGCTGGCCCTTGGCGCCGAATGCCTGCGGCTGGCGGGGCAGGGCGGCGGCGACGCGGCGATCCGTGCGTTGACCGGGGCCTTGGACAGTGGTGCAGCGGCTGAGCGGTTCGGCCGCATGGTCGCGGCCTGCGGCGGTCCGCCTGATCTGGTCGAGCGGCCGGGCGCGCATCTGCCCAACGCCCCCATCCGCCTCCCGGTCGTGGTCAAGGGGGTTTTCCGTTCCTGCGACGCCCGCGCCTTGGGCGAGGTTGTCGTCGCGCTTGGCGGCGGCCGGACCCGCGCCGGTGATGCCATCGACCCAGGCGTCGGGCTGACCGAAATCGCAACCCTTGGCCAAACCGTCGGCCCGGATCATCCGCTCTGCGTGATACATGCGGCCTCGGCGGCCGAGGCGGAACAGACCCGCACCGCTATCCTTGCCGCCTGCGAGGTGGGGACCGGCGCCGACAGCCTTGACCCGTTGCCCCTGATCGTCGAATGGCAACGCCCATGAGCCGCGCGTTTCTGATCGTCATGGACAGCGTCGGTGCCGGAGGCGCCCCGGATGCGGCGGATTTCTTCAATGACGGCCGGCCCGACACCGGCGCCAATACGCTCGCCCATATCGCCGCCAGCCGCCCGCTGGTGATGCCCAATCTGGATCAGCTGGGGCTGGGGGCGGCGGTGCATCTGGCCTCGGGGCAGAGACCCGCAGGTCTAAAAGCGGTGCCCGAAGGCCTGTGGGGCGCCGCGACCGAGGCTGCCAGCGGCAAGGATACCCCATCCGGCCATTGGGAGCTTGCCGGCGTTCCCGTGCCATGGGACTGGCATTATTTCCCCGACACCCGGCCGGCTTTTCCGGCGGTTCTGTCGGCGGCCGTTGCGCGTCTGACGGATACCGGGGGGATTTTGGGCAATTGCCACGCCTCGGGGACCGAGATCATCGCGCGTCTGGGCGAGGAACATCTGCGGACGGGGTGGCCCATCTGCTATACCTCGGCCGACAGCGTGTTTCAGATCGCCGCGCATGAAGGTGTTTTCGGGCTGCAACGCCTGCTTGACCTGTGTCAGGGCGTCGCCGATCTGGTCCACCCGATGCGGGTCGGCCGCGTCATCGCCCGGCCCTTTACCGGCACGCCCGGCCGGTTCACCCGCACCGCCAACCGCCGCGATTTCGCGATACCTCCGCCGGGGGACACGGTGCTGGACATTGCGCAGGCGGCCGGCCGCCAGACCCATGCGATCGGAAAGATCGGCGACATTTTTTCGGGGCGGGGGATCGGCAGGCTGCACAAAGGCGCATCGGACGCCGATCTGGCCGATCATCTGATCGGGCTCGCGGATCGCGCCGAACCCGGGTCACTGACCTTCGCGAATTTCGTCGAGTTCGACAGCCTTTATGGCCACCGCCGCGACATCGACGGCTATGCCAAGGCGCTGGAATGGTTCGACGGGGTTGCGGGCGCTTTCATCGCGCGGCTGGGTCCCGGCGATCTGGCGCTGTTCACCGCCGATCACGGCAATGACCCGTCGTGGAGCGGCACCGACCACACCCGCGAACGGGTGCCGGTGATCGGCTGGGGGGCCGGCGCCCATGCCGCGGGGCTGGTCGATTTCGTCGATGTGGGCGCCTCGGTCCTTGACCATCTCGGCCTGACCCCGCGCAAGGGTGTGAGTTTCCTGCCATGAAGTCGCTGCCCAAGGTCGAACTGCATCTGCATCTGGAAGGGGCGGCGCCGCCCGCGCTGATCCGCGACTTGGCGGGTCAGAAACGCATGGACATAGCCGGTATCTTCGATGCCGGGGGCGCATATACCTATAAGGATTTCAATGACTTTCTGCGCGTTTATGACGCGGTGACCAATGTGCTGAACACCCCCGCCGACTATGCGCGCCTGCTGACCGAAGTGCTGCATAAATCGGCCGAGGACGGGGTTGTCTATACCGAGGTTTTCATCGCGCCCGCGTTCTGCGGCGGCGGCGATCTGCACGCCTGGCGCGATTATCTGGCGGCGATGCAGGAAACCGCCGCGTGGGTCGAGAAAACCGCCGGCATCACCTCGCGCGCGGTTGCCACCGTCTTGCGTCATCTCGGCCCCGACAATGCCCGCGCCACCGCGCGCTGCGCGCAGGAAACGGCGGGCGGGTGGCTGACCGGCTTTGGCATGGCCGGCATGGAAACCTTCGGCAAACCGGCGGATTTCAGGTGGAGCTTCGATGCCGCGCGCGAGGCCGGTCTGGGCCTGACCTGCCACGCGGGCGAGTGGGGCGGCCCCGATTCGGTGCGTCAGGCGTGGCGCGATCTGGGCGTTTCCCGCATCGGCCACGGCGTCCGCGCGATCGAGGATCCGGCGCTGGTCCGTGATCTGGCCGAGGCGGGCGTGACGCTTGAATGCTGTCCCGGATCGAATATCGCGCTGGGGATTTACCCGAACTGGACCTCTCACCCCGTCGCCCGGCTGGCGGATGCAGGGTGCCGGGTGACGATCTCGACCGATGATCCGCCGTTTTTCCACACGGATCTGCCGCGTGAATACGACCACCTTGCCGATGCCTTTGGCTGGACCGAGGCCGAGTTTTCGGCGATGAACGGTTTTGCCATAGACGCGGCCTTCTGCGACCGGCCGACGAAGGATCGGGTCGGCAAGCTGATCAGGAACGAGGAAACGCCATGACCGAACATCTGACCATCGTCAGCCACCCCCTTGTCCAGCACAAGCTGTCGATCATGCGTAACAAGGACACGTCCACGGCCGGTTTCCGGCGGCTTTTGCGCGAAATCAGCCTGCTTCTGGCCTATGAGGTCACGCGCGGCCTTGAATTGACCACCACCCGGATCGAGACGCCGCTGGGGCCGATGGACGCGCCGATTCTCGACGGCAAGAAGCTGGCGCTGATCTCGATCCTGCGGGCGGGGAACGGGCTGCTTGACGGGATTCTGGAGCTGATCCCGGCGGCGCGCGTGGGCTTCGTCGGCCTGTACCGCGACCCCGAGACGCTTCAGCCGGTGCAGTACTACTACAAGGTCCCGGCCGAGTTGGAGGATCGCATGGTCATCGTCGTCGATCCGATGCTGGCGACCGGCAATTCCTCGGCGGCGGCGATTGATCTGCTGAAGAAATCCGGCGCGCGCAACATTGCCTTCCTGTGCCTTCTGGCCGCGCCCGAGGGCGTCGCACGCATGCGCGAGGCGCACCCCGACGTGCCGATTTTTACCGCGGCGCTGGATGAGAAACTGAACGATCACGGCTATATCGTGCCGGGCCTTGGCGATGCCGGGGACCGCATGTTCGGCACGAAATAACCGCCGTCCGTTAATCGCCCGGAAAGGATTTTCTGTCATCAATCGCCTGAGACACCCCGGAATCGGGGCCGGCGGGATGGTGACGGATGATTTTCAGGACGATCGGGCTGATCACGGTTTGGCTGATGCTCGCGGCAACGGTGCTTGCCGCGCCTGCGCGAACGCCGGTCGAATTGCCACCACCCGATTTCTTCGCGCGGCAATATATCGACAGCGCGGGCTGTGTGTTCACCCGCGCCACGGCGGAAGGGAACGACTGGCAACCGCGCGTGGCGCGCGATGGCGCGCCGATCTGCGGTTACCCTCCGACGCTGGCCGGCCGGCTGCCTTTGCCGGATGAAAATGCCCCGGCGATCGACCCCGAAGCGGTTACGCAAGCGCTGTATCTTCAGGTTCTCGGCATGCCTTCGGCCGATGGGCTGGACGCACGCGCGCTTTTCGGCGGCAGGGACGCAGCGACAGCCGGCAAAGCGACAGCCGGCAAAGCGATCCCCCCACTGTGCCGCCTGCGCCGGCCGATCTATCCGATCCTGACGCGCCGCCCGCCTCGGGTGTGGCCGCGACGCTTTCGCGCGCGATCGCGGCGAACACCCGGATCGCGTCCGCCGCTGCCGGGGCGATCGCGCCGAATGACCGGCTTTGCGCCTATCTGGGCGGCAGGGCGGTTCAGCCGGGGCGCGTGGCGGCATTGGGCGAAGACCCGACGATGGGCTTCTGTCAGCAGTTGACGGCGATTGATCTGCCCGGCAGCCGGCCCCGGGAACAGGGGTTCGCGACGGCGGCGGTCGATGTCAGCGTGGCGGCCGCCGCGGCGCGGGCCATGACCCAGGGGACCGCGCAACGCCCCCTGCCACGACCGGCCGTGCCGAATGCGATTGTCGCCGGCGATACAGGCCGGGTTGCGGGTGCGAATCCGGCGGCATCGCGCCGGGGTTCGACGGGCGCGGCGACCGCTGCGGGGACGGGCAAGGCTGCAAGAAAGGTCGGCACGCCCGCCGCGCGAAAATCCACGGCACGGCAGGCAAGGCCGATGGCCAAAGACGGCGGGACGCGCGGCCGCTATATCCAACTCGGCGCTTTTGCTGTCGGCACGAACGCGAATGCCGCGATCCGCAAGCTGAACAATATGGGATTGCCCGCCGCGCAGACCCGGGCCGAGATCGGGGGCAAGCCGGTGCAGATCATCCTGAGCGGCCCTTTCGCCGGCAGGACCGAACTTCAGGTGGCGCTTGGCCGTTTGCGGGCGGTGGGGTTCACCGATGCCTATGCACGTTAGGCGAAACCCGGATCACCGCCGGCGTCCTGGTGCCGGCCTCCGCCGGATACCGTGACCCCATCGAAGGCCGCCGGCCGAAAGAACAAACGGCTTTGGCTGAAACACGGCCGGGCGGGGCAGAACGGGGCAGAACCGGGCAGGCGAGGGCGGAAAGGCCCCGGGGCGTCCGGTAATGGGCGTCCGGTAGTGGCAGCGGGGCGCGGGTGGCGTGGGCGCGGGGTCAGGGGGCGGTGCATATGCGTTTCAGCACCGTCCAATCCTCGGGCGACAGAACCGGGCGTTCCGGCAGGGCGGTGCGGAACGGGTCGGCCTCGATCAGGCTCAGAACCGATTCGCCGGTCGGGTCGATCGAGCGGGCGTAGGGTTCGCTGGAGATGCCGACCTCGGCGAATTTCGCCAGCAAGGGCTCGGACTCGGGCCGGGCGGGCGGCGATGACAGAAGCCGCTCGCCATAGCCGTCCAGCGCCCCCGGGGGAAGCGCCCCCGAGGTCAAAAGCGACAGCGTGGCCCGGGTTCCGGCATATTGCAGGACATCGCGCAACGGGTCGGTCGTCGCGGCCGCAAGCCGCGCGGCGACAAGATGCCCGGCTGCCGCCTCGGGTGAGGGTTGATCCTCGATCAGCGGTTTGCCGATGATCGTGACATTGCCCGGCAGATGCCATGCCTCGCTGATCGCCATTGGCAGAACCGTGAAGCGCGCGCCCGGATCACCAAGGTTGCGGGCAAGCCGGTCGATCGCGGCAAGGCCGCCGGGGCGCTGGCATGGCGCGCCGGTCGCACGCACGACCTCGGCCAGAACCGCGTCTCCGATGGCTTGCCTTTGGGCGGGGGGCGCCACGCGCAGGGCGTGATTGATCAGCGCCTGCGGCAGCCAGATCACCGCGACCAGCACCATGGCCAGAACCGAGGCCAGCATCAGACCGCCCCGCAGCCGGCCCGGATGCGGACGCCGCGATTCCAGCACCCGGTGAACCTTTTCGATCGCCGCGATCATCAACTCGTCCGAGATCTCAAGCTCTTCGTCGGGATCGCGCCCGGGCGAGTAGATGGCGGGCAAGCGGTCGGGATTGCGGCGATAGACCGCCGGCAGCGACCAATGCGATACCGGCAGTTCGGATTTCGGGTCCGACAGGATCAGCGTGGCATCGCCGAAAGACACAATGACCTCTCGCCGCCGGCCCTTGGGCGATGGTCGCCAGGTGCCTTGCGCCTCGAGCCGCTGATATTCGCTGAGCGCCGTCATGGACCGGGCGATTTTCCTGCTTTGCCCGTCAAATCATAGCCAAGGCGCCGCATTGGTCAATGTCCACCGCAACGCCTCTTGCACCCCGGGCCCACGCGCGGGACCGGTCCGGCGAATGATAATCAAAGCCGGTTTTGCGCCTGACCGGGGGCAAGCCGGATCAATCCGCATCGGGCACGGTCAGCCCGCGTTCCTTGGCAAGGCTGCGCATGCGGTCCTGCAACTTCTCGAAGGCGCGGACCTCGATCTGGCGGATCCGCTCGCGCGAGACGTTGTAGCGCTCGGACAGGTCTTCCAGCGTCATCGGCTCATCCCGCAGACGCCGTTCGGCCAGAATGTCCTTTTCGCGGTCGTTCAGCACCACCATCGCGGCGGCCATGATCTCGCGCCGGGCGGATAGTTCATCGGCTTCGGCGAAGGCCTCGGCCTGATTGGCGTCCTCGTCCTCCAGCCAGTCCTGCCATTGCGTGACGCTTTCGCCGTCGCCGGAGCCGACCGTCGCGTTCAGCGAGGCGTCGGACCCCGACAGCCGCCGGTTCATGTCGATGACTTCTTTTTCCGTCACGCTCAGATCATGGGCGATCTGGGCGACATTCTCGGGACGCAGGTCGCCTTCCTCCAGCGCGCCGATCCGCGATTTCGCCTTGCGCAGATTGAAGAACAGCTTCTTCTGGGCGCTGGTCGTGCCCATTTTCACCAAGGACCACGAGCGCAGGATATATTCCTGAATCGAGGCGCGGATCCACCACATCGCATAGGTCGCCAGCCGGAAGCCGCGCTCCGGATCGAACCGCTTGACCGCCTGCATCAGTCCGACGTTCGCCTCGGAGATTACCTCGGCCTGCGGCAGGCCATAGCCGCGATAGCCCATCGCGATCTTCGCCGCGAGGCGCAGGTGCGAGGTGACCATCTTATGGGCAGCCTCGCTGTCCTGGTGATCGACCCAGGCCTTGGCCAGCATGTATTCCTCTTCCGGTTCCAGCAGCGGAAACTTGCGGATCTCCTGAAGATAGCGGTTCATCCCCTGTTCGGGGCTGGGTGCCGGAAGATTTGTATAAGTCGCCATAGAACTATCCCGAGTTGAACACGGAAGCGCCAAGGCGGCCGTCTTTGCTGCCTCTGCAAAACCCGTGCGGTCATCATGCTGCACGTGCAGCACCGTGACCAGTTGAAACGCACTTCAGGGCGCGGGGTTCCCTTCGCCCTCAAGCCGGTGGACCAGGGCCGCGAAATCATCGGGCAGGTCCGAAGCAAACCGCATTTCTGCACCCGTTACCGGGTGGACAAAGCCAAGCTCGGCCGCGTGGAGCGCCTGCCGGGGAAAGGATTGCATTGCCTCGACCGCCGCCTGACCCAGCGCCGCGACCGAGGCGCGCCTGTTGCCACCATATACCGGATCGCCGATCAGCCCAAGACCGGCATAGGTCATATGCACGCGGATCTGATGGGTGCGGCCGGTCTCCAGCCAGCATTCGATCAGCGACGCGGCGGTCGGATTGCCGAAACTCCGCAGGGTTCGCGCGCGAGTGACCGCATGGCGGCCGTGATCGAAACTGACCGCCTGACGCTGCCGGTCGGTCGGATGCCGCCCCAGCATGGTGGCGATGCGCAGGATGCCGCCCGGCTCGAACTGCACGCCCGACAGCCCCCGCAGCCGGGGGTCGGCCGGGTCGACCGCGCCATGCACGGCGGCGAGATAGCGGCGATGCACGCTATGCGCCTCGAACTGGCGGGCCAGCCCCTGATGCGCGCGGTCGGATTTCGCCGCCACCATCAGCCCGGTGGTGTCTTTGTCGATCCGGTGCACGATGCCGGGACGGCGTTCGCCCCCGATGCCGGAAAGACTGTCCCCGCAATGGTGCAGCAACGCATTGACCAGCGTGCCCTGCGCCGCGCCGGGGGCGGGGTGGACGACCATCCCGGCGGCTTTGTCGATGACGATCAACTCGTCATCCTCGTAAACCACGTTCAGCGGGATCGCCTCGGCCCGCACCTCGACCGGCTCGGGCGCGGGCAGGGTGATCCGATATTCCTCGCCCTCGGCCACCCGCGCCTTGCCGTTGCGAATCACCGTGCCCGCCGCATCGGTCACCGCCCCCTCGGCCAAAAGCCGGGACAACCGCGACCGCGACAACGCAGCTTCGGCTGGCGCGAGCGATGCAAGCGCCTTATCAAGCCGGTCGGGCGGGTCTGCCGGAATGGTCAGCCGCAGGATCTGAAGGGGGTCGGACATGGCGGGCGAAATATCAGATGGCGATGAAGGCGCAAGACCGCCCGAGCTTCGCTTTCTGCGCGCTCTGGTCACGGCGCTGGCCGTCACGATGATTCTCGGCATGACGGCGATCGTGGTTCTGCTGTGGTTGCGCCTTGGATCGGCGCCCCTGCCGCAGCTTCCCGAACAGATCACCCTTCCCCCCGGGACCAGCGTCGGCGCGGTCACATTCGCGCCGGACTGGATCGTGGTGGTCACCGATAAGGGCGAGGTTCTGCTTTATGATCGCGCCGGCGGGCTGCGTCAGCGCGTTGCGCCCTCGTCCCCCGCCGGGGGCTGAGGCGAAAGCGCATCCAGCCGGGCGCGCAGCTCGGCGTTTTCGGCGCGTGCCTTGATCGCCATATCGCGGACCGCGTCAAATTCCTCGCGGGTGACAAAGTTGCGATCGGCCAGCCAGCGGTCGATCCAGCCCTTCATTGCGGTCTCGGCCTCGTCCTTGGCGCCCTGCGCCACGCCCATGGCATTGGTCATCAGGCGCGAGAGGTCGTCAAAGATGCGGTTCTGGGTGCTCATCGGTAAAGCCCTTACAAATTCGGTTGATCTTTCATATGGGCTGTCGCCGCCCGGGGTTCAATGCGGTTGACAGCGGCGCCCGGGACGGGTCCATTGCCCGCGCCGCAACCAGAAGGACACCATGGAAGCCGCCATCGCCTTTCCGCCGATCTCGCCAGAGATCTTCAGTGTTTCCCTGTTCGGCCGCGAACTGGCGCTGCGCTGGTACGCGCTGGCCTATATCGTCGGCCTGATCGTCGGCTGGCGGATACTGGTCTGGATGATGCGGAATCCGGCGCTGTGGGGCGGCAAGGCTCCGATGCGGGATTCCGAGGCCGAGGAGCTTCTGACATGGGTCATCGTCGGCGTGATCCTTGGCGGTCGGATCGGCTTTGTCCTGTTCTATCAGTTCGATTATTACCTCGCCAACCCGGCCGACATCTTCAAGGTCTGGCAGGGCGGCATGTCCTTCCACGGCGGCTTTCTGGGCGTCATCGTCGCGTCATGGCTGTTTTGCCGGGCGCGGGGCATTCCGCCGCTGCGGCTGGCGGATGCGTTGGCGGTGGCCACGCCGGTCGGGCTTGGCCTTGGCCGCGTTGCCAATTTCATCAACGCCGAGCTGTGGGGGCGGCCGACCACGCTGCCCTGGGGGGTGATCTTTCCGGGCGAGGCCGCGCAATATTGCCCCGGGTTCGGCACGCCCTGCGCCCGCCACCCGAGCCAGCTCTACGAGGCCGCGCTTGAAGGGATCCTGCTGGCCGTGGTGCTGTTCGCGATGGTGCGCGCCGGTCAGTTGCGCTGGCCGGGCCGGGTGTTCGGGGTCTTTCTGGCCGGATACGGGCTGGCCCGCTTTCTGGTCGAATTCGTGCGTCAGGCGGATGAGCAGTTCATCACCCCCGACAATCCGCTGGGCCACGTCATCGGATCCGGCGCGGTGGGCCTGTCGATGGGCCAGCTTCTGTCGCTGCCGATGATCATTCTGGGATTGTGGTTCGTTTTCCGGGCGCGGGGGCCGGTTGGTTCTCCCGCCGGTGCATGACACCGCTGGAACGGCGGTTGCTGGCGCGGATCGGCGCCTCGGGGCCGCTGAGCGTGGCCGATTACATGCAGGATTGCCTGCTTGATCCCGATTACGGCTATTACGCCACCCGCGATCCCTTCGGCGCCGCCGGCGATTTCACCACGGCGCCGGAAATCAGCCAGATGTTCGGCGAGCTGATCGGGCTGGCGCTGGCGCAGGCGTGGCTGGATCAGGGCAGCCCGACCGGTGCCGTCCTGGCCGAACTGGGTCCGGGGCGGGGCACGCTGATTGCCGATATCCGCCGCGCGACCGCGCGCGTGTTCGACCCCGCCGTGCATCTGGTCGAGGCCTCGCCGCATCTGCGGCAGGTGCAGCGCAGCCGGCTGGCCGGTGCGCCGGTGCATTGGCACGACAGCGCCGCCGAATTGCCGCAAGCCCCGCTGTTTCTGGTGGCGAACGAGTTTTTCGACGCCTTGCCGATCCGGCAGTTCCTGCGCCAGCCGGGCGGCTGGTCCGAGCGGCTGATCGGCGCCGAACGGGGTGCGGACGGCGCCGTCAAGCTGGGCTGGGGCCTGTCGCCGCCGGTCGCCCGGATCGCGGCGCTGAACCATCTGTCCGATACGCCGCCCGGAACGGTGGCCGAGATCTGCCCGTCGGCGCCCCCGATCATCGACCAGATTGCGCAGCGGATCGCCCGCCACGGCGGCGCGGCGATCATCGTCGATTACGGCGGCTGGGCGGGAACCGGCGACACGTTTCAGGCGCTGCGCGGGCACGGGTCCGAGGATGTTCTGGCCCATCCGGGCGCGGCCGATCTGACCGCGCATGTCGATTTCGCGGCACTCGCCGCAGCCGGGATCGCGGCGGGGGTCGCCGTCTCGGCTCCGGTGGAACAGGGTGCGTTTCTGGCCGGGCTTGGCATCGGCGCCCGGGCCGAGCGGCTGCATCGCGCCGGCGACGCGGGCGCAGGTGCGGCCCTTCGCCGCTTGACCGCGCCGGATGAAATGGGAAAATTGTTCAAGGCGATAGCGCTGTGGTATCCGGCCGCGCCGCCTCCGCCCGGCTTCACCGCATTACCCGGAGCACGTGATGCAGACCCCGCTTGAATATCTGACCCACCCGCTGCTCGACGGTGTCCGCCACGGGTTTTTCACGCGCAAGGGCGGGGCCTCATCCGGCCTTTTCGCGTCGCTCAACTGCGCGCGCGCCAGCGGCGATCAGGCCGAGGTCGTGGCGATGAACCGCGCCCGCGTGGCCGAGACGATGGGGGTCGGACCCGACCGGATGGCGGCGGTCCGGCAAAGCCACACCGATCGCGTGGTAACCGTGGATGGAAACACCGCGCTTGACCCGCTGGCCGGTCAGGCCGCCGACGGGCTGGTCACCAATACGCCCGGCATCGCCTTGACCGCGCTTTCCGCCGATTGCCAGCCGATCCTGTTCGCCGACCCGGACGCGGGGGTCATCGGTGCCGCGCATGCTGGCTGGCGCGGCGCGCTGGGCGGGATCATCGAATCGACCGTGGCGGCGATGCAGGACCTTGGCGCGACCCGGATCCGCGCCGTGATCGGCCCCTGCATCAGCCAGCGCGCCTATGAGGTCGGCGAGGAATTCATGGAGGAATTCCTGCTGGAAGACCCCGATCACAGCCGCTTTTTCGCCGGCGGCCCGAACGGGCGCCCGATGTTCGACCTGCCGTCATTCGGCCTGATGCGGCTGCGCGACGCCGGGGTCGAAGCCGAATGGACCGGGCATTGCACCTATTCCGACGCCGCGCGCTTCTTTTCCTATCGCCGCGGCACCCATGCCGGACAGGCCGATTACGGCTGCCAAATCGCCGTCATCGTGCTGTGAGCCAAGGCTGACACTCATTCGTTCACGTAACGAACGGGGCGGTCACTCGTCCGTGCCGGCCTGTTTCGGCTGCCATTCCGCCGTGACCCGCACGTTCCGAAGCGCGGTCCTGAACCTATCCCAACCCGGGTTCCGGTTTGTCATCATCGGCAGGATGAACTGGCTTGCCGACACCCCGTCCGCGGCGTCCAGCGTCAGCCGCAGCGTGCCAAGCGGATGCGGCACGCTGTCCACCACCGCCGTCAATGCGGTACGGCTGGCGCTGTCGACAAGGCTGTCGGGTATCTGGACGATCTGCGCCCGACCCAGGGTTTTCGCGGCCTCTACGGCGGCCTCGGGCGTATCGCCCAGGCGCGGGAATATCGGTCCCAGCCATGCCAGGGCCATCGACTCGAACATGCCGCCATTGGTCAGCCGCAGATCGGCGGCGTGAACCCGGATCATGGGCAATTGGTCGGGCATGTCCGGTCGTGCCAGCAGCGCCGCCAGGTCAATATTGCCAAGCCGTGCGCTCAGCGCCAGCCGGTTGACCTGACCGTCGTCAAGATCGAGCCGGGCGAGGTCCAGCGTCTTTGCGGCGGGGTCGAAGCTATATTCCAGCGCCAGATTGTTCGGATGCAATTCAGCCAGAAGCGCGTTCTGGTAATCATACATCGCGTCGAAGCCGTCCGATCTATCGAAATCCGAGGGATCGCCGGTGCTGACATAGGTTTGGCGAAGGTTTTCGATCGACAGCGACAATTTGACCGGGGGAAAACCGCGCACCTCATCGGCCCAGTCCGCCCGCCAGCTTATAGGACCGGCAGCGATGCCCTCGGATGTCCGCCCCGAGTCGATCCCCGGCGTGGTCAGTGACTGGATGACGCAGCGGCCCTCGACCAGTTTCGGCGGATCGAATGTGCCGATCACCGCACCGAACCCGGTGCCGTTCGTGCCGGACCCGCGCATATCGGACGGTAGGCGCAGCAACGCGGCCTTCAGCGCCTCCAGATCGGCCATGCAATCCTGCGTCACGGCCAGGGCCGGCGCGGCGGCCAGCAGGGGCAGGGAAAAGGCAAGCGCGGGCAGGTATTTCGGCAATGTCATGAACCTTATCGGGGGATGCGACCGAAAGGGCGGGACCGGTCGGACCGGATCAGCCCTGCGCGGCGGCGCGTTCCTCGACCACCGAAAACGGAACGCCCGGCTCATCCTTGGCGCAGCGAATCACCAGACTGGTCTTGACCGAGGCCACGTTCGGCGCCGCGGTCAGGCTTTCGGTCAGGAACCGCTGAAAGCTCGACAGATCGGGCGAGACGCATTTCAGGATAAAGTCGATTTCGCCGTTCAGCATGTGGCATTCGCGGACCAAGGGCCAGCTTCGGGCCAGTTCCTCGAACGCGGCAAGCGCCGTCTCGGACTGGTTCACCAGCCGCACCATGGCGAAAACACCGACCTCGAAGCCAAGCTCGCGCGGGTCCACATCGGCATGATAGCCGCGGATGAAGCCCAGTTCCTCAAGCGTACGCACACGGCGCAGGCAGGGCGGGGCCGAAATCCCGACACGCCGGGCCAGTTCGACATTCGTCATCCGCCCATCGTCCTGAAGCTCGGCCAGAATTTTGCGATCAATTTCGTCCAGCCGCGCGCCAGCCATCGAACCCCCGGTTGGTCCAGATCCAAACTTTTCGGGAAGCTATCCTGAGCGGGCGTTCCGCGCAATATTATTTCGCAATTGTGACGTCCCGTTCCGCCGCGGATTGCGCCCGGCCGCGGGTCACATGCCGGTTGCATGGCCGATATGCGCATAAAATAACCCGTCCCGCGCGCGGGATCGGTTGAAACTGGGCGCCATGGGGTCTAAGGCCGTGCCCAATCCGGCACGCAGCGAAGCTGCGGGCTTTTTTCGTGTTTGAAACCCCGAGTGATCCGATGACCGAAGCGAACCTCGCGCCTATCCCCGAACTCTACGTATCCGCAACTGAGGCGGAGAAACTGAAAACCGCCGCCGGCGATATGCCAAGCTGGGATCTGTCGCCGCGCCAGATGTGCGATCTGGAACTGTTGATGAACGGCGGCTTCCATCCTCTCAAGGGTTTCCTGTCGGAAGCCGATTACAACGGCGTCCGCGACGACATGCACCTGACCTCGGGCGATATCTGGCCGATGCCGGTGACGCTTGATGTCAGTCAGGATTTCGCCGACAAGGTGAAACCGGGCACTGAAATCGCGCTGCGCGACGCCGAGGGCGTGATCCTTGCGGTGATGACCGTCACCGACAAATGGACGCCCGACAAAAGCCTCGAGGCGCTGCGCGTGTTCGGCGCCGACGATGTGGCGCATCCGGCCGTCAACTATCTGCACAACGTCGCCGGCCCGGTCTATCTGGGCGGTCCGATCCGCGGGCTGCAGCCGCCCACCCATTACGATTTCCGCGGCCGCCGCTATACCCCGAATGAGCTGCGTGCCTATTTCAAAAAGCTCGGCTGGCGCCGCATCGTCGCCTTCCAGACCCGCAACCCGCTGCACCGCGCGCATCAGGAACTGACCTTCCGCGCCGCGCGCGAGGCGCAGGCCAACCTGCTGATCCATCCGGTCGTCGGCATGACCAAGCCGGGCGATGTGGACCATTTCACCCGCGTCCGCTGCTATGAGGCGGTGCTGGACAAATATCCGGCGGCAACCACGCATCTGAGCCTTCTGAACCTCGCCATGCGCATGGGCGGCCCGCGCGAGGCGGTCTGGCACGGCATCATCCGCCGCAACCACGGCCTGACCCATATGATCGTCGGCCGCGATCACGCCGGCCCCGGCAAGAACAGTCAGGGCGAGGATTTCTATGGCCCCTATGACGCGCAGGAACTGTTCCGCAAGCATCAGGACGAGATCGGCGTCGAAATGGTCGATTTCAAACAGATGGTCTATGTGCAGGAACGCGCCCAGTACGAGCCCGCCGACGAGATCGAAGACGGCGTGACCATCCTGAACATCTCGGGTACCGAACTGCGCCGCCGCCTGCGCGAAGGGCTTGAGATCCCGGAATGGTTCAGCTTCCCCGAAGTCGTCAAGCAACTGCGCCGCACCTCGCCGCCGCGCGACAAGCAGGGCTTCACGGTGTTCTTCACCGGGCTTTCCGGTTCGGGCAAATCGACCATCGCCAACGCGCTTATGGTCAAGCTGATGGAGATGGGCGGCCGGCCGGTCACGCTGCTGGATGGCGACGTGGTCCGCAAGCATCTGTCGTCGGAACTCGGCTTCTCGAAAGAGCATCGCGACATCAACATCAAGCGCATCGGCTATGTCGCGTCCGAGATCACCAAGAACGGCGGTATCGCCATCTGCGCGCCGATCGCGCCCTATACCGCGACCCGTCGCGCGGTCCGCGAGATGATCGAAGCCAACGGCGCCTTCATCGAGGTTCACGTCGCGACCAGCCTTGAGGAATGTGAACGCCGCGACCGCAAGGGCCTGTACAAGCTGGCGCGCGAGGGCAAGATCAAGGAGTTCACCGGCATTTCGGACCCCTATGAGGATCCGCAGAACCCCGAACTTCGGGTCGAGACCGAGAATGTGGACGTCGACAACTGCGCCCATCAGGTGCTGCTGAAGCTGGAACAGATGGGGCTTATCGGCATGGCCGAAAAGGCTTAAGCCGACCTGCCCGCAGAAACGACAAACCCCGGCCGAAGGGCCGGGGTTTTTTCATGGGCCGCCGGTTATCATCCGGCGGCATCCGGCAACGGGCACGGCGCGTTCAGTGAACGCTGACCGGCGAAAGCTCGTTCTGGCGGGCCAGATGGAACGCAAGGCCACGGTCCTTGACCAGTGCCAGACGTTCGCCGTCCGGGCCGTGCACGGCATAAAGCGTGTCCAGCCCAAGCGCCTGTTCCTGCACGTCCTGCGGCAGGCTGTCTACGGCGACTTCGCGGATATAAACCAGATTGCCGGTATTTTCGGTGCCGAAATCAAATTTCTCATTCATGGTGCGATCCCCTTTCACTTGCGGCTGATCGGTATTGTTTTGACCACAGGGTCTTTTTGGGCGCGGCGCAGATCAATGTGCAAAAGCCCGTTTTCAAGCCCCGCCTTGACCACCTCGACCCCCTCGGCCAGTACGAAACTGCGCTGGAAGGCGCGGGCGGCGATGCCACGGTGCAGAAACACCCGGTTTTGCTCGGGTTCGGTCTGACGGCCGCGAACGACAAGCTGCCGGTCCTCGATGGTGATATCCACCTCGCTCTCGGCAAAGCCGGCAACGGCAAGGGTGATACGGAAGCTGTCGGGCGAGGATTGCTCGATATTATAGGGGGGATACCCCTCGGCCCCGCCTTTTGCCGCACGCTCGACCAGCTTTTCCAACTGATCGAACCCCAGAAGATAGGGATGCGCGCTGAACGTCACTTTCGTCATAGTCCCGATGCCCTTTCACAGCGACATTGCAAGGGTCCCGGTTGCGGCAACCCTTGCCAACAATATGTGGACCCGGTGCGGCTGTTGCAAGGCCGCTGACTTGTTCGTCAATTGCGCTATAGTCGAGCCGGCGAATCCCCCAAAAACGCCAGACACTCCAAAAGCCCATAATCTCCGAAAGCCCGAGACCGACCGCGATGAACGCCCCCATGGAAATGTCCCACGAAGAGGTCGCGCGCATGCGCCTGAACGTTCTGCGCCGCGAGCATCGCGATCTGGACGAGGCGATCGCGGCGCTCGCCAACACCGGCACGGGTTGTTCGCTGACCCTGCAAAGGCTGAAAAAGCAGAAACTGGCGTTGAAGGATCGCATCGCGCGGCTCGAGGACGAACTTACCCCCGACATCATCGCCTGACCGATTGCACAGCGGCGGCGCCCGGTATAGTCGGGGACCGCAGCCGTGATACGGCTGATTTCAAAGGGACATGCGATGACGGTCAAGGTCGGGATCATCATGGGCAGCCAGTCCGACTGGCCGACGATGCGCGAGGCTGCGGCCATTCTGGACGAACTCGGGGTGGGCTATGAGACCCGCATCGTCTCGGCCCATCGCACCCCGGACCGGCTGTGGGAATACGGCAAGACGGCGGTCGGGCGCGGGTTGAAGGTGATCATCGCTGGTGCCGGCGGGGCGGCGCATCTGCCGGGCATGATGGCCTCCAAGACCCGGCTGCCGGTGATCGGGGTTCCGGTCCAGACCAAGGCCCTGTCCGGTGTCGACAGCCTTTATTCCATCGTCCAGATGCCAAAGGGCTATCCGGTCGCGACCATGGCGATCGGCGGCGCCGCGAATGCGGGGCTGATGGCGGCGGCGATACTCGCGCTGTCCGATCCCGATCTTGCCGTTCGGCTGGACGGATGGCGCGACGCCCTGTCCGCGTCGATCCCCGAGGAACCGGCGGATGGTTGAGACGATCGGCATTCTGGGCGGCGGTCAGCTTGGCCGGATGCTGGCCGTCGCTGCCAGCCGGCTGGGCTTGCGCAGCCATATCTATGAACCCGGCGCCGCACCTGCCGGTGATGTGGCCCACAGCCTGACCACCGCCGGATATGACGACGCCCGGGCGCTCGAGGCGTTCGCCCGCTCGGTCGATCTGGTCACCTATGAATTCGAGAATGTGCCGGCCGAGTCCCTTGATCTGATCGAGGCCATCGTGCCGATCCGCCCGGGGCGCCGCGCCCTTGCGGTCAGTCAGGACCGGGTGGCAGAGAAAAGCTTTCTGAACGAGATCGGCCTGACCACGGCGCCATGGGTGGCCGTCGACGGCCTGGGCGACATCGCGCTGACCGGCCCGGCGATCCTGAAAACCCGCCGGCTGGGCTATGACGGTAAGGGGCAGGTGCGGCTGAAGCCGGGCGATGATGTCCGCGCGGCGTGGAAGGCGGTCGCAGGCGCGCCTTCGGTTCTTGAAGGCTTCGTCGATTTCAGCGCCGAGATCAGCGTCATCGTGGCGCGCGGGGCCGACGGTCAGGTCGCCGCCTTCGATCCCGGCGCGAATGTGCACCGTGACGGTATCCTGCGCACCACCACGGTGCCCTGCGGATTGCCGGGACGGATCACGCAGGACGCGATTCTGGCCGCCGGGCGCATCGTCAACGGGCTCGATTATGTCGGGGTGATGGGGGTCGAGTTCTTTGTCACCGCGCAGGGTCTTGTGGTCAATGAAATCGCGCCGCGGGTCCATAACTCGGGGCACTGGACGCAGGCGGGTTGCGCGGTGGACCAGTTCGAACAGCATATCCGCGCGATCACCGGCCTGCCGCTGGGCGATGGCGGCCGCCATGCCGATGTGGTGATGGAGAACCTTATCGGCGACGACATCGACCGCGTGCCGGAATGGCTGCGCCGGCCGCGCACACAGGTGCATCTTTACGGCAAGGGCGCCGCGCGCCCGGGCCGCAAGATGGGCCATGTGAACATCATCCAATGAAACTGGCCCGCCCCCGGCTTGCCGTGCGCGCCGCCATTCTGTCCGCCGATGGCCGGCTGTTGATGGTCAACGCCTATCCCGGCCAGCAGTCCGACCTTTGGGCGCTGCCCGGCGGCGGGGTCGAACCCGGCCAGTCGCTGCCCGAGAACCTGATCCGCGAAGTGGCCGAGGAAACCGGCCTGATCATTGCGGTGGGTGCGCCGATCCTGATCAACGAATTCCACAACCCCGCCAACGGCTGGCATCAGGTCGAGATCATCTTTCGCGCCACGCCGCAGCCGGGCGAGATCGTGCTTGCCGATCCGGCCGGCGTGGTGAACCGTTTCCGCTGGGTCTCACGGGCCGATCTGGCGGGACTGCGACACAAACCGGATCAGTTGGCCAATGCCGTCTGGGGCACCGGGCGGGCGATCTATGATCCGCTGGAAACGATCGTCATCTAGGGTCCGGGGCGGCTAAGTCTCGGCGATGCCGGGCCGAAGGTCCAACCACAGCACATGCTGCGGACCATGCGTGCCCCCGGTGAAAACCTGGCCCCGATCCTTGAGGCGGTTTCTCAGATATGTCTTGTAAGCGGCGGAATTGCGAAGGTTGACTGTCAGAACCAAGGCTTCGCGATCCGGGTTGGTCCGGCGGACATGCCCGGCCAGCGCCGCCAGTGCGGCACTGCCATATCCCAGACCCTGAAGCGGCCCGTCGATCAGCAGCCCGCGCAACCCGATGTGCCGGGGCGTCGCGAAATCATGGCGCTGCCAATACAGCGGATCCAGCTTGAACATGCCGACAGCGCGGCCGTCCGTGTCGCGAATTTCGTGAAACGTCAGCGCGGGCGTCGCGTCCCGGATCATCTCGGCGCCGGTCGAAACGAAATCCCCCTGATCCGGCCCCGGCCGCAGCCCGGCCAGCCTTGATAGCTGGTCGGGCCGCAACTGGTGCAGCGTGATCACGCCTCCATCGCTTCCAATTCGTCGATGAACCCCTCGATCATCGACAGGCCCTTGTCCCAGAACGCCGGGTCGGCCGCATTCAGCCCGAAGGGCGCCAGCAATTCGGTATGATGCTTGGAGCCGCCGGCGCGCAGCATGTCGAAATATTTCGACTGGAAATCCGGCAGGCCGGATTCATATGCCGCGTAAAGCGCATTCACCAGCCCGTCGCCGAACGCATATGCATAGACATAAAACGGCGAGTGGACGAAATGCGGGACATAGGTCCAGAAGGTTTCATAGCCCGGCATGAACTCGAACGCGTCGCCCAGCGATTCACCCTGCACCGACATCCACAGCGCGTTGATGTCGTCCGGGGTCAGCTCGCCCTCGGCGCGTGCGGCGTGAAGCTTGACCTCGAAATCATAGAAGGCGATCTGCCGCACCACGGTGTTGATCATGTCCTCGACCTTGCCGGCCAGCAGCGCCTTGCGCTGGGCGGGGTCGGTGGTCTTGGCCAGAAGCGCGCGGAAGGTCAGCATCTCGCCAAAGACGCTTGCGGTTTCGGCCAGCGTCAGCGGGGTCGAGGCCAGCAATTCGCCCTGACCGGCGGCCAGACGCTGGTGGACGCCGTGGCCAAGCTCATGCGCCAGCGTCATCACGTCGCGCGGCTTGCCCAGATAGTTCAGCATCACATAGGGGTGCACCGTGGTCACCGTCGGGTGGGCGAAGGCGCCGGGCGCCTTGCCGGGCTTGACGCCCGCGTCGATCCAACCGCGATCAAAGAACGGCTCGGCCAGCATCGCCAGATCGAACGAGAAACCGGCATAGGCCTCGCTGACGGTCTCGCGCGCCTCCTCCCAGGGGATGGTGCGCGCGGGCTCGCCCGGCAGCGGGGCGTTGCGGTCCCAGACCTGCAACTTGTCCAGCCCCAGCCATTTCGCCTTCAGCCGGTAATAGCGGTGCGACAGGCGCGGATAGGCCCGGGTCACGGCATTGCGCAGCGCCTCGACCACCTCGGGTTCGACATCGTTCGACAGATGCCGCGCGGTCTGCGGGGTCGGCAGCTTGCGCCATTTGTCCTCGACCGCCTTTTCCTTGGCGAGCGTGTTGTGGACGCGGGCGAACAGCTTGACGTTCTCGCCAAAGACCTGCGCCAGCGCCCGCGCGCCGGCCTCGCGCCGGGCGCGGTCGTGGTCGGTCAGCAGGTTCAGCGTGGCTTCCAGCCCCAACGGCTCGGCCTCGCCCGCGACGTTGAAGGTCAGCGCGGCGGTGGTTTCATCGAACAGCCGGTTCCACGCCGCCGCCCCGACCACCGAGTTGTCATGCAGGAACCGCTCCAATTCGTCCGAAAGCTGATAGGGGCGCATGGCACGCATCCGGTCGAACACCGGCTTCCAGCGCGCCGGGCCATCGGCGGCGGTGAAAACCGCCTCATAGATGTCGTCGGGGATGCGGTTGAATTCCAGACTGAAGAACACCAGCGGCGTGGTCGCGTTGGTGATCCGGTCCTGCAGATCGCTTAGCAGCTTGGCGCGGGTGGCGTCGGTGGTGTTCTGGTAATAGCGCAGCCCGGCATAGGACATCAGCCGGCCGCCAAGGATGTCGATCTGTTCATAGCGCCGGATGCATTCCAGCATGGCGGCGGCGTCCAGATCGGCAAGCCTGCCCTGATAATCGGCGGCGAAGGATGCGGCATCGGCCTCCAACCGCTCAAGATCGCGGGTGATTTCCGGCGCGTCGGGCGCGGGGTAAAGATCGGTCAGGTTCCACTCGGGCAGGACCCCAAGACTGGTGGCATCGCCGGCAACGGCTTGTTTGCCGTCGCGAAGAATGGCGGGCAGGGGGATCGAGCGGGTCATAGGGCTGTCCTTTCTGTCAGTCGGGCACAAATTGGGCGCTGCCGGAAGCGGACGCAAGAGGATCGGCGAGATTGCAGTTCCGTGACGCGGCCGGATCCGGCCCGCGATAGATACGCTCAGCCGAATTGGGTCAGCAACGCCGTGATGACCTGCGCGCGGCGCGGTGCCGTCTCGAACAAGGCCTCATGGCGGCCGCCTTCGACCGTGATCAGCCGGGCCGAGGGCCAGCGCGCACAGGTGGCGCGGATCGCGGCGGCGGACACGATCGCCTCGCCGCTGCCAAGGGTGACGATGCTGGGAATGGCCGGAAGCGGGGCGCGGGCCAGCGCGCGGCATTCGCGCAGCGCCGCCCCGACCCAGCCGAAGGTGGCCCCGCCCAGCGTCAGATCGGGCCATGCGTCCGCCTCGGCCACCATCCGCGCCCATGCGGTGGCGCTGCCGGTCAGCAGATTGCCGGCGAAACCGCTGTCAAGCACATAGGTGCCGTTCGCGCCGCTGCCCGGAACCGGTTTGACGGTGTGGCCCAGCACCTGCGCCGCCTGCGCCAGACCAAGCGCCACACCGACCGGCACCCGGCCGGTATCTATGCCCCACATCGGCGCGCTGAACGCGGCGGTCGCGACGGGCAGCCCGTTCATCAGCGCGCGCAGCCCGATCGCCGCGCCCATCGAATGGGCCAGCAGATGCCACGGCTTCGGCAGGTCAAGGCGGGTCGCCAGATCGACCATCACCCGCACGTCACGCTGATAATCGGCGAAATCGGTGATGTGACCGGGCCGGGGATCGCTCAGCAGCCGCTGCGACGCCCCCTGTCCGCGCCAGTCGATGCCCAGAACCGAAAGGCCGGCGGCGGTCAGATCGGCGGCGACGGGGGCGTATTTTTCAAGATATTCGGTGCGCCCGGGGAACAGCAGCACCGTGCCCGCGGTTGCGGTCGTCCCCCGCCACAGCCCAAGCCGCAGGCGCAGGCCGTCATCGGCTTCGGCCCAATAGATCTCGGCCGGCGTCTCGTCGGCGCCGAAAGGGGGCGGGGGGCTGCGAAAATCAGCCACCACCGCCGCATGCCGGCCGAGATTCAGCCCAGCACCGAGGCCAGCTTCATCGCCAGCCCCATGTCGCCGTCGACCTTGAGCTTGCCGGTCATGAAGGCCGCGGTCGGGTTCACGCTGCCGTCCAGAATGCCCTGAAACACGTCCGCGTCGGCGGTAAGGGTCACATCCGCGTCATCATCGCCCGCCCGCGCGCCTTCGCCGTCAAGGATGATCGAACCCTCGTCGCCCAGCACGAATTTCGCCGTGTCGGTGAAAGCACCACCCACTTTTTCGTTCAGTGCGGCGACGGCCGTATCAATGATCTTGCTCATGTCAGTGTGCTTCCCTTCATCAAAAAAACCGGCGGTGCTGGCGGAGTGCCCGGCAGATCGCTACATTAGCGTTTATGCGCAGCCAATGGTTCCTTTCCAATCCTGTCGTTACGGCATTTTGCGGCACAATTTTCGCCTGTGTTTTGGCCGCTGCGATCGTGACGCCCGGCTTGGCGCAGGGTCAGGGCGCAGCCCCGCCGCCGATGACCGAAGCACCCCCCGCCCAGGATCCCCAGTCAGACGGGGCGACGACGGATGCGCTTACGCCGGATCAGGCCGAACCTGCGCAGCCGCTGGCCAAGGCCGATATGGACAAGCTGTTCGCCGAACTGGCCGACCCGAACAACGACAACTGGAAGCGTGCCGAATCGGATATTCTGCGCGAATGGTCGAAATCGGGCTCTCCGGCCATGGATCTGTTGATGAAAAAGGGCGAGGCCGCGCTTGACGAAGGCGACGTTCCCCGCGCCATCGGCGAGCTGACCGCGCTGACCGATCACGCACCCGATTTCGCCTCGGGGTGGCAGTTGCGGGCCTCTGCCTTCTTTCTCGACGGGGATTTCGGTCCGGCGGCGGCCGATCTGGCCCGCGCGTTGCAGCTTGAGCCGCGACAGTTCGCCGCGCTGACCCAGCTTGGGGTGATGCTTGAGGAGATGGGCCGCGATCAACAGGCGCTCGACGCCTTCAAGGCCTCGCTGAAGATCCATCCCCACCAGCAAGAGGCCATCGACGGCGCCGCGCGTCTGGAAAAGAAGTTGCAAGGGCTGACCCTGTAAGGCGCACGACATGGCGGGACGTATCACGGCCGTGCTGGGGCCGACCAATACCGGCAAGACGCATCATGCGATCGAACGGATGCTGGCCCATCGGACCGGGGTCATCGGCCTGCCGCTGCGGCTTCTTGCGCGCGAGGTCTATGACCGCATCGTGGCGCAGCGGGGTCCGTCGGTGGTGGCGCTGGTCACCGGCGAGGAACGTATCGTGCCGGAACGCGCCCAATACTGGGTCGCGACGGTCGAGGCGATGCCCGACGCCATCGGCGCCGATTTCCTTGCCGTGGACGAGATCCAGCTTTGCGCCGACCCCGAACGCGGCCATGTCTTCACCGACCGGCTGCTGAACGCGCGCGGATTGCTCGAAACGATGTTTCTTGGCTCGGACACCATGCGGCCGGCGATCGCGGCGCTGGTTCCGGGCGTGCAGTTCATGCACAAGGACCGGTTCAGCACGCTGACATGGGCCGGATCGAAAAAGCTTAGCCGGATGCCCGCGCGGTCGGCGATCGTCGGGTTTTCGGCCGATGACGTCTATGCCATGGCCGAGCTGATCCGCCGCCAGAAAGGCGGCTGCGCGGTCGTCATGGGGGCGCTTTCGCCACGGACCCGCAACGCGCAGGTCGCCATGTATCAGGCCGGCGAGGTCGATTATCTGGTCGCCACCGACGCCATCGGCATGGGGCTGAACCTCGACATCCGTCACGTCGCTTTCTCGGCCACCTCGAAATTCGACGGCCGGCGGATGCGGCCGCTGTTCCCGCATGAGCTTGGTCAGATCGCCGGGCGCGCCGGGCGCCACACGCAGCCGGGCACCTTTGGCGTGACCGGAGACGCCGGCCCTTTGCCGCCCGAGGTGATCGAGGCGATCGAAAACCACCGCTTCGCGCCGATCCAGCGGCTGCAATGGCGCAATCCGAACCTTGAATACGGCACGCTCGACCGGCTGATCGGCTCGCTTGAGGCGAACCCGGTCAGCGAATGGCTGGTGCGGGGGCGCGAAGCCGATGACCTGCACGCGCTGAAGGCGCTGGCAGCATTGCCCGAGATCCGCGGCCGCGCGCAGCATCCGCGCGACATCCGGCTGCTTTGGGACGTGTGCCGGGTGCCCGATTTCCGCTCGATCAGCCCGGGCGAGCACGTCGGCCTGCTGCAACGCATTTTCGGCTTTCTGCAGGGCGGCGGGAAAGTGCCACAGGACTGGATCGCGACGGCGGTGGCGCGAATTGACCGAACCAAGGGCGACATCGACACGTTGTCCCGCAGGCTGGCGTTTATCCGCACATGGACCTATGTCGCGCAAAGACCCGGCTGGGTCGAGGACGAAAGCCATTGGCGCGCGGCGACTCGCGCTGTAGAAGACCGATTGTCGGATGCCCTGCACGGTGCGCTGACCCAAAGATTCGTAGACCGGCGCACATCGGTGCTGCTGCGCCGGTTGAACCAAAAGGAGAGCCTGGTGGCCGAGGTTAACGACAAGGGCGAAGTGACGGTCGAGGGTGAATTCGCCGGCCGGTTGGAAGGTTTCCGGTTCCGCCCCGACCAGACTGCGACTGCGGATGAGGCGAAGATGCTGGGCCGCGCCAGCTATGAGGCGCTGCGCCCCGAGTTTCATCTGCGTGCCGACAGGTTCTATAACGCCCCGGACACCGAGCTTGATTTCACCGAGCAGGGGGGGCTGATGTGGGGCTCCTCGGCGATCGGCAAGCTGATCAAGGGTGCCGAGCCGCTGAAACCCTCGGTCGAGGCTTTCGTCGACGAAGAGGCCGGTCCCGAGATCGCCGACAAGGTGCGGCGCCGGTTGCAGCATTTCATCGACCGCAAGGTCGCCACGCAATTCGAGCCGCTTCTGGCCATGTCGCGCGACGAGGCGCTGACCGGGCTGGCGCGCGGTTTCGCCTTTCGTCTGGTCGAGGCGCTGGGCATCCTGCCGCGCGAGGGCGTGGCGGCCGAAGTCAAGGAACTGGATCAGGACGCCCGCGGCGCGCTGCGCAAGCATGGCGTGCGGTTCGGTCAGTTCACCATTTTCATGCCGGCGCTGCTGAAGCCCGCCCCGACGCGGCTGCGTCTGGTTCTGTCCTCGCTTTGGGACGGTCTGGCCGAATTCCCGGAAAGCCCGCCCCCGGGTCTGGTCACGATCCCGAATATCGCCGATGTGCCGCGCGGATATTACACGCTGTCGGGGTATCACCCGGCGGGTGAGCGTGCGATCCGCATCGACATGCTGGAACGTCTGGCCGACATGCTGCGCGGCAATGACAGCCGGGCGGGGTTCGAGGCGACGGCCGACATGCTGTCGATCACCGGCATGACGCTTGACCAGTTCGCGGTGCTGATGGGTGGCCTCGGCTACCGCGCCGAAAAGGGCGAACGTGAAAAACTCCGGGCAAGCGTCGAGCCGACGCCCGCCTCGGCGCCGACCCCCGCCGACGACGCAGAAGTCGATCACCAGCATCCGCTGACCGAGGAAGAAAGCGTCCTCGCCGCCGAAACCCGCGCCCGGTGGGAGGCCGAACAGGCCGAGAAAAAAGCCGCCGAGGCCGCGAAAGCTGAGGTCGCGGAGGCCGAGGCTACGGATGCCGGTGCCGCGGATGCTGAGGCCACGGATGCCGGGGTTGGTGCGGATGCCGCGACGGCCGAGGACGGCGCGGCGGCGGGGGATCCCGCAGCCGAAGCCCCGGCGGTCGAGATGGAAACCTTCTATACCTTCACCTGGGCGCCGCGTCCGCGTGGTGGCAATCGCCGCCCGGCGCGCGGCGGCGAGGCCGGCCAAGCTAAAGCGGGCGCCGGCGCATCCGCCGATGCCGAGGCTGGTGGCCGTCAGGGGCGCCGCAACGACGGCCGGCAGGGCGGCCAGCGCCGTGACCCGAACCGCGATCAGGCGCGCGATCAGAACCGGGCCGAGGGCGAAGGTGATTCGCAGCCGCGCCGCCACGGCGGTCATGGCCAGAAGCCGAAGGGCAAATCCTTTGCCAAGGGTGGCGACGGCAAGTCTGGTGGCAAAGCCGACGGCAAGCCCGGTGCCAAGTCCGGTGGCAAGGGCGGCAAGCCCGAGGCGAAGCGCAGTTTCGAGGCGCGTCCGCCGCGTCCCGACAACCGCAAGGTCGACCCGGACAGCCCGTTCGCGGTCCTCGCGGCGCTGAAGGACAAGATCTGAGCCGCCGCAGCCCAGTCGCGCCACGGCACGAGACACCCGATTCCGGGCGGATCCGGCTTGATATATGGCTGTTCCACGCCCGGGTTTTCAAATCCCGCAGCTTGGCGACCGAGCGCATTCAGGCGGGCGGTATCCGGCTGAATGGCCAGCCCTGCCGCAAGCCGGGCCATCCGGTGGGACCCGGCGACATCCTGACGATCGCGACCGGAAGCGGGCAGGTGCGCGCGCTGGAGGTGCTGGCCCCCGGTACCCGGCGCGGACCCGCGACCGAGGCGGCTACACTTTATCGCGATCTTACCGACCTGACTCCGTCCCGGCTCGCCTTGAATGATCCCGACGAAGGGGCTAACTAGCACCACGTCAAAGCTGGGGTGCCCGATGACCTATGTCGTGACCGACAATTGCATCATGTGCAAATATACCGACTGCGTCGAGGTCTGCCCCGTCGACTGCTTCTACGAGGGTGAAAACACGCTGGTGATTCACCCCGATGAATGCATCGATTGCGGCGTCTGCGAACCCGAATGCCCGGCCGACGCGATCCGCCCGGATACCGAGCCGGATATGGATAAATGGGTTGAATTCAATCGCGAATATTCCGAGCAATGGCCGGTTATCACGCGCAAGAAAGACCCGCTGCCGACGGCCGAGGAAATGGACGGACAGCCCGACAAGCTGGAAAAATATTTCTCGCCCAAACCCGGCACCGGCGACTGATCGGCGGGCTGCACCCGGCCCATATTGCCCAATGGCGATTGCCGGCAAACCGGATCGCCTGATCGGTAAAGTCGCGTAACAAATTGCGCCGGCACGCAATGCTGCATGCGCATGATCCTTTTTTTTGTCCTAAATTTATGTTATATAGTCGTCACATTCGGCTCCAGCCTGGCTTAGGCGGCCAGCATGGTGCCGATTTGCTGCTGACTCGATCGTCTGCCCGATCGTGGCAAAATATGAGGATTCGGGCCTCAGGGGCGGCTTTGCCGCCTTGGGGCGTTTTGTGCCCGCGTGGGCGCAGATTAAGGATGTAAAATGACGAAAGCGAAGAAATCCGAATTCCGCCCCAATGAATTCGTCGTCTACCCGGCCCATGGTGTCGGCCGCATCGTTTCCATCGAGGAACAAGAGGTCGCGGGTTACCGGCTGGAGATGTTTGTGATCTCCTTCGACAAGGATAAAATGACGCTGCGGGTGCCTACCGCACGCGCCAGCGAAATCGGCATGCGCAGCCTGTCCTCGCCCGATCTGGTCGACCGCGCGCTGGAAACGCTGAAAGGCAAGGCCCGGGTCAAGCGTGCGATGTGGTCGCGCCGCGCCCAGGAATATGAGCAAAAGATCAATTCGGGCGATCTTATGTCGATTGCCGAGGTCGTGCGCGACCTGCACCGCAACGATGATCAGCGCGAACAATCCTATTCCGAGCGTCAGCTTTACGAGGCCGCCATGGACCGGCTGACCCGTGAAGTGGCGGCGGTTGTTGGCATGGACGAAGCCGGTGCGCAAAAGCGCGTCGACGAGGTTCTGACCGGCCGCGCGGCCTGATCGGTCACGCTCGGTTCTTGTGAAAACGCGCCCCGGCTGTCCGGGGCGCGTTTTTATTGCCGCGTCCCGACCTGACCGATGCAATCGCCGTTCCGGCCGTCCCGGATCGTCAAGGCGCCGCAGCCGAACAGGTCCCATTGCGCATGATCGGCGCAGAACATGCCCCAAGCCGCCGTTTTGCTGAACGGGCCGCCCATATGGCGCGCAGGGTCGGATGCCATGAACGCCGCATAGGCCGGCCAATCCGTCATGGTCATCAGGCAAAGTGAAAGTCGCGCCGTGGTCAGCGTGGGGATCGCGGTCGTCAAAGGCACATCACATCCTTTCGGCGGGCCGGATACGGTTGCGGAATGGGGTCGCGCCGCCGCTCAGTTCGGCGGGTCTGAGCGATCCGGCACCGCGGGCTCGGTGGCCAGAAGCTCACCGGTGGGGCCATCGACGGCGGCAAGATCGTCGGGCAGTGCCTCGACGGTCCGGGCGCGCCCGTCAACGGCGAAACGGGCCATCAACGCGCTTTCAAGCGATCGGTTCAGATCCTGCGCCAGTTGGATGTATTGCTGATTCTTCTCGATCGGAACATCGGGATCCCAGGCGTCGGCAAGCTCGCGCAGGCCGCGGCGGTCCATGGCGTAGTAGATCCGCGCCAGCTCGGCCGCCTCATAGTCGGTATGACCCGATTTTTCCAGAACATAGCGCCCGACGCGGATGCTGGCGTCGAACAGCTCTCGCACCACCTGATCGGCGCCGGCGCGGCGCAGACGGAACACCTGTTCCCGGTCATAGGCGCGGGCGATGATATGCAGGTCGGGCCGCGCCTCGCGGGCCAGTTCGACCACGCGCAGCGTCGCCTGGGGGTCGTCAAGCGCCACGACAAGGATGCGCGCATGGGCAAGGCCCGCCGCATCCAGCACCTCGGGTCTGGTGGGATCGCCGAAATAGCCGCGAAAGCCAAAACGGCGCATGATCTGGATCACCTGAAGATCATGGTCGAGAACGGTGGTTTTCAGCCCCGAAAACGTGACCAGCCGGTTCACCACCTGTCCAAAGCGCCCGATGCCGACGATGATGATCGGCTCTTGATGGTCGATGTCGTCGGCCGGGGTTTCCGGCTTGTCCTCCTTCACCATCCGCGAAAGCCCATCGTAAAGGATGAACATAAGCGGCGTCGCCAGCATGCTCAGCGCGATGACAAGCTGGACCCCGCGCGCCAGATCGGTCGGCAGGATCGACAGGCTCAGCGCGAATGAGATCAGCACGAAACCGAACTCACCCGCCTGCGCCAGCGACAGGCTGAACAGCATGCGGTCGCGGCGCGCCATGCGCACGACGCGCGCGAGCAGGCCGAGCACGACGAATTTGATCAGGATCACCCCCAGCGTGGCGCCAAGCACGACCAGCGGAAATTCGGCCAGCAGCCCGAAATCCATACCGGCGCCGACGGTCACGAAGAACAACCCCAGAAGCAGCCCCTTGAAGGGCGCGATCTGGCCTTCCAGCTCGTGCCGGAATTCGGATTGGGCCAGCAGCACCCCGGCAAGGAAGGTGCCAAGCGCGGGCGATAGCCCGACCATGTTCATCAGCGAGGCGATGCCGACCACGACCAAGAGCGCCAGCGCCGTATCAAGCTCGCGCAGGTGGGCCGAGTGCACGAAGGTAAAGCTGGGTCGGTAGAGATAGCGGCCGGTCAGCACCACCAGACCCACCGCGGCCAGCGTCGCCAGCGCCGCCGCCCATCCGGGCAGATTGGACAGCAGGTTGACCGATACTTCGCTTTCCGCGGCGGCATCGGGCTGGGCGATCGCGACACTGGTCAAAAGCGGCATCACCGCCAGCATCGGGATCGCCGCGATATCCTGGGTCAGCAATACCGCGAAGGCGTTGCGCCCGCCGGGGCGCTGCATCAGCTGCTTTTCGTTCAGCGTCTGCAGCACGATCGCGGTCGAGGACAGCGAGAACACCATCCCCAGCACCAGCGCCACCTGCCATGTCTGGCCCAGCCATTGCGCCACCGCCATGATCAGCAGCGTCGAAATGATGATCTGCGAACCGCCCAGCCCGATCAGGCTGCCGCGCATCGCCCAAAGCGCGCGCGGGTCAAGCTCCAGCCCGATCAGGAACATCATCATCACGACGCCGAATTCGGCGACATGCTGCAATTCGGTGACCGAATTTCCCGCCACGCCCAGCACCGGGCCGATGGCGACGCCCGCCAGCAGATAGCCCAGCACCGACCCCAGCCCCAGCCGGGTCGAGATCGGCACGGCAATGGTCATCGCCAGCAGATAGATGGTGGCGAAAAGCAGGATTTCGGTCACGGCCTAGCGCCCGTCGAGAATGCGTAGCGCCTGCTGCCTGCCGCCCTTCACATAGGTGACCTGTCCGTTCCCGATCGAGTTGATGACGCCGCCGTCAAGCCGGTCGCCCAGCTTCAGTTTGACAAAGCGGCCGTTGCCGGTGCGCACCAGCGCGCGGCTGTTCCGTCCGGCGCCAAAGATGCCGATCAGCGTGGTGCGGCGAAGGTCGATCCCGCGCGATTGGGTGGCGGTGCGCGCCACGCCGGCGGCGGTCGGGCCGCCCTTGGGAACGACGCGCTCGGGCTCGGGCTCGTTGTCCAGCTCCTGCGCTTGCGGGACGCGGCTCAGGCCCGGGGGCGGGCTCGGCTTGTTCGGGACCATGCGGATCTGCGGCAGCGGGGCGTTGCGCTGCACCGTGGGCGCCGGTGCGACCACACGGGGGGCGGGCTGGACCGGAACCGGCGGTGCCACGACAACCTGCGGCTGCGGCTGCGGGGCAAGCGCCACCCGCGGCACCGGTTGCGGGGTGGGTTGCGGTTGCGGTTGCGGGGTCGGGGCGGCGGCCCGCTGTTCGGGGACGGCGCGCGGCGGCAGCGGAGAGCTTTGCAGGCTGCTTAGCGCGACGCCGCCCGGCGCGGCGGGCGATTCCGCGATGGCCGCGGCGATTGCGGCGTCGACCGCGCGGCTGTCCGCCGACGCGGCGCGTTTGCCCGAGGGACGTGCCTGCGGACGGTCGGACCGCGCCAGCCGGTCCTGCGCGGTGGTGACAGGCGCGGCTGACACCTGCGTCGCCGCGGGTGCCGCCGCCGATCCCGATCCCGAACCCGAGCCGGGGCGCTGGCGGGGGCGGCCGTTGCCGACCTGCTTGATCAGGGCGCGTTCCGCCTCGGACAGGCCGGCATTTCCGGCCTGAGCCAGCCGCAGGTCGCGCGCCAGCCATGCGATATGGTCCTGTTCGTCCCGGGTCAGCGGCTGTTCGTCCTCGGGCTCGGGGGCCGATCCTTCCTCGGCCGGTCCGGCGGTCGGCCGGGGCGGCGGGGCGGCCGAACGCCGGGGCGCGACCGAAACCTGAACGGCGGGTGTCGCGGCGGTCGGCGGCGCGGTTTCCGTCTGCGCGGCGGCGGGTTGTGTCGACACCGTGGTCGTGGCCGTGGCCGTGGCCGGTGCGGAGGGTGAGGGCGCGGATGTTGACGGCGCTGGGGTCGATGGCGCGGGCGTGGATTGCGCGGCGGGCAGCGCCGCCGATTGCACGGCTGGCGCAGTTTCGCTGGCTGTCCGGCGCGAGATGCTGGCGGGGCGCGGCGGCGGGGCGCCCGGCGGCCGGCCCTTGTACAGCATCTGCCCCTCGGGCGTGCGCACACCGTTTTCGGTCGGGGTGATGCGGCCTTCGGCATCGACCCGGGCAATCTGGTCCTGCGGCAACCGGGCGGGCAGTTGCTGCGGCAGATTGTCGCCCGACGCGACAGCCGGTTCCGCCGGGCGCCGGGCCGAAACCGGCGCCGAGCGCGGACGCTGCGAGGTCAACAGGATCGAGTCGCGCGGCAGGGCCGTGGTGGGGTGGGTCGTCGTCGGCTGGGTCGGTATGGACTGGCTGGACGCATTCTGCGACGCCGGGGCCGACGTTCCGGAAGCGGGTCGTGCCGCTGCTTCGCTTTGGCTCGGCGGCGGAAGGGTCGCGGTGCCGACATTTGTCGACGCGGGCGCAGGCGACGCGGAGGAAGGCGATGCGGGCGAAGGCGATGCGGCGGCGGGCGTGGACGCGCCGGCCGACCGACCCTGTGACCAGATGGCGGGGCGATCGACGGGCGGCGCGGCCGAGGCCACCGTCCGGTTTTCCGGCGCCGTGCGCGTCGCAGGCGTCGTTGCCGCCGCAGTGCCGGCAGCGTCGGGCAGGACCGAGGATCCGACCCGCGCGACGCCCGGCCCGTTCGGCAGCGGCGGATCCGGCCGGCGCGTCACCGGCGCGGTTTGCTGCGCCTGCCGGACCGACGCGGCGGTCGGCGTCCCGTTACCCGGGACCGAGGGCGCTGCGGCGGATCGGGCGACGACCCGCTGCGCGGCCTGATAAGCCGCCGCGATATCCTCGGGGCGTGGTTTCGGGCGCGGCAGCGGCGTGGTTTGGGTTGGCTCGGCCGTCACGACCTCTGGCGCCGGCGGTTCATCCGCCGGCACGGGCGTTGCCGGGGTGATGCCCGCATCACCCGCGGTATCAACCGGAGAAGTTCCGACCGGCGGCGTCGTGCCAGTGGGATCGGCTGCGGAATCGGCCGTGGGATCGGCTGCGGCTTCCTCGGTCGTGCCTGACGCGATGCCCGTCGTCCCGCCGACCGTCCCGCCGTCTGGTGCATCGGCATTCGCGACGCCGTTATTGTTCGCCGTCTGTTCGGGCGCGCCGAAATACATCGCGGCGCTGATCCCCACCGCCACGATGAGGATGCCGGCCGCCAGCATCGTCAGGTTGCCGCGTTGGGGCAGGCTGACCGAGGGCAACGCCACCAGCCGCCGCTTTTTGCCGGCGGTCACCGGCGGCTCGGCGCGCAACGCACGCTCGGCCCGGGCGGCGGCGGCGCGTTCCAGCACGGCCTGCGCCCGGGGCGGCACCGGCGCGCCCACGCGCGGGGTTCGCCGGCGGGTTCTCGGCCGTGGCTGTCACCGCGGCTTGCGCGTCCTGTGGCGCGGTCGATTTGACCTCTTTCGACACTGGCGGTTGCGGCCGGGCCGGGGGAGGCGAGCGTCTGCCGCGCCAGATGACGCTGGGCGCCAGCCTTTGGGCCAGCGTTTCGCCCTGCCGCACAGGCGCGGTGAGGGGCGGCGTCTGCCCGGTCTTTGCCGTGCCGTTCGCGGCGGCCGTGGTGGCATCGGTCCTGGCGGGCTCTTCCTCGGGGCCGCGGGCCATGCGACCCAGACGGTCGCTCCAGTAGCTCGTCGCCTGCGCCACACGCACCCGGGCCGCGGCGAGGGCGGGACCGGATTTGCGCAGCAGATCGCCGGCGCGGTCCCGGGTCTGACGGCTGATGGCGACCAGCCGCTCCATGGTTTCCGGGGCCTGCGGCGCGGCCGAGACACGCTCGGCCGGCGCGGCAAGGCGTGGCCCGGCGACGATGGCCGGGCTTGCCGGTTCGGGGGCCGCAGTCACCGGGGCCGCAGTCACTGGGGCCGGGGCTTCGGGCGTCGGCGCCGGATCAGCGGGCGGGGCTTCGGACGTGGTTTCCGGAACGGCGACGGACGCAGCATCCGGCGCCGCCGTCGTTTCTTCGGGCTGGGCCGGGGCGGGCTGGGCTGGAGCGGGCTGGGGTGCCTCGGAATGGGCCTGCGCGGCCTCGGCAACAGTTTCCACCATGGCGGAAATTGCCGGCAGATGCGGCGGGATGAGCCGCACCTCGATCGCCGATGCCGTTTCGGCGGGGGCCGTTTTGGCAGGGGCGGGGGCCGTTTCCGCAACCGGGGTATCCTGCGCCGGGGTCGTCACGACGACCGGCTCAGCCGTGGCGGGGGCAGAGCTTTCCGCCTGCGTCTTGGCTGAATCATCGGTGTTTTCATCGGCCGCGTCGTCAGCGGCGGTTTCTGCGGCATTTTCTGCCGCCGTCTCGGGGTCCCGAATGACCCCGGAAGTAACGCCGGCCTGCGTCAGCCGCTCCGTCGCCTGCGCCATCAGCTCTTCGGTCGGTTCCGCTGGCTCATTCACAGGGGTCATCGCGGTGTCACCAAGATCAAGCGGCATCTGCGCGATCTCAATGGGGGCGTCCTCGACGGCGTTATTCTCGACGGCGTTATCCTCGACGGCATCATCCTCGGCGGCATCATCTTCGACAGCGGCGTCCTTCACGGGGGCGTCGGCCGCGCCGTCCGCCTCTGCGGCAGCGTCGTCGCCTGCCACCGGATCGGCCGCAACATCGACCGGGGCGGTCTCCAGAGGCGCCGCAGCTTCCGATGGCGCGGTTTCGGCGCCCAATTCGGAATCCTCGGCATCCCCTTTGGCCGGGCCGACCTTCAACGTATCGCCGGCGCCGTCGCGCAGGATACGCTGGCTGTGACCAAAGAACGGTTCTCCGTCGAAATTGTCACTGCTTGGCGTGGCGATGAAACCGCCGGGATTGAAGCCGTGCTCCTCGGCGAAATGCTCGGCCTCGGACAGGGTCTGGCGGGCGACGGCGGCGACGCGCACCAGATCCGTCACCGCAGGGTCGGCGCCGCTGTTCGCCGGCAGCCAGTCCCATGCCAGATCCTTGACCGGATAGGGGGTCAGCCCCTCAAGCGCCAGACCGACGGCCTGCCGGCGCGTCATGCCGTCACCGCGCGGTGCGTTCAGGGTGGTGAACAGGATCTGGTCGTTGGGGATGATCAGATGGGTGACGAAGCCCTGCGGCGCGGCCCGTTCGGCCCGTTGGCGCAGCGTGTTCAGCGCCTGACGCAGCCCCGGATCGGACAGCGACGCGCGGCCAAGCTGCGACCAGCCACCGGTATCCCGGCGCAACAGAAAGATCGCCGACGGGGTAAAGGAAAGTGCAAATTCGGCGCGGGCTGGCATGTTCATCAATGTCTGGTCCGAAACAGTCCGGTCGGGCCGGGATTCAGGGAAAACGCATGTAACAATTTCTACCTCAGATGGTCGCAAAGGAAAAGCAAAACACCAAGTTGTTATGTGATTCGCCGGACCCACCCCAACCTGTTGTGCGTTAGCCGCAGATTCACGAATTCGGACCGTCTGTCCGACCTGGCAAGAGAAGGAGAACGCCATGCCTGCCCTGACCGTCCCCGGAACACCCCGAACATTGATCGCGGCCGCTGTTGCGGCATTGATGATGGCGGGCGGGGCCATGGCGCAGACGCCGCCCGCGCCCGACCAGCCAATGCCCCCGAAAGCGGGTCACATGATGAAAGGCCATCCGATGTTTGGCAGACTGACGGTCTCGGGTCAGGGCGAGGCGACGGTCGCGCCGGATATCGCCACGATCTCGCTTGGCGTCACCACGCAGGCCGGAACGGCGGCGCAGGCGCTTAGCGATAACAACGTCAAGCAGCAGGCGATCCTCGACAAGCTGACCGAACTCGGGTTCGAGTCGCGCGACGTGCAGACCTCGGGGCTGAACCTGAACCCGCTCGTGGCTTACGCCGAGGGCAAGGCGCCGCAGGTCACCGGCTATCAGGCGCAGAACATCGTCACCGCCAAAGTGCGCGATCTGGCCAAGCTGGGCGAAGCCCTTGACGCGCTGGTGGCGGCCGGCGCGAACGAGATGAACGGGCTGACCTTTGGCCGCGACGACGATGCGGCGACGAAGGACGAGGCCCGCGCGGCGGCGGTCGAAGATGCCCGCCAGCGAGCGCAGGTTTACGCGGATGCGGCGGGCATGAAGCTGGGCCCGATCCTGTCGATGACCGAGGTCGGCGACGCCGTTCCCGGACCCCAGCCGATGATGATGCGGGACGCGGCGGCGCAGAAGGTGCCGATCGCGCAGGGTGAATTGTCGATCAATGCCGCGGTCAACGTCACCTTTGCCCTGCTGCCCGAAGGGGCGGGCGATGGTCCGGAGGATGGCATGGACGAAGGGTCGGGCGACGGCATGGGTGATGATATGGGCGATATGGATCACGGCCCCGATGACGGTAACGCCCCGCCTCCGCCGCCGGTCGTTCCCGGCGCCACCCCGCCGGCACCTCCGGGCGGTGAACCGATGCCGGCCCCGGACGCCGCCCCGGGCGCGCCGGCCCCGAACTGAGACGGCCCTGAACTGAGACTGCCCTGAACTGAGACGGGCCGGATATGTAAATGCGCGGGCCACCGATCCGGTGGCCCGCGTTTGTTTATCTGATTTATCAGAAATCAGTCGTAAAGATTTGTTGTGCTGTGAAAATTTTCACAGTTGTCTATGATCCCAGGGCCTGATCCAGATCAGCGATCAGATCCTCGGGATCCTCAAGACCGATCGACAGCCGGACCAGATCGGGACCGGCACCGGCGGCGACCTGCTGCTCGGGGCTGAGTTGCCGGTGCGTGGTCGATGCCGAATGGATGGCCAGTGACCGGGAATCGCCAAGGTTCGCGACATGGCTGAACAGCTTCAGCGCGCCGACCGTGCGCACCGCCGCATCATAGCCGTCGCGCAGCGAAAAGGTGAACAGCGCCCCGGCACCCTTCGGATAGATCCGCTGTGCGGTCTGATGCCAGGGCGAGGAGGTCAGCCCGGCATAGCTGACCGAGGTCACGCGCGGATCGTTTTCCAGCCACTCGGCCACCTTCTGGGCGTTCGCGACATGGCGCGGCATGCGCAGGCCCAGCGTCTCGATACCCAACAGCGTGTAATGCGCACCCTGCGGGTTCATCGTCATGCCAAGATCACGCAGCCCGATGGCGATCGCGTGAAAGGTGAAGGCGGCGGGGCCAAAGGTTTCGTGGAATTTCAGGCCGTGATAGGCCGGTTCGGGTTCGGAAAGCGAAGGAAATTTCCCCGAGGCCGACCAGTCGAAGGCTCCGCTGTCCACGACCGCGCCGCCGGTAACGGTGCCGTTGCCGGTCATGTATTTGGTCAGCGAATGCACCACCAGCGTCGCGCCATATTCGATCGGCCGGCAGATCCAAGGCGTGGCAAGGGTGTTGTCCACGATCAGCGGAATGCCGGCGTCCTCGGCGATCCGGCCCAGCACCTCGAGATCGGTGGGATAGCCGCCGGGGTTCGAGATCGATTCACAGAAGATCGCCCGGGTATTGTCGTCGATGGCGGCGCGAACCGCATCCGGATCGTCCAGATCAACGAATGTCGCCGACCATCCAAAGCGCCGGATGGTTTGCGAAAACTGGGTGATGGTTCCGCCGTAAAGCCTTGTCGAGACGACGACATTCAGCCCCGGACCCATCAGCGGGAACAGCGCCATGATCTGCGCCGCGTGACCGGATGAACAGCAAACCGCGCCGGCGCCGCCCTCCAACGCCGCGATCCGGCCCTGAAGCGCCCCGATCGTCGGGTTGGTCAGCCGCGAATAGATATAGCCGACCTCCTGAAGGTTGAACAGTTTCGCGGCGTGATCGGCGTCACGGAATACATAGGCCGTGGTCTGATATATCGGAACCTGCCGCGCCCCGGTCGCCGGGTCGGGGGCAGTCCCTGCGTGGATCGCCTGTGTATCGAAGCCCCAGTCGTCGGCCATGTCGCCCTCTTTTCTCTGTCTTGGGATCAATGCGCGGATCGGATGCGCGCCGCCAAGGTTAGCCGCCCCCGCCACCGACCGGCAAGCCCTGTTACCGGACCCGGAGCCTTAGCGCAAAGAAAAGGGCCCGCGCGGTGGCGGGCCCCGAAAAACCGTGTCATCCGACGGGTTTACTTGCCCTTGTAGATGTCGACCAGCTTGCCCAGCATTTCCAGCGCGTCCTTGCGCGAACGCTGGAAGCTGTTCCGCCCGATGATCGAGCCGTTGCCGCCGCCGTCGCGGATCGCGCGGGCGTCTTCATAGACCGCGTTCTCGCCCTTGGCAGCGCCGCCCGAGAACACCACGATGCGCCGGCCGCCAAAGGCCGCCTGCATGCAATGCGCCACACGCTTGGCCTGGGTCGAGACGTCGATCTTCTGCGCCTCATAGACCTTTTTGGCGTCCTTGTTTTCAAGGTGGTCGGTGGACAGCTTGATCTTGATGACATGGGCGCCCAGCAGCGCGGCAATCTGCGCCGCATAGGCGGCGATGTCGATGGCGGTTTCGCCGTCCTTGCTGATCGCCTCGCCGCGCGGATAGGACCAGATGACGCTGGCGACGCCCTTGGCCGCCGCTTCCTCGCGCATGGCGCTGATTTCCTCGAACATGTCCAGCGCCATGTCCGAACCCGGATAGATGGTGAAGCCGATGGCCGCGCAGCCCAGCCGCAGCGCGTCGTCGACGCTGGCCGTGATCGCCTGGTTCTTGCCGGCGGTGTCCGACATCAGGCTGTTGGCGCTGTTGACCTTCAGGATCGTCGGGATCTGGCCGGCGAAAGTGTCGGCACCCGCCTCGATCATGCCCAGCGGCGCGGCAAAGGCGTTCAGCCCGGCGTCGATGGCCAGTTGATAGTGGTAATGGGGGTCATAGGCATCGGGGTTGACGGCAAAGCTGCGCGCGGGCCCATGCTCGAAACCCTGATCGACGGGCAGGATGATCATCTTGCCGGTACCGCCCAGTTTGCCGTTCATCAGCATCCGGCACAGGTTGGCCTTCACGCCGGGAGTTTCGCCTTCGTAATTGGCCAGGATTTTCTTGACGGTGTTTGTCGCCTTCATGACTAGGGCACCCCTTGCTGAGATTTCGGATCACAGCGGTCTTTAGCAGACCCATACCCGCACGCAACGCTGGTGGCGCTAACTTCTGCGCCGGGTGGCGAATACCCGCGTCGAAATGCCCCATATCAACGAGGAAGGGGCGCGCATGTCGCGCGCCCCCCGGGATTACCGGCGTGTCGCCTTCACCCGCGGGTCACTGGCCCGACAGGTTTTGGGCCAGGCCGCGTTGCGTCCAATCGGCGCTGGCCGCATCGCCGGCCGCGGTACGCGCCGCCAGCCATGCCGGATCGGTGCCGAAGCGGCCGTCAAGACGCGACAGCAGCGCACGGGACGCAAGATCGCCGGTCGCCCCGGCCAAGGTCGCAAGGCGCCACGCCATCGCATAGCTGCGCGGTCGGTCCTTGCCGCCGTTCTCATAGCCAAGTGCTGCATCGCGCAACGCCGGGACCGAGGCAAAAACCTCATCCGCGACCGCCTGATCGGCGCCGGGTTGTGCGGCCAGCAGGTCGGCCGTGGACAACAGCGTCTCGGTCCGGTCTAGCGCGGCAAGGCCGCCCGGCGTGCCGGTCAGCGTCGCGGTCGCGGCATGGGCATAGGCGGCTTTGGGATCGGTCGGGGCGCTGATCTGCGCCAGAACCAGCGCGACCTCGCCGTCGTCCTGCAAGGGCGTCAGGATCTCGGTGGCGCGAGAAAGGTTCTGCGGCACGCCGATGCCGCTGGCCAGCGCCAGACCCAGCGCCTTGGCGTCCCGAGGCGCCGCGCCGGGGTCGGCGATCAGCGCGACCGGCGGCGTCGGCAGCGTGTTCGAGAATTTCGGCGCGAAAAGCGCAACCGCGTCGTCGGGCGACAGCCACTGGGTCGAATCGAAGCCGACCGGGGTTTCGGGACGCGCCTCGACGGTGATGCGGCCGGGCTGTGCCACGAAACCCGAGATGGCATCGACAAGGCTTTGCTGCATGGCCCGCGTCGGCGTGCCCTCGGGGGCGTTGACCATCTGCGCCGACAGCGCCTCGGGGGTCAGCGCGTCGGGCGGAATCATCGGCTTCATCCGGTCCCAGACGCCAAGGTTTTCAACCGTCACCTCGGCCGAGCGCAGGATGCCGCGCAGGCCCGGCGTCGTATCGTCCGCCTGGTCGTCAAACGGGTTATCGTCATAATTGCCGTTACCGTCGCCGTCGCCGTCGCCGTCGGTGTCGGGGGCGAACTGATCCTCGTAAGGGCGTCGCGCGCTGTCGAAGACATGCGGCATCCACATGGTGACGTAATCAAAGTCCAGCGCCCCGTCGATGCGGGCGATGTTCGGGCTGACCGCCTGAAAATCCAAGAGCAGCGCCCCCCGGCCCGACGACGCGGTGCCGCCGATCGACAGCGAGGACACCGGGATCACCGAATCGCCCGCGATCGCCCCGACCATCGGCGCGGTCCGGCCAAAGCAGTTCGTCGCGACCTTCACATCCGTCGCGTCCACACGGAAATCGTTCTGCTCGGCACCCAAGAGCGAATAGCCGCCGATCGCGACCTTGCCCAGCGACACCTTGCAGTCGGGAAGCGCGGGTATGCCCGACACCTCCAGATCGCGCAGGACCAGACTGCCGCGCTGGCGGTCGGCCTCGAGACTGCCATAGCGCACATCGGCGACCATGCGCGCATAGGAAACCGCCACCCGCACCAACGCCATGCTGAGCGCCTCGGCAGTGAAACCGCCGTCTTTCGTGGCAAGCCCGGGCACCTGCAAAAGCGGCGCGGCGACCGGGGCCGCGCCGATGACGACAGGGGCGGGCGCAGGTCCGGGGGCGGGCTGCCCGGGTATGGGTTGGTCGGGCATGGGCTGGCCGGGAGCGGCCTGACCGGGTGCGGCCTGATCGGGTGAGGGCGCCGGTTCCGGCGTGGACGGCATGGGTCCGGGTGGCGGCATCTCCATCGGTTCGGGCGCGGGCATCGGCACCGGCGGCGCCGGCGGGGGCACCTGCGTCTGCGCCGCGGCCGTGTTCACCCCGACGATCGCGGCGGTGACGAAAAGGGCGGCACGAATCGGGGAACGGGGCATGTGAACTCTCCTACAGGTCAGGCTACTGGGTTAATAAACACGAAGTTAACGAAGCCGGAGCGGCGTCCGGCGGCGGTCTCAGGCGTCCTCAAGCGCCGCCACGCCGGGCAATTCCTTACCCTCCATCCATTCAAGGAAGGCACCCCCGGCGGTCGAGATAAAGGTGAAATCACCGGCGACCCCGGCCTTGTTCAGCGCCGCAACCGTATCGCCCCCGCCCGCGACCGAGATCAGCCTGCCCTCGCGGGTCAGGTCCGCCGCCGCCCGTGCCGCGGCATTGGTTCCGGCGTCGAAGGGCGGGATCTCGAAGGCGCCCAGCGGGCCGTTCCACAAAAGCGTGCGGCAGGCTTCGAAAACGCCGCGGATCGCGTCGACCGTCTCGGGGCCTGCGTCAAGGATCATGGCGTCCTGCGGGCATTCCTCGTCCGGCAGGATCTCATGGGGCGCGTTCGCCTTGAACTCTTTCGCCACCACCACGTCAATCGGCAGGTGAATCTGGCAATTCGCCGCTTCGGCCTTGGCCATGATCTCAAGCGCGGTGTCGGTCATGTCGCGTTCGGCCAGCGATTTGCCGATCTCGGCCCCCTTGGCGGCAAGGAAGGTGTTCGCCATGCCGCCGCCGATGATCAGGTGATCGACCTTTTCGACCAGATTGCCCAGCAGATCCAGCTTGGTCGAAACCTTGGCACCCCCGACAAGCGCCACCACCGGGCGTTCGGGGTTGCCGAGTGCGGCGTCCAGCGCCTTGAGTTCCGCCTCCATCAGCAGGCCCGCCGCCGCCGGCATCAGCCGCGCCACGCCTTCGGTCGAGGCATGCGCGCGATGCGCGGCCGAAAAGGCGTCGTTGACATAGACCTCGCCCAGGGCGGCGAGAGAGGCGGCGAAGGTCGGGTCGTTTTCCTCTTCTCCCGGATAGAAACGGGTGTTTTCCAGCAACAGCACATCGCCCGGCTTCAGCGCTGCGACGGCGCGCTTGGCGGGGCCGCCGACGGCCTCATCGGCGAATTCGACCTTTTGCCCCAGCGCCTTTTCCAGCGCCGGAACCACCTGCTTCAGGCTCATCGAATCGACGCGCTGGCCCTTGGGGCGGTCGAAATGGGCCATCAGCACCGGGATGCCGCCGCGTTCCTGTATCGCCTTGATGGTGGGCACGATCTTTTCGATCCGGGTGGTATCGGTCACCTGCCCGTTTTCGACCGGAACGTTCAGATCGACGCGGGTCAGAACGATCTTGCCGTCCATGTCCAGATCATCAAGGGTCTTGAAGGCCATCGCGCGTCTCCATTCTGGCGGTAGAGCCGCACCTTTCATCAGGATGACAATCGCGTCAACCGGCCCTCTGGTCGCAAAACCTTGTTTGCGCGGGCGGCTTGCGGACTTGTCGGCCCCCGATCGAGGGGCTAGCTTTTGGCGGTAATTCGGAAAGGAGGCCCCGCATGGCCGATATCAAGGATCCCGAGAATACCGTCATCATCGAGCTGAAGGACGGCCCGGTGGTGATCGAGCTTTTGCCCGACGTCGCCCCCAAGCATACCGAGCGGATGAAAGAGCTCGCCCGGGCAGGCGCCTATGACAACGTGGCCTTTCACCGGGTTATCGACGGTTTCATGGCCCAGACCGGCGATGTCGAACACGCCAACATGGAAAAGAACTATAACCCCGGCCGTTCCGGCACCGGCGGTTCGGATCTGCCCGATCTTCCGGCCGAGTTCTCGGGCGTACCGCATGATCGCGGGACGCTGGGCGCGGCGCGCAGCCAGAACCCGAACAGCGCCAACAGCCAGTTCTTCATCAACTTCAAGGACAACCATTTCCTGAACCGGCAGTATACCGTCTACGGCCGGGTGATTTCCGGCATGGAGCATGTCGACAAGATCGCGCGGGGCGAGCCGCCGGCCAGTCCCGACCGGATGATCTCGGTCAAGGTTGCCGCCGATGCGTAAGTTGCTGGTTGTTTCCGCCGCGATGATGCTGGGTACGGCCGCCATCGCCGAAGGCCTGCCGGGTGTGACCGACGGTCCGGGTCCGAATCTCGTGATCGAGGTTGCTGGCGCGGATGGCACCGCCAAGGGCAAGATCGTGCTGGATCTTTATGCCGACAAGGCGCCGAAGCATGTCGAGCGTCTGGTCGCGCTGGCCAAGTCGGGCGCCTATGACGGCGTGGTTTTCCACCGGGTGATCGACGGTTTCATGGCGCAGACCGGCGACGTGCAATATGGCAAGCGTGACGGTGACACCTCGATGGCGGGGGCGGGCGGCTCCGACCAGCCGGATCTCGCGGCCGAGTTCAACGACGTGTCCTTCCAGAAGGGCACCGTCGGCATGGCGCGTTCGCAGGATCCCAACAGCGCCAACAGCCAGTTCTTCATCGACCTGGCCCCGGCCGAGTTCCTTGACGGCCAATATACCGTGGTCGGCCAGCTTGTTGACGGCTGGGAGGTCCTGAATTCGATCAAGAAGGGCGATCAGGCCGCCAATGGCGCCGTGGACCAGCCCGATTACATGGCCAAGGTCACGGTTCAGGAATAATCCTTCGCCTTATCAGGACGACAATGGCCCCGTGGTATTACGCCCCGGGGCCTTTTTTTGGGTTTCGCCGGGCCGGTGGCGATCGCGGCAGGGCCGTGGCGGCTCATCCCGCCAGAATCTCGCGGACCATCGGGGCGACCCTGGTGCCGAACAACTCGATCGCGCGCATCAGGTCTTCGTGCGGCAGCGTGCCATAGCTGTATTTCAGGTCAAAGCGGTTCAGCCCCAGCGTCCGGACGGTGCTGGCGATCTTGCGGGCCACGGTTTCGGGGGCGCCGACATGCATCGCGCCATGTTCGATATCGGCGATATACTGTTCCCGCGTCACCGGCCCCCAACCACGGTCGCGGCCGATCCGGTCGCGGGCGCGTTTGAAATGCGGGAACAGGATTTCGCGCGCCTGCTCATCCGTGTCGGCGACAAAGCCGGGCGCATGCACCCCGACCGGCAGCTCCGGCAGTTCCAGTTTCGTCAGGGCCTGCCGGTAAAGATCGACGAAGGGGCGGAACCGCGCCGGATCGCCGCCGATGACGGCCAGCATCAGCGGAAAGCCGTATCGCGCCGCCCGCACCACCGATTCGGGCGAGCCGCCGACACCGACCCAGACCGGGAAGCCGCCGCGCGCCGATTTCGGGTAGACCTCGGTCTCGGTCAGGGGCGTGCGATAGGATCCCGACCAGCTTACCGGACCTTCGGACCGAAGCGCGGCGAACAGATCCAGTTTCTCGCTGAACAGCATTTCGTAATCGGCCAGATCATAGCCGAAAAGCGGGAAGGATTCGGTGAACGAGCCGCGCCCCAGCGTCACCTCGGCCCTTCCGTTCGACAACCCGTCGAGCGTGGCGAAACGTTCGTAGACGCGGATCGGATCGTCCGAACTCAGCACGGTCACCGCGCTGCCCAGCAGGATGCGTTCGGTCCTGGCGGCGATCGCGGCCAGCACCACTTCGGGCGCCGAGACGGCGAAATCGTCGCGGTGATGTTCGCCGATGCCGAAGGCGTCCACCCCGACCTGATCGGCCAGAACGCCCTGCGCCATCACGTTTCGCAACACCTGATCATAGGGGGCGGGGGTGCCGTCCGGCAGGGCGTTGACGTCGCCGAACGTGTCCAGACCCAGTTGAAGAACGTCTGAAGGCATGATGTATGCTCCGATACCCGTCATCCGCAGCATAGGCGGGCGGGCGTCGCCATTGCAACGACCCGATGCCGGCGGCGACCGGCCCGCCGGGTGGTTCCGGCGCCGCGCGATCCGGCCTATGGTGTGGCCCGGGTTGGTCTGGAAAGGCGCGAATGAGATGACCACGCTTTACATCGACGCCGATGCCTGCCCGGTGAAGGCCGAGGCCGAGCGCGTTGCCACCCGGCTGCGCCTGCCGATGGTGCTGGTCTGCAATGGCGGGCTGCGGCCCTCGCCGAACCCGCTGGTGTCGCTGAAGATCGTGCCCGACGGCCCGGACGAGGCCGACAAATGGATCGCCGCCGAATGCGGGCCGGGCGATGTGGTGGTGACGGGCGATCTTCCGCTGGCCGACCGCTGCCTGAAGGCCGGCGCGCAGGTGATCCAGCATGACGGCGAGGTGCTGACCATGGCCAATATCGGCCCGCGGCTGGCGACGCGCGACCTGATGCAGGACATCCGCGCGGCCGATCCGTTTCATCAGGGCGGCGGCAGGGGGTTTTCCAAGGCCGACCGGGCGCGGTTCCTGCAATCGCTCGACCGGGTGATGGCGGCCGCGCTGCGGGTGGGGCGCGGCTAAGCGCTTCGGCCAACGAAGGCTGCGAAATACGTAAGAGGCTGCCAACCAAATTAATTGATTTTTGGGGGCGCGGTCTCATAATTGCGGTAGTTTCGTTGAATTTTGGAATGAGCCTCACGAGTGTTGGATGATCTCCTCTCTGTTGCCAATTTATCTTTGGTGTTCGGTTTGCTTGTTGCCATCGTGTCGGGGCTGCAGGCCGTAGTCGTTGGTCTGCATGACGTTTGGCTAAGGATGAAGAGCCTTATTCTTCCGTCAAGGTTTCCCAGACTTGTTCTAGTTCCTACACATGAGGAAATTGCAAAATATTCGACCCAGACAGTCTGCGTGTCGGAGCAGAAGGAACGTATCGAATATGAATTGGAGGAGGGCTTGCGATGGGCCCAACGCGAGGCTGTGCAGAAGCAGTCGCTAATAAGAAGCAACGCTAGGATTACTTCAATGGCCTATACGTTTTTATTGACCTTTGGCGTCGTGTTCCTTCACTTCCTGCGGCTGGTGGTGCGAGGTTAGATGGGAATTATCCTACCTAGGTTGTCTAATATTTTCCTGGGCAACATGTCGGAGATAGCGCATGTGGTGGGGTTGAGCTGGGATATTTGAATGTGAATTTTTCTAGCGTGGTTTTGGCTCGGTTTCGAAGGTGTATACATTCAGCAAAAAAATGTCGTCTTGACGATTGCTCACTGAAGATTGTGCTGTAAATGGAACCGAAAAGGCCGGGTTTCCCCTGCCCTTTCGCTTATCCGACCTGCACCATCCGGTGCTTCTTCTTGCCGACCGAGACCTTCAGCCCGGCCCCGATCAGCGCCGCGTCCACCTGTGCCTGCGGATCGGCGACGGGTTCGTTGTTCAGCCGCAGACCGCCCTCGGCGATCAGGCGCTTGGCCTCTTTGCCCGATGTGGTGATGCCGGTCTGCGACAGCAGTTGGATGACGGAAACCGGCAGCGCATCCGCGCCGATCGTCACCACCTCCAGATCGGCGCCGGCGCCGCCCTGTTCAAACACCTCGCGCGCGGTCGCCTCGGCCGATGCGGCGGCCTCGGTGCCGTGCAGAAGCCCGGTGACCTCGTTCGCCAGCACCACCTTCGCCGCGTTGATCTCGGACCCGCCGAGCGCGCCCAGCCGGTCGCATTCGGCGACGGGCAGGTCGGTATACAGCTTCAGGAACCGCCCGACATCGGCATCGGTGGTGTTGCGCCAGAACTGCCAGAACTCATAGGGCGACAGCATCGCGCCGTTCAGCCACACCGCGCCGCCCGCCGACTTGCCCATCTTGCGCCCGTCGCTGGTGGTCAAAAGCGGCGTGGTCAGGCCCCAGATTTCGCGGTCAAGCACCCGCCGGGTCAGGTCGATGCCGTTGATGATATTGCCCCATTGATCCGACCCGCCCATCTGGAGCCGGCAGTCGTGCCGCCGGTAAAGCTCTAGAAAATCATAGGCTTGCAGGATCATATAGTTGAACTCTAGGAACGACAGCGACTGTTCGCGGTCCAGCCGCGACTTGACGCTTTCAAAGGCCAGCATGCGGTTCACGCTGAAATGCCGCCCGATGTCGCGCAGGAAATCCAGATAGTTCAGCCCATCGAGCCATGCGGCATTGTTCAGCATCTGCGCGCCGCTGTCGCCGTAATCCAGATAGCGCGCAAAGACCGCCTGCATGCCGTCGATGTTCGACTGGATCGCCTCGGGCGTCAGCAAGGGCCGTTCCTCGGACCGGAACGAGGGGTCGCCGACCTTGGTCGTGCCGCCGCCCATCAGCGTGATCGGCCGGTTCCCGGTTTTCTGGAACCAGCGCAGCAGCATGATGTTCAGCAGATGCCCGACATGCAGGCTGGCCGCCGTGGCGTCATAGCCGATATAGGCGGTGACCGGCCCGGCCAGCAGCGCCTCGTCCAGGGCTTGCAGGTCGGTGCAATCGGCCAGATAGCCCCGCTCAATCACGACGGACAGGAAATCGGATCTGGGGCGATAGGTCATGGCGGCTTTTCCCTTGTGGATGCCGGGGATATATCTGCCCGATCCTTGAAGGAAAAGACCATGCGGGACGAAACTGGGGCAGGCCCGATCTGGGCCGTGGGCGCGATGTCGGGAACCTCGCTGGACGGGGTGGACGCGGCGGCGGTCCTGACCGACGGCCGGCGCATCGTCGAATTCGGGCGCAGCGCCTATCGCGCCTACAACGGGAACGAGACGGCTGTGCTGCACGCCGCCCTTGGCCTGTGGCCGGGCGATCCCGGTGTCGACGCGGCGGCCGAACTGTCCGAGACCGCCCATGCCGAGGTTCTTGCGGGTTTCGCCGAAGCGCGGATTTTCGGCTATCACGGCCAGACCCTTGCGCATGATCCGCGGGGCAGGGGCACCCATCAGGCCGGGCGAGGCTGGCGGCTGGCGCAGGCTTTGGGGCGTCCGGTGGTCTGGGATTTCCGCACCGAGGACGTGCGTCGCGGTGGCGAAGGCGCGCCGCTGGCGCCATTTTTCCATTTCGCCTGTGCGAAATGGGCGATCGCGCAAGGCAATATGCCGCGTCAGCCGGTCGCTTTCCTTAATCTGGGCGGGGTCGGCAACATGACCCTTGTCGATCCCGCGCATGCCGCGCCCGAAGAGGATGGCGCCTGCATCGCGTTCGATACCGGCCCCGCGAACGCGCCGCTGAACGACCTGATGCGGGTGCGGCTGGGGCGGGCGCGGGACGAATCGGGTCAGCTCGCGGCGGCGGGACAGCCCGACCCGCAGGCGGTGGCGGCGTTCCTTGGCCATCCTTATTTCACCCGGCCGCTGCCCAAATCGCTGGATCGGGACGGGTTTCCCGACCTGTTGCCTTCGGTCGCGGAATTAAGCGACAGCGACGCGGCGGCGACCCTGGTCGAGGTGATCGCCGCATCGGTGGCGGCGGGCGTCGATCTGCTGCCGACACGACCGGAACGGCTGCTGGTCTGCGGGGGCGGGCGTCACAATCCCGTGATCATGCGGCGGCTGGCGGCGCTGACGGGGCTTTCGGCCGAGCCCGTGGAGGCCATCGGGCTGGATGGCGACATGCTGGAGGCGCAGGCTTTCGCATGGCTTGCGGCGCGGGTTTTGCGGGGGCTGCCGACCTCGGGGCCAAGCACGACCGCCGTGCCTCGGAACGCCGGCGGGGGCCGGATCAGCTTTCCGCGCGGCTGAACCCCGCCGATCGGCAGAAACCCGTCGATCATCGCGCCCGGCTTTATCCCGGTTTTTCTGGCGATCGGCCGGTTCATCGCGGGTTTTCAGGCAATTGCATCAACAATTGGTCGGAACAACTCGCCGGTCGCTGCGTTGGCTCATTGATGATGCCGGGTTGAGGCATCTGGATACGACCGAGCCTTAAGAGGATCTTAATGATGAAATACGATTTCACCAAACCGCTTATTGTTGCTGCTACGGCTCTTTCGCTGGTTGCACCTGCCTATGCGCAGACCGCGACCGATACCCCAGCACCTCCTCCGGCCGACGCGGCCGCGCCTGCGGCTGATGCCGCTGCGGATGCCGCCAATCAGGCCGGCGATGCCGCCAAGGAAGCCGCCGACGCCGCTTCGGATGCCGCCGATCAGGCCGGCGACGCTGCGGCCGACGCCGCGCAGGGTGCGGCCGACGCCGCGCAGGATGCCGGTGCCGCCGCCGAGGATGCAGCCAAGGCTGCGGGTGACGCTGCCGATGCGGCCGCCACCCCTGCGCCCGACGCGACTGCGCCCGCGCCCGACGCCGCAGCTCCCGCACCGGATGCGACCATGCCTGCGGACGGGACCGCGCCTGCTGCGGAAGCCCCGGCCGAAGTCGCGCCGCCCGCCGACGCGGCGACCGCAGCCGACATCGGCGTATCGGCCAACGAGCCCGGCATGCTGGGGTCGTGGGTCCTGTCGAAAGAGGTCTGGACCACCAACCAGCCGAATTCGACCGCATGGGAACAGCGCACCCTGACCGAGGTCCCGGCTGACTGGACCCAGGTGGCCAAGGTTGGCGATCTGGTGCTGTCGCAGGACGGCCAGGTCGTCGGCTATCTGGTCGATGTGGGCGGCTTCCTTGGCATCGGCGCCAAGAAGGTCCTGCTCAGCACGGATCAGTTGCATTATGTCGCCATCCAAGGCGCTGATGCCGCTGCAGCCCCGGCCCCGGCCGATCCCGCGGCACCGCCGGCCGATCCGGCCGCTGCCCCTGCGCCGGCCCCGGCTGACGCCGCCGCAGATCCGGCAAAGCCCGCTCAGGCATTCTTCGTGACCAACTACACCAAGGATGAACTGAAGGCTCTGCCTGAATGGGACGACACCGTTGTGATGAAATAACGGTTCGACCAGCTTTGGATCGGGGCGCCTTCGGGCGCCCCTTTTCATTACGTGTTTTCGCGTGAATGCGGCTTGACGTGGTCGCGGGGTCTGCGTAAACCCCCCGTCACGTCCGGCGGAAGCCGGGATGGTGCTGCGGTTGTAGCTCAGTTGGTTAGAGTACCGGCCTGTCACGCCGGGGGTCGCGGGTTCGAGCCCCGTCAACCGCGCCATCACCATCCGTTTCCAAAGGCCGTCGCGCGCGGTTGTAGCTCAGTTGGTTAGAGTACCGGCCTGTCACGCCGGGGGTCGCGGGTTCGAGCCCCGTCAACCGCGCCATTTTCCCCTACACATGCCGGTTTTGGCGCCCCTGACGGGGCGTTGTCCGTGATCGGGATCGGCGCATGGTCAGGCGAGGGGAGGCCTATCCGGTTCCCTGATCGCCGATGCCGCTTTTCAACGCTGGTCGGGGCATCGCGGCCATTTGCGGCGATCATCCGGCGGACTGCATGCCCTGTCCCGCATCCTTTATCCGGTCCGGCCGGCATGGCGCGCAAAACGAAATATTTCTGTCGTTCGTCGGAATCCGCCGCTTTCGAGACCCAGCCGGATCATGCAGAGAGATCGGCGGGATTCGCGATCGGGCCGGTATTGGGGTCGCGCGCCAGAACCTCGGCCAGCACCGACACCGCGAGAATGCGGGGATCGCGGGCCGAGTGGATCAGACCGATCGGCCCGTGAATGCGGGCGATCTGGGCGGCGGGGATGCCGTCGCGGGTCAGCGCCGCCACGCGATTTGCATGGGCCCGGCGGCTGCCCTGAGCGCCCAGATAAAACGCGGGGGTGCGCAATGCGGCTTTGATGATCGGCAGTTCGCGGTCGTGATCGTGAAAGAAAAACAGCACGGCGGTATTTTCGTCGACCTCGCGCAGCGGAAATGCCCGATCGGGGGCATGCCGAAGGGTTTCGCCCGGTCGCGCGACCCCGGACATGGCCGCGTCACCGTTGCTTGCCGTGATGTGCCGGTAGCCGATCGAATGAACCAAGGCCGAGAAAGCCGCCGTTTCCGGGCCTTCACCGAAAATGACGAACTGCGGTTCGGGGCGATAGACGAAGGCGGCCTCCGAATCGGTTGTGACGGCGGAACCTTGGGTGACGAACAACGCGCCGTCCCGCCCGATATGCAGGGTAGCCGTCGCACGTCGCCGGTTGACCTGTGACAGGTCCCGCAGAACGGACGGGTCGGGGCGGGGGAACAGCGTCACCTGCAAACCGCCGCCGCAGGGCAGGACGATATCGCGATAGGGCGATCCGGCACCATAGCGCAGCACCCGCAGCTTGCCGTCGCGCAGCGCCGCTTTGGCATGAATGGCAAGATCGGCCTCGATGCACCCCGAGGACAGCCGCCCGACGGGTTTCGCGTCGGGCCAGATCGCCATCATCGCACCGGGCGCGCGATAGGAAGGCCCCGCGACGCCGGTCACCAGCGCCAGAACGCCATCGGGGTTCGCGATCAGCGCCTCGATGGGCTGCATCTTGTCCAGCCTCTCCAGCACCGTGCGATCATCGGGCGACGTGGCCGGCCCATTCTGCCCGGACGCGGTGCCAGCGCCATTCCCGGGGTGATGGTTCATGCGGGCGTTTCCTTCCCGGCGTCCCGGGCATGGTCCGGCCCAAGATCGGCCTGCCACCGCGCCCAGGCCTCGGGCGTATCAAGATCCGTGGTGGCGTGATTGCCCGGCAAGGGGTGATATTCGACCAGATGATCGTGGTCGCGGATGACCTGCCGCGCCCCGGTATCACCGGTAAGCTGCAATAATTGCGCAAGCAGCGCGGCCGGAAAGATCACCGGATGGCCGGGTTGACCTTCGGCGGTGCCGCGATGAATCGATCCCGGCCGTGCCCGATGGGCGTCGATCAGCGTCATCATATCGCCGGTATCCAGATCGGGCATGTCCGCAGGCAGGATCATCAACCCCGGCACATCGCCAGCCGCGGCGACCCCGGCGCGGACCGAGGCCGCCATCCCTTCCGAGGTGTCGCCCACGATCACCGGCGTCAGGTCCAGCCCGTCCAGACATTGCCACCGCCGCAGGTTACCGGCGGGCAGGACCACCAGAACGCGCCAGCCGGTCGCGATGGCCCGCCGTGCCACGCGTGCAAGCAGGGGTTGGCCGTCGACCGGCAGCAACAGCTTGTCGGTTCCGCGCATACGGCTCGACCGGCCGGCCGCGAGGATCAGGATGGTGCCGACGCAGGCTGTCCGGTCCGGGAGCGATCCTTCCTGCCGGTCGTCGGGGGCGCGTGCCACCCGCGTCCCGCCTGCTTTCGCGATCGTCATTGGCTGTTCCTTTCCGGCCACGCTGACGCAGGTCGCGCTTCTAGCGCCATCCGGCCGCCCGTCATCATAGCGCAACAGCGTTGCTCGCGGTTCCGGATTCGTGGCATCGGCACGAACCGGACAACGGTTTCCCGGGGTGCAGGGTCGGGGGAGGGATCGGGGGTGCAGCCACACAGAACGATGAAGGACTCAAGGGCGAGGCCGCCTAAGAAACCCGCCGCCGCTTTCACATCCGATCATGCCGGTCCAAGACCTTGGCATAGCGCCATGAAACGGTTGCGGTCCGACGCCGATGCATCGTCACCGCCAGAATCCGTATGGGCGATACCGGGGCCACCCATCGCTTCACCGTTCGGATTTTTCGAACACAGCATTCGGCCCCGTCCCGCTGCAATAGTGGCCGATACATCACCTTATCAAGTCCAAACCCGATCGCCCGTTGCCAAATGCGGTGCGGTCACCACCATCGAATTCACCAACCGGCCGGCTTTGGGCGTGCCAGACGGTGGGGGTGTTCAGCGATGACGCGACGCCCCGTGCCGCAGCGCCGCCCGATCAGGGCCGGTCCCTCCCGGAGGATGATATGAGAGCTTTTGGTTTTCTGAGTTTTGGACATTACGGCAAATCCTACGGATCGCAGGCGATCACCGCCGCCGACATGATCAAGCAGGCTGTGGAAATCGGTGTCGGCGCCGATGAGCTGGGCGTCAACGGCGCCTATTTCCGCGTCCACCATTTCGCCCGCCAGCAGGCGGCGCCGATTCCGCTTCTGACCGCCATCGCCGCCCGGACCAAGCGGATCGAGGTCGGCACCGGCGTCATCGACATGCGTTATGAAAACCCGCTTTACTTGGCCGAAGAGGCGGCGGCGCTGGATGTGATCGCCGACGGGCGCACCGCGCTCGGCATCAGCCGCGGCTCGCCCGAGACGGCGCTGCGCGGTTACGAGACCTTCGGATACACCGGCTCGACCGATCCGCGCGGCGCCGACATTGCGCGCGAAAAGTTCGACCTGTTCCTGAAGGCGATCGCGGGCGAGGGCGTCGCCAAGGGCAATCCGGGCATGGTCGGCGCCGGTCAGTTGCTGCCGATCGAGCCGCAGTCGCCGGGCCTGCGCGATCGCATCTGGTGGGGATCCGCGACGCGGGAAACCGCCGAATGGACCGGGCGGATGGGGCTGAACCTGATGTCCTCGACGCTGCTGACCGAGGATACCGGCCAGCCGTTTGATGAGTTGCAGGCGGAACAGATCCGCCGCTTCCGTGACGCCTATCGCGCCGCCGGCCATACCGGCGCGCCGCGGGTCTCGGTCAGCCGCAGCATCATCCCGATCATGAACGAAACCGACGCCGCCTATTTCGGCCATCGCAGCGGCGCCGAGGCGCGGGACGGCTACGGCATCATCGACGGCTTCCGCGCCACCTCGGGGCGGACCTATGCCGACACGCCCGACCGGCTGGTCGAGCAGTTGAAGCAGGATCAGGCCATCGCGCTGGCCGACACGCTGATGCTGACGATCCCCAGCCAGCTTGGCCCGGAATATAACCTGCATATTCTGGAATCCTTCGCCAAGCACGTCGCGCCGGAACTGGGCTGGAAACCGAACTGGGAAGGCCCGGTCACGGGTGACCCGATCGCCTGAGGCCGGTGACGCGCTGCAACACAGGCGCCGGTCCGCAAGGGCCGGCGTTTCCTTTCGGCGCGGCCGCCCGGTTGGGTGGCGCGTCGGTCCGGCGGGCTGGCGCGGGGGGCATTGATATGATGGCAAGGCTTCGTGGCGCCCGACAAAACCCCGGCGCCGGGGACGGCTCAGGGCCAAATCACGCCGGACACATCGCGCATATCGCGAGGTCGGGTTCGTTGATGCCTAGCCGTTCACCGCGTCATAGCGGGCCTGCGCGGCGGCGATCTTCGCCTCATTCGCGACCGCCCATTGACCGATGGCCTCGACCGGTTCGCGCAGCGAGCGGCCCAGCTCGGTCAGCGCATATTCGACCCGCGGCGGCGTTGTCGGAAAGACCTCGCGCGTGATCAGCCCGTCGCGCTCCATCCCGCGCAGGGTCAGGGTCAGCATGCGCTGGGTGATGCCCGGAACCGCGCGTTTCAGATCGTTGAACCGGCGCGGGCCGGCGCACAGCGCCATCACCAGCAACACCGACCATTTGTCGCCGACACGGTTCAGGATCGCCCGCACCGGCGCGCAGGCGTCAAGCAGACTGGGGGTCGCGGCCGCATTATCTGGTATCATGGATGTGCCTTCTTGCAGGGCGGATTTAAGTATCAATATAGGTGCTAGTTACGTATTTATACCAGTGGATGACGGAAATATTTCGGGCGGAAAAGCTTCTCGCGGAAAAGTTTCGGCGACCGCTGATGACAGGAGGGAATGCTATGGAATTGGGTGTCTACAGCTTTGGCGACGTGCAGCGCGACCCCGCGACGGGCGAGCTTGGCAGCACGGCCGAGGCGCAGCGCAATCTGCTGGAAGCCATTCAACTGGCCGATCAGGTCGGGCTCGACTATTTCGGTATCGGCGAACACCATACCCGTGAAATGCCGGCCTCGGCGGCGACGGTGATCCTTGGCGCGGCGGCCGCGACGACGAAGAACATCCTTCTGGGCAGCGCGGTGACGGTTCTGTCGACCGACGACCCGGTGCGGGTGTTCCAGCAATTCGCCACGCTTGATGCGCTGTCGAACGGTCGGGCCGAGATCACGGCGGGGCGCGGGTCCTCGACCGAAAGCTTTCCGCTGTTCGGGCACAGCCTGAACGATTACGACGACCTTTATGCCGAAAAGCTGGACCTGCTTCTGCGGCTGAACGAATCCGAGAACATCACGTGGGAGGGCCGCTTCCGTCCCGCGCTGGATGACGCGCTGGTCGTGCCGCGCCCGGAAAACGGCAAGCTGCCGATCTGGCTGGCGACGGGCGGCAACCCGAACTCGACCGTTCGCGCGGCGATTGCCGGGCTTCCGATCAGCTATGCCATCATCGGCGGTCAGGCGGAACGCTTCGCGCCGCTTTCGGATCTGTACCGCAAGGCGGTCGAACAGGTGAACGTGCCCGGCGCGGATACCCGCATCTCGGTCGCCAGCCCCGGTTTCATCGGCGAGGATGCGAAGGCGGCGAAGGATCTGTGGTGGAACCATTATCACGAAGCCTTCCGCGCGCTGGGCGAGATCCGCGGTTTTCCGGCCCCGCGCCGCGAAAGCTATGATTATGAGGCGAATGGCGGGGGCGCCCTGTTTGTGGGGTCCCCCGAAGAGATCGCCGGGCGCATCGTCGCGCTGCACGGTGCGATGAAACATGACCGCCACTTTTTCCAGATGGATCTGGGGCAACTGGCGCAAAAGGACTTTCTGCGCTCGATCGAGCTGTTGGGAACCAAGGTGAAACCGCTGGTCGACGCCGCTCTGGCCGAAAAGGCCACCGCCGCGACCGCGTGAAGGAGGAACATATGACCGAACCGAAAGTCATCGGCATTCTGGGCGCGGGCCGCGTCGGGACCGCGATCGCGCGCCGGGCGCTGGCCGCCGGGTATGAGGTGCGCGTCGCCTCGTCCCGGCCGGCATCCGAAATATCGCTGGTGCTGCAATTCACCGCGCCGGGTGCGATCGCCAGCGACGCGGCCGATGTGATCGCCGAAAGCGATATCGTCGTGCTGGCGCTGCCCCTGTCGAAATATCGCAGCCTCGATGCGAAGGCGCTGGCCGGCAAGATCGTCATCGACACGATGAACTATTGGGCGCCGACCGACGGCACCCTGCCGGAATTCGAGGGCGCCCCGTCCAGCAGCGAAGTGGTCGCCGACCATCTGGAAGGCGCGCGGCTGGTGCGCAGCTTCAACCATATGGGCTATCATCAGATCGACGGTGAGGCGCGCCCGAAAGGCGACCCCGACCGCCGCGCGATGGCGCTTGCCGGTGACGATGCCGATGCCCGCGCGGCCGTGGCGCGCTTCATCGACCGCATCGGCTTTGATCCGGTCGATGTCGGCGGTCTTGCGCATGCGCGTGGCTTCGCCATCGGCACGCCGGTCTTTGGCGCCGGCATGCGGCGCGATGAATTGCAGGCCGCGCTTGGCGCGCGGCTTGCCGCCTGAACGCGATAGGTAAAGGAGCCAACCCATGGCCAATCCCATCAAGATCGACATCTGGTCCGATATCGCCTGCCCGTGGTGCTATATCGGCAAGCGCCGGCTGGAGACCGCGCTGAAGGATTTCGACGGCGCCCCGGTCGAGATCGAATATCACAGCTTCCAACTGAACCCCGCCGCGCCCGCCGATTACAAGGGCACGCATGACGAATACCTGACCGGCCATCTTGGCGCCTCGATGGATCAGGTGCGGGGCATGAATCGGCAGATCACCGGGCTCGCGCGCGACGAGGGGCTGGACTATCGCCTCGACGACATCAAGGTGACCAATACCGGCAAGGCGCATGAGCTGATCCATTTCGCGGCGGCGCAGGGCAAGGGGCCAGAGATGAAGGAACGCCTGCTGCGCGCCTATTTCACCGAAGGCCGCCATGTCGGGCATGACGCCGATCTGGCCGATCTGGCCGCCGAAATCGGGCTTGACCGCGATGCGGCGCTGGCGGCGCTGACCAAGGGCAGCTATCGGCAGGCGGTGGCCGACGACAAGGCACAGGGTGCGGCGATCGGCGTTCAGGGCGTGCCGTTCTTTGTGGTCGACGGGAAATATGCCATTTCGGGCGCCCAGCCGGCCGAGCTGTTCCTGCAGGCCCTGAACAAGGTGCAATCCGAGCGCGCGGGGGCCGGGGCATGAGCGGCCTGATCCCCTTTGGTGAAACCGGGGCGGTTTGCGAAGGCGGGGTGTGCGAGAAACCCGTCGCGCTGCCGAAACTGACGCTGATCAGTTTTCCGACCTGTCCTTTCGTGCAGCGCGCGGTGATCGCGCTGAAGGAACGGGGCGTCCCGTTCGAGGTCGTCTATATCGACCTCGCCGACAAACCGGACTGGTTCCTTGCCATCTCACCGCTGGGCAAGGTGCCGGTCCTGAAGGTCGAGGCCGCGGGGCGCGAACCGGCGATCATCTTCGAAAGCACGGTCATTCTGCAATATCTTGACGAGACGTTGCCGGGCACGCGGCTTTTCCCCGAAGATGCGCTGGAACGCGCCCGTCAGCGGGCATGGGTCGAATATGCCGGCACCCTGCTGGGCGATCTGTACCGGCTGAACACGGCGACGGATCAGGCGGGGTTCGATCAGGCGCGCGCGGCGGTGAAATCGCGTCTTTTACCGCTCGAGGCTGAGGTCAAGGGTCCGTTCTTTGCCGGCGAAGGGTTTTCGGCCGTCGATGTCGTCTATGCCCCGGCTTTCCGCCAGATCGACGCGCTGAACACGCTGCGTCCCGTTGGTCTGCTGGACGATCTGCCCCGGCTTGACGGCTGGCGTCGGGCGCTTGCCGCGCGCGCCAGCGTCCGCGACGCGGTGCCCGAGGATTTCCGGGAACGCTTTCTTGCGCAACTGAACAAGGCCGGTGCCTTCGTCGTCAAACCGAATTGAACCAGATCCCCGGCCCCGGACGGGCACGGGACCACATCCGAACCGGAGCGCAACGATGGCGACACCCCAGAATGCGATGGCGCGACCCGACCCGAAGGGCCGCGCCATGCTAAGCGATCAGCGGGTCTGGGCGCTGTTGCTGGCGGCGACGCTGACCATCATGTCCAACGCCACCATCACCCCGGCCCTGCCGGGGCTGGAGGCGAGCTTTCGGGACACCCCCAACGCCGGGCTGCTGACCCGGCTTCTGGTTACCGCGCCGTCACTGCTGGTGGCGATCTCGGCCCCCTTCGTCGGCATGGCCTCGGACCGATACGGACGCCGGCCGCTGCTCTTGTCAGGGATCCTGCTTTACGCGGTCGCCGGCACGGCGGGGGCGGTTCTGCCGAGTCTCGAGGGCATATTCGCCAGCCGGCTGATCCTGGGAATCGCGGTGGCGCTGATCATGACCACGCAGGCGGCGCTGGTCGGGGATTATTTCGCCCCGCCGCTGCGTGGCCGTTTCATGGGCTGGCAGATGGGCGCCACCAATCTCGGCGGGTTCATCTTCATCGCGCTGGCGGGCTGGCTGGCCGGGATCTCGCCCCGGCTGCCTTTCCTGATCTATGCGCTTGGCTTTGTCTATCTGCCGTTTCTGTGGCGCGCCTTGCCCGAGCCGGAAGAGACCCAGAGCCCGGCCGGACACGGCGTGACCGACGGCCGTGCCGATTGGCCGCAATTCGTCGCCGTCATCGCGCTTTTGGCGGCGGGGACGCTGACCATCTTCTATATCATGCCGACGCAGATCCCGTTCTATCTGGTCAGCATCGGCCACCCCGAGCCCTCGGCCTCGGCGCAGGCGATGGCGCTTGTGACCGTCGCGGGCGGGCTTTCGGCGATCAGCTTTGCCACGGTGCGCGCAAAACTCGGGGCCGGGCTGACGCCTGCGCTGGGTTATCTGACCATTGCCGGAGGGTTCTTTGCGCTGCATTCGGGCGACACGATGGCGTCGGTCCGTATCGGCGCCCTGCTGATCGGGCTGGGGTTGGGTTATGTGATGCCGACCTTTCTGGTCTCGGCGCTGGGTGCCGCCCCCGAACATCGCCGCGGCGCGGTGTCGGGCGCGGTCACCATGGCGCTGTTTCTGGGTCAGTTTCTGTCGCCGCTGGTGGTTCAGCCGCTGGTCGAACTTTACGGCTATCCGACCACCTTCCTGATCGCCGCGATCCTGTTGCTGCCGATGGCGGCAACCATGGCCTGGATGCTGCGCAGGCGCTGAACCGGCGGCGCCCTTCAGGTCTGCATCGCGTCGCGGACCCGTTCGCGGCTCAGCGGCAGATCATGCACCCGGCGGCCGGTCGCATTGCGCAGCGCGTTGCCGATGGCGCCGCAGGTCGGGCCTTGTGCGGCCTCTCCGGCGCCAAGATAGGGCATGCCGGGCCGGTCGATGACATGGACGGCGACGCTGTCCGGCACATGCGAAAACCGCAGGATCGGATAGCTTGACCAGTCGGTGCTGGTGACGCTGGTGCTGTCGAAGGTCACGGCCTCGAAAAGCGTCCAGCTCATCGACTGAAGAATGCCGCCCTCGGTCTGATTGATGATGCCGTCGGGGCTGACCGCCTCGCCCGCGTCGATGGCCGCGACGGCGCGGACCAACCGCACATCGCCAACCGCCGGATCAAGCGCGATCTCGACCGCCAGCGCCAGATAAGAGGTGAGGTTCTTATAGCGCGCATAGGCAAAGCCCACCCCGCGCGTGCCGTCCGGCGCCGTGGCCCCGGGCCAGCCGAATTCCGACGCCGCCTTTTCGATCACGTCGCGGGCACGCTGATCGTCCAGATGCCGCAGCCGGAATTCGACCGGATCGGCCCCGGCCATCAGCGCCAGTTCGTCCATTGCGCTTTCTACGGCGAAAACATTGGCATAAGCCCCAAGCGCCCGCAGCGACGACACCCGCAAAGGGGCGCTTTCGACGAACTGCCACAGGATGCGCCGGTTCGGGATCCGGTAATAGGGGTTCGCGTTGCGGTCGCCGTTGCCGGTCGGGGAAATCGACAGCTTGCCCTTCAGCGGCGGGAAGGGATCGGTCTTGGTCTGTCCCGCCAGCAATGCCGGCGCGCCGCCGGGCCGACCGCTGTGGGTGTTGGAATAAACGTCATAAGTCCAGCCCGAGATCAGCCCGTCATCCCCCAGCTTGGCCCGCAGCTTCAGCAGCATCGCGGGCCCGTATGGCTCGTTCGCGTGTTCCTGTTCGCGCATCCAGACCAGCCGGATCGGGCGACCGGGCAATTTCGTGGCGATCAGCGCGGCATCGGCCGCCGCGTCGTCGGCGCCGTTATGGCCATAGCATCCCGACCCTTCGGCATGGATGACCCGGATCCGCGCGGGATCCATGCCCAACAGCTCGGCGATCGCGGCACGGTCCGGGAAAACCCCCTGCGTATGCGACCAGACGGTCAGGCCGTCATCCGCCATGACCGCCAGCGCGCAGGACGGCCCGATAGATCCGTGCATCATATAGGGGCGGGTGAATACCGCCTCATAGATCTTGCCCGGCGCGGCGTCGGGGTCGCCTTCCTCGGCGACGACGCCGGTTTCGCTGACATTCGCCTCCAGCCAGTCGGACATGGCGGATTGATCGGGCAGCGACGGGCCGTCTTGCCACTTGGCGCTGGCCTGCAACGCCCGCATGGCGGTGATCGCCTGAAACTCGCGCTCGGCCACCACGGCCAGAAAGCTGCCGTCGCGAATGACCGAGACCACGCCCGGCATGGCTTCGGCGGCGGCGATATCGGCGTCGATCAGCACCGCGCGGGGCGCAGCCGATCGGATCACCCGGGCGTGCAGCATGCCTTCGGGGCGCATGTCCTGAACGAAAGCCGCGCCTCCGGTCGCCTTCACGGTGATGTCGGGGCGGGGCAGGGACCGGCCGATCAGCCTGAAGCTTTCGGGCGTGGTCAGGGGCGATTCCGGTTGCGCCTCGACCTTGAGATCCGTATCCGCGACCAGCGCGCCAAAGCGCAGCCGGCGCCCGTCCGGGGCGATGATCTGGCGGTTTTCGGCGCGCATGCCCTCCGCAGGGATGCCCCAGCGGCGCGCCGCCGTCGCCATCAAAAGCGCCCGGACCTGCGCGGCGGCGTTCCGCAATGCCGTGCCGCTGTATTGGATCGTCATGCTGCCGGCGGTGAAGCCTTCGTTCGGCGTGCGGCCGGTATCGGCGTTGATCAGGGTCAACTGGTCGATGTCGACGCCCAGTTCCTCGGCCGCGATCTGCATCAGCGGCACCTTGATGCTTTGCCCCAACTCGGCCTTGCCCGAAAATACCGTGATCGTGTCGTCGGGGGCGATGTGTATCCACGCGTCAAGCATGCGCGTGTCGTCCAGACTGCCGGGCAGGTGCGGCGGCTCGGGCGTCGCGGGCGCGGCTTGCTGCGCGCGGGCCGGCAGAAAGGAAAACCCGACGATCAGGCCGCCGGCCCCGGCGATGACCTGACGCCGGGTAAGATCGAGGGGCTTTGCGATTTCGGAACCTGTCGGCATGGTCAGCCCTCCTCAACGGGGTTGGCGTCACGGTACAGTTCGGCGGCGCGCCGGATGGCCGCCATGATCCGCATATGCGTACCGCAGCGGCACAGATTGGTCTGAAAAGCCGCCCGGATGTCGCGATCCTGCGGCGCGGGATTGCCCCGCAACAGGGCTTCGGTCCGCATCATCATGCCGGGGATGCAATAGCCGCATTGCATCGCCTGCAATTCGATGAATGCCTGCTGGACCGGCCCGGGCGCCTCGGCCGAGCCAAGCCCCTCGATCGTCTCGACGGCGCCCGAGCCAATGACCGAGATTGGAGTGACGCAGGAAAGGACCGGCCGGCCGTCGATCAGCACCGTGCAGGCGCCGCATTGGCCAAGGCCACAGCCGTATTTCGCCCCGTTCAGCCCAAGATCGTCGCGCAGCACGTAAAGCAGGGGCGTTTCAGGGTCGGCGTCGACGCTGGTTTCGGTCCCGTTCACCTTCAGGGTCGTGGGCATGTTCAGTCTCCCTTGGCATTTACGTTTGCTGGGCCGCGTTCGATTCCATTGGCCGGCAACGTGGTCACGCGATAGCGGCCCGAGCGTGTGTCGCCGACGATCCGGTCAAGTCCCTGCCACGCCGGCGCGGCGGAAAAACGCGCGCGGAGATAGCCTAGCAGCGCCACCATATCGGCATCGTTCAGCGCGTTGCCGAAACCGGGCATGATCGGCGCGGCCTCGCCATCGGCGGGCGGCAGGCCGAACATCACCAGATTGACGACGTTCTGCGGATGCGGCGCATTGACCGGGGTGCTTTGCGAAAGCGGCAGGCCGCCGAAGGGTTGCGGTTTGCCGGCGTCGTGGCATTGCGCGCATGTCGCGGCATAGATCTCGGCGCCGCGTCCGGCCGGCGCATCCGCGCGGTCGGTGACACGCGGCGCGCGGCTGCCCATCTGGTCCAGCAGATAGACCGCCATCGCCTCGATATCGGCATCGGGCAGGAAGCGCAGATTGGCGGTGACCTCGGCCATCGGGCCGGCCGCGACGCCGTGGGTCTGGTTCCAGCCCTGCCGCAGATATTGTTGCAGCGTTTCCTGCGTCCACGGAACCGGCGCCGGGTTCGAGGCATTCAGCGCGACGGCCTGCCAGCCCTCGGCTTCGCCGCCGTCGAAATGGCGATTGTCGTCAAGCGCGCCGAAAGCGTTCCGGGGCGTATGGCAACCCGCGCAATGGCCCAGACCCTCGGTCAGATAGGCCCCGCGATTCCACTGATCGCTTTTGTCATCTCTGGGCGGCAACTCGCCCTTGTCGAGAAACAGCAGTTTCCAACCCGCCAGGATCGGGCGAAAGCCCAGCGGAAAGACCAGCCGGTTTGGCGTGTCTTCGCGGCGGACCGCCGGCCGGGTCATCAGATAGGCGTAAAGCGCCGCGATATCGTCATCCGAGACACGGGTGTACTGGTCATAGGGAAAGGCCGGGTAAAGATGGTTGCCCGCGCGGTCGACGCCCTCGCGCATGGCGCGGCGGAAGGCGTCGAGGCTCCAGTTTCCGATGCCGGTTTCCGGGTCGGGGGTGATGTTCGTCGAATAAATCTCGCCAAAGGGCGTCGGAATGTCGAGGCCGCCCGCGAATGCGGGCTCGCCCGGTTTGGTGTGGCAGGCGACGCAGTTTCCGACCGCCGCCAGATCCGCCCCGCGTGCAATCGTCGCGGCCGGAAATGCCTGACTGGCGGCCGAAGGGTTTTCCGGGATCGCGGGGCGCCGCGCGAGCCACAGAAAGACCGCCGCGCCGACCAGCACCAGCACCACGAACCAGGCCAATATCCGCAGTATCGCCTCTGCCCGCATCCCGAAACCTCTCAGCCAAAGTCGCGGATGACGCGCGGCGCAGCGCCGCGTTCCGCCGCATGCAGGTCCGCCCCGGTGCTTATCGCCGCCAGACGCCGGGTGGGCTCGGGCCCGGTGCGACAGGGGTGGTCCCCAGCATACATGATCCGGCCGCGTCCCGCCATCGCGCACGCAGGGACGAGGCCGGCGACACGCGCGTCGGTTGCCGTTTGAAATCCGTGGATTTTCCGGCAAATCCGCTGAAGATCAGCAGGAAGGCGCCGTAGCTGGCATGTCATCAGCGCCGTGCCGGACGGATCGGCACCGCCGCCTTTCAGGGGCTGCGTAACGGCGAAGGAACGGACGGATACAGCACCGATGCGGGGGGCGCGCAGCGGCGACGGCTATTGATCAACGGGAAAAACATGGCCATTTGTGGACTCCTGTTCCCGCAGCGGATCGGGTAAGACGACGATATGCCGCCGCGGGTGCGGACGGGACGGACAGATGGGGGCCTAAGCGCGATGAAGGACATGGATGACGCGGGAGCCTTGATCGGCCGAATGGTGGTCGATGCGCGCGAAGTGGCGGCCGAGCTTGCCTTTGCTTCGGCCGAGCGCAAGCACGCCGCCCTGATCGGTGCCGCCGACGCCGTCCTTGCGACGAAGGACGAGATTCTGGACGCCAACGCCGAAGATCTGGTTTACGCCGAGGAAAAGGGTCTGTCGCCCGCGATGATCGACCGGCTGCGGCTGGATGATACCCGGATCCGGGCGATCGCCGACGGGCTTCGGGCGGTCGCTGCCCAGCCCGACCCCGTGGGACAGGTGATCACCGAATGGGACATGGCGTCGGGCCTGCATATCCAGCGGGTGCGCACGCCGCTGGGCGTGATCGGGGTGATCTATGAAAGCCGTCCCAATGTCACCGCCGATGCCGGCGCGCTGGCGCTGAAATCCGGCAATGCGGTCATCCTGCGCGGCGGATCCGAAAGCCTGAACTCATCGGCCGCGATTCATCGCGCCATGCTTACCGGGCTGCGGCAGGCGCGGCTGCCTGAGGCCGCGATCCAGCTTGTCCCGACCCGCGACCGCGCCGCCGTATCGGCGATGCTGCGCGCGCAGGGCGGCATCGACGTGATCGTCCCGCGTGGCGGCAAGGGGCTGGTCGGTCTGGTCCAGTCCGAAGCCCGCGTTCCGGTCTTTGCGCATCTGGAAGGCATCTGCCACGTCTATGCCGACGGCGACGCGGATCTGGAAAAGGCGCGGCGGGTGGTGCTGAACGCCAAGACCCGCCGGACCGGCATATGCGGCTCGGCCGAGTGCCTGCTGATCGACCGGGCGTTCTATGACAAGCACGGCGCCGTGCTGGTCGAGGATCTGTTGAACGCGGGGGTCGAGGTGCGGGCCGCTGATGCGTTGGCCGAGATTCCCGGCACCGTCGCCGCCCGGCCCGAGGATTTCGGACATGAGTTTCTGGACATGATCATCGCGGCCAGGCTGGTCGACGGCGTGGATGAGGCGATCGCGCATATCCGCAAACACGGCTCGGGCCATACCGAGGCGATCCTGACCGAAAGCGACGCCACCGCCGCGCGCTTCTTTCAGCGGCTGGACAGCGCCATCCTGATGCGCAACGCCTCGACCCAATTCGCCGACGGGGGAGAGTTCGGCATGGGCGCCGAGATCGGCATCGCCACCGGCAAGATGCATGCGCGCGGTCCGGTCGGCGCCGAGCAGTTGACCAGTTTCAAATATCTGGTGACCGGCGACGGGACGGTGCGCGCCTGACGCTCAGCGGGGCCGGAAAAAACCCGGCGCCGCCGATCAAAAGCTGATCTCGGCGCCTTGCTCGTCAAGTTCCCATGCGATCTTGCGGCCCTGATGCGCCGCCTCGGCGGCGAGGGTCGGAAAATGGACCTCGGCCGCGGTGGGTTGGGGCGGGACGCGCGCCTCGTCCGTCGGCGTCTGGTGGCCCAGCCAATGCCACAGCGCCTGATCCGCCTTGACCCGCTGGCTTTCGCCGACCAGCCGCCAGCGGTCCTCGGCCTGTGCGACAACGACGCGGCCGCCCCACGGCATCGCGGTTTCCATGCACATCAGCGCCAGCAGGATCATCTTGATCTGGCCCTTGGGATGGTCGCTTTCGGGCTGAAAGGCGACCTTCAGCCGGCCCGCCGCCTCGACATCGGAGATGATCGTCGCGATCTCGCTGCGGCTCAGGCGCTGATCGGCGGCGGCTTGTCCGAAGGCGACCCGGAACACTCTGATCCGGCCCCGCGCGGCCTCGACGCTTTGCGCGATCAGTTGCAATTCGGGGCTGGCGGCAAGGCCGGGATATTCGCCGGTCAACCCCAGAAGCTCGACCCCGTTGCCGATCGCACCAAGAGGCGAGATCAGGTCATGGCACAAACGCGACCCGATCAGTCCGGCCAGCTCGGCCTCGCTCAGCCCCGGCACGGGCGTTCCGGGGTCCCCGGCCGGACGGGTCGCGGCTTGCAGGGTCGGTCGCGCCGGGGGCGTTGAATGAAACGACATTGGAATCTACCTTGAAACATGGGTGGATTGACCGGGCCGAGCGGGCCGGGATGAAAGGAATGCCGATGAACGAGATACTTGAACCCGGCATGATCGTCCGTCATCCCGGCGCGCCGGAATGGGGCGAAGGGCAGGTGCAAAGCCGGGTTGGCGACCGCATCACGGTAAATTTCACCGAGGCGGGAAAACAGGTGATAGACGGCCGGCGCATCGCGTTGATACTGGTCGGTGTCACTGGGTAAAATCCAATTCGCGTCACGTGAACGATAACACAACCCCGGGGCGAGTCAATTCGTGCCCGACGTTTTTGGAGAGACTTCTGTCCCATATGATTGCTTTTGGCGCGTTCCGGCCTTATCACCGCCCCCTCTCTTTGCCGTTCCGGCGTCGGTGAACAGGATGCTGTTGTTTTGACCGTTCTTCCAGATCCCGGTCCGTTCGATGTGCGACTTGCGCGATCCGAGACCGATCTGCTGTCGGCGCAGCGGCTGCGCTATCGCGTGTTCATCGAGGAAATGGGCGGGGACGGCGCGCTGGTCGACCACGATGCCCGGTTGGAGCGGGACGAGTTCGACCCGGTCGTCGATCACCTGCTGCTGATCGACCGCAGGCAGCCGCCGGGCTCGCTGGATTATGTCGTTGGGGTCTACCGGCTGCTGACCGATCGCGCGGCCGAGAAATTCGGCCGGTTCTACTGCGATGCCGAATATGATCTGACGCCCTTGCGCCGCTCGGGCCGCAGGCTGCTGGAACTGGGTCGGTCCTGCGTCGCGCCCGAGCATCGCGGCGGCACCGGGGTTTTCCTGATGTGGAACGCGCTGGCCGAATATGTGCTGGAGCGCGAGTTGGAGATCATGTTCGGCGTCGCGAGCTTTCACGGCACCGACGTGCAGGCGCTGGCGCAGCCGCTGTCGTGGCTGCATCACAAGCACCGCGCGCCGGATGATCTGTGCCCGACCGCGCTGCCGCAGGGCTTTCAGCGCATGGATCTGGTCCCGCGTGCCGATCTGAACCAGCGCGCGGCGATGGTGGGGATGCCGGCGCTGATCAAGGCCTATCTGCGGCTGGGCGGCACGGTCGGCAATGGCGCCTTTCTGGACCATGAGTTCAATACCACCGACGTGTTTCTGCTGATGGACACGGCGCGCATGTCGCAGCGGCATCGGGGGTTCTACGCCCGCCGCGCCGAGGGCCCGGGGGCATGAGCCGCATCGACGCCGGCCGGGGCGAAGCGACCTGGCGGGGCGCGCCCCAGCCGGTCAACGCCCGGCCCGGGCTTGTCGGCTGGCTCCGCGCGCTGCTGCGCGGCGCCGGTATCGTGCTGGTGCTGCTCGCCGGGGTGATCGGGCTGTTGATCCTGCGCCTGATCGAGCGGCCGTTTCACGGCCCGCGTCGCCCGTGGACCGGCCCGTGGGTGCAGGGGGTCTGCCGGATATGTCTTGGCATAATCGGTCTGGGCTGGCGCCGGATCGGCACACCGATGAAGGGTTTCGGGGCGGCGGTCGCCAATCACTCGACCTGGCTCGACATCTTCACCCTGAACGCGGCGATGCCGATCTTCTTCGTGTCAAAATCCGAGGTGGCGGGCTGGCCGGGCATCAATATCCTGACCAAGGTGACCAATACCCATTTCGTGCGCCGCGATCCGAAGTTTGCGCGCGCGCAGGCGGCCGAGTTCGCCGAGCGCACCGCCGCCGGGCACCGGCTGTTGTTTTTCCCCGAGGGCACCTCGACCGACGGCCGGCGGATTCTGCCGTTCAAGGCGACCTTGTTTCAGGGGTTTCTGGCGCCCGAACTGCCCGACGGTCTGGCCGTCCAGCCGGTCACCGTCAATTATTTCGCGCCCGAGGGCGAGGATCCCCGATTTTACGGCTGGTGGGGCGACATGGACCTTGGCTCGCATCTGCTGAAGGTGCTGAGCGCGGGCCGTCAGGGACATGTGAGCGTGACATTGCATCCGCCGGTTCCGGTCAAGGGCTTGGACCGCAAGGAGCTTTCGCGCCGCTGTGAGGCGGCGGTCCGGCAGGGTTTTCAGGCCGGGGGCTGACCGGGCTTTCCCGCGCGGGTCAGAACGTCCAGCACGAACAACCGGCAGGCGGTGCCAAGCCCGACGTCGGGCGGTCGTGCATGGTCGATTTCCGCGATCAGCGCCGCGCGGGTGGTGCCGCGCGCATGCGCCGCGCTGTCCAACGCCCGCCAGAATGCGGTTTCCAGACTGACCGAGGTGCGATGCCCGTCGATGGAAACCGACCGTTTGGCCGGCGCATCCATCGGCGGCAGATCAATCGTCACGCTTCACCCCGTCGAGATGTTTAGCCGCACGGTCGCGGTCGGCCTTCTCGGCCAGCTTCTGGGCCTTGCTGCGGCCGTGTTTCGCGGCATTGGCGTCGGCCTCGCGCCTGGCATCCGTGCGGGATTTCTGTTTGCGGAAACGGTTGAGGTTGGTGATTTGGGTCATTTGCGGGAAGGATAGCGAAAGTTGGCAGCGGCAGAAATGGCAGCAAAGCGGGAGGAAGTTTCCATTGGCTGTCTCGTTCCGAGTTAGAGCCTGATCTGCCTGACCGCGCCATCTGCATCACGTTCCCACTGCTGGACAAAATAAACAACCTCTTCAAGCGTTTCGCCCGGATGCGACGTCGTGCACAAAAACCGTGCATCGGAACTGCCATCGCCGACGACAATTTCATCAATAAGATCCTCGATTTTTTGGCAATCTGGTCCGACTATTGCCACAAGCGAGGCACCGTCCAGCAAGCAGCGTTCAACGAACGCCTCTAGACGTGAAGGGTCGGACAAGGGGCTGTGAAGAATATATTTAGGTGCACCCGGCATGGGCTGTAGCTTGGGGATATCCCGCTGAAGAAGCAAACTGAAAATGGGAGCAAGGCGGGCAGTTTCCTCGGATGGAGATCGCGCGGCGGCGCTGAACGGACCTTCGACGTGGCCGCGCCATACTGTGACCCAAGGAGGTGTCGGCAGCGGCTACCCACTGCCCTGAATTCAGCAAAAGGCGCGCCACAATGGGCGCGCCTTTTGGGGTTCGGTCAGATCAGTCTTCCGGCCCGATCATCAGCTCCGGGCGCACCACCTTGTCAAACGTCTCGCCATCGACGAAGCCGAGGTTGATCGCCTCTTCACGCAGCGTGGTGCCGTTCTTATGCGCGGTCTTGGCGACCTTGGTGGCATTGTCGTAACCGATGGTCGGCGCCAGCGCCGTGACCAGCATCAGCGATTCCTTCATCAGCTTGTCGATCCGCGCGATGTTCGCCTGCGTCCCTACGACCATATTGTCGGTAAAGGACCCCGCCGCGTCGCCCAGCAGTTGCATGCTCTGCAGCACGTTATAGGACATCATCGGGTTGTAGACGTTCAGCTCGAAATGCCCCTGCGAGCCGGCGATGGTCACCGCCGCATCATTGCCCATGACATGGGCGCAGACCATGGTCAGCGCCTCGGCCTGGGTCGGGTTGACCTTGCCCGGCATGATCGAGGAACCGGGCTCGTTTTCCGGCAGGATCAGCTCACCCAGACCCGAACGGGGACCCGAGCCGAGCAGGCGCAGGTCGTTCGCGATCTTGAACAGGCTCGCCGCGATGGTTTTCAGCGCGCCCGAAAAGAACACCATGGCGTCATGGGCGGCCAGCGCCTCGAACTTGTTCGGCGCGGTGACGAAGGGCAGGCCGGTGATCTTGGCGATCTCGGCGGCGATTTCCTTGTCCCAGCCCTTCTTGGTGTTCAGCCCGGTGCCGACGGCGGTGCCGCCCTGCGCCAGCTCGTAAATCTGCGGCAGGCACAGGTTTACCCGTTCGATCCCCATCCGCACCTGATGCGCATAGCCGGAAAATTCCTGCCCCAGGGTCAGCGGCGTCGCGTCCTGGGTATGGGTGCGGCCGATCTTGATGATGTCCTTGAACTCGGCCGATTTCGCCTCAAGCGCGGCGGCGAGCTTCTCGAGCCCCGGCAGCAGCACGTCGCGGGCCTGCATGCCGATGGCGACATGCATCGCGGTCGGGAAGGTGTCGTTCGAGGACTGGCCCATGTTCACGTGATCATTCGGGTGAACCGGCTTCTTGCTGCCCATCTCGCCGCCCAGAATCTCGATGGCGCGGTTCGAGACGACCTCGTTCGCGTTCATGTTCGACTGCGTGCCCGAGCCGGTCTGCCACACCACCAGCGGGAAATTGTCGTCGAACTTGCCCTCGAACACCTCGGTCGCGGCCTGCTCCATGGCCTGCCCGATCTTGGGGTCAAGCCGGCCTTCACGCATGTTCACCCGCGCGGCGGCCAGCTTGATCGCCCCCAGCGCCCGGATGATCGGGACCGGCTGACGTTCCCAGCCGATCGGAAAATTGATGATCGAGCGCTGAGTCTGCGCCCCCCAGTATTTGCTGGAATCGACCTCGAGCGGGCCAAAGCTGTCGGTTTCGGTGCGGGTGGATTTTGCCATGTCAGGACCCCTTCGGCGGATTTGCCGGTGTTCTAGACGCCGTGCCCGGGATTCGCAAACAGTATGCGAATGCATGCCGGCGACGCCGGCCCCTCCGCCCCCCGGTTCAGGCAGGTTCCTGACGAAAGATATAGACCCGCGCCGGCGGCAGGTTGTTCCAGATCCGGGGGCTTTTCACGTGGCGAAGCCCGAACTGTCGGCGCACGTTTTCAGATAGCGGAGCGACCGGGCTATAGGTGATCTGCACGAAGGGCGCGCCGGGCTTCATCATCCGCAGCGCGGCCCCGACGATCGCGGCCTGCAACGCATCGGGCATCGGCAGCGTCGGCACCCCCGAAATCACCGCATCCAGCGGCCCGCGCCCGACATTGACCATTTCCTGCGCCGGCAGGTTATGGACCCGGACGGTCGGGAACCGCTGCCGCAGACGTTCGCAGAAGGCCGCGTTCAGCTCGTAAAGCTCCAGCCGTTCGGGGGGCAGGTTACGGTCCAGAATCGCCTGGGTGATCGTGCCGGTGCCCGCGCCGATCTCGGCCACGGCCTGCATGGTCGGGATCACCACCCGCGCCATTTCGCGCGCGGTGGCGCGCCCGGTCGGCGCAATGGCGCGCACCTCTGACGGGCGACGCAGAAACTGGCGGATGAACAGCGACAGATCGGACAAGGCGGGTCTCCTGCAAAAGTGCCGAGACCGCCTTTATTGCCTGCAGGTGACAGGGTGATGACGGTTTATTTCCGCCACTTGTCCAGACTGACGACCTCGGCCCCGCTGCCGCCTTTCGGCTTGGTCGCGGGTTCCTCGACGGTGTCGTCTTCGTCAAAGCCGTCCTCGCCGTCCGGTTCGTCCTCATCCTCGTCCTCGACGTCTTGCGTTTCAAAGCGCAGGCCGAATTCGACCGAGGGATCGACAAAGGTGCGCAGCGCCGAGAAGGGAATCACCAGCGGCTCGGGCGAGTTGCCGAAGTTCAGCGTGATCGTGAACCCGTCCGGGTTCACGGTCAGGTTCGAGAACCAGTTCTGAATGACGATGGTCATTTCCTCGGGATAGCGGTCGCGCAGCCAGTCGGCGATCTCGACGCCATCTTCGCGGGTGTCGAAGGTGATGAAGAAATGATGCTCACCCGGCAGACCGTTTTCGGCCACACCCTGCAAAACCTCCGAGATCAGCCCCTGCATGGCGCGATGCATGAGGTTGCCATAGTCGATGGTTCGTGTCGGTGTGCGTGCCATTCGGCCCCCGTGTCTTTTGCCCGACCATAGGTCAGCCTCCCGGGGTTGGAAAGGCCTAAGGAACCGTTCCGGACATGACGAAGTACAGGATGCCGGTCAGGGCGGACAGCGCCAGAACCAGCGCCAGCGGCCAATGCAGGCGCAGCAGCAGGATCGCCGCGATCACCACCAGCGCCACCGCCGGCAGATCGACCGAGGCCAGATCGGGCAGCGCGAAGGGGCCAAGGCGCAGGCCGTTCGGCCGGGTGAAGATCACCTGAGCCGCGAACCAAAGCCCCAGCGAGGCGATCACGCCGACCGCCGCCGCGCTGATCCCGGCCAGCGCGGCGGACAGCCGCGGCAGGCTGGCCAACCGTTCGATATGCGGGGCGAATGCGATGATCCAGACCAGCGAGGGCACGAAGGTGACCCACAGGGTCAGCGCCGCCGCCGTCAGCGCCATGGCTGGCCCGCCCTGTGCGTGACCGGCCAGATAGGCGGCGAATTCGGTCACCAGAATCAACGGCCCCGGCGTGGTTTCGGCCAGCGCCAGCGCGTCGATCATCTGCGCCGTGGTGATCCAGCCAAGCGAATTGGCGATGGTCTGCACCATTGCCGCAAGTACCGTATAGGCACCCCCGAAGGTGACCAGCGCCAGACGGCTGAAATAAAGCCCGAGCGTGGTCAGGAATTCGCTTCCCGACAGCGCGACCAGCCCGACCGGCAGTATCCAGATCGCGGCGCCGATCATGAGAATGCCAAGACTGCGCCGGGCGTGTCCCTGCGCGGCCGGAACCTCGTCCGTGGCGGGGGCGGGGGGCAGGAAAACCACCCCCGCCACGGCCGCCATGATGACGACCAGCCAGAACGGGATCCCGGCGACCATCAGCGCGGCCAGCGCAGCCCCGGCGATGATCCGCTCGCGTCCGCCGGTCAGCGCCCGGCGCGACAGCCGCAACAGGGCCTCGGCCACGATGGCGACGACGGCGGCGCGCAGGCCCCAGAAGGCGGCGTCGACCAGCGGCAGGCTGCGATATTCGATGTAAAGCGCGGCCAGCGCCAGCACCACGGCCGCACCGGGCAGGATGAACAACCCGCCGCCGATCAGCGCCCCGCCGATACCGGCACGCCGCCAGCCGGCATAGGCGGCAAGCTGCGTCGCCTCGGGTCCCGGCAGGAACATGCAAAAGCTGAGCGCGCGCAGGAATGCCGGTTCGTCCAGCCAGCGCCGTTCCTCGACCAGTTCGCGGTGGATCAGCGCGATCTGCGCCGCCGGGCCGCCAAAGGACAGAAGTCCGATGCGACCGAACACTGACAACAATTCGCCATATCCGCCTGACATTTGCGCAGCATAACAGCGTGGGCTGAAGGATATGTAAATGAAACGGGGGAAAATGCAGGATTCTGTTGCCAGGCTCCTGCGGGCCCCGCCTTACGCTGCTAAGCGCAAGGAGTTAGGTTTCGGTTACTCGAACTGCTTACGCAGCCAGAGCGACCGGAGCACGGTTGTCGTTGGCAACTGTACTTTGCGCACCGATAACGGTGGTAGCTCACCGAGGCAAAGACATCCCCTTTACACGTTCGTCGATCCTGTTTCGGCCCCATGTTCCCCCAACGAGGGTGATTGGTGGAGCCGCCGGGTACCGCCCCCGGGTCCGATCCGCTTATTCCGAGCGCGTTTATGCCCATAGTCCGGGCGAACCCGGACCCACCGAATATAGGCGTGCGGGGAAGGGGCCGCAAGTGCCGCCGGGTCACGGGCAGATGTGCTGCCGCGCGGCCTCGGGCCCGGTCAGCTTCGCAGCTTCCGCCGCCAAGATGATCAGCCATCGTTGATACCGGGAAAGGTTTTCCGGGTGACATGGGCGCTCCGGTCCTCGGCCGAGACGGTAAAGGGCCGGACTTGCGGCAGGGCGATCAGGTCGGTCTCAGCCGTGCCGGGTGGGAAAGCTGCGGCGACGCGGCGGGCGAAGGTCTCGCTTGCGCCGGTCCGGGGCAGGTCACGGGCCAGTTCCGGCATCTCGGGCGGGGGCACAAAAAGCTGCGGCGCGATGGCAAAGCGCCACAGCGCCGTCAACACCAGCGGCGCCAGAAACAGGGCAACGGCGGCATTTCAGATCATGCCCTCGGACCCCGACTGCGGCGATTTCTGCGCTCAAGCGCCGCATGGTCTTGCGCCGCTCATCCTTCCGCGCTTTGCTTCGGGGATGAGCGACAGAACCATCCCCTCGACCGAGTCGCAACTGACCGACTCGCAGCTGGCCGCCGCCCTGCTGGGCGCCATCGAAAACCATGTGCTGCCGCTGACCCGGCAGGGCGTGGCCGCCGGCAACAAGATCTTCGGCGCCGCGTTGCTGCGCAAATCCGACGGCAGCGTGGTGCTGGCCGAGACGAATAACGAGACCGAAAATCCGCTCTGGCATGGCGAGGTGCATCTGCTGAAGCGCTATCGCGAGGTGGCGGGTCTGCCCCCGCCGGAACAGCTGATCTTCCTCAGCACGCATGAGCCGTGCAGCATGTGCCTGTCGGCGATCACATGGGCGGGCTTCGACAATTTCTTCGACTTCTTCACCCATGAGGACAGCCGCGACAGTTTCGCCATTCCGCATGACCTGAAGATCCTGAAAGAGGTTTTCACGCTCGATCCCGGCGGATACCGGCGCCAGAACGCCTATTGGACGGCGCGAAGCGTCGCCGAGGTGATCGACGGCGCCGATGCCGCGGCGCAGCCGGCCCTGCGCGCGCGGGTCAAGGCGATCCACGACGAATATGCGGCGCTGTCGGACAGCTATCAGGACGGCAAGGCGGGGAACGCGATTCCGCTGCGCTAGATGCATCATGCCCTGCTGACGGGTTATGTCAGGAGCGCCGTGCTAATTCCGGATCATGGTTTGATCGCAGGAGGGCACGATGTTCGTTCTGATCGGAGGGACGGGGCAGGTCGGCTCGGCGGCGGCGCGGGCGCTGCTGGCGAAAGGGCACAAGGTCACCGTCATCACCCGCAACCGCACGCACGGGGCCGGACTTGAAGCCGCCGGGGCGCGGGTCGCCGAAGTGGATATCCGCGACGTGGCCGCGTTGCGCGCGGTCCTGCAAACGGGCCGCCGCGCCTTCCTGCTGAACCCGCCGGCCGATCCCTCCGACGACACCGACCGGGAGGAGCGGCGGAATGTCGCGGCGATCATCGCGGCGCTGGACGGCTCGGGGTTGGAGAAAGTGGTCGCGCAATCGACCTATGGCGCGTTTCAGGGAACGGCCTGCGGCGACCTGACCGTGCTGCACGAGATGGAGGCGCGCCTGTCGGCCCAACCCATCCCGGTGGCGATCAATCGCTGCGGCTATTACATGAGCAACTGGGCCGCCATGGCCGATACCGTGCGCCATACCGGAATCCTGCCCAGCTTTTTCCCCGCCGATCTTGAACTGCCGATGGTCGCGCCCGAGGATCTGGGGCAAGCGGCGGCGGCGCGGCTGCTTTCCTCCTGCGAGGATGTCGGGCTGTGCCATGTCGAAGGCCCCGAACGCTATACGCCGCGTGATGTTGCAGATACCTTCGCCGCAGCCCTTGATCGGGTCGTCGCGGTCGAGGAAATTCCGCAGCCGGCGCTGGAAGCGACGTTCAGGTCATTTGGTTTTTCGAAGCCCGCTGCCGCTTCCTATGCCTGCATGACCCGGCGGTTGATCGATGGTCAGACCAAGGCCAGCACCCCGCCGCAGCGCGGGCGAACGAGCCTTGCCGCCTATATCCGCAGGTTGGTCGCGACCTAGCGATCCGGCGGGGTCCAGTCGGCGGGGGGCACCTTGCGGCGTTGCAGGCGCAGCGCAAGGCCGATGGCGACGCCCGCGCCGATGGCGATGGTCAGATCGGCGACGACGGTCAGCACCATGGTCATCAGCATCAGGAACTGGTCCGAGCGGCGTTCGGCCAGATAGGCGCGCCAGCGATGCGGCTCGGCCATGTTCCACGCGGTCAGGATCAGCAGGGCGGCCAGCGCCGGCAGCGCCAGCCGCCCGGCAAGCGGCGCCGCGACCAGCATCACGATCAGGATGGTCAGCGCATGGACGATCCCCGCGACGGGGGTCTTGCCACCGGCGCGCACGTTCGTCGCGGTGCGCGCGATGGCGCCGGTCGCCGGCAGCCCGCCGAACAGGGCCGAGCCGATATTGGCCCATCCCTGCGCCATGATTTCGGCATTGGGGCGGTAATTGCCGCCGATCATGCGGTCGGCGACCATGGCCGACAAAAGCGATTCGATCCCGGCCAGAAAGGCGATGATCAGCGCCGAGGGCAGCAGCTCGGCGATCAGGCTCAGGCTCATGGATGGCAGCGCGGGCATGGGCAGGCCGCGCGGCAGTTCGCCGAAACGGCTGGCGATGGTGTCGATCGGCAGGCTTGCCAGCGCCGCGACGGCCGAGGTCAGGCCGACCGCCACGATCAGCCCCGGGAAACGCGGCGCGGCGCGGCGCAGGATCACGATCAGCGCCACGGTCGCGACGCCGATCGCCAGCGATGTCAGTGACAGGGTGTCGCGGCCCTGCCACAGCGCGGCGACCTTGGGAAAGAAGGCGGCGGGCAGGTCGGCGATCTGCATGCCGAAGAAATCCTTCAACTGGCTGGTGGCGATGATGATGGCGATGCCGATGGTGAAGCCGTTGATCACCGGCTCGGGCACCAGACGGATCAAGTTTCCGGCCCGCAGCAGGGCCGCAACGATCAGGATCACCCCGGCCATAAGCGTCGCCAGAACCAGCCCGGCAAAGCCATGGGCGGCGATGACGCCATAGACCACCACGATAAAGGCCCCGGTCGGGCCGCCGATCTGGACCCGGCTGCCGCCAAGGGCGGAGATCAGGAACCCGGCCACCACCGCGGTGACGATGCCGGTCTGCGGCGCCGCCCCCGAGGCGATGGCGATGGCCAGACTCAGCGGCAACGCCACCATGGCCACCGTGACCCCGGCGATCAGGTCGGCCCGCAGCGTCGCGGCGTCATAGTCTTGCAATGTCGTCAGTATCTTGGGTTTCATTCCGGCCGCATCCGTTTGCCCGCACGCTGCGCCCCGCCGGGGGCGTTTTGCAAGCGAAAAGGCGGCCCCTGCGGACCGCCCTTAAGCATTGTGACATTTTGCCGTTGGGACATTTCACCGTCGGGCCCGGTCAGAACCCGGCTTTGATCTTCTCGAACTCGGCCAGTTGCTTTTCGCGCTGCGCGGGATCGTTCGGGGTCTGGGACAGCACGGGCGCGTTGATCGGACCCAGACCGGCGTCGACCAGCTCCTGCGGCGTGATCGAGGCCATTGCCTTCGGCACGGTCAGACCATAACCGATCGTGTCCAGAAGCCCGCGCGCGCCTTCGGGCGTCAGCCAGGCGTTGATGAAATCATAGGCCTTGTCTTCCTTGCCCGGGCCGTCCTTCAGGTTCACGAACCCGCAGAAGAAGTCGGACGAGCCTTCCTTGGCCTCGCGCTGGAACCCGACGGGATAGTCTTCCTGCTTCAAAAGCGTCGGGCCGTCGTTCCACGACCACGCCACATCCACCGCGCCCGAGGCCATCAGCTGGCTCATCTCGGCCGGGTCGGCCCAATAGGCCGAGACGTTCTTATGCGCCTCGCGCAGCCAGTCGGCGGCGGTCTTGAACTGTTCGTCGGTGACCTTGGTCCAGTCGGTCACGCCGGTCGCCAGATAGGCCAGCGCCCAGACGTCGTCGGCGCTGTCGGGCAGGCTGGTGCGACCCTGATAGGCGGGGTTGGTAAAGACCTGAAGCGTCGCCACATCCTCGGCCGGGACGTTTTCGGTGTTATAGGCGACGGCGGTGGCGCCCCAGTCGGTCGGGATGTACCAGACCCCGCCGTCATCCTTGAAAATCGGCGAGTTCAGGAATTTCGGGTCGATGTCCGCGAAGGCCGGGATCTTCGAGGTGTCCCAGGGCTCGATCAGGCCGGCGTCGCGGTATTTCGACACCATCTGCGAACAGGGGTGGGCGATGTCGGCCTTGAAGCCGGATGCGAGCTTTTGATAGGCCTCGTCGTCGTCGCCGTAAAAGGCGAATGTCGGGCTGTCGCCGTTCTTGTCGATATAGCCCTGGAAAATCACCGGCTCTTCAAACCCCGCCCAGTCGAAAACCGTAAGCTCAGGGTCGGCGGCGAATGCCGGGGCCGCGAGCAGGGCCAAGGCGGCGGTGGTACGAAACAATTTCATCGGCGCGTTCATGGACGGGATCATCGGCTGGGGCCTTTCATGCTGCTGGTCCCGGTCGACGCTAGCGGGCATCGCCGGTCCTATCAAGTAACCCTTGCATGGCGGATGCATTGCGGCCCAATTATGCGCGCGCCATCAGGGGATACCCATGCCATCCAACGTCTCGCCCGAACGGATCGCCGGTCATGACGTGCTGTTCGTCATGGCGGCAGAGGCCGAATACGGGCCGGCGCTGCGGGCGCGGATCAGCCCGTTGATGACCGGGGTGGGGCCGGTGGAATCGGCGGTCGTGCTGGCGGCTTATCTGGCGCGGATAAAAAACCTGCCGGATCTGGTCGTCAGCCTTGGCTCGGCCGGATCGGCGCGGCTGCCGCAAGGTGCGGTGTTTCAGGCCGGCTCGGTCGCCTATCGCGACATGGATGCGAGCGCCTTGGGCTTTCCCCGTGGCCAGACCCCGTTTCTGGACCTGCCGCCGGTGGTGCATCTGCCGCTGCGTCTGCCCGATGTGCCGGTCGCGAGCCTGTCGACCGGGGCCGATATCGTCAGCGGGCCGGCCGCCTATGCCCGGATCGCCGAGGATATGGTGGATATGGAAAGCTGGGCGGTGCTGCGGGCCTGCCAGCATTTCCGCCTGCCGATGATCGGTTTGCGGGGCATATCGGATGGCGCGGCCGAACTGTCGCATATCGGCGACTGGACGCAATATCTGCACCACATCGACCAGCGGCTGGCCGCGACGCTGGACGGGTTGGAGGATGGCTTGCGGGGCGGGATGCTCAGCGCATCCGCAACGCCCCGTCCAGCCTGATCACCTCGCCGTTCAGATAGCCGGTTTCGATGATGAAGCCGGCGGTGCGGGCGAATTCGACGGGATCGCCCAGCCGGCGGGGAAAGGTCACCTCGGCGGCAAGACTGTCCTGCACGTCCTGGGGCAGGCCGCGCAGCATCGGGGTGGCAAAGATGCCGGGCGCGATCGCGCAGACCCTGATGCCCACGCCGGCCAGATCGCGCGCCAGCGGCAGGGTCATGCCGGCAATCCCCGCCTTCGACGCGGCATAGGCCGCCTGACCCTTTTGGCCGTCAAAGGCCGCGACGCTGGCGGTGTTGATGATCACGCCACGCTCGGGCCCGTCGTTTTCCGCCATCGCGGCGGCGGCAAGACGCAGCACATTGAAACTTCCGATCAGGTTCACGTCGATGATGCGGCGAAAGCTGTCCAGCCGGTGCGGGCCATCACGGCCAAGCGTGCGTTCGCCGGCGACGATCCCGGCGCAGTTGACGCAGACCGAAATCCGCCCCATCGCGCCACGGGCCGCCGCGACCGCGCCCGCGACGCTCACCTCATCCGTCACATCGGTTTCGGTAAAGCCGGCACCGATGCTATCGGCGAACCGGGCGCCGGCCGGATCGCGGTCAAGGATATGGACGCTGGCGCCATGGCCGCGCAGATATTCGGCCGTCGCGCCGCCCAGACCCGAGGCGCCGCCGGTGACGATGGCATGGGCCTGATCAAGGTTCATCGCGCCCGTTCCTCGGCTGCCGGTTCGCCTGGCGGGTCACCATTTGCCCGAACTGCCCCCACCCGAGGAACTGCCGCCGCCAAACCCTCCGCCGCTGCTGCTGCTGCTACTGCTGCTGCTACTGCTACTGCGGCTGCTGCCGCTGCTGTAGCTGCCGAAACTGCTGCTGCCATAGCTTGCGGATCCATAGGCGGCGCCCCAGCGCACGCCGGAATAGCCAAGGCTGCTGACGCCGCTGACCGCCGTCGGTATCGCCTCTTTCACGCTCCAGCCGCAGACCGGGCAAGAGGTCGTGACGATCTTGCCGCCGGTCGCGACGCCGCCCGGCAGGGCGTCCGTTACCGCCTCGATATCCTGCCGGATCTGGTCGGATCCGCAATTCGGGCAAGTCTGAGGTTTCAGGCTGCCGCCGCTGGTGGCGCGACCGCGCCGGCGAAACCCGCGCAGAATCGACAAGGCGATGATGGCGAAAATGCCGAAGGGGGCGAAGGCAAGCACGCCGTTCAAAAAGCTGTCGAACGGTGATCTTGCCAGCGGGTTGGTGACGGCGGGCGCCGGGGCCGGTTGCCGTGGCGACGTGGGCGCCGGCATCGTGTCGGTGCCGCCGCCCTGGCCCGCCTTCGGCATGGCGATCTGGTCGATGACCGCCAAGGTGCCGTCGCGAATACCGCCCGAGATGTCGCCGGCGCGGAAAGCCGGCAGCATCACCGACTGCACGATCCGGCCGGCCATGTTGTCTTCTTCGCGCGGATAACCCGCGCCAAGCTGAATGCGGACCTCGCGGTCGCCGGCGCTGACCAGAACCATGAAGCCGTCGTTGCGTTCGGCGTTGCCGACGCCCCATTTGTTGAACAGGCGCAGCGCAAAGGGCGCGATGCCGTCCTGACCGCCGTAACGGGCAAGATCCTCGATGGTGACGACGGTGCCTTCGATCCCGGTCTGGTCGTGAAGCGCGATCAGCGCCTTGTCGATCGCCTCGACATCGGCGTTTTGCAGCAGGCCGGCGAAATCATTGATGCTGGTGAATTTCCAATCCGGCAGATCCTGCGCGGAAAGCGGCGCGAACAGCAGCAGCCAGAGGGCGATGGCCGCGACTGTGACGCGTCCGATCGCCCCCCGGCACCGCATCAGTAGGTCGCCACCGAGCCGCAGCCGCGCAGCGGGGCCTCGCCCTCGGCATAAAGGCTGACGCGGGCGTTGCCCGGACGGTTACCGGTGGAGCATTCGCCCCGGGTGATCTCGACAGTGACCGGCAACACGGCCGGGGTGGCGCGCATCTCGCCGCTCAGCACGGTCGTGCCGGAAGACGCATCGGCCGGCTGGGATTTGCCGTTCAGCATGCCGACCCATTGCTGGCTGCTGCCGGGCAGGGTCATCGTGGCGCTATACTTGTCTTTGCCGGTCGCGTTGAAATTCAGCGACCAGTTGTTGCCGCCGCCGGTGAATGCGGGAATCGCGCTGACCTCACCTTTTCCCTTGCCGGCCGGGCCGGTGGGCGCGTCGTCAAGATCGACGCAGCCGGTCATGGTGAAAAGCGCGGTTGCTGCCAGTACGGGCTTAAACAGAGAAAACATCTCAAATCCTTCGTTATTGAACAGTTGGTCAATTACTGACCGGAGTAGGGGCATGATCGCAGGGTGTCCACGTTCGCGCCCGTCACAATGGCGTCAGGACGGGGACCGTGGCAATCCCGCATCGCAGTCGTCCCTGTAGGGATTGGTCCAACGGGATCGGTCCAGCGGGATGAGGCCCGCGCGCGTCATCGCCGCTCAGCGCCAGTCGGGCAGCGTGTCGGGGCTGCCCGCGATCAGCGGATCGACCTTGCCGATGGCGTTTTCGTCCTTGCCGGCATAGTCGATGGCGCTCAGAACGGTCTGGATCGCCGCGATCCGCGCGCGTTTCTTGTCGTCCGAGCGGATCACCGTCCAGGGTGCGAATTTCTTGTGGCTGCGCTTCATGGTGTCGTTGATCGCGCGGGTGTATTCGTCCCACTTGCCCAGCCCGTCCACGTCGATCGACGACAGTTTCCACTGCTTCAACGGGTCTTTTTCGCGGTCCAGAAAACGCTGAAGCTGCTCGGCCCGGCCGACGTTCAGCCACAGCTTGACCAGATGGATCCCGTCCTCGACCAGCGATTTCTCGAAATCGGGAAGCTGGCGAAAGAACAGCTTGCGCTGATGCTCGGTGCTGAAGCCGAACACCCGTTCGACCAGTCCGCGATTGTACCAGCTACGGTCGAACAGGGCGATTTCGCCGGCCGCCGGCAGCCAGTCGACATAGCGCTGAAAATACCATTGCGTCGCCTCGCGTTCGGTCGGCTTCGGCAGCGCGACGATATAGGCGCTGCGCGGGTTCAGGTTTTCGCGCATCACCTCGATGGTGCCGCCCTTGCCGGCGGCGTCGCGGCCCTCGAACAGCACCACCAGCCGTTTGCCGGTGGTGGTCAGATCGCGCAGCATCTTGACCAGCTGGATCTGAAGCGGCTCGAGCAGCGCCTCGTATTCCTTGCCCTTCATCTGTTCCCGGTAGGGATAACCCGGGTCCAGAATCTCGTCCTTATGCGCGGTCTCGATGCGTTTGCGGACCCAGGCGGGGGCGCCATCCTCCAGATATTCGGTGATCGCGCCGACAAAGGGGATCGGGCTTGCAGCGGTTTTTTTGCTCATCATGTCCTCGGCTCTTTGCGGCCGAGTATGTGAGGGCGCGCGATGTTGGGCAAGCGGTTTACCGGACTGGGAATTTTGACCGCCTTGTCGACGATGCCGCAGGCGGCAGGGCCGCGGTGCATCTGTCCAAGTGGCGGGCGAGGCAACGGGCGGATGTTTCGCCAGTCATCGCAAGCCATGTCTCGCGCAATCCGGGCGCAGGAAGGCGCCGCGGGGAAAGGCGATGCCGGTGCGGCCGGGGCGGGTGATCTGGCGGTGTTCCGAAAGGATGATCGGGAACAGGTCAAGCGCATCGTCGCGATCCGGGGGCCGGCGCATAGCCGCACCCGAGGGCTGGACGGTCATCGACAGCCAACCCGCCGGCCGCAGATTGATCGGCCCGATCCCGCCCGAGGCGGGCCCGACTATCCAGCACGCGATATGGCGCCGGGCGGTCCGCCGGTTTCAGCCCCGAGAAGCAGGTTCCGCCCGGTCACGCCTTTGTCGCGGGCGATAACCGCGATAACGCGATGGACAGCGGGGCGACGGCCAGCCGGCTCGGCCGCGACCTAGCGTCCCACATCGTTCAGATCGAATGGCGTGGTCTGGTAGATCTCGTTCACCCAGTTGCCGTAAAGCAGATGCGCGTGGCTGCGCCAGCGGTTCATCGGCGCCCGCGCGGGATCGTCGTCGGGATAGTAGTTGGCCGGCACGTTGATCGGCTTTCCGGCGGCAACGTCGCGGTCATATTCCTCTTTCAGCGTGCCGGAATCATATTCCAGATGGTTGAAGATATAGAGCGCGCGGTGCCCCGTGTCCTCGACCAGACAGGGGCCGACATCGCCGCTGGCCAGCAGGGTTTTCAGTTCGGGCCGGGCGTCGACCTCATCCTGCCGCACTTCGGTCCAGCGGCTGACGGGGATCAGCATGTCGTCCGAAAAGCCGCGCAGATAAGGGCTGGCGGCGAACAGGTTGTCGTGGCGGAAACAGCCGAAAGCCTTGTGATCAAGGATATGCTTGGGAAGGCCGTGGAAATGCCAGGCCATCGCCATGCCGCCCCAGCAGACGCCGAATGTCGAATGGACATTGCTTTGGGTCCAGTCAAAGACCCGGCGCAACTCGTCCCAATAGGTCACCTCCTCGAAAGGCAGATGCTCGATCGGCGCGCCGGTGATGATCAGCCCGTCGAATTTCTCGCCCGATTCAGCGACCTCGGCGAAGGGGCGGTAGAAGGCGGCCATGTGGTCGGCGGCGGTGTTGCGGCTGTGGTGGTCCGACATGCGGATCAGCGACAGGTCGATCTGAAGGGGCGTGGCGCCGATCAGCCGGGCGAACTGGTTCTCGGTCTGTATCTTCTTCGGCATCAGGTTCAAAAGCGCGATGCGGATCGGACGGATGTCCTGCGTCGCGGCCCGCCCGGGCGACATGACCATGACGCCTTCGTTCGACAGGATGTCAAAGGCGGGCAGGTCCTCGGGCAGGGTGATCGGCATGGTGGTCTGGTCCTCAGTTTTGCGTCTTTGGTGACCGGTCGCGCTTGATCGCGCGGCCGATCAGGTCGTTGAAATCCTCGGGGCTCTGCACCTCGGCCACCTCTTCGGCGGTCACGGTGACGCCCCAGTTGCGGGCCATCGCGGCATAGCGAGGCTGGCGGTGGGCCAGCGCCCTTGCATATGTCCAGCGCACGAAGGCATCGGGATCCACCGAGTCGGGGCGCTGCCCGGTCTGGGTCAGATAGTCCTGCCAGGCCTTCGTCAGGAACGCGGGCTGGTAGTACATCGGCTTGGGCGCACGGTCGAAGCGGCGGATCAGGTCGGATGTATGTGCGTCCGAGCCCTTAATCCAGACCAGCAGCAGATTTGACGAAAGCGCCCGCAGAACCGGGTCATCGGGATCGTCCGGGTCCACCACCTCGCAGATCGACCCGCCCGAGTCGCAGACGAAATTCCCATAGCCGTAAAGGTCGCGCGCCCGGTCGATGAAGCGGGGCGTGTCCAGAAGCGCCGCGACCTCGGCCGCCATGTGCTCGCGCTGGCGGTGTTCGTATTCGGCGAAGGGCAGTCCGCCGCGCGCGGGATCGCCGGGCTTGCCCAGATAGGTCGACAGCGGCGCCAGATTGTCGAAGGTGATGTTCGAGGTGATATAGACCGAATCGGTCATCAGAAGATCGCGCAGGAACGGGTTCTTCATCGCCTCGCGCTTGAAATTGTCGGCGATCAGCTCGCCCATGTAGCGGGTGCCGATGCGGTAGTCGATCGAGTAGTGGAACCAGTCGCCCGACTGCCGCAGAAGGTTCGACAGATGGGTCTTGCCAAGCCCCGACATGCCGAACAGCAGCACACGCTTTTGACCGGCCGCTTGCCAGTCCGCGGCAGTATCGTAAATCATCGTCACCCCCGGTTTGCGACAGCCCTAGCGTCATCGCGCGCCGATATAAAGACCGCGATGAAAGCCGGGATGAAAGACCGCCGCGCGAAAGCCGGGACGCGAAAGACCGTTTGCATCGGCCCGGGCCTATTCGCGCCAGTAATCGGCGACCCATGTCGCGGGCATGAAATAATGCCGCAGATGGCGCGACACCCCTTCGCGGCGGCGGCCGTCGAAGGTCGCGGCCAGATGCTCGCGCGGGGTGTGTGCCGCGTCCTTGTCGCTCCACCGCCCGGCGATGGCGTCGGGCGGGTTCAGGCCGCCGGGGAAGATCACCACCTTGGTGCCGGACGGCAGGCGCGGCGGGCGCAGATAATTTAGCGGGAATGGCGGGATGCAGTGCCATTTGAAATGCGCGACCCAGCCCTTGGGCCAGAACTTGACCCCGCCCGGCGCGTTGCGGGTGACGAAACGCTGCTCGAACCTGAACTTGTCCGCCGCCGCCTGCGGATCGGCCTTGAAGATCCGTTGCAGGGGTTCCAGCTTGCCGACCGGCATCCGGTAGATCGAGGTCTGGCCCAGCTTTTCCAGCGGCGTGTTCGGGTTGCGCGCAAGGATCACGTCGGTGGGATCGCCATAGGTGAAGAAATCATCCATGTTGCCGGTGATGATCACATCAAGGTCGATGAACAGCACCACGCCCGTCACATCGCCCAGATCGCCCCACAACCGCGACTTGGGCCATTTGCCCAGCGTGTTCTTCGGCGCCTCATACTCAAAGACCGGCAGCGGCCGGGGCTCGATCTCGGTGCGCAGGCCCTCGGTCGCGTCGGTGAAGCAGACCAGCCGGAAGGGCGGGGTCAGGTGCCGCGACAGCATGCCGTAAAGCCGGTTGACGTATTCGGGGCCGTATTTCGTGCCCCATTTGATGCATATCACCTGTTTCATGATCCGGTTTGTCGCAGGAGAGCGGCAGCAGGGCAAGCCCGCTTGACAGTGGCCGAATCCCGTCTATAAGCGCGCACTTCATTGGTGTTGGTGGACCCCGCAAGGGGGAGCCTGTCGTCACGCCCGGCACGCGCCGGTCGGGAAAAGGACAACGCCCTTTTGATACGACACACAAAAGGAGATCAGCGATGACAAAACGCACCGCTGCCAAGTACAAGATCGACCGCCGCATGGGCGAAAACATCTGGGGCCGCGCCAAATCCCCGGTGAACAAGCGTGAATACGGCCCCGGCCAGCACGGCCAGCGCCGCAAGAACAAGCTGTCGGACTTCGGCACCCAGCTGCGCGCCAAGCAGAAGCTCAAGGGCTACTACGGCGACCTGACCGAAAAGCAGTTCCGCCGCATCTACACCGAGGCCGAGCGTCTGCGCGGCGACACCGGCGAGATGCTGGTCGGTCTGCTGGAGCGTCGTCTGGACGCGGTGGTTTACCGCGCGAAATTCGTGCCGACCATCTTCGCCGCCCGTCAGTTCGTGAACCACGGCCATGTGACCGTGAACGGCAAGCGCGTGAACATCGCCAGCTACCGCGTCAAGGAAGGCGACGTGATCGCCGTCCGCGACAAGTCGCGCCAACTGGCCATCGTGCTGGAATCGGTCGCCCTGACCGAGCGCGACGTGCCGGATTATCTGGAAGTCGACCATAACAAGATGACCGCGACCTTCGTGCGCATGCCGGTTCTGGGCGATGTGCCCTATGCGGTTCAGATGGAACCGAACCTGGTCGTCGAATATTACGCGAAGAACTGATCCGGCGCCGCCGCGACAGGAGCTTCTTTATTGGGGCCGCCCGTCGGGGCGGCCCTTTTCGCATTCCGGGGGCGGTTATGTGCTTCGCCCCCGTGTCGATCACCGGCTTTCCAAAACCCTGCGCCTGCGGCTAGAAGGGTGCGTCAATCAGGTAGGTGCCTATGTCCATCACTCCCCAACCCGGCATCATGGATATCGCCCTTTATGTCAGCGGCGAAAGCACGCTGACCGGGCACGCCGCGCCTTTGAAACTGTCCTCGAACGAAAACCCGCTGGGGTGCAGCCCGGCCGCGCAGGCGGCGTTCGCGGCGGCCGCGCGGGATCTGAACCGCTATCCCTCGACCGATCATGCGGGCTTGCGCGGCGCGATCGGTCAGGTGAACGGCCTTGACCCCGACCGGATCATCTGCGGCGCGGGCTCGGACGAGGTGCTGCAATTCGTGGTCCATGCCTTTGCCGGGCCGGGGGATGAGATCATCACCACCGAGCACGGTTTTTCGATGTATCCGATCCTTGCCCGCATGGTCGGCGCGACCCCGGTCACGGTGCGCGAGGTCGCGCGGCGGATCGACGTCGACGCGATCCTTGCCGCCGTGACCGACCGTACCCGGATCGTGTTCATCGCCAACCCGGCGAACCCCACCGGCACCATGCTGGCCGAAAGCGAATTGCTGCGTCTGGCCCGGGGGTTGCCGCCCGATGTCATCCTTGTCCACGATGGTGCCTATACCGAGTTCGCCGAAGGGTTCGACGGCGGCGTCTCGCTGGTCGAGCAATTTCCGAATGTGGTGATGACGCGCACCTTCTCGAAGATCCACGGGCTGGGCGGGTTGCGGATCGGCTGGGGCTATGCGGCGCGCGAGATCATCGAGGTGCTGAACCGCATCCGCCAGCCCTTCAACCTGTCCAGCGCCCAGCTTGCCGCGGCCGAGGCCGCGATGCGCGACACCGCCTTCGTGGCCGATTGCGCCGCCGCCAACGCCGCAATGCGTCAGCGTCTGCGGGCGTCGCTGATTCAGTTGGGCATCGGCTGCGACGAAAGCCACGCGAATTTCGTGCTGGCCCGGTTCGGATCGGCCGAACAGGCGGATGCGGCCGACGCGGCCCTGCGCGATGCGGGCATTCTGGTGCGCAAGGTCGGCGGTTATGGCCTGCCCGACGCGCTGCGGATCACGGTCGGCGACGCGGCCGGGGTCACCCGGGTTCTGGAGACACTCGGCGCCTTTATGGCCGACCGTGAAGAGGCAGGCAGATGACGGTTAAATTCAAGCGTGTGGCGCTGATCGGGCTGGGGCTGATCGCCGGCTCCATGGCCCATGCCATCCGGGCCGCGGGGCTGGCGGATGAAATCACCGGCTATGCCCGCAGCGCCGAGACGCGCGAGATTGCGCGCCAGATCGGCCTGTGCGATCGCGTGCTCGACAGCGCGACCGAGGCGGTCGAGGGCGCCGATCTGGTGGTCCTGGCGGTTCCGGTGGGGGCGATGGGGCCGGTCGCGCAGGAAATCGCGCCACATCTGGCGTCGGGTGCGATCCTGACCGACGTGGGTTCGGTCAAGCAGGCGGTGATTGAGGCGGTCGGGCCGCATGTGCCGGCGGGGGTGCATTTCATCCCGGGCCACCCGCTGGCCGGGACCGAGCATTCCGGCCCGCGTTCCGGTTTTGCGACGCTGTTTCAGAACCGTTGGTGGCTTCTGACCCCGCCGCCCGATACCGACCCGGTGGCGGTTCAGCGGCTGACCGATCTGATCCGTGCCATGGGCGCCAATGTCGAGATCATGGAGCCCGCGCATCACGATCTGGTCCTTGCCGTGACCAGTCATGCGCCGCACCTCATCGCCTACACGATGGTGGGGGTCGCCGATCACCTGCGCCGGGTGACCGAGGGTGAGGTGATCAAATACTCGGCCGCCGGTTTTCGCGACTTTACCCGCATCGCCGCCAGTGACCCGACCATGTGGCGCGACGTGTTCCTGACCAACCGCGAGGCGACGCTGGATATTCTGGGCCGCTTCACGGAAGAGCTTTTCGCCCTGCAACGCGCCATCCGGATGGGCGACGGCCAGCAGTTGCACGATTATTTCACCCGCACCCGCGCCATCCGTCGCGGCATCGTCGAGGCCGGGCAGGACACCAGCGCCCCCGATTTCGGCCGCAGCCAACCGCCCGCCGACGCGGCAGGCCCGGCGCCGAACCCGCCGGCGCAGAAAGCCGGTGAAAAACCGGTCGCATAGCCGCGCCGGTGCAATCGCAGGTCGAACGGAACCGTTGGGCGGCCGCCGGCGCCCGCTCCGCACTGAGGGATGCGCCCTGCGCGAACCCACCGGGCGCGCACAAGCAACCGTAACGCGAACAAAACCTTCGGCTGGCCGCCGGCGCCCGCTTTGCATCGGAGGACATGCGGACCTGCGCCACCCCGCCGGGCGCCCCCTTGCAGCCGTAACTTGAACAAAACCTTTTGCCGGCCACCCGCGCCGGTTCCATCATTGGGGGCGCGTGCCTGAGCGAACCCACCGACCGCGCCCGCGCAGCCGTAACTCGAACAACACCCTTCGGCTGGCCGCCGGTGCCCGCTCCGCATCGGGGGACATGGGGGCTTGCGCCAACCCGCCGGGCGCCAGCCTTATCGGAACAGGACCGGGGCGGGGCCAAGCGGCAGCGGCCCCAGCCGGATCTGTCCGTCCTGAAAATGCAGGGGCAGGCGCAATTCGCCCTCGGCGGCGGCGGGGAAGGTCGGGGTGGTGTCGCGTTTGGGTTGCTGCAATCCGGTCGGAATATCGGCAAGCGCCGGGTTGGCATCCGGATCGGCCGGCGGCTTTTCGACCGGTTCGGACCCGGACGCCGCCAATGTCCGGACCGCCGTCATCGCAAGCGGCACCATGTTCTGCCGGATCAGACCGGCATCTGCCGCCGCCTGCACCAGCCGGTCGGCATCCTTGGTGTAGATCATCACCACGCCACTGGGGCGGCCGGTATCATCCCCGGTCACCCGGCCCATCACCCGGGCCGACAGGTCGCCCAGCGACAGCTGCGATTGTTCAAGATCAAGGCCGATCAGCCGGGGCGGGCGCAGCCCCTCGCTGAACAGATCGCGGGCGGGGGCGTGGTCCAGCCAGACATCCGCCTGCCCCTCAAAGGTCAGATTGCCGGGAACGGGCAGGGGCTGACCCGTCAGCACGACCGGATCCAGCCCGGTCAGGGTCAGCCGGCTGCGATAGGTCGCGCCCGCGCCCTTGGGCGCATCATAGCCGCCGGGCACAAGCTCGGCGTCGAGCCGCATCGCCTGCATCAGCGGCGCGCCGTCGACCGAAACCGGCCCGGTGCCGGCGGTCAGGTTCGATATGGCCATGCTCAGCGTCGGCGAAAACCGCACCGATCCCGCAGCGGCCTGCATCTGCACGGGCACCTGTCTGCCGGCCAGCGTCAGGGTCTGGTCATCCGACGGGCTGAAGGACAGCTGGTTCAAGGCCTTCGGCGACAGCCACAGCATGGCCGAGCTTGCCGCCCAGCCCTCTGCCTCGGTATCGCCCAGACGCGGTGCTGTCATCTGCACGCCGATCCGCGCGGGATCGCGCAGCATCCGGACCTGCTGGACCTCAAAACCCGGATCGGTTTCGGCCAGGTTGCGCAGGCGGTTGGCCATCAGCCATTCGGTGCCGGCCCAGGCCAGACCCAGCACCACGGCGATTGCCACCAGCACGATCAACAGTTTGCGCATTCTTCGGTCCTTTTTCCCGCGACCTGCCCCGGCGGGGTTGAGATTTTTGCGGTATCGTGGCGATACTGACCGCCGATGCAAGTCAATGCTGATTCAAATATTGCACATCCTTCCGCAATGACAGACCAGCCGGAACTCTGGATATTCGCCTATGGCTCGCTGATGTGGGATCCCGGCTTTGCGCCGCAGGAAACCGCCATCGCCCGGCTGGAGGGGTACAGCCGCGCCTTCAGCATGCGCTCGATCCAGTATCGCGGCACGGTCGAGACGCCGGGACTGGTTCTGGCGCTGGAACGCGCCCCGGGCGCGCATTGTCTGGGGCTGGCGCTGCGCGTCCCGGACGATCAGCGCCAGCAGGTGCTGGCCGATCTGCGCGAGCGTGAGCTGATCACCAACGCCTATATCGAAACGCCGCTGCCGGTCACGCTGGCCGATGGGCGGGTGCGCACGGCGCTGGCCTATGTGATCGACCCGGCGCATTGGCAATATTGCGGCGGGATGGATTACGATCAGCAGGCGCGGATCATCTCGACCGCGCATGGCGGCCGGGGGCCGAACGCGGATTATCTGTATAACACCGTCAGCCATCTGGCCGAACTCGGCCTTGACGATCCCACGCTCAAGGACCTTGTGCAGCGGGTCAGGCGGCTGACCGGACAAGGTTAATCGGCCCGTCACGCGCTGCTTTGGCTTGGCAAGAGGGTGCGGGATTTCTATGGTTCAGCAAATCCCAACCGTGAGCAGGTGAGCCTTGTGACCGACATCTCTGGCCCGGCGGACAAGCCCGCAAGACACCCCGGCGCAGACCCAGCGGGCGGCGGCGCGGGCAAGCCGGGGCGGGCGGGCCGGGTCCTTGCCGCGCAACGGGTGCACAAGACCCCCGCCACTCCGCCGCGCTTCAGCCAGCCCGTGCGGCAGGTGTTCCTGATGCTGGTGGTGCTTGGCGCGGTCATTGCCGGCGGCTGGTTCGCCTATGGCAAGATTTACCCGATCTTTCAGATAAATCCGTGGCTTAACGGGGTGATCCTCAGCGTCTTTGTCATCGGCGTTCTGGCCTGTTTCTGGCAGGTCGCGCAGTTGATCAACTCGGTAAGCTGGATCGAGCGTTTCGCGGCGCGGCGCAGTTCGGCCTCGGTGGCGGGCGTGGCCACGGTCAGCCCCGAGGAACTGGCCGGTCCCGGCCACGCGCCGCGTCTGCTGGCGCCGCTCGCGGCACTTCTGGGGCCGCGCGGGCCGGTCGGCGGGGTGATCTCGGCAAGCTCGGCCGGGTCCATCCTTGAATCGGTCGCGACCCGCGTCGAAGAGGCGCGTGACATCACCCGCTATATCTCGAACCTGCTGATATTCCTTGGCCTTCTGGGAACCTTCTATGGGCTGTCGAACACCGTCCCCGGCGTCGTCGACACCATCCGCGCGCTGGCCCCGCAGGATGGCGAGACCGGGGCGCAGGTGTTTGACAAGCTGATGACCGGACTGGAAACCCAGCTTGGCGGCATGGGCACGGCCTTTTCATCCTCGCTTCTGGGCTTGTTCGGATCGCTGGTGGTCGGGCTGTTGGAGCTGTTCGCCAACCACGGCCAGAACCGCTTTTACCGCGAGCTTGAAGAATGGCTGAGCAGCTTTACCCGGCTTGGCATCGCCGGCGACGGCGTGGACGGGCTGGATCAGGCATCGGTCGCAGGGGTGCTGGACCAGATGACCGCGCATCTGAACGTCATGGCCCAGCAGGCTGAGTTGCGCGACCGCGCCGCCGCCGAAGCCGACCAGCGCATGGCCGATATGGCCGCCGGGATCGAACTGATCGCGCGGGTGCAGGATGCCGCCCCGGTGGCCGCCGCCATCGACCGGGTCAGCGCCGGGCAAAGCCGGTTGATCGAGATTTCCGAGGCCCAGACCGAATCGGTGTCCGAGATGCTGCGCAAGGGCAGCTTCGATGATCCCGAAAGCCGGATGCGGTTGCGCTCGATCGACGTGCAGATGCTGCAATTGCTGGAGGAACTCACCGCGGCGCGACAGACGCGCGCCGGTGATGGCGGCGCCGATGTGGCCCGGCTGACCGAAGCGGTCGAACGGCTGACCGCGACGTTGAACGCGCTTACCGTCGAATCCGACGCGGGCAATTCCGACAGGACCGACGGCTGATGCGCGCCGGGGCTCTGGGACGTCGTGGCGGCGCCGCCGGGCGCATGTCCCATACCGTCTGGCCCGGTTTTGTCGACGCGATGACCGCGCTTTTGATGGTCATCATGTTCGTGTTGTCGATCTTCATGATCATCCAGTCGGTTCTGCGCGACCAGATCAAGGCGCAGGACACCGAGCTTGAGGCGCTTGGCCAGAAGGTGGCGGGGCTAAGCAGCGCGCTGTCGGCCTCGGAACAGCAATCCTCCTCGCTCGAGGATCAGCTTGCGGCGTCGCAGGCGGCGGCCGAGGCGCGGATCAGGGCGCTGACCGGCGATCTGGCGGCACGGGACCGCGATCTTGGTGCGGCACGCGGCCGGATTACCGATTTCGAGGCCGAGGTCGCGGCGCTTCTTGCCGCGCGCGCGGCGGACCGGCAGGCGGCCACGGATACGCAGGCGCGGCTGGCGGCGGAAACCGCAGCGCAACAGCAGCGCGCCTCGGCGGCGGAACTGGCGCTCGCCTCGGCCCGGGATGAGGTCGACGCGCAGGCCGAAGCCGCCCGGCTGGCCGCCGCGCGGCGTCAGGCGCTCGATGCGCTGGTCGCCGATCTGCGCCGGCAAAATCAGGGCGCCACCGATCAGGTGACGGCGAAATCGCAAGAGCTTGCCGATGTGCAGGCGGCGCTGGATACGGCCAATGGCAAGATCGCCGCGATGGCGACCCAGCTTGCCGCCGCCCGGGCCGATGCCGCCAAGGGCGAACAGGCGCTGGCCAAGGCCCTGACCGATGCCGAGGCCGCGCGGATCGCCGATGCCGCCGCGGCCGAGGCGCTGCGCAAGAAACTTGAGGATTCCGGCACCGAACTGACCGCGATGACGCTGTCGCTGGAAGAAAGCCGCCGCAAAGCCGAAGAGACCCTGACGCTTTTGGCGGCTGCCGAGGCGGCGCGCGACCAACTGTCGGCCGACGCGAAAACCCAGGCAGATGCGCAGGCGGCGCAACTCGCGGCCGCCAAGGCGGCCCGGGATCAGCTTGCGGCCAGCGCCAGAACCGAGGCGGAACGGCAGGCGGCGCTGCTGAAAACCGCCAATGACACCCTGTCGCAGCAGCAGGCCCTGACCGCCGAGGATCGCCGCCGGATCGCGCTTCTGAACGAACAGGTCGCGGGGCTGCAAGCGCAACTGGGGTCGTTGCAGGCGGTGCTGGACACCACCGGCGCCGGCAAGGCGCAGGCCGATCTTCAGGTCGAAAAGCTGGGCGAGCAGCTGAACACCGCGCTTGTCCGGGTGGCCGAGGAACAAAAGGCGCGCGCCGCGCTTGAGGCCGAGGCGCGGGCCAAGGCCGAACAGGATCGCCAGCGCGCCGAGGACGAGGCCAAGGATCTTGCCCGTTACCGGTCCGAATTCTTCGGCCGGTTGTCGCAGATTCTGGCCGGGCGGCAGGGGGTGACGGTGGTCGGCGACCGCTTTGCGCTGTCCTCCGAGGTTCTGTTCGCCCCCGGCGAGGCGGATCTGTCCGCAGAGGGCAAGGCCCAGGTTGCCCGCGTGGCGCAGCTTCTGGGTCAGGTCGCGGCCGAGATCCCGAAGGGCATCGACTGGATTCTGCGGGTCGACGGGCATACCGACGACCAGCCGCTCAGTGGGCTTGGCCGCTATCGCAACAACTGGGAACTCAGTCAGGCGCGGGCGCTGGCGGTCGTGCGCTATATGGTCGACGATCTGGGCTTTCCGCCGCAGCGGCTGGCCGCGACCGGGTTTGGCGAATATCAGCCCGTCAACACCGCCAACACGGCCGAAGCCCGCGCCCAGAACCGCCGGATCGAGCTGAAACTGACCGAGCGTTAGTTCGCGCGCCCGCCCTCACCCGTGATGCCCTCACCCGTGACGCCCTCCCGTGCGACCGCGTGGCGATCCAGCGCCAGCGGCCAGTCGGCGCGAAACTCGGCATAGGCCGCATCGAACGCCGGGACAAGCGCGGGATCGGGATCGAAGCTGCCGGCGATGGCGGGTGCTGTCAGGGCGGAAAGATCGGCCGCACCCACCGCCAGCATGCCCAGGCGCGCGGCGCCGAATGCGGCCCCGGTCTCGCCGCCCTCGGGCCGGTCGATGGGCAGGTTGAGCGTGGTCGCCAGCAGCGAAAGCCAGTAATCGGACCGGGCGCCCCCGCCCATCGCCAGCAACCTGTCGACCGCGCCGCCGGCCGCGCGCATCGCCTCCAGACTGTCGCGCAGGCCAAAGCTGACACCTTCCAGCACGGCTTGGGTCAGGGCGGCGCGATCGGTCGCCGCCGAAAGGCCGGACAGCAGGCCGCGCGCCGTGGGATCGTTATGGGGGGTGCGCTCGCCCGACAGATAGGGCAGGAAGCGGACCGCGCCGGGCGGGCGCAAACCCGCGCCAGGCGCCGCCGTCAGTTCCGCCGTCAGTTCCGCCGGTCTGGTGCCGGTGATGGCTGCTAGCCACTCCAGCGAGGCCGAGGCTGAAAGCATCACCCCCATCTGATGCCAGCGTTCGGGCAGGGCGTGGCAAAAGGCGTGGACCGCGCTTTCGGGCGCCGGCAGAAAGCGGTCGGTCGCGGCGAAGATCACCCCCGAGGTGCCCAGCGACACGAAACCCGTGCCCGGCCCGACGATCCCGGCGCCGATCGCGGTCGCCGCATTGTCGCCGGCGCCACCCGCGATTACCGGGCTGCCCGCGATCCCCCAGCGCCCCGCCAGTTCCGCCCGCAATCTGCCCGAGGGCTGCGAGCCCTCGACCAGCCGGGGCATCTGGTCCCGCGACAAGCCGGTCGCCGCCAGTAACCTGTCCGACCAGTCGCGCCGGGCCGGGTCGAACCATGCGGTGCCCGAGGCGTCCGACATATCGCCCGCCATCTCACCGCTCAGCCAAAGACGCAGGTAATCCTTGGGCAACAGGACCTTGGCCACGCGGGCGCGGATTTCGGGCTCATGCGCGGCCATCCAGACCAGTTTCGGCGCGGTGAAACCGGCGAACACGATATTGCCGGTAATGGCGCGAAAGGCAGGATCGGCGTCCAGCGCCGCGGCCTGTTCGGCGGCGCGGCCATCGTCCCACAGGATCGCGGGCCGCAGCACCTGATCCGCCGCATCCAGACAGACCGCGCCATGCATCTGGCCCGACAGTCCGATTCCCCGCAGCTTTGTCAGCGGATGCGCGGCGGCGATCTGGTCAAGCGCTGCCTCGGTCGCCGCGATCCAGTCGGCCGGGTTCTGTTCCGACCAGCCGGGCCGTGGGCGCATCACCGTCAGCCCGGAGTGGCCGGTCGCCAGTACCGTCTGATCGCCGTCGATCAGAACCGCCTTTACCCCCGAGGTGCCCAGATCAATGCCCAGAAACATGCGCGACTCACATCCGTTTTCGCCACAGTGGCGCGGGCGCGCGGCATGGTCCATCGGTTTTCACCGCAAGACGCGCCCGACCCTGAGGCGCCCCCCCAATGCGCCCCCGGGCCGACCCCGAGGCAACGCCGAGGCGATCCCGGCCCGACCCCTGCGCGGACCACGGGCCGCCCCGCCTCACGCCGCCGTGGCTTGACCTCGGGCGGCGGCGGGGGCAGGGTCCGCGCGCATTTCCATAAGGTTGCCGATGACGCCCCGACCGTTCTCCCGTTACGAATTCCTGATCGCATGGCGCTATCTGCGCGCCCGCCGCGCGGAGGGCGGGGTCAGCGTGATGACCTGGATCAGCCTGATCGGTGTGGCGCTTGGGGTCGCGGCGCTGATCGCGACCCTGGCGGTCCGGGCCGGGTTTCGGGCCGAATTCGTCGATACGATCCTTGGCGCCAATGCGCATACCACCGTCTATCAACTGCCCATGCAGATCGCCGACGGGGTGACCGCGCCGGGCGTGATCAGCGATTATGACGCGCTGGCGGCCAAGATCGCCGCGCTGCCGGGCGTCACCCGCGCCACCCCGGTGGTGCGAGGACAGGTGATGGTGACGAACAACGACCGCTCGAACGTGGCCGAGGTTTACGGCCTTACCCTTGACGCGCTGAAGGCGATCCCGCGGGTCAACGATCCCGCGGTTGCGCAGGGCAATATCGAGGATTTCGACAAGGGCATCGCCATCGGTTCCGGCATCGCGCGCGAGCTTGGGGTGAATCTTGGCGACCGGATCCGGCTGATCTCGCCCGATGGGGCGCAGACCCCGATGGGGGTGACGCCGCGCATCAACGCCTATGAGGTCACTTATATCTTCACCGCCGGGCGCTATGACATCGACCGGACCCGGATCTATATGCCGCTGGCCGAGGCGCAAAGCTATTTCAACCGCGAGGATGTGGCCGACGAGATCGAGGTTTATGTCGGCGATCCCGAGCGTATCGACGACTGGACGCTGCCCTTGTTGCAGGCGGCCGGTGACGGGGCGCAGGTCTGGACCTGGCGGGACAGTTCCGGGTCGTTCCTGCGCGCGCTGGATATCGAGGATGACGTGATGTTCGTCATCCTTGCGGTGCTGGTGCTGATCGCGACGATGAACATCACCTCGGGCCTGATCATGCTGGTCAAGAACAAGGGCCGCGACATCGGCATTCTGCGCACCATGGGCCTGACCGAGGGCGCGGTGATGCGGGTGTTCTTCCTGTGCGGCGCCTTCACCGGCATCATCGGCACGATCGCGGGCGTGGTGCTTGGGGTGCTGTTCGCGCTGAACGTGTCGTCGATCATGGCGTTCGTCAACTGGATCAGCGGCGGCGGCGCATGGGATCCCTCGATCCGGGGGATCTACGAGTTGCCGGCGAAATTGCAGGCGTGGGATCTGTTCCGGGCGGTGGCGCTGGCGCTGTTCCTGTCCTTCGTCGTCACCATCTTTCCGGCTCGCCGCGCGGCGCGCATGAACCCGGTCGAGGCGCTGCGCTATGAGTGATGTTCTGACGCTTTCCGATGTGACCAAGACCTATAATCTTGGCACGCCCGCCGCCGTCGAGGTGCTGCGCGGTGTCGATCTGAGCATCGCCCGGGGCGAGGTCGTGGCGCTGGTCGCCCCCTCGGGGGCGGGGAAATCCACGCTTCTGCATATCGCCGGGCTGCTCGACACGCCCGACAGCGGGCAGGTGCTGCTGAATGGCCGTGACATGACCGGGCTTGGCGACCGGGCGCGAACCACCGCGCGGCGGGCCGAGCTTGGCTTTGTCTATCAGTTCCATCACCTGCTGCCGGAATTCAGCGCGGCCGAAAACATCATCCTGCCGCAGCTTGCCAATGGCGTCGGACAACGGGCCGCCGCCGCCCGCGCCGCCGACCTGTTGGGTCGGGTCGGTCTGTCGCATCGCGCCGACCACCGCCCGGCCGAACTGTCGGGGGGCGAGCAGCAGCGCGTCGCCTTTTGCCGGGCGCTGGCCAATCAGCCGGCGCTGTTGCTGGCCGACGAACCGACCGGAAACCTGGACCCCGAAACCTCGGACAAGGTTTTCGAGGTGCTGATGGCGCTGGTCCGCGAAACCGGTCTTTCGGCGCTGATCGCCACGCATAACCATCAGCTTGCCGCGCGCATGGACCGGGTCATCGGTCTGGGCGGGTGATCTGCGCGCGATTGGCGGGATGCCGCCGATCCAGGGCGATGGCTGCCGGTCGGGCTATGCCATTCCGGGCGCCGGGGCGTAGATGCAGGAAATGCCGCCAAGTCGGTTACGATAGCAGTCGGGCATGATACCAGTCGGTTATGATAAAGGATGTTCCCCGTGAAAGCTCTGGCCGCGCTCTGTGCCGTTTCGCTTGCTGTCCCCGCTGCGGCCGATCCGCTGGAAAGCTTCGGCACGGCGATGAAATACGGCCTGCCGCTGGCCGCCGCGGTCTGCGCGCAAAAGCAGCACCGGCTGGAGGATTTCGCGGTACGCGGGTTGATCCAGACGGCGCTGGTCTGGGGGATGAAGGAATATTTCGACGGGCAGCCGATCTCGCGCCGCCCGTCGGGCGAGGGCAAGGGCTTCCCCTCGGGCCATACCGCCGCTGCGAGTTTCGGCGCCGCCGATCTGGCCGGCAAATGCTTTGACGATCAGCCCGCGGCGGGTCTTGCCGCCTATGGCGCGGCCGGTCTGACCGGTTTCAGCCGCATCAGCGCGGGCGAACATACGCCGGCGCAGGTGTTTTCGGGCGCGCTGATCGGGATCAGCTTCGGGGCGGCGAATTTCGGCATCGGCACCGACGGGGCAAGCTTCAGCGTCGGGATGAAATTCTGACCCGCCCGCGCCATGGATAGCGGCCACGGTCACCGGCCCTGACGGACATGCGGATTTGAAAGCAAGGATCGGAGTGAGCCGCCCCGGCGCGCCGCCTATCTTCGCTTGCATGTTGTCACAAGGACCGGAAAGGTTGACTTGCCATGGAACACGAAATCTCGGTCACGGAACGCGACCCGCGCTGGCAAAGCGTCGTCGATCGCGACCCTGCAGCGGACGGCGCCTTCGTCTATGCGGTGGTGACCACGGGCGTTTATTGCCGCCCGTCATGCCCGTCGCGCGGGGCCAAACCCCGCAACGTGCGCTTTTTCACCACGGCCGCCGAGGCCGAGGCGGCGGGCTTTCGCCCCTGCCGGCGCTGTCATCCCAACGCGCAATCGCCCGCACAGGCGAATGCGGCGATCGTCGCCGCCGCCTGCCGGATGATCGAGACGGCCGATACCCCGCCGAAGCTAGACGAAATCGCCGCCGCGATGGGTGTCAGCCCGTCGCATTTCCACCGCCAGTTCAAGGCGATCACCGGGGTGACGCCGCGCGCCTATGGCGCCGCGCAGCGCGCTCGCAAGTTGAGGGCGGCGCTCGGGCGGTCCGATAACAGCGTCACCAGCGCGATCTATGATGCCGGCTATGGCTCGAACAGCCGGTTCTATGAGCGCGCGGGCGAGATGCTGGGGATGACGCCGACGATGTACCGCAAAGGCGGCAAGGATACCGACATCCGTTTTGCCATCGGGGAATGTTCGCTGGGGGCGATATTGGTCGCGCAAAGCGACAAGGGCATCTGCGCCATCGCGCTGGACGACGATCCCGAAAAGCTGGTGCGCGATCTGCAGGACCGGTTTCCGAACGCGAACCTGATCGGCGCCGATGCCGGGTTCGAGGCGCTGGTCGCCCGTGTCGTCGCCTTTGTCGAGGCGCCGGGCGTCGGCTTCGATCTGCCGCTGGATATTCGCGGCACCGCCTTTCAGCAACGGGTCTGGCAGGCGCTTCTGGCCATCCCGCCGGGCGCCACGGCCAGCTATGCCGATGTCGCGGAACGGATCGGGCGCCCCTCGGCGGTGCGGGCGGTGGCGCAGGCTTGCGGCGCAAATAACCTCGCCGTCGCCATTCCCTGTCACCGGGTGGTGCGCAGCGACGGCGCGCTGGCCGGCTATCGCTGGGGCGTCGATCGCAAGCGGGCGCTGTTGCTGAAAGAGGCGCAGGCATGAGCGTGGCTTTCGATCCGGCCGATGCAGGCCCGGCGGCGATGGATGCCGCCGCGGCGCGTCTGGCGAACCGCGACGGGGACGGGTTCACGGCGGAACTGGACGCGAACGGCTCTGCCCTGCTGAAAAACCTGCTGACCGCGGAGGAATGCGCCGCGATCGCCGGGCTTTATCCGCAAGAGGACCGGTTTCGCAGCCATATCCACATGGCGCGCCACGGTTTCGGCAAGGGAGAGTATCGGTATTTCAGATACCCGTTGCCGGATCTGGTGCAGGGGCTGCGCGGCGCGCTTTATCCGCATCTGGCCGGGCTTGCCAATCAGTGGAACGCCCGTATGGGGCAGGCGGCGCGGTTTCCCGCCCGGCATGCCGAATATCTGGCCGCCTGTCACCGGGCTGGCCAGACCCGCCCGACGCCGCTGCTGCTGCAATACGTCGCGGGGGATTTCAACTGCTTGCATCAGGACCTGTACGGCGATCTGGCCTTTCCGATGCAGGTCGCCATCCTTCTGTCGGACCCCGGCCGCGATTTCACTGGCGGCGAATTCGTCCTGACCGAGCAGCGCCCCCGCATGCAAAGCCGCGCCGAGGTGGTGCCGCTGACGCTGGGCGATGCCGTGGCCTTCGCGGTTCACAACCGGCCCGTGAAAGGCGCCAAGGGGTATTACCGCGTGAACATGCGTCACGGCGTCAGCCGGGTCCGCAGTGGACAGCGCCACACGCTGGGCATTATCTTTCACGATGCGAAATAGCCGGTCACCGATCCATCCGCCCCATTGACCGGGCGCGAGGAATAGGTAGTATCGCGCCTACGTCAGGGGAGTCCCGCCTTGGGGACTGAGAGGCTGACAAGACATGCCGTCAGGCATATCCGGTGAAGCGACCCTTTGAACCTGACCCAGTTGATGCTGGCGTAGGAAGACCGAAGGGCGATTCCCCCAAATCCACGACGGGGCGGTCCTTTCGGGCCGATGGGCCCTTTTGCGCAAATCCGCGCGGGCCCGATGGCCTGCTTCTTGCCGTTTCACTTGGGTCTTTTCGCAAGAGGAGACCGATATGAAAGACACCGTCCCCACCATCACCACCGGCCCGCTGCCCGCCTCGCGCAAGGTCTATCTGCAAGGCAGGATCCACGACATCCGCGTGCCGCTGCGCGAGATCGAGATCGCGACCGAGGAAAACCTGCGGGTCTATGACAGTTCCGGCCCCTATACCGACGCGGACCGCGCCGTCGCCATCGCCGACGGGCTGCCGGATGTCCGCGGCCGCTGGTTGCTGGACCGGGGCGATATCGAAAGCTATGCCGGGCGCGCGGTGACCTCGGCCGACAACGGTTTCGCCACCGGCACCCGGCTGACCCCGGCCTTCCCGCTGTCGCGGCCGCCGCTGCGGGCGCGGGGCGACCGCGCGGTCACCCAGCTTGCCTATGCGCGTGCCGGTGTCATCACCCCCGAGATGGAATTCGTCGCGATCCGCGAGAACGAGGGCCGCAGCGCCGCCTATCTGCGCGATGGCGACGCGATGGGCGCCGATCTGCCCGATCTGGTGACGCCGGAATTCGTCCGCCGCGAGATCGCCGAGGGCCGCGCCATCATCCCCGCGAACATCAACCACCGCGAGCTTGAGCCGATGATCATCGGCCGCAATTTCAAGGTCAAGATCAACGCCAATATCGGCAATTCGGCCGTCACCTCGTCGATGGAGGAAGAGGTCGAAAAGATGGTCTGGGCGATCCGCTGGGGTGCCGATACGGTCATGGACCTGTCGACGGGCCGCAACATCCACAACATCCGCGACTGGATCATCCGCAACGCGCCCGTGCCGATCGGCACCGTGCCATTGTATCAGGCGCTGGAAAAGGTTGGCGGCGTGGCCGAGGACCTGACCTGGGAAATCTTCCGCGACACGCTGATCGAACAGGCCGAACAGGGGGTGGATTACTTCACCATCCATGCCGGCGTGCGGCTGCACATGATCCCGATGACCGCGAAACGGGTGACCGGGATTGTGTCGCGCGGCGGCTCGATCATGGCGAAATGGTGCCTGCATCATCACCGCGAGAGCTTTCTTTATGAACATTTCGACGAGATCTGCGACATCATGCGCGCCTATGACGTCAGCTTCAGTCTAGGCGACGGGCTGCGCCCCGGCTCGATCGCCGACGCCAATGACGAGGCGCAATTCGCCGAGCTGCGCACCTTGGGTGAGCTGACCAAGATCGCCTGGGCCAAGGACTGTCAGGTGATGATCGAGGGGCCGGGCCATGTGCCGATGCACAAGATCAAGGCCAATATGGACGAGCAGTTGAAGCATTGCGACGAGGCGCCGTTCTATACGCTCGGGCCGCTGACCACCGATATCGCGCCCGGCTATGACCACATCACCAGCGCCATCGGGGCGGCGATGATCGGTTGGTTCGGAACCGCGATGCTGTGCTATGTCACGCCCAAGGAACATCTGGGTCTGCCCGACCGGGATGACGTGAAAACCGGGGTCATCACCTACAAGCTTGCCGCCCATGCCGCCGATCTGGCCAAGGGGCATCCGGGTGCGCGGCTGCGTGACGACGCGATCAGCCGGGCGCGGTTCGAATTCCGCTGGCAGGACCAGTTCAACATCGGGCTTGATCCCGACACCGCCCGGGAAATGCATGACGAAACCATGCCGGCCGAGGCGCATAAGCTGGCGCATTTCTGTTCCATGTGCGGGCCGAAATTCTGCTCGATGCGAATCAGCCATGACATCCGGGCCGAGGCCGAGAAACAGGCCGGGATGGAGCGGATGGCCGAACGGTTCCGTGAGGAGGGCGCGCTGTATCTGCCGGCGGACAGCGTGGAGCGGGTCGAATGATCTCGGTCCTTGGGGCGGGGGTGGCGGGGCTTTGTGCCGCCACCGCGCTTGCCGAACAGGGGCTGGCGGTCGAGGTGATCCTGCCCGACGATGCGCCGCGCCCGGCCTCGGCGCTGGCCGGCGGCATGCTGGCCCCGTTCTGCGAGGGCGAGATCGCGCCCGAGGTCGTGGTCGCGCGCGGGCAGGAGGCGATCGGCTGGTGGGCGGCGCGGGTCCAAAGCGTCAGGGCGCGGGGCACGCTGGTCCTTGCCCCGCCGCGCGATCAGGCCGAGCTTGACCGGTTCGCGCGGGCGACGCGCGGCCATGAATGGGTGCGTCCCGAGGCGCTGGAACCGGAACTCGCGGGCCGTTTCGCGCGCGGGCTGTTCTTTGGCGCCGAGGCGCATCTGGACCCGGCCGAGGCGCTGGCCACGCTGCGCGCGGGGTTGAAGGCGCGGGGGGTGCGGTTTCATCCCGGCCCCCCCCGCGGCACCCGTCTGGTCGATTGCCGCGGCCTTGGCGCCCGCGACCGGCTGGCCGACCTGCGCGCGGTGCGGGGCGAGATGGTCGAAGTTCTGGCGCCCGAGGTGACGCTGTCGCGGCCCGTGCGGCTTCTGCACCCACGCTTTCCCTGCTATATCGTTCCGCGCGGCGGCGGCCGGTTCATGATCGGCGCGACCATGATCGAAAGCAGCCGACCCGGCGGTGTCACGGCGCGGGCGGTGATGGAGCTTCTGTCGGCGGCCTATGCCGTCGATCCCGCCTTTGCCGAGGCCGAGCTTATCGGCACCGGGGCCGGGCTGCGCCCCGCCTTCCCCGACAATGTCCCGCGCCTGCGACAGGACGGCGACCGCATCCATCTGAACGGCATGTATCGGCATGGCTTTCTGATGGCGCCCGCCCTGGCCGGCGATCTGGCGCGGCTGATGACGAAAGAACTGACCCATGCAGATTGAACTGAACGGCCTGCCCGTCACCACCGATGCCGCGACCCTCGAGGCGCTGATCGCCGAACGGGGGCTTGACGCGGGTTCGGTCGCGACCGCCCTGAACGGCGCTTTCGTGCCGCGCGGCATGCGCCCCGCGACCCCGCTGATCCCGGGCGCGAAGGTCGAAGTCCTGTCACCGATGCAGGGAGGATAGGGGATGTTCTACAACGTTGATCTTGACAGCCGGCTGATGCTGGGCACCGCGCAATACCCTTCGCCCGAGGTGCTGCGGGCCGCGATCGCGGCCTCGGGTGCCGGCGTGATCACCGTCTCGCTGCGGCGCGAGGGCCGCGAGGGGGCGGATTTCCGCGCCATACTGGCCGAAAGCGGCGCCCGCATCCTGCCCAATACCGCCGGCTGCCACACCGTGCGCGAGGCCGTGACCACCGCGCAGATGGCGCGCGAGGTTTTCGGCACGGCCTGGATCAAGCTTGAGGTGATCGGCCATGCCGACACGCTGCAACCCGACCCCTTCGCGCTGGTCGAGGCGGCGCGCATCCTGTCCGCCGATGGCTTCGAGGTTTTCCCATATACGACTGAGGACCTGATCGTCGGCGAAAGGCTGATCGAGGCGGGGTGCCGCGTCCTGATGCCATGGGGGGCGCCGATCGGCTCGGGGCAGGGGTTGCGGAACCGCGCGGGGTTGGCCAGCATGCGGGCCCATTTCCCCGATGTTCCGCTGGTCGTCGATGCCGGTATCGGCACGCCCTCGCAGGCGATGGCGGCGATGGAGATGGGCTTTGACGCGGTGCTGCTGAACACCGCCGTCGCCATGGCCCGCGATCCCGTCGCCATGGCCCGCGCCTTTGGTCAGGCGGTCGCGGCCGGGCGGATCGCCTGTCAGGCCGGGCTGATGCCGCAGCGCGAGATGGCCGTGGCCTCGACCCCGGTTTTCGGCATGGCGGAGCTGGTCTGATGTGGCGTCCGGATCCGTTCTATCTGATCGTCGCGGATGCCGATGCGCTCGGCCGTCTGGTGCCGCTTGGGGTCCGGTTGGTGCAATTGCGCTTGAAGGACCAGCCCGAGGCCGAGACGCGCCGCCAGATCGGTTTGTCCCGCGACATCTGCGCCGCCCATGGCGCGCAGCTTGTCGTCAACGACCACTGGCAGGCGGCGCTGGATCTGGGCTGCGATTTCGTGCATCTGGGGCAAGAGGATATGGACAGCGCCGATTTCACGGCGCTGCGTCGCGGCGGGGTGCGGTTCGGCCTGTCGACCCATGACGAAGCCGAGCTTGACCGGGCGCTGGCGCTGGCGCCCGCCTATGTCGCGCTGGGGCCGGTCTATCCGACGCTTTTGAAAAAGATGAAATGGGGGCCGCAGGGGCTGGACCGCGTGCGCCGCTGGAAAGCCGCGGCCGGGGCGACGCCCTTGGTCGGGATCGGCGGTCTGACGCCCGAGCGCCTGCCGGGCCTGTTCGCGGCCGGGGCGGACAGCGCGGCGGTGGTCACCGACATCCAGCAGGCCGCCGATCCGGTGGCGCGTTGCCGCGAATGGATCCTCGCCACAAGGGAATGCGCGGTATGAGCCGCTATGCCCGTCAGATCTGCCTGCCCGGCGTCGGCGCGGCCGGACAGGCGCGGCTGGCCAAGGCCCGGGTTCTGGTGGTCGGCGCCGGCGGATTGGGGGCAAGCCTGCTGCCGGCGCTGGCGGGTGCGGGGATCGGGGAGTTGACGATCATCGACGGTGATCGCGTCGAGGAAAGCAACCTGCATCGCCAGACCCTGTTCCGCATGTCCGATCTGGGCCGTCCGAAAGCCGAGGTCGCCGCCGAAACCCTGACCGGGTTGAACCCCGATTGCCGGATCGTGCCGGTCGTGGGCTGGCTTGATCCCGCAAACGCCCACGCATTCCTGCGGGGCGCGGATGTGGTGGTCGATGCCGCCGACATGTTCGCGGTGACCTATGTGCTGTCCGATCTGTGCCATGCGCTGCGAAAGCCGCTGATCAGCGCCTCGGTTCTGGGAACGGCCGGTTATGTCGGCGGGTTCTGCGGCGGCGCGCCCAGCTATCGCGCGGTTTTTCCCGACCTTCCGGCGCAATTGCAGAGCTGCGCCACCGGCGGCGTGATGGGTCCGGCGGTTGCGACAATGGGCGCGTTGCAGGCGCAGATGTGTCTGGCTATTGTTCTTGGGCACAGGCCCAGCCCGCTGGGGCAGGTGATCTCGGTCGATCTGGGGAACTGGCGGCTGTCCGGCTTTCGCTTTGATTTCGCACCCGAGCCCCCCCGTCCCACCCCCGCCATCGTCGCGGAACCGGACCTGCGCAAGGATGATCTGGTCATAGAACTGCGCGGAGCCGAGGAATTGCCAGTTTCACGATTGCCCATGGCGGCGCGGCTGACCGCCGAGGAAATCGCCCGGCTTGAGCCCCGGCAGGATCAGCGCGTGGTGTTCGTCTGCGCGACCGGGCTGCGGGCATGGCGGGGGGCCACGGCGTTGGCGGCGCGCGGGCATCCGGACGTGGCGATACTGGCGGACCGAGGATGAGCGCGCCGGTCCTGATCATCGGCGGCATGGATTCAAGCGGCGGCGCCGGGGTTCTGCGCGATGCGGCGACGGTCGCGGCTCTTGGCGGCGACAGCCGTGTCGCCGTGACCGCGGTCACCGCACAAAGCGACCGCGCGGTCAGTGCCGTCCATATGGTGCCCCCGGCGGTGGTCGCCGCCCAGATCATCACCGCCGCGCAAGGGCCGATCGGCGCGGCCAAGGTCGGGATGCTGGTAACGCGCCGGATCGTCGAGACGGTGGCCGAGGTTCTGCCCGACGCGCCCTTGGTCCTTGATCCGGTGATCCGATCCTCATCCGGCCGCACGCTTCTGGATTCGGGCGGGGTCAGGGCGCTGATCGCGACGCTTCTGCCGCGCACGACCGTGCTGACCCCCAATCTGCCCGAGCTGGCGGCGCTGGCGGCCCAGGTCGACCTTGCGGCGGATGCGGCGGAACCGGCGATCGCCCGCGCGCTGCTGGCGCAGGGTTGTCAGGCGGTGCTGGTCAAGGGCGGTCATGCCGATGCCGGCGATATGGCCGAGGATCGACTTTATCTGGGCGGCGGCGATCCGATCCGCCTGACTGCGCCCCGGATCGGGATCCGCCTGCGCGGCACCGGCTGCTTTCTGGCCAGCGCCATCGCCCTTTATCTGGCGCGCGGCGACAGTATCCCGGAGGCGGCGGGACGGGCGAAGCAGGACATGCAGGCGCGCTTTGTCAGCGTTGCGACGGCGGCCGAGCCGGGCTAGCCGCGGGTAAATTTGCGCCGCGCATCCTGCGCAATGCCGTGCTGCATCTCCAACAGGGCGATCTCGCGCATCGCGGCGCGGCGTTCGGCCGGGTCCTCGAGTGACCGCAGCACGTCCCATGCCGCGATCAGCTTCTTTTTCAACAGGATTTCTTCGGGGACGGCGCCGGCTTCGGCGGCGATCCGGTTCAACGTGTCGTCGGTCGTCTCGCGCAGGGTGGCCGGGTCAAGCGGGCGGCCTTCGCCGGCAAGCCCCTTCAGCTCGCCCCGCGCGGCGGCCGCGTCGATCCTGCGCCGGGCAAGATCGTCGAACCATGCCATTACAGCGCCTTCAACTGCGCAAGCGCGGCGCGGGTCCGGGCCAGATCGTCGTCGAGTGCCCGCAATTTCTCGCGGGTTTCCTCGATCACCTCGGGGTCGGCGTGCTCGGCGAACCGGGGGTTGTCCAGACGCTTGCGCAGACCATCGGCATCCTTCGTGGTCTTTGCCGCCGATTTTTCCAGCCGTGCGGCCTCGGCACCCGCGTCGATCACATCGCCGATCGGCAGCGCAAAGGACGCGCCCGGAGCGGCGACGGCGATCATCCCCTTGGCCGCCGCGCCGTCGACGGGCGCGTTGACGCGGGCCAGACGCTCGATCAGGGGCGCGTTGGCGGCAAGCGCGGCGCGGGCGGCATCGTCGGCCTCGGTCACGATCAGATCGAGCTTCGCGCCGGCCGGAACGCCCATCTGGGCACGGGCCGAGCGGATGGTTTCGATCAGTGTGATGACCCAGTTCATCTGGCGGTCGGCATCGGCGTCGATCAACTCGGCCCCATAGACCGGCCAATCGCCCCAGACCAGCATCTTTGGCCGATCCCCGGTCAGCGCCCACAGTTCTTCGGTCACGAAAGGCATGATCGGGTGCAGCATCAGGAAGCACTGGTCCAGCACCCAGCCCATGGTGGCGCGGGTTTCGTCGGCATATTCGCCGTCGAACAGGGGTTTCGAGAACTCCACATACCAGTCGCAGACCTTACCCCAGACAAAGCCGTAAAGCCCGGTTGCGACATCGTTGAAGCGATAGCTTTCCAGAGCCTCGTCGGTGGCCTGACGGATGCGGGCGACCTCGCCGATGATCCAGCGGTTGACGGTGTGGCGCGGGTTCGGGCGCTCGCCGCCGCCGCGCACGCCGTTCATTTCGGCGAAACGGGTGGCGTTCCAGATCTTGGTGACGAAATTGCGGTTCGCCTCGACATGTTTCGGCGCCAGCTTCGGGTCGCGGCCCATCGCGGCCATGCTGGTCAAGGTGAACCGCATGGCGTCGGCGCCGAATTCGTCGATCAGCACCAAGGGGTCGATGACGTTGCCTTTCGACTTCGACATCTTGGCGCCCTTTTCGTCGCGCACCAGCCCGTGGACATAGACGGTGTGGAAGGGGACCTGTCCGGTGACTTCCAACTGCATCATCATCATCCGGGCGACCCAGAAGAAGATGATGTCAAAGCCGGTGACCAGCACATCGGTCGGGAAATACTTGCGCATTTCCGGCGTGTCCTCCGGCCAGCCGAGCGTGCCGATGGGCCAGAGACCCGAGGAAAACCACGTATCCAGCACATCGGGGTCGCGCCAGACCGGATAGACCAATTTCGTCGGATCCTGCGACAGGTTGTAATCGGCCAGCCCCTGCGCAAAGGCGTCGACCGCCGCCTGACGGTCGGCGACCTCGATCACGCGGGCGACCTCCAGCGGTTGCGGCAGACCGGCGATGTCGTCGCGGAATTTTTCCCGCACCGCGTCGAAATCCGGCGCGGCGTGGTGGAAATCGCCCTTCTGAACCAGACCTTCGACCAGAAGCTCGAACAGCTCGACCTCATCCAGCGCGCCGTCGCCGTCGTCATCCTCGAAAGCGGGGGGCTGCAGGTCCAACCCGTACCAGACCGGGATCTGATGCCCCCACCACAACTGGCGCGAGATCGTCCACGGCTCGATATTTTCCAGCCAGTTGAAATAGACCTTTTTGTGCTGTTCCGGCAGGATCTGGGTGCGGCCGTCGCGGACCGCCTCCAGCGCCGGGCCGACGATGCGTGCGGTATCGACGAACCACTGATCGGTCAGCATCGGCTCGATCACCACGCCGGAACGGTCGCCGAACGGCTGCATGATCGGTTTGGCGTCGACCAGCGGGCGGCGTTCCAGATGCTCGGCCCCGGTTTCCTTGTCGATTTCCTTGTGCAGATAGGTGACCGCCAGCCCCTCGGCGTTGATCTGGTCGATCACGCGGCTGCGGGCGTCATAGCGGTCAAGGCCGCGCAGATCCTCGGGCACCAGATTCACGTTTGAGACGTCGCCCACATCCTCGCCCCGGGCGGCGCGGGTGGCGATTTCGGCGCTTTCCTCATAGGACAGACCGTCCTCGCGCATCGCGCCCTTGGTATCCATCAGCGCGTAAAGCGGGATGTTGTTGCGGGTCGCGACGCCGTAGTCGTTGAAGTCATGCGCGCCGGTGATCTTGACCGCGCCCGAGCCGAAATCGGGGTCTGGATAATCGTCGGTGATGATCGGGATCAGGCGCCGGTTCTCCTTGGGCCCAACCGGAATTTCGACCAGTTTTCCGACGATTGGCGCATAACGTTGATCCGATGGGTGAGCCGCGACCGCGCCGTCGCCCAGCATGGTTTCGGGGCGCGTGGTGGCGATCGAGATATAGTCGCGGGTCTCGCGCAGGGTGACGTTGCCGTCTTCGTCACGCTCGACATATTCATAGGTCTCGGGTTCGCCAGTGTCAGGATTGGCCGCCAGCGGGTATTTGAAATGCCACATATGGCCGGGGGTTTCGCGGTTCTCGACCTCCAGATCGGAAATCGCGGTCTCGAAATGCGGGTCCCAGTTCACCAGCCGCTTGCCGCGATAGATGATGCCCTTGTCGTAAAGATCGACAAAGACCCGGATCACCGCGTCGTGGAAATTGCCTTCCTGACCTGCGGGCGCGCCGGGGGCGCCGGACATGGTGAAGGCGTTCCGCGACCAGTCGCAAGAGGCGCCGAGGCGCTTCAACTGGTTGATGATGGTATCGCCGGATTCCTGCTTCCACGCCCAGATCTTTTCGACAAAAGCCTCGCGCCCGATCTGCCGCCGGTTCGGCTCCTGCCGCTCGGCCATGCGGCGTTCGACCACCATCTGCGTGGCGATGCCGGCATGGTCCTGACCGGGTTGCCACAGCGTGTCGAAGCCGCGCATTCGGTGCCAGCGGACCAGAATATCCTGCAGCGTGTTGTTCAGCGCGTGGCCGATATGCAGGCTGCCGGTCACGTTCGGGGGCGGGATCATCACGGTAAAGGTCTCGGCCCGCGAGGCATTGGCCCCGGCGGCGAAGGCATCGGTCTTTTCCCACTCGGCCGCGATCCGCGCCTCGGCGGAAGTGGCGTCGAAACTTTTATCCATGGTCATCGGCGTTCCCCTTGTCGGGCCATGGTCTAATGCCTGCGCGCGCCAAGGCCAAGGGTGTTTGGAATGCCGGTGAGGGCGCGCGGGGGGGGCGCACCAAGCCGCCCGCTATCGGAACCGGGCGGGCATCTGATCCTGAAACGGGAACATGTCGAAATAGGGGCGCGCCTCGTCCAGAACACGGGCAAAGGCGGGAAGCGCCAGAAGCCGTTCAAAATAGCCGGTCAACTGCGCATGGCCGTCGAACGGCTGGAGGATACCGGCGTAGAAAAGCGCCGGCGCGGCGGCACAATCGGCCAGCGTGAAAGCGGGGCCGGTCGCCCAATCCTTGCCGATCAGATGCCGGTCGAGCACGCGGTAGGCTTGGTCCAACTGCTTCCGCGCCTCGGCCGCGATCTCGGCGGCGGCGGATTCGGACAGGAACAGCCGCGCGCTGACGATGCGTTGCATGGGATCGTGGACGTAAAAATCGAACACCCGGTCCCAAGTCCGCACGTCAAGCGCGTTTTCCTTTGGGATCAGCGGCGCCGGACCGGGCCGGTTCTGGTCCAGCCATTCGATGATGACCGAGGTTTCGGCGATGGTCGCGCCGCTGGCATCGTCGCGCAACGCCGGCATTTTGCCCAGCGGCGTCAGACCGGCCATCAGGTCGCGGTCGGATTGCTGCGACAGGTCGATCAGGCGCGGGGTGAACGCGGTGCCGTTCGCGTAAAGCGCGACCAGCACCTTCCAGCAGGCCGATGCGAGGGGGTGATAGTAAAGCGTCAGGGTCATTCCATTCTCCTCACATGTTGGCGCGCGCGATCAGGCCCCGCCATTGAACGCCGCGCGCATCGTCGCGATGTCCAGCTTTTTCATCTGATACATCGCCTGACGCGCCCTTTCGGATGCCTCGGCGTCGTCGGAAAAGGTCATCCGCATCACCTCGCGCGGGGTGATCTGCCAGGACAGCCCCCAGCGGTCGACCAGCCAGCCGCACTGGCTTTCCCGGCCGCCATCGGCGGTCAGCGCGTTCCACAGCCGGTCCGTCTCGGCCTGATCGTCGGTCATCACGGAAATCGAGGCGGCCGGCGTCAGGGTGAAATGCGGGCCGCCGTTGAGGATCATATAGGGCACGCCGGCAAGCGTGAACGTCACCACCAAGGCCGGGGTCTTGCCGCCCTTGAAGCGTTCGGGATTGTCCAGCACGCTTCCGGGAATGAGGTCGGTATAGAAGCGCGCCGCGGCCTCTCCGTCCTTGTCCATCCGCAGGCAGGTGCGGACCGCCGATTCAGATGCATTGGGCATGGGGCGTCCTTTCAATAGCTGAGCTTCGGATACCAGTCGGTCCCGCGCCCCTCGGGCGTCAGGTCGAGGATGTTCCACAGGGGTGCGATATCAAGCGTGCGCGGATCCTGACCCGGATCGGCGGCGCCGGCCGGCATTTCACCGACATAGAAATAGCGCACCTCGTCGCCATCGCGGCGATAGACGGCCAGCGCGGGCACGTCATAGCCGCTCGTGCCGTCAAGCCCGGCCAGATCGGCGATGTAATCGTCGCCCACGGTCTGGACGAATTCCGTGTCCTTCCAGCCGCGTTCGGCCGCGAAGGCTTGCATCCGCGCGACCGGGCTGCGCGACAGCACCTTATAGGCGGCGCGCTGTCTGATGTCGTTGGCGTTCCCGTTCACCCCGCCGATCCAGTTGGTGCACATCGGGCAGGGGCGTTCGCGTTCCGGGCCGAACATCCAGAAATAGGTGATCAGCGTGTCATGGTCGCCGAACAGGTCGATCAGGCCCCGTTCGGTGCCGGTTTCGTCGATGAAGCGATAGTTCTTTTCGACCAACGGGCCTTCCGGCAGCGCCTGCCGCTGTTCGGCGACACGGGTCGCAAGCCGCCGCAACTCGATCTCTTGGGCCAGCAGGGCCTTTCGGGCCTTGGTATAGTCGGGGGTTTCGCCGGGCAGGCCGCGGGTGCGCAACTCGGCCAGTTCGGTGGCGGGTTTCAGTGCGTTTTCGTCCATCATGGTTTCCTCCGCCGATGTGAAAGGGTCCGGGCCGTGATGACCCGGACCGCATGGATTACTTTTCGGCGCCGACGATGGCGAAGGCCGCGCCCTGCGGGTCGCTGGCGATGGCGATCCATGCCGGGCCGGGGACCTCCTGAGGGCCGAAATGGACCTGGCCGCCGGCGGATTTGATCGCGTCGATCTTGGCCACGACGCTGCCGCCGACGCCGAAATAGGGTAGCCACGCCGGCACCGGCGAATTGCCTTGCGGCTGGATCGCGCCGATGTCGGTGCCGTTCTGGCGGATAAGCTGATAGGTGCCGCCGCCCGGGCAATCGCCCATGTCCATGGCTTCGCCCTTGGTCCAGCCGAACAGCTTGGAGTAGAAGGCATAGGCCGCCTCGGGATCGGGGGTCATCAGCTCGTTCCAATTGCCGTGACCGGCCTTTTTTTGGTCGAAGGCGCCTTCGCCCCGTTCGGCCTTGGCGCGGTCGGCCTCGCTCATCCCGCTCATGTCGGGTTGCAGGATGCCGAACACCGCGCCCTGCGGATCGGCGGCGACGGCATAGCGGCCGGTATTGGGAATATCCGCCGGTTCGACGTAAAGCCGCCCGCCTGCCGCCTTGATGTCGGCGGCCGTCCGGTCGCAATCGTCGACGGCGAAATAGATCACCCAGTTCGGCGGCGGCGGGCCAACCTGATCGGCATTCGACATCATGCCCGCGACCATCTCGGACCCGGCGCGGGCAAGGCGGTAATCAAAGCCCTCCATTCCGGAATCGGTGACGGTCCAGCCAAGAATCTTGCCGTAGAATTCACCGGCCTTGTCCAGATCGCCGGTGCCGAGTTCGTACCAGCAGGGGTTGCCTTGATAGTTCATGATAAGTCTCCCGTTCCGAAATATCAGCTTGCGGCGACGGCGGCCCTGGCCTTGTCCGCCGCCTTCCAATGATCCATCTGCGCGTCATAGGCGCGCTGAAAGCCCGGGCGCGCCTTGGCGCGGTCCAGATAGGCGCGCAGCCCCGGAAAGCCGTCCAGCACACCGTCATGGTCGATCTGGCGCAAGGTGTCGGCCATCAGGATGTCGCCGGCGGTGAACTGATCGCCCAGCAGCCATTCGCGTCCGTCCAGCTCGCGTTCCAACTGGCCAAGCCGCAAGTCCATGCCGCGCCGGGCGTGTGCCAATTGCGCGTCGGTCGCGCCGGGGCCGAAAATCTCGGGGTAATCCCGTTGCAGGATCATCAACAGCCAGTGCCCGGTCGCGATCTCGACCGTGTTGAGGGCCGAGATCACCCATTGCGTGACCTCGGACCGCCGATCGGGCGGCAAAAGCGGTGTGCCCTCGGCCAGATGCAACACGATCGCGCCGCTTTCGAACAGGGTCAGATCGCCATCGCGGATGGCCGGCACCTGCTGATAGGGCTGGATCTCGCGATGCGCCTCGGTCTTTTGGGCACCGGGAACGGTCTCGACCTGATAGGGGCGGCCGGCTTCCTCGGCGGCCCAGCGGGCGCGGATGTCGCGCACGAAACCGCGCGGAAAATCCGGCACCCAGTCCAGCGTGACGATGGTAAGCGGGCTCATTTCGTTTCCTCCTTCGGGCCGACGACCGCGAAATGCGCGCCGACCGGATCCCGGGCGATGGCGATGAAGGCGCCGCCCGGGACCTCTTGGGGGCCGTCGATGATGCTGCCACCGGCATTCGTGATGCGCTGGATGGCGGCATCGACGCCATTGGTGCCGAAATAGGGCAGCCAGACCGGGCTGGGCGCGTCGCCAAGGCCCATCATCGCGCCGATATCGGTGCCCTGATGCGCGAAAAGCTGATAGGTGCCCATTGCGCCCATGTCGACGGCGCGGGATTTCGTCCAGCCGAACAGCGCCGAATAGAAGGCAAAACCCGCCGCGGGGTCGCTGGTCATCAGCTCGTTCCAGTTGCCGTGACCCGGCTTTTTCTGGTCGAAGGCGCCGGTCTGTTCGGCCTTGGCCTTCTGCGCGTCGCTCATCTGGCTCATGTCCGGTTGCAGGATGCCAAAGCGCGCGCCCTGCGGATCGGCGACGATCGCATAGCGGCCGGTGCCGGGAATGTCCTTGGGGTCAACCGGAACCTCGCCGCCGGCCTTGAGGATCGCCTGAACCGTGGCATCGCAATCATCGACCGCGAAATAGATCAGCCAGTGCGCCGGCTCGGAACCTGCCGAAAGGGCCAGACCTGCGACCATCTCGTCGCCGGATTTCGCCAGCAGATAGTCGTTGCCCGGCTGGCCCGCATCCTGCGTCGTCCAGCCCAGCACCTTGCCGTAGAATTCGGCCTCGGCCGGGGGCGTGCCGGAAGTCAGCTCATACCAGCACGGTCTGCCTTGAAACTTGGTCATCGTTGCCTCCTTGGGTTGACGGGTCGGTTGCTTGCCGCCTTGCGGCGCAGAACGGGCTTAATTCGGCGGCGGAGTCGCGGGATCCTCGCTGGATACCATCCACGCGGTTCCGAAACGGTCGCGGCACATCCCGAACCCGGCCGAGAAGAACGTCGCGCCGAAGGGCATCGTCACCTTGCCGCCGGCCGCGAGCTTGTCGAACAGGGCTTTGGCCGCGTCCGGGCCATCGCGCCAGACCGCCACGGAATCGGCCCGCGCCTCTGGCTGCGGATTGCCGTCGGCATCACGCTCGCCGAATTGGGGCGGCATGTCGGCGCCCATCAGGAAAGTGCCGTCCGGGGCCGTCAGCTGCGCGTGCATGACCCAGTTCTGCTGGTCTTGCGGCAGCGTCGGCATGCCGTCACCGGGCGGGATCTCCGAAAAGCGGTGCATCGCCACGGTTCCGCCGAATACCTCGCCATAAAAGGCGAAGGCATCGGCGCATTGACCGGCGAAGGACATATAGGGGGTGAAGGTCATGATAGCTCTCCTCAGGATTTGGCCGAATCGAAGATCGTCTCGAAGCCGCCCCAGATCATGCGCTTGCCGTCAAAGGGCATTTCGGGGAATTCCTGCCCCTCCATATCGGCCTCCATCTGCTTCGCGGCCTCTTCGCAGGTGGTGCGGTCGGGCCATGCGGTCCAGCTGAACAGCACCGCCTCGCCATCCTCGGCCTTGGTGGCGCGATACATGTCGGTCTGCTTGCCGCGGGGCACGTCGACGCCCCAGTTTTCGGCGATGCCGAGACAGCCGTATTTGCGGAACATCTCCCACGCATCCTTGGCCATCTTCTCATAGGTGGCCTTGTTCTTTTCGGGAACGGCCAGCAGGAAGCCCTGATAATAGGGCGCACCCTGCGGCTGACCCGCTTCCATCAGCGGCGCGAACCCGCCGAAGATCATCCGGCTGCCGTCGAAGGGCATTTCGGCCATCGCGGCCATCTCGGGATCGCTTTCCATATTCTTCCACGCGGTGTCGGCGGTGGCCCGATCGGGCCATTCGACCCAACTGAAAACGACGGTTTCATCGTCCTTCGCCGCGACCGCGCCCTGAAAATCAGTGACTTTGCCCTTCGGTACATTGGCGCCCCAGGTCTCGATCATGCGTGTCGCGCCGTATTTCCGCATCAGCGGCCAGGCAACCCGCAGATGGTCGAGGTATTTCTGGCGATTGGCGGTCGGCACGGCGGCGATGAATCCGGTGTAATAGGTCATCTTCATTCCTCCGGTTTGCGGTTTCTCCGAATCACACTATCTCACTTGAAGTAGTAAAAAACAACTGATAGTATCAAATCATGACCAAACACAGCGAAACACCGCGTATCCGTTATGACGAGGGCTGCCTGGCGGCGCATGCGCTGAACCTGATCGGGGATCGCTGGGCGCTTCTGGTGGTGCGTGAATTGATGTTCGCGCCGAAGCGCTTTCAGATGATCCGGGCGGGTTTGCCGGGCATCACCGCCTCGGTCCTGACCCAACGTCTGGCGCAGTTGGAAAGTGCCGGGGTGGTTCATCACGACGCGAAGCTCGGCATCTATTCGCTGACGCCTGCGGGGCAGCGGCTGCTGCCGGTTCTGGAATCGCTGTGCCGCTGGGCGCTGACCGTGCCCGGCCACGACCATACCCGGTTCATCAGCCCCAGCGCGCTGATGATCTCGATGGGGGTGTGTCTGATCGCCGACCGGGCCAAAGGCGTCACCGCGACCGCCGGGTTCGATTTCGGCGCTGAGGCGTTCGAGATGCGGGTCGCGGACGGTCGGGTAGGGACCATTGCGGTCGACCGGCCCGATACGCCCTTCGTTCTGAAAGGCACCGGCAATGCGCTGGCCTATGTGACCTATGGCGCGGCGCCCTTGGCGGCGATGATCGCCAAGGGCTTTGCGAATGCCTCGGGCGACCTGACCGCGGCGCAGGCGTTCATCGACCTGTTCAGACTGGAAAAGACGGCGTGAGCCAGCCGCAGCCGGTCACCGGCGGGCGGGCTGTCAGAGGGGTTTCAGACGTTTTTTCAGACGTTTTTTCAGACGGCGCGATCCATCTTGGTCGACAGATGGATCAGGCTTTCCGAGGATTTGATCCCCTCCAACCCCCCGATCTTGTCCAGCACATCGTCAAGCTGGCTGGTCGATTGCGCGGCCAGTTGCAGCAACAGATCGACGCGGCCGCTGGTGGTGTGGATGCGCTCGACCTCGGGGAAAATCTTCAGCCGCGACAGGATGGCGGCCTGCGCGCGCGGCTCGATATTCACCAGCACCGTGGCGCGGATGCGGGTATGACGCGCGGTATCGCCCAGTCGCAGCGTGTAACCGGCGATGATGCCCGAGGTTTCCAACCGCTCCAGCCGCGCCTGAATGGTCGAGCGCGCGACCTTCAGCCGCCGCGCCAGCACCGCGACCGACATACGGGCGTCATTACTTAGTTGTCCAATGATGCTACGATCCAGTTCATCCACGACACACCCGGCATTTTGACGATGGTTTTCGGCAATTTAGCGGGACTGCGCTACATTTCCAATCTTTTGATCGGTGAAATCGGAACTCATATGGCGCATCTTTGTTTTCAACGCTTATGGCAGAGGGAATCCAACGTATGGGACACAACAAGACCGTCTGGGAAAATCCCGCCGATCTGATCCGCGCGACGCGGCCCGAAAACCCGGTGATGGTTTTCGCTCCGACCGTCCTGCAGGATACGGCAAGGCGCTTTTTGTCGGGATTTCCGGGGCTTGTGACCTATGCGGTCAAATCGAACCCGGCCGAGGCGGTGATCGAAAATCTGGTCGCCGCCGGTCTGCGCGGCTTTGACGTGGCCTCGCCGTTTGAAATCGACCTGATCGGACGGCTCGCCCCCGACGCGGCGCGGCATTATCACAATCCGGTCCGCGCCCGGGCCGAGATCGCCCATGCCGTCAAGGCGGGGATCCGGTCATGGTCGGTCGATTCGCATTCCGAACTGGACAAGCTGCTGGCCAATGTGCCGTCCGACGGGGTCGAGATTTCGCCCCGCTTCAAGCTGCCGGTGACGGGCGCGGCCTATGATTTCGGCGCCAAGTTCGGGGCGACGGCCGAACTGGCGGCCGAGCTGCTGGCCAAGGTCGCGCAGGCCGGCTTCATCCCCTCGCTGACCTTCCATCCGGGCACGCAATGCACCGATCCGATGGCCTGGGACACCTATATCCGCACCGCGCGCGAGATCTGCGACGCGGCCGGCGTTCCGGCCCGGCGGCTGAACGTGGGCGGCGGTTTCCCGTCGCACCGGGTCCATGGCGTCGTCCCCGATCTGGAGGCGATTTTCACCCTGATCGACGAAACCTCGACCGAGGCTTTCGGTGCCGACCGCCCCGAACTGGTGTGCGAGCCGGGCCGAGGGCTGGTCGCCGATGCGTTTTCGCTGATCACCCGGGTCAAAGCGGTGCGCGATGATAACCACGTCTTCCTGAATGACGGGGTTTATGGCGGGCTGACCGAATTGCCGATCATCGGCAACATCGACCGGCTCGAAGTGCTGAAACCCGACGGCACGTCCCGCGGTCCCGATGAAATGGGCCGCACCGTTTTTGGGCCGACCTGCGATTCGGTGGACCGTCTGCCCGGCGAATTGTCCCTGCCGGCCGAAATCGCCGAGGGTGACTATGTCATCTTCCACGGCGCCGGCGCCTATTCGACAGTGACGAATACCCGTTTCAACGGCTTTGGTCTGATGGGCCATGCCACGGTGATGTCGCTGGACGCCGCCGTCTGAACCGGGCAGGGGCTTGACCCCGGCAATACTGGCGCAGAACCAGCGCGCATTGGGGGTGGCCGTTCAGGCCACCTCGTCCAGATTGCGGGTCGGGTGAATGCCAAGCCGTTCGCAGACTGCGCGGGTCAGTTCGGGACGGTTCAGCGTGTAGAAATGCAACTGGTCCACGCCGCCCCTGATCAGATCGCTGCACAGGTCGACACAGATGTCGGTCGCCAGTTGCGATTCCCGGTTGTCGCGGATCGCCTTTTCAAATGCCTCTTCGGCCCATAGCGGCACCGAGGTGCCGCAGCGCGCGGCGAATCGTTTCGCCCCGCCCCAGCTTTGGATCGGCAGGATGCCGGGGATGATCGGCACATCTATGCCCGCTTTCTGGCAGGCGTCGCGGAACCGGAAATAGGTATCGGCATCAAAGAAGAACTGGGTCATGGCGCTGGTCGCGCCCGCATCGACCTTGCGTTTCAGCCACGCCACGTCGGCCGCGGTGTCGGGGCTGTCCGGGTGCGGCTCGGGGTAGGCGCCGACGCGGATGGTGAAATCGCCGCGCTTGGCGATCGCCGCGACCAGCTCGACCGAATTGGCGAAGCCCTGCGGATGCGGCACGAAACGATCCTGGCCTTGCGGGGCATCCCCGCGCAGCGCCACGATTTCCCGGACGCCCGCCTGCGCATAGCTGTCGACGATGGTCATGGTTTCGTCCCGCGTCGCATCGACACAGGTCAGATGCGCCGCCACGTTCAGCCCGTAATGGCTGGCCAGCGCCGTCACCGCCTCATGCGTCAACTGCCGCGTGGTGCCCCCGGCGCCATAGGTCACCGACACGAAAGCGGGGTCCAGCGGCGCAAGGGCGCGCGCGGTCTCCCACAGCCGGAAAGAGGCATCCAGCGTCTTGGGCGGGAAGAACTCAAAACTGATTTCGGGCGGGGCTGACATCGTGGCGGTCCTTTCGATCGGCGGTCTTTCTTGCACAGCATCCGGCGTGAGTCTAATTCATAAACTGCAACATCGTTATGAGGCCTGCTCAATATGCATCTGGAGCTTCGCCACCTGCGGACCGTGCGGGCGATCCACCGGCAAGGTGGTCTGGCCCGCGCGGCCGAGACCTTGAATATCACCCAATCCGCGCTGTCGCACCAGATAAAGGGCATCGAGGAGCAGGTGGGGGTCGAACTGTTCCTGCGCAAGTCAAAGCCGATGCGCCTTTCCCCCGCCGGCATGCGGCTGCTGCGGGTGGCCGATCAGGTGCTGCCCCTGATCGCCGCCGCCGAGGCCGAGTTTCAGGCGCTGGAAACCGGGCGCGCCGGGCGGCTGCATGTGGCCATCGAATGCCATGCCTGTTTCGACTGGCTTTTTCCGGTGATGGAGCAGTTCCGCCATGCCTGGCCCGAGGTCGATGTCGATATCCGCGCCGGGCTTTCCTTCGGCGCTCTGCCGGCCCTGACCCGGAAAGAGGTCGATCTGGTCATCTCGGCCGACCCCGAGGCATTGCCGGACATTCAGTTCAGCCCGCTGTTCGACTATGCGCCGACCTTCGTCGCCTCGGCCCAGAACCCGCTGGCGCGGAAGCTTGAGATCGAGCCCGGGGATTTCGCCGATCAGACGCTCATCACCTATCCCGCCGCGCGGAACCGGCTAGACGTGTTCACCCAGTTCCTGACCCCGGCACGGGTCGAGCCCGCCGCGATTCGGCAGGTCGAGCTGACCGCGATGATCCTGATGCTGGTCGCGTCGGACCGTGGTGTCGCGGTATTGCCCGACTGGGTGCTGCGCGAGGTGCGCTATTCCACCGATTACGTGACCCGGCCTCTGGCTGGTCAGCCGATCAAGCGCATGTTCGCCGCCACCCGGACCGAGGACGCCTATCTGCCCTATATCGCCAATTTCCAGCGCCTGTGCCGGACCGAACCCGTGCGCCTGCAGCGCGGCTGACCCCGCTTGCAAATTCCCCTTAATTGGGGACCGTGTGCTTAGCTTTCCCGCACCGTTGTCTTAGGGTTTCTCGCAGCAAATTTTTCGCTGACGAATTGGCCCGTCTTGGCACTCCGTGCGGAGCCCGTTGACCCGCCACCGCGCGTCTCGGTTACTGTGGTGGCTGGATGCGATTTCGCATAGGTCTGTTTGACAAATCGTCCGCTCGAAGCGCTTCTAGACATTTTTCCGGTCATGACAATCTCCATATATTGTAGGTATGATTCTATTGGACTCAATATAATGTAACATATTCAAAATTTTCCGACAAAGAAAAATCGCGAAATGCTTGGCAATGCGCGCTGTGCATCATATGAGGCTCGCTTGAACGATGGAGCTGGACCATGCAAAGCGCCAATATGAATGTGATGATCAAGGCTGCCCGCAAGGCGGGGCGCAGCCTGGTCAAGGATTTCCGCGAGGTCGAGAACCTTCAGGTCTCGGTCAAGGGGGCGGGTGATTTCGTCAGCCGCGCCGACCGCGAGGCCGAGCGGATCATCAAGGAGGAATTGCGCGGCGCGCGGCCGACCTATGGCTGGCTGGGCGAGGAAACCGGCGAGGACAAGGGCGAGGATCCGACGCGGCGCTGGATCGTGGACCCGCTGGACGGCACCACCAACTTTCTGCACGGGCTGCCGCATTGGGCGATCTCGATCGGGCTGGAGCATAAGGGGCAGGTTGTCGCCGCGGTGGTTTTCGATCCCGCCAAGGACGAGATGTTCACCGCCGAAAAGGGCAATGGCGCGTTCATGAACGACACCCGCATCCGGGTCTCGAACCGCCGTAACATGATCGAATCGATCATCGCGACCGGCCTGCCGTTCGGCGGCAGGGGCAGCGTGCCGATGGCGGTCAAGGATCTGGCCCGGCTGATGCCCGAAACCGCGGGTGTGCGGCGCTGGGGCGCGGCGGCGCTGGATCTGGCCTATCTGGCGGCCGGGCGCGTCGACGGATATTGGGAACGGCTGACCTTTCCGTGGGACAAGGCGGCGGGCATCCTTCTGGTGCGCGAAGCCGGCGGGTTCGTCGAATCCATCGACGAAGGCACCGATGTGCTGGACGAGGGCGGCATCGTCGCCGCCAACGCGCAGCTTTTCCCGCGTTTCGCCGAGCTGATCCGGGGCATCAACTAGACCGCCCGGCCGCCCGGCGCGTTCAGTCCTTGGCCCGGTCCGAGGGGTGGTTCACCCCGTCGACCCATTCCACCTCGCCCAGATCGCACGGGTTGACCCCCTCCAGCGCGGCGGCATTGACGCCGTATTCGTTCGGATTGCTGCGCCGCTGATGGTGGGTATAGATGCCGCAATTCGCGCAGAACCAATGTTTCGCCGTATGCGTGCCGAACTGGTACAGGCTCAGTGCCTCGGCGCCGCGGATGATCTTTATCCCCCCGCGCGGGGCGGTGACCGCGATGGCGCCGCGACGCCTGCAGAATGAACAGTCGCAGCGCGTGGCGCTGGCCAGCCCCTCGGGGACAAGGGTGACGGCAAGCTCGACCGCGCCGCAATGACAGGTCAGCCGGTGATCGGGGGCGATCTTTGGCAGGCTCATCGTCTGACCTCGGGGATGCGGGTCTGGCGATAGCTGATCGGATCATGCGGCGGCCGGCCGTGGGTGCGGTTCCAGAATTGGACGCCGCCGCGGCGCAGGAACAGGGGCACGGTCAGGACGATACCCGCGATGAAGCCGCCGGCATGGGCCCAATAGGCCACCCCGCTGTCCCCGCCCATCATCGAGTAACCGCTGACCAGTTGCAGCCCGAACCATGCCACCAGCATGACCCAGGCCGGGATGGTGAATATCTTGACGATGATGATGATGATCGCCAGCACATCCACCTTGGCCTTCGGGAACATCAGCAGATAGCCCCCCATCACGCCCGCGATCGCCCCCGAGGCGCCGACCATCGGCACCGAACTGTTGGGATCGGCCAGAATCTGCGCGCCGGCCGCCACCAGACCACAGGCGAGGTAGAACAGCAGAAACCCGAGATGGCCCATCTGGTCTTCCAGATTGTCGCCGTAGATCCACAGAAACAGCATATTCCCGGCGATATGCATCAGCCCGGCATGCAGAAACATATGGGTGATCAGACCCCACAGATATTGGCCATGGGTCACCGCGATCGGATAAAGCGCAAGCTGGTCCCACAACCCGGTCATGCCGCCGGCCCATGGCGCGGTCAGGATGAACATGAGCGCATTGGCGAAAATCAGCCCGATGGTGACATAGGGCCGCGTTTCGGACGGGTTGTGGTCGCGGATCGGAAACATGCTATGGCGCTTTCTGCTCGATTGATCGGGCCCGGTTGCTGGTCCGCGTCACGAATCCCGCCATGCCGCAGCCGCCGGGTGCGTCACGACGGGGCCCGAGGGGACGGCTCGGGGCGCTGGTCGATCGGTCACCGGCCCGGATGGCCGGCACGCCGACGGACCAAGCGCAGGCCTCTGGCTCAATCGCGCTCGGCTTGATGATCTGGATCATCTGGCGCCCTCCGGTTGGGGCCGGACCGGCCCATGCAATGATATACAAGCCTTTTTCCCCGGAAGCCGGCCATTGTGCAAGCCAATACGACCGCTACTATAGCCGCAATCCCGGCTTTGGACGAATTGGAGAACCGCCATGACCACCCTGACCGACCGCAAGAATGCCGCGATTTCGCGCGGCGTCGGAATGACCACTCAGGTCTATGCAGACCGTGCCGAGAACGCCGAGATCTGGGACAAGGAGGGCAATCGCTATATCGACTTTGCCGCCGGTATCGCGGTGGTCAACACCGGCCATCGTCACCCCAAGGTCATGGCCGCCGTCCGCGATCAACTGGACCGTTTCACCCATACCTGCCATCAGGTCGTGCCCTATGAAAACTATGTCGCGCTCGCGGAACGGCTGAACGCGCTGGTGCCCGGCGATTTTCCGAAAAAGACCATTTTCGCCACCACCGGCGCCGAGGCGGTGGAAAACGCGATCAAGATCGCGCGGCATTATACCGGGCGCCCGGGCATCGTCAGCTTCGCCGGCGGTTTTCACGGCCGCACCTTCATGGGCATGACGCTGACCGGCAAGGTCCAGCCCTACAAGGCCGGGTTCGGGCCGATGATGAACGACGTCTGGCACCTGCCGTTCCCGAACGAGTTGCACGGCGTTTCGGCCGATGATGCGATTCAGGCGCTCGAGACGCTGTTCAAGGCTGATGTCGACCCGGCGCGGGTCGCCGCGATCATCGTCGAGCCGGTGCAGGGCGAGGGCGGCTTCTACGAGGTGCCGGCCGGGTTCATGCGGAAACTGCGCGAGATCTGCGACAAATACGGCATGCTGCTGATCGCGGACGAGGTGCAGACCGGCTTCGCGCGCACCGGAAAGCTGTTCGCGATGGAACATCACGGCGTCGCCGCCGACCTGACCACGATGGCCAAGGGGCTGGGCGGGGGGCTGCCGATCTCGGCCGTCACCGGGCGGGCCGAGGTGATGGACAGCCCCAATCCCGGAGGTCTTGGCGGCACTTACGCCGGCAACCCGCTGGCCGTCGCGGCTGCCCATGCGGTGCTTGACGTGATCGACGAGGAGGAACTCGCCGACCGCGCCACCCGCCTTGGCCAGCGGCTGAAACAGCGCCTTGCGGGCCTGCGCGATTCGGTCCCCGAGATCGCCGATATCCGCGGTCCCGGCTTCATGAACGCGGTCGAGTTCAACGTCGCGGGCGGTGACAAGCCGAATCCCGAGATGACCAACCGGGTGCGGGAAGAGGCGCTGAAACGCGGCCTTATCCTGCTGACCTGCGGGGTTTACGGCAATGTCATCCGTTTCCTCGCGCCGCTGACCGTGCCGGATGCGGTCTTTGACGAGGCGCTGGACATCATCGAGGAATCGATCCGCGCCGCCCGCGCCTGAACCCGAAGCCGGGGGCTGTTTGCCCCCGGACCCCCAAGGATATTTGGACAAGAAAGAAGCAAAGATCCTCTTCCTTGCATCAATATCCCGGGGTCCGGGGCAGAGCCCCGGAGGGTAAAGCTAGAAACTGCGGGTCGGACGGTCAAAGACCTTTCGGCCCATCAGGCTGCCGACCAGATCGACCATCAGCTTGGCGGTGCGGCCGCGATCGTCAAGAAACGGGTTCAGTTCCACCAGATCGAGGCTGGTGACCAGACCGCTTTCGTGCAGAAGCTCCATCACCAGATGCGCTTCGCGAAACGTCGTGCCGCCGGGCACGGTGGTGCCGACGGCGGGCGCGATCGACGGGTCGAGGAAATCGACGTCAAGGCTGACATGCAGCATGCCGTTCACCGCCCGCACCCGGTCCAGAAATTCGCGCAAGGGCGCGACGATGCCGCGTTCGTCCAGCACCCGCATATCGTTGACCTCGACATCGGTGGCCTCGAGTGCGGCATGTTCGGCCGGATCGACGCTGCGGATGCCGAACATGCAGATGTTTCCGGACGGGATCGGCGCGGGGAAGGGCGGGAAGGGATCGAAACCCGGCAGCCCGGCCGCATAGGCCATCGGTGTCCCGTGCAGATTGCCCGATTGCGTCGTGGTCAGGGTGTGGAAATCGCTGTGCGCATCAAGCCAGATCACGAACAGCGGCCGGCCCGTCGCCTTGGCATGGGCCGCGACCCCGGCGACCGACCCGAGCGCCAGCGCGTGGTCGCCGCCCATGATGATCGGAAAGCCGTCCGACATGGCGGCCGAGGTGGCCCCGGCCAAGGCCTCGGTCCAGGCGATCACCTCGGGCAGATGGTGCACGGCATTATTCGCGCAGGTCTCGCCGCGGCCGGGCGCGGGTTTGACATCGCCCCGATCCTCGACCGAATGACCAAGCGCGCCCAGCGTCTCGGCGAGGCCCGCCACGCGATAGGCCGCCGGACCCATCAGGCAACCGGGGCGGCGCTGACCTTCATCGACCGGCGCACCAAGAAGGATGCAATGCTTGGACATGGGGCTTTCCCTCGCTTTACGGCGTGATCAGGCGCGCACGCCCTTGAAACGTTCCTGCCATTCGGCCTGCTGTTCATCGGTGATCTTCTGGAACAGCACTTCGGGCACGGTGAATGCGTGACCGGGCGCCAGCGCCTGAAGGGCGGCGGCGACGTCATCGGGCCAGCGATCATCGCGGGTCTGCATCGCCGCCAGCATCGCGGCCGAGGTGAAGGGGATGAAGGGCGCCGAGAGGACCGCGTAAAGCCGGATCAGGTTCAGACCCAGCCGCACCTGCATCGCCGCCGTCTCGGGGTCGGTCTTGTAGGTCGACCACGGAGCCGCGGATTGCAGATATTCGTTGCCCAGCACCCAGATAGCGCGCAACTCGGCCGCTGATTTGCGGACTTCCATCGCCGCCATATAGCCTTCATAGGCGCGGACCCGGGCGGTCAGCGCCTCGACCAGCGCCTGCTCGGCCGCGCCCCATGCGCCGCCTTCGGGCACCACTTCGCCGAATTTCGAACGGCAGAATTTGGTGATCCGGCTGACGAAATTGCCCAGCACGTCGGCCAGATCCTTGTTCACCGAGCTTTGAAAATTCTCCCAGGTGAATTCGGTGTCCGAGCCCTCGGGCGCGTGGGACAAAAGCCACCAGCGCCAGTAGTCGGCCGGCAGGATCTCCAGCGCCTGATCCATGAACACGCCCCGCCCCTGGCTGGTCGAGAACTGGCCGCCGTCATAATTCAGATAGTTGAAGGATTTGATGTAATCGACCAGCTTCCACGGCTCGCCCGAGCCGATGATCGTGGCCGGGAAGGACAGGGTGTGGAAAGGCACGTTATCCTTGCCCATGAACTGGGTATAGGTGACATCGCCCGCGCCTTCGTCCAGCCGCCACCAGCGCCGCCAGTCGGCCTCGGACCGGGCGTTCGCATCGGCCCATTCGGCGGTCGCGGCGATATATTCGATCGGCGCGTCGAACCAGACATAAAAGACCTTGCCTTCCATCCCCGGCCAGTCCTGATCGCCCTTGCGCACCGGCACGCCCCAGTCCAGATCGCGGGTGATGCCCCGGTCCTGCAAGCCGTCGCCGTCATTCAGCCATTTCTTCGCGATCGAGGTGGTCAGGATCGGCCAGTCGGTCTTGCTGTCGATCCATTCCGCGATCTGCCCCTTCAGCGCCTTCTGCCGAAGGTGGAGGTGCTTGGTTTCGCGCACCTCCAGCCGGGTCGAGCCGGAAATCGCGCTGCGCGGGTTGATCAGGTCGGTCGGGTCAAGCTGCTTGGTGCAATTCTCGCACTGGTCGCCGCGGGCTTTCTCATAGCCGCAGTTGGGACAGGTGCCTTCGATATAGCGGTCGGGCAGGAAACGGCCGTCGTCGATCGAATAGATCTGTCGTTCGGACACTTCGGCGATATAGCCGTTCTCGGCCAGCTTGCCGGCGAAATGCTGGGTCAGCTTGCGGTTACGCTCGGACGAGGAGCGCCCGAAATGGTCGAAGGACAGCCCGAACTGGCGCGCGATGGCGGCCTGCACCTGATGCATTTCGGCGCAATATTCGGCCACCGGCTTGCCGGCTTTCGCGGCCGCAAGCTCGGACGGGGTGCCGTGTTCGTCGGTGGCGCAGATGAACATGACCTCATCGCCGCGGGCGCGGTGATAGCGCGCGAAAAGGTCGGCGGGCAGTTGGCTGCCCACGAGATTGCCCAAATGCTTGATCCCGTTGATATAGGGGATCGCCGAAGTGATCAGATGCCGCGCCATGAATTCGTCCTGCTGGATGCCGCATGGGTTCTAGCCGAGGGGATCGGCGTTGGAAAGGGCGGCAGCGGCTTGAACTTGGTGGCAATTCGGCCTAGCGACAAGGCCTGCTGCGGGCGTGGCGGAATGGTAGACGCATGGGACTTAAAATCCCTGGGCCGAAAGGCCGTGCGGGTTCGAGTCCCGCGGCCCGCACCAGTCCGCCGCGGACGGCCTATCCCAGCACGTACAGCATGGCGTAAAGCGTGACGCCACCGGCGACGATCGCGGCCAGCGTGTTGCGGGTCAGCAGACCGGCCAGCAGCGTGGCGCCTCCGGCCAGCAGGCGTGCGGGGTCGGTCTGACCGCCGGTGGCGGGCGGCCACAGGACCGCCGGAGCGACCAGCGCGGGCAGCACCGCCACCGCCGTATAGCGCAGCATCCGCAGCGCCCACGCCGGCATCTGCCGGCGGCCAAGGACGCCAAGGAAGGAATAGCGCATGAAATAGGTGCCGGCGCCGACCACGATGATGATGACCCAGATCGAAAGATCGCTCATGCCCGGACCTCGCGGCGGCGTTCAAGCCACGCCTCAAGAAACGCGCCGGCCATCATCGCAAAGGGCGCGGCCAGAAGCACGCCAAGCCCGCTGGGCAGTCCGGCGAAGGCCAGCGACAGGATGACGCCGACGGTTGCGGCGGCCACATGCGGCAGGCTGCGCAACATCGGCGCGACCATGGCCAGAAAGGTGATGGGGACCGCAAAATCCAGTGCCAGATCGTCGGGAATGGCATTGCCCACCGTCGCGCCCAGCCAAGTGCTGATGATCCAGAATACGCACATCATCGTTGCCGTGCCGAAGAAATAGCTGGTCCGCTGCTTCAGGCTGAGGGCCGGGTTCTTTTCATAATGCATGATCGACATCGCATAGGTCTGGTCGATCAGCCCGTAGGCGATGGCGGCGCGTGTCGGGCCGTCCGCGCCCCCCAGCCATGGCACCATCGCGGCGGAATACATCGCCATCCGCAGGTTCACCGCAAGCGCCGAGACGATGACCAGAATGACCGGCGCATGCTCGCTGATCAACTGGACGGCGGTGAACTGCGACGCGCCGGCCAGCACCAGTACTGAGAACCCCATGATCTGGAAAATATCCATGCCGGCCTCGGCCGCGACCAGACCGAACAAAAGCCCGAACGGTATGATCACCAAAAGAAACGGCACCGATTGCAGGATGCCGTGCCGATAGCACTGCGCCGGCGTGCGGGCCAGCGCGCGGCGCTGACGATCGCTCAGCGGGACGGATTCGGGCTCGGCGGAGTTTCGCATGTTCAGCGCAGGGGTTGAGAAGGGGCGGTTGCGCAGCCGGGCTGCGCGGCGCACTTTACCCCGCCGAGGGGTAAGCGCAAGGCGGGCCATGACGATTGAAAGAACCGTGCCGGAGGAAAGAAGCCCGGAGTCGGGCCGACCCGTCGGGTTCCGGGTACAGTCCGGTATTCCGCCCAAAGAACGCGGGCGCGCCGCCGCGCTTTACGCCCGGGCGCTGGCGCGCGACATGGCGCCGCTGGTGGGCGGGGGCACGAACGCCCGCCGGGGCGCGACCTGGGTTCGCCATGCGATGCGGCCGGAATCGGCGCTGGTCATTCTGGACAAGCGCGGATCCGTTGCGGCGCTGGCGGGCCTCAGCTTTGGCGAGGGCGGATTTCTGCGTCCCGACCGGCGGCAGATGCGGCGGATCTGGGGGCGCCTGGGCGGTCAGATGCGCTGGTGGCGCTGGCAGGGCTGGCCGGCCGGACCAGAGACCGCGGCACTGGTCATCGACGGCATCGCCGTGGCCGAGCAGCATCGGCGACGGGGCTTTGGCCGGGCGCTGGTGCAGGCGGCCGAGGCTTATGCGCGGGCGACCGGCCGCCCGGCGCTGCGGGCCGAGATCGCCGCCAATAACGATGCGGCGATCCGGTTCTGGTCGCAGCTTGGCTTCCAACCGGTCGCCCGGCTTCATGGCGCGCGATTGCTGTTTCCCCGCATTCCCGCCGATGTCATCGTGATGGAGCGGCCCGTGGGCACCGCGCCGGTGCCATGAAGGCGCGAGCCGGGCGGATACCGGTCGCGCCGGTCAGCCCCGCGCATCGGCGGCGCCGAACATTCCGGTGACCCGCGCCAGAACCATGAATGCGCGCGCCGAGCGGGTCTGCGCCAGCGCCTCGATTTCGGCATCCCGCGCTTCGGGTTCCAGACGCGCGAACACCCGGTCGAACTGACGCAGGAAATGATGGGCGGTGTCGCGAAAGATCGGGTCGCGCATCAGCTCGGTCACGATCTCGATGGTGGCGGGGTCCTCGATGCCGCCGAGCCCGTTGATCGCCCGGCCGCGCTCGCCCTGCGCGAACTTGCGCCAGATTTCGGGGCGGGCGGGGACCGGCGGCAGCTCATCGGTATAAACGCTGTCCTTGGCCAGCAGCGTCACCACATCCTGGGCCGAGCGCAGGAAGCGCGACAGATCCGGGTCGGTCATCGCGCGGCGGGTGGCGCGGATCGCCTCGACATCGCCGGGGCCATCCGGGAAATTCATCGCCAGAACCATATCGGCGACCGAAATATCCAACGGCGCATCGCCGGCGTCGAAGGGCAGTCCCGGCTGGGCGCCTTGCGCGGCGGGGGCGGCAGCGGGGGGGGCGGCCGGGCGCGCGGCGCGCGCGGGCGCGGCGCGATTGGCGGTGCCTTGCGGCATCGGTGCCGATGTCGCGGGGCGCGCGGCGGCGTAGCCGGGTGCGGTCGAAGGGGCCGATTGCTGCGATCCGCCGGCTTCACGCCGCGCGACGGGCAACGGCGGCATCTGGCCCAGTTCGGCGCGCAGCATCGCGGCCTCGGCCCGCAGCGCGGCGATGGCATGGGCGAATCCGACCGCCAGCCAGATCAGCACCAAGGGCAAAAGCGCGGTGATCCAGCCGGCCAGTCTGGCGAAGGTCGAGGCGGGCGCGTCCGAATCGCTGCCGAAAATCCGCACCAGCAACAGGATCAGCAGCCACAGCGCGGTCAGCCCCGCACCGATCAGCGTCGCCGATCGCGGGTTGATGGTAACATTACGGGGGGTCGTAAACTGAAACATCTGATCCTCGGGCATTGCCGTTCACCGGGGTGGATGAACCACCCTGGGGCGGCCGCTCGGGGTTCAGATATACTGGACTGTGACGATTTCGTAAGACTTCTGGCCCCCCGGCGTGGTCACTTCGACGCTATCGCCCGGTTCTTTGCCGATCAGCGCCCGCGCCAGCGGCGAGCGCAGGTTGAGCAGACCACGCTCAAGATCGGCCTCGGCCTCGCCGACCAACTGATAGGTCCGTTCCTCGTCGGTATCCTCGTCGACCAGCGTGACGGTGGCGCCGAACTTGATCGGGCCGGACAGCTTGGACGGGTCAATCACCTCGGCGCGGCCGATAAGCCCCTCAAGCTCCTTGATGCGGCCTTCGACAAAGCTCTGCTTTTCGCGGGCGGCGTGATATTCGGCGTTTTCGGACAGGTCGCCATGGGCGCGCGCCTCGGCGATGGCGGCGATGACCGCCGGACGCTCGACCGAGCGAAGCTGCTTCAGCTCATCATCCAGTTGCGCAAAACCCGCGCGCGTCAAAGGGATCTTTTCCATCGGTGTAATTGTCTTCTCGTTGCGGCTGGTTGCGTCCTGTGTTGACCAAACGCCCCCGCCTTAGGGACGGGGGCGCGAATGGCCGGTCATTTCCGGCCACCACCTGAACCGTTTCGTCGGTTCAATGCAAGCCCCGGATGACATGATACCCGCAAGAGCTGCCCGCAACGGGTCGGGGGCGCAGCGTCAGCGTTGCCCCTTTGACTTCGGTGGGGTAGGGGTCTGATGACATCACGCCAGCCGCACGCGCGCCAGAGGGGAGACGGAATGGATCAGGTCGAACGCGAGTCCATGGAATATGACGTCGTCATCGTGGGCGGCGGTCCCGCAGGGCTTTCCGCAGCGATCCGGCTGAAGCAGATCAACCCCGATCTGTCGGTGGTTCTGCTTGAGAAGGGCTCGGAGATCGGGGCGCATATCCTGTCCGGCGCGGTCCTTGACCCCAGCGGGCTGAACGCGCTGATCCCGGACTGGCGCGAAAAGGGCGCCCCGGTCGAGACCGAGGTGACCTCGGACAATTTCTATGTTCTGGGCCCGAACGGGCAGGTCCGCGTGCCGAACTGGCCGATGCCGCCGCTGATGAACAACCACGGCAATTACATCGTCAGCATGGGCAATGTCTGCCGCTGGCTGGCCGAACAGGCCGAGGCGCTGGGGGTCGAGGTTTTTCCGGGCATGGCGTGCTCGGCCTTGGTGATGGACGGCGATCGGGTGCGCGGTGTCGTCGCGGGCGAGATGGGGCTGAACGCCGATGGCACACCGGGACCCCAATACGAACCGGGAATGGAGCTGCATGGCAAATACGTCATGCTGGCCGAGGGCGCGCGCGGCTCACTTTCAAAGCAGGTGATCAGCCGCTACGGGCTGGCCGATGACCATGATCCGCAGAAATTCGGTCTGGGCATGAAGGAAATCTGGGAAGTCGACCCGGCCAAGGCGCGCCCGGGCACGGTCACCCACACGATGGGCTGGCCCTTGGGCAAGAATGCCGGCGGCGGGTCGTTCATCTATCATCTGGGCGGCAATCAGGTGCTGGTCGGTTTCGTCGTCCATCTGAATTACGAAAACCCCTATCTGTATCCCTATATGGAATTCCAGCGTTTCAAGCATCATCCGATGGTCGCCGAACTGCTTGAGGGCGGCAAGCGCGTGGCTTACGGCGCCCGCGCCATCACCGAAGGCGGCTGGCAGTCGCTGCCGAAGCTGACCTTTCCGGGCGGGGTGCTGCTTGGCTGTTCGGCCGGCATGGTCAACGTCCCGCGCATCAAGGGCAACCACAACGCGATGCTGTCGGGGATCGCGGCCGCCGATGCCGCCGCCGCCGCAATCGCCGCCGGGCGCGAGGGTGACGAGCTGACTGTCTATGAAACCGAGGTGCGCAGCGGCCCGATTGCGGATGACCTGAAAAAAGTCCGCAACGTCAAGCCGATATGGTCGAAACTTGGCCTTTATGCCAGCCTTGTTCTGGGTGGCTTCGACATGTGGGTCGCCAATCTGACCGGCTGGAACCCGCTGGGCACGTGGCACCATGGCAAGACCGACGCCGCCGCCACCGGCAAGGCCGCCGATTTCACGCCGATCGACTATCCGAAGCCGGACGGCAAACTGTCATTCGACCGGCTGACCAATGTGGCGTTTTCCTTTACCAACCACGAGGAAAGCCAGCCCAGCCACCTGAAACTGCGCGATCCCTCGATCCCGATCGAGGTCAACCTGCCGACCTTTGCCGAGCCGGCGCAGCGTTACTGCCCGGCCGGTGTCTACGAGGTGATCGAGGATCAGGACGGCCCGCGCTTTCAGATCAATTTTCAGAACTGTGTCCATTGCAAAACCTGTGATATCAAGGACCCAAGCCAGAATATCATCTGGACGGTCCCGCAGGGCGGGGACGGGCCGAATTATCCCAATATGTGATGCTATCCGCCTGATCACGTTTGGGTGCGTTGCAGCATTCGCCCACAAGGGCTAGGGTCCTGCAACTTTGAACGCTTTGACCGGCAAGGGCCTATCGGCATGAATCATTCGTTGACTGCGCTTTCAGTCGTCCTGACGCTGCTGGCGGCCCCCGGCGCGGGATTCGCGCAATCACCGACGACATCCTCGCCGCCGCCGCCGCGCCCGTCGCAAGGCGTACCGGGCGGAACTCCTGCCGGTGATCAAGGCGGTGCTGAGGGCGGCGCCGAGGGCGATGCGCCCGCCGCCCAGCCGGACGCGGCCGAGCCTGATACGACCGTGCCCGATGCGACCACGCCGGGCGATGCCCCGGAAGGTAATGGGCCGGAAACCAATCCCCCGGAGAACGGCGACAGCGCGCAGACCGGGGACAAGCCTACGAAGGAAAAAACCGTTGTCGCCGGGCCGCCCATGGATCGGCTGGCCGGCCCCTATCTCGCCGCACGGCTTGCGGCGGCGACCAGCGATTTCACCGCCGCTGCCAATTATTTTTCCCGCGCCATCATCTCGGCGCCTGACGATGTGCAGCTTCTGGACGGCGCCTTGGTATCGCTGATCTCGGCCGGCGACATGGTCCGCGCCGTCGCCCTTGCCGACCGGATGGAGGAAGACGGCAACGCGACCGAGCTTTCGGGTCTGGTCAAGATGGCCAAGCTGGTCAAGGCGGGCGACTGGAAGGCCGTGCTGGACATGACCGACGAAACCGACGCGGATCTTGAAACGCTTCAGGGACCGGCGGGCGAGCGGCTGATGGGTGGATTGATCCGCGCTTGGGCCGAACTCGGCGCAGGTCAGATGTCCAACGCCATCAAGAGTTTTGAAGAAACCGCCCGTATCGGCAACGCGCGCCCGATCGTCGAATATGAACAGGCGCTTGCATATGCGCTGGTCGGCGACATGGAATCCGCCTTGCGCCTGTTGGATAAAGCCGACGTCGGCCGCCATCTGGACGGCGCCGTCGCCCGGATCGAAATTCTGTCGCAGCTCGACCGCAAGGCCGATGCGCTGAAGCTGTTCGATGAGCTTGAGGGCGTCGAGGAAGAACCGAAACTGCGCAAGCTCAAGGCCGAGATCGAAGCCGGGCGGAAGCCGGCTTTTGACGTGATCAGCGCGCCCAGCGATGGCGTCGCGCTGGTGTTCCTGACCTTCGCCGGGGCGCTTGCCGATGGCGAGGATACCGATCCGCTGGCGCTGATCCACGCCCGGCTTGCCGCCTATCTGTCACCGCAGAACTCGGATGCGCGGCTGATGAGCGCGCAGCTTTTGCAAAGCTATGGCCAGTTCGATCTGGCCGAAAAGGAATATGCCGCGCTGAATGCCGCGGGTGAGGTCCGCCCGGCGGCCGAACTGGCCCGGATTGATGCGCTGGTACGCGCCGACCGGATGGACGACGCCATCGCCGCGGCCGTCGCGCTGACCGATGCGCAGCCCGATCTGGCCAGCGGCTGGGTCGCTTTGGGCGACCTTTACCGCCGCAGCGAGAAATTCGCCCCCGCCGTCAAGGCTTACGATCGCGCCATCACCCTGTTGAAAGACGCCCCGCCCGCCGCGTTGTGGCTGCCCTATTACGCGCGCGGTATCTCGCTTGAACGGATGGGCCGTTTCGATCAGGCGGTTCCCGATTTTGAACAGGCGCTGAAACTCTCGCCCGATCAGCCGGCGGTGCTGAACTATCTGGGTTATTCCTATGTCGACCAGAACCGCAATCTGGACGCGGCGCTGGCGATGATCAAGAAAGCCGTCGCGTTGCGGCCCGATGACGGCGCGATCCTCGATTCGCTCGGCTGGGCCTATTTCCGCCTTGGCCGCTATGACGAAGCCGTGCTGCCGATGGAAAAAGCCGTCGCGATCCTGCCCAGCGATTCGTTGCTGAACGATCATCTGGGGGATGTCTATTGGGCCGCCGGCCGCCCGCGCGAGGCGGAATTCCAATGGCGCCGGGCCTTGCATCTGAAGCCCGCCACGCCCGAGGCGGCGGCGCGGATCGAGGCCAAGATCGAGCGTGGACTGGACGCCGTTCTGGCCGAGGAAAAGGCGAACGGCGGCAAACTGGCCACGCCCGCCGCCGTGCAGACGCCCGATCAGACCGCGCAAGAGGCCAAGCCCGGCGATACGCCTGCCCCCGCGAATGGCGGCTGACGGCGAGGCGGCATCGGGGCGGGAATTCGCCCCGGCCAAGATCAACCTGTCGCTGCACGTGACGGGGCGACGCGCGGACGGGTATCATCTGCTGGATTCGCTGGTGGTGTTCGCCGGCGTCGGCGACTGGCTGACGCTGGAACCGGGCGCGGGGCTGACCATCTCGGGGCCGTTCGCCGCCGGGCTGAACAGCGATTCCGACAATCTCGTGCAACGCGCGATCGCGATCATGGGCGGCGGCGCGGCCGCGCATCTTGAGAAGAACCTGCCCGTGGCCGCCGGTATCGGCGGCGGTACCTCGGACGCCGCGGCGGTGTTGCGGGCCATGGCGCGCCTGACCGGCCGCGCCATCCCGGCGCCGGCCGCGCTGGCGCCGCTTGGCGCCGATCTTCCGGTCTGCCTGCGGGCGCGACCCTGCCGGATGCAAGGCACGGGCGAGCGGCTGACCGATCTGCCAGCACTTCCCCCCGCATGGCTCGTGCTGGCCAATCCGCGCATTGCCGTTCCGACAGGTTCGGTCTTCAGCGCCATGGAATCGCGAGATAATTCGCCGATGGTCGAGATTCCGCGCTTTGCCGATGCCGCCGATCTGGCCGCATTTCTGCGCACCTGCCGCAACGACATGCAGCATGCCGCGACCACGATCTGCCCCGCGATCGCGCTGGTTCTGGCCGCGCTTAGCGACACCCGGGACTGTCTGCTTGTCCGCATGTCGGGCTCGGGCGCGACCTGTTTCGGCCTTTACGCCAGCCGCGCCGACGCCGAAGCCGCCGCGGCCGCTCTGGCGGGCAGGGGCTGGTGGGTGGCGGCGGCGCCGATGCTGGCGGGGCTGTCGCAACCGGCTGGCTTGCTTTAGTCTTCCGGCAGGCGTCGGGGCGACAGGAGGATACGCGATGAGCAGGCTGCGGCTAGGGGTGAACATCGACCATGTGGCGACCGTGCGCAACGCGCGGGGCACGCCCTGGCCCGACCCGCTGCGCGCGGCACGCATCGCCGAAGACGCGGGCGCCGACGGTATCACCGCCCATCTGCGCGAAGATCGCCGTCATATCACCGATGCCGACATCGACGCGCTTGCGGCCGGTCTGCGCGTGCCTCTGAACCTTGAAATGGCCGCGACCGCCGAGATGCAGGCGATCGCCCTGCGCCATCGCCCGCATGCGGTCTGTCTGGTGCCCGAAAAGCGCGAGGAACGAACCACCGAGGGCGGCTTGGACGTGGCCGGGGACGAGCCCCGGCTGGCCACCTATATTGCGGCCCTCCGCGAGGTCGGTTCGCGGGTGTCGCTGTTCATCGGCCATGACCCCCGTCAGATCGAGGCCGCCGCCCGGATCGGGGCCGCCGTGGTCGAGCTGCACACCGGCGCCTATGCCGATTTCGACACCGAGGGGCACATCACCGCGCGTGACGCCGAATTGGCCGGACTGGCGCGCGGCGCGGAACTTGCGGCGTCGCTGGGGCTCGAGGTGCATGCGGGCCATGGTCTGACCTTTGACAACGTCGGGCCGATCGCCGCGATCCCGCAATTGCGGGAGCTGAACATTGGCCACTTCCTGATCGGCGAGGCGATTTTCGTCGGGCTGGGCGATGCCGTGCGCGAAATGCGCCGCCGCATGGACGAGGCGCGGAAATGACCGGGAAGCTTCGCCGGCAACTCGGGACAGGGGCATTTGCCGCTGTTTTCACCCTTGGCATGGCGGGTGCGGCCGCGGCTGCGGCGGTTCGCGATTGCGGCGACGGTCCCCGCATCGACACGCAGGTCGAGCCGTGGGAACAGAACACCGCCAGCTATGCCGACGGCGCCATACGGGTGGCCCTGATCGACACCGTCGAGCCTGCGGCGGCGGCCGTTCATCTTGTGGTGATCGCGCCGCCGATGGACGAACTTGGATTGCCGGGTTGCAGGCTGATTTCCCAGTCCGAGGACGGAACCGGCTTTTTCGGGTTGGATTTCGCCGGTCGCCGCGCCAGCTATGACCCCGCGACGGGGCTGGAGCTGACCTTTCCGATCCAGACTTATGTGGCCGAGACCGGTCAGGGCAAACCCGCGACACTTCGCGTGACGATCAACCAGCAATCCGGCCAGATCACGGCCCGAACCGATCCTTGAAGGCGCAGCCGGCATGATTCTGGGCATCGGCACCGACCTGGCCAATATCGAGCGGATCGAGGCCGTCCTGCTGCGTCACGGCGACCGCTTTCGCAACCGCGTATTCACCGAAACCGAACTCGCCCGGGCGCGGCGGCGCCAAGGCGCAAAGAGTGGCGAGGCATCGACGCTGGCCAAGCGCTGGGCGGCGAAAGAGGCCTGTTCCAAGGCGCTGGGGACCGGGCTTGCCATGGGGATCGCGTGGCGCGACATGGCGGTGGCCAACCTGCGCTCGGGTCAGCCGGTGATGGCCCTGACCGGCTGGGCGGCGGAACGGCTGGCGCAGATGACGCCCGAAGGTCATCGCGCCGTGGTGCATGTCACGCTGACCGACGATCACCCATGGGCGCAGGCTTTCGTGGTGATCGAGGCTTTGCCCGAGTGACGCGATTTGATCACAAGATAAGGCCGGCTCACCGGGCAGCTTGACTTGCCCGGCGCGCCCGCCCATGAACGCGCCATTCGCGACAGGAAAGGAACCGATATGGCCGACAAGGCGATCCGCAAGGAAGGCGGGATCTGGGAAACCGTCAAGACGGTATTCTGGGCGCTGGTCATTGCGGGTATTTTCCGCACGTTGTTCTTTCAGCCGTTCTGGATCCCCTCGGGCAGCATGAAAGACACGCTGCTGATCGGCGATTTTCTGTTCGTGAACAAGATGGCTTACGGCTATTCGCGTTATTCCTGCCCCTTCTCGATGTGTCCGATCAGCGGCCGCATCCTTGGCTCCGAGCCGAAAGAGGGCGATGTCATCGTCTTTCGTCACCCGACGCTTGGGGTCGATTACGTCAAACGCCTGATCGGCATGCCGGGCGACCGGGTGAAGATGACGGACGGCCGGCTTTTCATCAACGGCCAGCCCGTAAAGACCGAACCCGCCGGCGTGTTCACCGAGCTGAAAGAGCCGCAGGGCCGGGCCGGGACGATGCCGATCTGTTCGAACGACCCGGTGCCGCGCGGCGGCGTCTGCGAAAAAGAACGGTTCACCGAGACCCTGCCGAACGGCGTCAGCCATGACATCCTGAACGCCTTTGACGGCGCGCCGCTGGATGACACGGCCGAGTTCACCGTCCCCGCCGGGAATTACTTCTTCATGGGCGACAACCGCGACAACTCGCTCGACAGCCGGGTCGACAGCACCGGGCGCGGCGGCATGGTCGGCGTCGGCATGGTGCCCGAGGAATACCTGATCGGCCGGGCCGACCGGGTGATCTTCTCGTCGGCGGGCAAATCGCTTCTGTATTTCTGGACCTGGCGTCCCGACCGTTTCTTCCGCGCGATCCGCTGATTTCGGCCGATGATCGTCGAATCGCGGCCCGCCGCGCCGCTGGTTCAGTTCGGACGGGTCTCGGGGCGATTATCGCGACAGGGCTATTGGCCCTATGTGATCTGCGTGTCGGCGCTCGGCGCGCTTGCAGCGGGGCTGGACAGCGCGCGGCTGTGGGTCGCGGTTCTGGTGCTGTCGACAGCGGCGCTTGCCGCCACGGTCCGGCGCTTGCACGACACCGATCGCTCGGGCTGGTGGCTTTTGCTGCTGGCGCTGCCGCCCCTTGGTCTGATCCTGCTTTGGCCGTTGCTGCGCCCCGCGTCGCGCCGCCGCCAGAACCGGTTCGACCATGCCGTCAGCCTGCCGGATCCGTGGCGCTGGCCGGCGATTCTGGGTTTTGCCGCGATCGTCGGCGCCTCGCAGATGCTGGGCCTGACGGTGGAGCGCTCGGGCGAGATGCGGCCCACGCTGCTGGCCGGTGATCTGGTGTTGACCAACCGTCTGGCTTTTGGCGCCGGGCCGGGGTCCTGTGCGCCGGTGACCTGCCCGCCGGACTGGCTGCCGCAGGAGTTGCCGAAAAGGGGCGAGTTGTTCGTGTTTCGCACGCCTGAGGGGCGACCGCGGATCCTGCGCGCCGCGGGGCTGCCCGGTGACCGGGTATCGCTGGCGGGCGGGGTGGTTCATGTGAACCGCGCCGCATTGCCGCAGACCGAGGCCGGGGTTTTCGTCGACCTGAAGCAACCGCAGGGGCCAGCGCGGGTGCTGCCCAAATGCGCCAACGACCCGGTCGGCGCGGGTGGTGATTGCGTGACACCGATGCGCGCGGAAACGCTGCCCAATGGTCGCCGCCATCTGATCCTTGACCTGCGCGCCGGCGCCCCCGGCGACATGATGGCCGAACGGATCGTGCCGCCGGGCCAGATATTCGCGCTGGCCGACAACCGCGACGACGCCATCGACAGCCGCTGGGGCGATGGCGCGGGCGGCGGGATGGTCCCGGCATCGGCGATCTATGCGCGGCCTCTGGCGGTGGTTATATCGGGGCAAGGCGGTTCATTGCTTGATATTTTCGGGTGGCGGCTGAATCGTATCGCAAGGACGGTGGAGTGATGGCAGTCAGAGTATCGGCAGAGCTTGAACAGTTTCAGGACCGCATCGGGCACAGATTCGCGGAACCGGAACTGCTGGTGCGGTCGGTGACGCACGGCTCGCTGGGGACGCCCACGCGGCCCAATAACGAGAGGCTCGAATTTCTGGGCGACCGGGTTCTGGGGCTGGTCATGGCCGAGGCGCTGTTCAAGGCCGACCGCAACGCCTCCGAAGGCCAGCTTGCGCCGCGCTTCAACGCGCTGGTCCGGCGCGAGGCCTGCGCCGATGTCGCGACCCAGATCGCGCTGGGCGAGGTTCTGAAGCTCGGCCGGTCCGAGATGATCTCGGGCGGGCGGCGCAAACAGGCGCTTCTGGCCGACGCGATGGAGGCGGTGATCGCGGCCGTCTATCTGGATGCGGGGTTCGAGGTGGCGCGCGACATGGTGCTTCGGCTGTGGGGCGACCGGGTCGGCGGTGTGGCCCGTGACGCCCGCGACCCGAAATCGGCCTTGCAGGAACTTTTGCAGGCGCAGGGGCTTCCGCCCCCGGAATATGCCGAAATCGAACGGACCGGCCCCGATCACGCGCCGGTCTTTACGGTCGAGCTGCGGACGCAGGCGGGGCATAAGCTGCAGGTGAAGGGCGCCGGTACGAAACGGCAGGTGGAACAGATGGCGGCGCAGCGGCTGCTTGAAAAGCTGGAAGGCGACGACAATGGCTGAAGACACGCGCGCAGGGTTCGTGGCACTGATAGGCGAGCCGAACGCCGGCAAATCGACGCTGCTGAACCAGATGGTCGGGGCCAAGGTCTCGATCGTGACCCACAAGGTCCAGACCACGCGGGCGCGGATCCGGGGCATCGCGATGCGGGGCGACGCGCAGGTCGTGTTCGTCGATACGCCCGGCATCTTCCGGCCGCGCCGACGGCTTGACCGCTCGATGGTCAAGGCGGCCTGGGGCGGGGCGCAGGATGCCGACATCATCGTTCTGCTGGTCGAGGCGCAGCGCGGTTTGACCGAAGGCGTCGAGGCCATTCTGGACACGCTGAAGGAACAGGCCGGCAAGACCCCGGTGGCGCTGGCGATCAACAAGATCGACCGGGTCAAGGCCGAGGTGCTGCTGGGATTGTCGGAAAAGCTGAACGCGGCCTATCCCTTTGCCGCCACGTTCATGATTTCGGCCGAACGCGGGTATGGCTGCGACGACCTGCTGGACTGGCTTGCCGCGCATCTGCCCGAAGGCCCCTGGCTTTACCCCGAGGATCAGATCGCCGACCTGCCCATGCGCATGATCGCGGCCGAGATCACCCGGGAAAAGCTGACCCTGCGCCTGCACGAGGAAATTCCTTATCAACTGACCGTCGAAACCGAGCGGTGGGAGGAAAAGCCCGACGGCTCGGCCCGCGTCGATCAGGTCGTCTATGTCTCGCGCCCCGGTCACAAGGGCATCGTTCTGGGCAAGGGCGGCGAGACGATCAAGGCGGTGGGACAGGCCGCGCGGGCCGAGTTGAGCGAATTCATGGGCCGGCCGGTCCACCTGTTCATTCAGGTCAAGCTGCGTGAAAACTGGCTGGACGAGCGTGAGCGGTTCACCGAGATGGGGCTGGACTACAAGGATGGCGACTGAGGCGCGGCTGGCGGCCGGCATCTGGGTCGCGGCCTATCTTGCCCGGCTGGCCGCCGCCAACATCCCGGCCTATGTCAACCGCCGGGGCGATGCGACGGCCGGTGCCGTGCTGGTGAAATGCGCCACTCTGGACGGGCGGGCCAGCCTTTGGGCGCGTGAATACGATCTGGACAGCGGGCTTCGCCATTGGGTCACCATCGCCGAGGATGGCGAGGCCGCGGTCGATCAGGCGATCGCCCGCCAGACCGGATTCGACCCCGACATATGGGTGATCGAGATCGAAAGCCGCGACGGGCGCACGCTTCTGGATCAGGAAGGTCTGGCCTGACCGGGCCATGCCTGCCCGCACCTTCTGGCGGCTGAACAAGCCCCGTGCATCCGTCCATGCAACGCGATAAGCCATCGGCATGAGCACAGCGCCGCACCCACATCCCGAGACCGGCGATTCGCTGAAAGGCTATGTCCTGGCGGTGCTGACCTATGTGATCTGGGGCTTTCTGCCGCTTTACATGAAAGCCCTGTCCGCGATCAGCCCGGCCGAGGTCGTCGCCCACCGCGTTTTGTGGTCCATCCCCATCGCCGGGGCGATCCTGATGGTCACCCGGCGAACAAGGGACCTGGTGGCGGCGCTGCGCAGCCCGCGCATGCTGGGCATGGCGGCGATGACCGCGACGCTGATCACCGCCAACTGGATGATCTATGTCTATGCCATCATCAGCGGGCAGACGATTCAGGCGGCGCTGGGCTATTATATCAATCCGCTGTTCAGCGTCGCGCTTGGGGCCATCGTGCTGCGCGAAAAGCTGAACCGGGCGCAGCTCGTGGCGATCGGCCTTGCCGCGACCGCGGTGCTGATCCTGACGGTTCAGGAAGGCCGCCTGCCGCTTCTGGGGCTTGGGCTGACCGTGACATGGGGGCTCTATGCGCTGTTAAAGCGGCAATTGCCCATCGGACCAAATCAGGGCTTCATGCTGGAGGTTCTGATCCTGTCGCCGGCGGCGCTGGCCTGTGTCATCTGGCTGGCGGCGCGTGGTGACAGCCATTTCGGGGCCGATCCGCGCATCACGCTGTTGCTGATGGGCTGCGGGGTGATCACCGCCATTCCGCTGATGCTTTATGCCAATGCCGCGAAGCTGTTGCAGCTTACCACCATCGCCGTCCTGCAATATATCGCGCCGACGATGGTGTTCCTGACCGCCGTGCTGATTTTCAAGGAGCCGTTCGGGACCGGCGAAAGGCTGGCTTTTCCGCTGATATGGGCGGCGCTGCTGATCTATTCGATCGCCCTTCTGCAACGCGCCCGGCGCCGCCCACCCCCGACGGCCGAGCCGCTTTAACCCTGCGGATCGACGATCAGCGGCACGATTTCAAAGCTGCGCACATCGACGATCCCCTTGTCCGAGATCCGCAGCTCGGGGATGACCACCAGCGCCAGCAGCGAATGCTGCATATAGGCGTTGTTCAGCGTGCAGCCGCTGTCCAGCATGGCCTGGGTCAGCGCGGTCGCGCCGGCCGCCACATCCGTCGCCGGGCGGTCCGACATCAGCCCCGCGATGGGCAGCGGCACCGTCGCCACTTCATCCCCGTCGCGGAAAAAGGTGACACCGCCGCCGATCGCGCCCAGATGCGCCGCCGCCGCCGCCATCGAGGCGCGGCAGGTCCCGACCACGATCATGTGGTGGCTGTCATGCGCCACGGTCGAGGCCATCGCCATCCGCCCGGTATAGCCAAAGCCCTGCACGAACCCGTTGACCACGCCGCCGGTGCCCTTGTGGCGTTCGACCAGCGCGATATGGCAGACCGCGCCCTCGGGCTCGATCCGGCCGTCGACGACGGGCAACTCCGCGGTCAGCGCCCGGGTGGGTGCCTGATTTTCGACCACGCCGATCACCCGCACGGTGGCGCGATTGGCCCCCGCAGGCGCTTCGGGCGCGAAATCATCGGCGGTCAGATCGCAGCCCAGATGGACCGAGCCGCGGGCGCTGTCCGGCCAGTCGATCAGCGGGCAATCGACAAGGCAGACACCATCCCGCGCGACGACCCGGCCCCGCGCGACGACCAGTTCAATCGGAAGCGTACGCAGGTCGCGGGTCAGGATCAGATCGGCGCGGCGCCCCGGCGTGATCGAGCCAAGCTCACGCTCCAGCCCGAAATGGGTGGCGGTGTTCAGGCTGGCCATCTGAAGCGCCACGACCGGATCGCAGCCGCAGTCGATGGCATGGCGCACCACCCGGTTCATATGCCCGTCGTTGACCAGCGTGCCCGAATGGCTGTCGTCGGTGCAGAGCATATAGGAGCGCGGGTCGAGCCCCTTTTCGGTGATCGCGGTGATCTGCGCCTTCACGTCATACCATGCGCTGCCCAGCCGCATCATCGCGCCCATGCCCTGACGGACGCGCGCGATGCCCTGTGCCTCGGTCACCATCTCATGGTCGTCGGCCGCACCGCCCGCGACATAGGCCGCAAAGGCATCGCCCAGATCGGGGCTGGCATAGTGGCCGCCCACGGTCTTGCCCGCGGCGCGGGTCGCGCGCATCTCGGCCAGCATCTGGTCGTCCCCCGCCGCGACGGCGGGAAAGTTCATCATCTCGCCCAGCCCGATGATGCCCTCCCAATCCATCGCCTGCGCGACCTCGGCGGCCGAGATCGGCTGACCGGTCGTCTCCAGCCCCGGGGCCGAAGGGGCGCAGCTTGGCATCTGGGTAAAGACCGAGATCGGCTGCAACAGCGATTCGTCCCGCATCAGCCGCACCCCGTCCAGACCCATGACGTTGGCGATCTCATGCGGGTCGTGAAAGATCGTCGTGGTGCCATGCGGAATGACGGCCTCGGCGAAGCGGGCCGGGGTGACCATGCCGCTTTCGACATGCATATGCGCGTCGATAAGACCGGGGATCATGAAACGGCCATCGGCCGCAATCACCTCGGTTTCAGGGCCGATGCGGGCGCCCGGATCGCGGCCGATCCACGCGAACCGGCCGTCGGCGATGGCGATATCCGTGTCGGGCAGGATTTCGCGGGTGTGGACATTCACCCATTGGCCGCCGCGGATCACCATATCGGCAGGCGCGCGCCCCGCCGCGACTTCGATCAGGCGGGGTTGGGCTTCGGTCCATGGTTTCAGCATCGCGGTTCCTTTCACTTGCCGGCAATTTGCGGCAGGTTATGGCGAAATGAAAGGGCAAGCGGTTGGAATGGCGGGGTGAGGGAACGGTGATCGGACGGCGCCCGCATGGCGAGTCGGCGCTGATCCTTGATCTGTTCAGCGTCGATGCGGGCCGGGTCAGCGGCCTTTTGCCCGGCGGCGCCTCGGCGCGCAAAGCCCCGATCACGCAGCTTGGCTGCCGGCTGTCGGTGCAGTGGCGGGCGCGGTTGAACGACCAACTTGGCACCTTAAGCGTGGAGCCTGCGGGCGCGCGCCCGGGTCTGCTTGCCAGCGCGGCGGCGCTTGACGGGGTGTCGGCAGTCTCGGCGCTGCTGGTGACTGCGCTCGCCGAACGCGACCCGCATCCGCGCCTTTATGCCCTGACCGAGGATCTGCTGGACGCTATGGACAGTGGCGGGCCCGACTGGGCCACCGATTACGTGCGCTGGGAACTCGCGCTGCTTGAGGAAATGGGGTTCGGGCTTGACCTTGGTTCCTGCGCGGTCAACGGCTCGCGCCGCGCTTTGGCCTATGTCAGCCCCCGCACCGGCCGTGCGGTATCGCGTGAGGGCGCGGGTGAATGGGCGCCCCGGCTTTTGCCGCTTCCACCGATGCTTGGTGGCGAGGGGGAGGGCGGGCTAAGGGCCGCGCTGGCCCTGACCGGCCATTTTCTGGAACAACGTCTGGCCGAGCATACTGCGCGCCCCTTACCCGCCGCGCGCGGCCGGCTGGTGGCGCGGCTGCTGCGACATCCGGGCGCTGAGCCGGCGTGAAAGCTGAGCAGGGGTGAAAAAGGGGCGGCATGAAAAAAGGGGGGCGCCCGCCCCCCTTTGCGTTTCTGCCGTCAGACCCGATCAGGGCGTGATGAAGCTCATCGTGGTGCCGGCGGCGTTGGAAAGCGTCAGCTTGCCGTCGGTGAAGGTCGCGCGGTTGACGACCTGCAGCCCGTCGAGGAACGCCTTTTGCGCCGCAGCGTTCGCGCAAGCGGTCTGCACGCTGGTGATGTTGGTGGCATGGAATTCCGGCAGGGTGCCGGTGCGGGTGCCGGTCCAGGCGCCGCAAGGCGTGACCCCGGCCAGACCCAGACCGTTGCCCGTCGCATTGTCGCCGGTGAACTGGATCGTGGCGTTGCCGGCGAAAGGAATGGCATTGATCGTCATCAGGCGATAGGGCGTGCCGGCGGGCTGGCTGTTGGCGGTGGTGCCGCCGGGCGTTTCACAAGCGGCCAGCGCAGTCAGCGCGACAAGTGCGGCGGCCGGAACGAACATGGCTTTGCGGAACATAACGCAATCCTTTCTTGAACGGGTTGATCATCTGTTTCTGTAATAAGCAACTTGTGATCAAACGCGCGTGAAGCGTTACCGTTCCCGCTAGTACAAAGAAATCTTACGATTTTTTTGTCAGGTCCGATCACGCAACCTAGTTGCCGCGACGGAAAACGACCTGTTGTCCGTTGCCGTCAAAGCTGATCTGGCCGGGTTTGACCGACATGCGCACGACCTGCGACAAGGCGCCAAGATATTGGGTCTCGGCCGGGGTCGGCGTGCAGCGGCTGTCGGTGGTCGCGATATTGGCCACGCGCTGGTTCATCCCGCTGCCCTGATACTCAGCCAGATAGCTGGTGCAGGGGCCGCGGCCCGAGACATAGACCGGCTGGTCGTCCACCGGCGCCGCGTCGGAAAAGCCGAAACTGATCGGTTCGGACGCCGGGGCGCCGTTGACGGAACTGAGCATCCAGACCTCGCGCACCGGGGCGGGGGGCGGCACCGAGGTGCAGGCCGCCAGCGTTGCAGTCAGGGCCAGAAGCAGAGCCGGGGTGTGCGGTTTGAAATGTCTCATGCCGATCAACGCGGCCGCGGGTCGCGGGTTCCCGCCCATAGGCGCGATGCGCGTTCTTCCGCGTTCTTCGCGGCCGCCGGTGCCGTTCTGCCCTGTTCCTTGCCCGGTTGAGCGGATAGCGTGCGCCCGAATAAAGCCGACGAATAAAGACAAATAAAGCCGACGAATAAGGCCGGAGGGACAGTATGTTCGGGTTGGATCCATGGATTTTCTGGATGGCGATCGGGGTCACCGGATTCGCCGGCTTCGTCAAGGGCGCGATCGGCTTTGCCATGCCGATGATCATGATGTCGGTGTTCAGCTCATTTCTTGATGCCACCACGGCGCTGGCGCTTTTGATCATGCCGACGCTGGTCACCAATATCGCGCAGGCCTTTCGTCAGGGCTGGCGCGCGGCCTGGGCCTCGGTGCGCGATTACTGGCCGCATATCTCGATGGTGATCCTGTTCATCTTCATATCGGCCTTTTTCGCGCCTTATCTGCCGCCGTGGCTGATGTATGCGCTGCTCGGCGTGCCGATCGTGGCGTTTGCGGCCTGGCAGCTTGCCGGCCGCAGTCTGGTCCTGCCGATCCATCACCGCCGCCGTGTCGAGGTCATCACCGGGATCATCGGCGGGCTTTACGGCGGTATCTCGGGCATCTGGGGGCCGCCGCTGATCGTCTATCTGCTGTCGATCGGCATCGGCAAGGTCGAACAGGTCCGCGTGCAGGGCGTGGTGTTTCTGATCGGGGCCGTGGTTCTTGTCTTTGCGCATCTGACCTCGGGGGTGCTGAACGCGCAGACGCTGCCCCTGTCGCTGATCATGGTCATTCCGGCGGTGGTCGGCATGATGATCGGTTTCGCGTTGCAGGACCGGCTGGATGTGGTGCAGTTTCGGCGCTGGACGCTGATCCTGCTGGTGATGACCGGGGCCAATCTTGTACGCCGCTCGCTGGAAATCTGGGGTTGGCCGATTTGAAGGAGCCTTTGATGTCAACCGATGCGGCCGAACTGACCGCGCGCCTGATCCGCTGCCCGTCGGTCACCCCGGAAGAGGGCGGCGCGCTGATCCTGCTGTCCGATGTGCTGACCGCCGGCGGGTTTGAATGTCACCGCGTCGACCGCAACGGCGTGCCGAACCTCTTCGCCCGCTGGGGTGCCAAGGGCGCGGCCCGGACCTTCGGCTTCAATGGTCATACCGACGTCGTGCCGCCGGGCGATCTTGGGTCATGGACGCATCCGCCGTTCTCGGGCTTTGTCGCGGACGGGATGATCTGGGGCCGGGGCGCGACCGACATGAAGTCCGGCGTCGCCGCATTCACCGCCGCGGTGCTTGACTTTGTGGCCGCGACCCCGCCCGACGGCGCCATCATCCTGACCATTACCGGGGATGAGGAGGGCCCGGGGCGTGACGGAACCCGCGCCATCCTTGACTGGATGGACCAGAACGGCGAGCGGATGGATGTCTGCATCGTTGGCGAACCGACCAACCCCGAGGTATTCGGCGAGATGATCAAGATCGGGCGCCGCGGCAGCATGAGCCTGAATTTCGTCGCCCATGGGGTGCAGGGGCATGTGGCCTATCCGCACCGCGCCCGCAACCCGCTGCACGCGCTGGTGCGGCTGCTTGACCAACTGACCGGGGCGCCGCTTGATCAGGGGTCCGAACATTTCGATCCCTCGGGTCTGCAGATCACCACGATTGACTGCGGCAACCCGGCCTCGAACGTGATCCCGGAAACCGCGCGCGCGGTCGTCAACATCCGGTTCAACGATCTGCATAGCCCCGACAGTCTTTTCCATGACATCCGCGCCAAAGCCGATCTTGTTCAGGCCGAAACCGGCGTCAGCATCGAGATCACCAGCAACATTTCGGGCGAAAGCTTTCTGACCGCGCCCGGGCCGTTCGTCGACATGGTCGCCGAAGTCGTGGCCGAGCAGACCAACCGCAGGCCGGTTCTGTCGACCAGCGGCGGCACCTCGGACGCGCGGTTTATCAAGAATCACTGTCCGGTGGTCGAATTCGGTCTTGTCGGGCGGTTCATGCATCAGGTTGACGAACGCGTCCCGGTCGAGGAAATACACGCATTAAAAAGGGTGTACGGCGGCATGCTGGAAAAATTCTTCTCATGACGCGGATTGCCGAGACCCGGGATATCGCGACCTGCCGCGCCATCCGCCGCACCGTATTCGTCGAGGAACAGCAGGTCCCCGAGGCCGACGAATGGGACGACAGGGACGAAGACGCGATCCATCTGCTGGCATGGCAGGACGACCGGCCCATCGGCACGGCGCGCCTGCTGACCGAGGCCACGACCGGCAAGATCGGCCGCGTCGCCGTGCTGGCCGAGGCGCGGGGGCTTGGCGTGGGCGCGGCGCTGATCCGTGCCGGTCTGGACCGGTTCCGGAAGATGCCGGGAATTGCTCAGGTAAAACTGGGCGCGCAGACCCATGCGCTCGGCTTTTACGAAAAGCTGGGGTTTCAGGCCCGTGGCCCGGTCTATGACGACGCCGGCATTCCGCATCGCGATATGTACCTGTCGCTGTGACAGCGGCCCAGTGAACAGTGATCCGGCGCGTTCGCCATCGAATGGGCCATGACGATGCAATCGTTGCGTGCTAGCGTGCCGCCATGGACAACATTCCCTCCAAGCAAGACATTCTCGACTGGATCGCCGAGCATCCCGATGCCAGCGCCAAACGCGATATCGCCAAGGCCTTCGGCATCAAGGGCGGGGCCCGAATCGAGCTGAAGAAGATCCTGAAAGACCTTGAATCGGAAGGCCTTCTGGAACGCCGGCGCCGGCATTATCAGGATGCCGAAAAGCTGCCTCCGGTCACCGTGCTGGAGCTGATCGGGCCGGACCGGAACGGCGATCTGTTCGCCCGGCCGATGGAATGGCAGGGTAGCGGCCCCGAACCACGGGTGCTGTTCGCGCCCCGCAAGTCCGACCCCGCCGTCGGCCCGGGTGAGCGGTTTCTGGCCCGGCTGATCCCGGTGCGCGGGCAGGATCACCATTATGAGGCGCGGCTGATCCGGCGCATCGGCCATGCCGCGCACAAGATCGTCGGCATCTTCCGACGGCCGACGGGCGACAAGGAGGCCGAGGGGCGCATCCTGCCGATCGACAAGGGCGTTGATCGCGAATGGCGGGTCCGCGCCGACGCGATCCACGGCGCGCAGGATGGCGAGCTGGTCGAGGCCGAACAGGTCGGCCCCAAGGCGCGCATGGGCCTGCCGCAGGCACGGATCACCGAGCGGCTGGGCGATCCCTCGGCCCCGCGCGCGGTCAGCCTGATCGCCATTCACCAGCACGGCATTCCCGACGATTTACCCGACGCGGTGATCGCCGAGGCCGATGCCGCGAAGCCGGCGACGATGGCCGGCCGGGACGATCTTCGGCAGATACCGCTGATCACCATCGACCCCAGCGACGCGCGCGATCACGATGACGCCGTTGCCGCCGTGGCCGAACCCGACGGCGGTGCCACGATCTGGGTGGCGATCGCCGATGTCGCCTATTACGTGCGGCCCGGTTCGCAACTGGACCACGAGGCGCGTCTGCGCGGCAACTCGACCTATTTCCCCGACCGGGTCGTGCCGATGCTGCCCGATGTGCTGTCGGGCGATCTGTGCAGCCTGCACGAAAACGTCGACCGGCCGGTGATCTCGGTCCGCATGCGGCTGGATGCGCAGGGCAACAAGGTCAGCCACACCTTTCAGCGCGGCATGATGCGCTCGCTTGCCAGCCTGTCCTATGAACAGGCGCAGGCGGCGGCCGATGGCCAGCCCGACGCCGCGACCGAGCCGCTGATGGCGGACGTGATCCGGCCGCTTTGGGCGGCTTATGATCTGCTCAAGTCGGCGCGGGCCCGGCGCCAGCCGCTGGATCTGGATCTGCCCGAGCGCAAGATCGAGCTGACCGCCGACGGCCGGGTGAAGTCGGTCAACTTCCGCGAACGCTTCGATGCCCATCGGCTGATCGAGGAATTCATGGTGCTGGCCAATGTCGCTGCCGCCGAGGAGTTGGAGCGGCTGCGTCGTCCGCTGTTGTATCGCGTCCACGAAGAACCCACCCCGGAAAAACTGGCTGCGCTGCGCGAGGTGGCCGAGGCATCGGGGTTCACGCTGGCCAAGGGGCAGGTGCTGCAAACCAGCCATCTGAACCGGCTGCTCGCCCAGTCCGAGGGCACCGAGTTCGACGAGCTGATCAACATGACCGCGCTGCGGGCGATGACGCAGGCCTATTACTACCCCGAAAACTTCGGCCATTTTGGTCTTGCGTTGAAAAGCTATGCGCATTTCACCAGCCCGATCCGGCGCTATTCGGACCTGATCGTCCATCGGGCGCTGATCACCGGGCATGGTTGGGCGGCAAAGGGCAAGGCGAATGACGGGTTGTCGCAGCACGACATCGAGACGCTGGCCGAGACCGCCAAGCAGATCAGCGAGACCGAGCGGCGCAGCATGGCGGCCGAGCGGGACACGACCGACCGTTATCTTGCCGCCTATCTGTCCGAACGGGTCGGCACCGAGATGACCGGCCGGATCAGCGGCATCCAGCGCTTTGGCGCCTTCGTCAGGCTGGATGAAACCGGCGCGGACGGGCTGCTGCCCATCCGCGAGATCGGGCGCGAGTTCTTTCACTATGACCGTGACGCCCAGACCCTGATGGGGGCGGAGACCGGCATAGAACTCGGCATCGGCCAACGGGTCACGGTGCGTCTGGTTGAAGCTGTGCCGATGACCGGTGGCCTGATGCTGGAACTGGTCGAGCTTGACGGGAAACCGTTACCGCGCGGCGGTGGTGCCGGTCGCGGTCGCGGCGCGGGCCAGCCCCCCCGCAAACGCCCCGCGCAGTCGCGGCTGCGCGAGGCGAAACGGACCCAGAAGCGGAAACGAAAGCGGGACTGAGCCCCCACCGGGGCGCGGTTGGCGCCTTTGCCGAGGGCGTGCGATCAGGCGCGCATGCCGGTCGGGACCGGCTCAACCAGTTCCAGCGCCGGATCCGGGTGGGGCAGGGCGTCGTTCACCGGTGGGAACCGGATCATCGACATCAGCCGCCGGCCTGCTCCTCGGTTGGGGCAGGATAGAACTGCCGCCGATCGCGGGTGCGGGATGGGGTGGCAATGGTGCGCGCGTTGCACCCATGCCGGGACGCCTCGCGCCGTATCGCCGGTGTCGGGCGGATTTTGCGCGCGCGTAAAGCGCCGGAAGCAAATGGCCCCGGCTTGGCCTACAGGGGAAAACGGTGGCGGTGACGGCCCGCGCCCGAAAGCCTTCATCGTCAGGTTGTGAACACCGCCCTTGGCGATGATCTCGTTAGCCGCATCCCGTGGGTGCGTTTCGCGATTATTGTCTTTGCCTTCTTCTATAGGTCGGGCACGCCAGGACTGATGGTCCTGATGCCGATGGCGATTGTGGCGATGATCCGGATCATCCGCTGATCCACAAGCGAACGCGCCAACTGCTGCAGTCGCGGGCCACAAAAAACGGCGGGGCCAAAGGGCCCCGCCGCATCCGTCACACCGGGATTTGCCGTTAAAGGAACAGCAGCCCGCAGCCGATCACGATTCCGGTGACGATCAGCATGACCACGCAGAAGCCCATGATGTCGCGCGCCCGAAGCCCCGCGATGCCCAGCATCGGCAAGGCCCAGAACGGTTGCAACAGGTTGGTCCACGCGTCCCCCCATGCGACCGCCATCGCCACACGCGGAATGTCGGCCCCAAGGGCGGCAGCCGCCGGCAACATGACCGGGGCCTGAACCGCCCATTGACCACCGCCCGAGGGGACGAAGATGTTCACGATCCCGGCGGCGATGAAGCTCCAGAACGGCAGGGTCTCGGCGGTCGAGATCGACACGAACCATTCCGACAGCGTGGTGGCCAGCCCGGTCTGCGTCATGATCGCCATGATCCCGGCATAGAACGGGAACTGAATAACGATGCCCGCGCCGCCCTTCACCGCCTCACCCAGCGCATTCAGCAGGCTGCGCGGCGTGCCGTGGAACAGGATGCCAAGGAACAGGAACAGGAAGTTGACGACGTTCAGGTTCAGCGCGCCGCCGCCGATGAAATGGTAGATCAGCCAGACCACACCGGCCAGACCGATGATCCACATCAGGATCGGGCTGTTTTCCATCCACTCGGCGGGGGTGGTGACGGGCGGCGCCGAAGTTTCGTCGTCGCGCAGCAGGGCCGGGTCGATCAGCACGGTCTCGGCTTCGTCGGGCATCATCATCCGGTTCGCCAGCGGCACCACGATGAATAGTGCCACGACGATGGCGAGGTTCCAGTAGGCGAAAATCGTGTCTGAGGTGGGCACGATGCCGATCTGTGCCTCGGTGAAATGGCCGACGGTGGAAATGGTCAGGGGAATCGAGCCCGACAACCCGCCGTGCCAGATCACAAAGCCCGAATAGGCCGCCGCGACCAGCAGCCGGTAATCGACCCGCACCTTGCGGGCCAGTTCCTTGGCGAAGATGGCGCCGACCACCAGCCCGAAACCCCAGTTCAGCCAGCTTGCCACCAGCGACACCAGCGTGACCAGAATGATCGCCGAGCCCGGCGATTGGGCAATTCCGGCAAGACCCTGCAACAGCTTTCTGATCGGCGGTGACGAGGCGAGGATGAAGCCCGTCACAAGCACCAGCAGCATCTGCATGGAGAAGGACAGCAATTCCCAGAAACCGGCGCCCCAGACCTGAATCACGGCAAGCGGGGTCTGGGCCTGCACCAGCATGGCGGCCACGGCGGCGACCAGCGTCAGGACCAGCACGAAGATGAACGGATCGGGCAGCCACCGCTCCATCAGGCGGGTGGCCGGGCGGGATAAAAATCGTAACATGCTATGCATCTCCTTGAACTGTAAACAGGTTAACCGGCGCCCGTTGGGACGCAACTGCCCGCTGCATCGAAATTGTGCAGACCCGCGTCACTGTGGCGGCTGTGCCGATGTGGGGTCCGGGGGGCGGGGTCATTCGCGCCGGACAAGTGACCCGGGCCGCGCGCGGCGGCGGGCGCGGTGGCCCCGGGGGAATCGGTGGCCGCGGGGGGAAGCGGCCGGGCGGGCATCGCCGGTCAGATCCTCCAAAGCGTTCCTGAAAAGCTCTCGCCCATCTGCGGCGCCAGCGTGACGGCGCCGTTGGTGGTATTGCCGTCCAGCCAGCGCGGCCCCTCGACGTTGCCCAGACATTCCAGATACACCCCGTCGCCCATATCCGGCACATGCGCGCGCCATCTGGTGCCGGTGAAAGGGGCGCCGGTCACCGGTGCCAGGCGTACCGTGCCGTTGACGGTGTTGCCATCAAGCCAGCGCGGCCCCGCAAGATGCCCCTGACACTCGAACGCGACGCTGTCGTTACCCATGTCGTGCACACGCCAGCCCGTGCCGCTATGGCCCGCGAGATTTTCGACCAGCGCCACGCTGCCCTCGACCGTATTGCCGTCAAGCCAGCGCGGGCCCGGGATACGGCCCAGGCATTTCATGCGCCTGTTGTCTCCAAAACGATCGGTCAGCGCGTTCTGCGCGAAAAGGTCAAAGACGAGACGCGCCGCGACGCCGTCATCGGCGGCCTTGACCGATGCCCCGTTGCGCGGCAGCGGAAAGACCGACGTGTTCAGCGTAAACGTGTGTTGGGCAATCTGGTCCGTCGTGCCCCAGAACTCGGGTTCTTCATCCACCGCCCGAAAGGTGATGTTCAGAAGCGTGGCAAGGCGAAACGAGACGTCGCGGTTTAACTGGATGGTTTTGGGATCCTCGACACCGGGGAACCGACCGAGGAACGTCGTCGAGTCGTTGATCGTCAGCCAGAATTGCATGTCGGCCGACCCCCAGTCGTCGCCGTCATCCAGAACCTCGATACGCAAGACACGGCACACTCCGATAGGCATGGCGGCTCTCCTGATGTGGAACCCGTTGGATGCAGGACAGGGATTTGCGGCGGACGCCAATGGGTTGGCGCCGAACCCGCCTGTTCAACCATATCACATCGCGGGGGATTTTTGCGGGGACGCGGAAAAAAAGCCGACGTCCCGAAACCGTACCGATCAGTCCGGCCCGGCCACGCCGCCGTTGCCTGTCCCGGGCAGCCGCGATACCCCTTGGCAAGGTCACGGAAAGGGGCATTCATGAAAACTGTCAAAGTCGGGGCGCTGTCGATCGCCAATGATCGGCCAATGACGCTGATCGGCGGCATCAATGTCATCGAATCCCGGGATCTGGCCCTGCGCGTCGCGGAAGAGTTCGTCAGGATCACGGGCGAGCTTGGCATGCCCTATATCTTCAAGGGCTCGTTCGACAAGGCGAACCGTTCCTCGATCCACTCTTATCGGGGGCCGGGTCTTGATGCTGGTCTCAAGGTCCTGCGCGAGGTGCGTGAGACCTTCGGCATTCCCGTCATTACCGACATCCACGAGCCGGCGCAGGCCGCCCCGGTCGCCGAAGTCTGTGATATCTTGCAGATCCCGGCTTTTCTGGCGCGGCAGACCGACCTTATCGCGGCGGCGGCTGCGACCGGTGCGGTCATCAACGTGAAAAAGCCCCAGTTCATGAGCCCCGGGCAGGTTCGCAATCTTGTCGAAAAGCTGCACGAATGCGGCAATGACCAGATTATGCTGTGCGAGCGTGGATCATGTTTCGGTTACGACAACCTTGTCGTCGATATGCTGGGCATCGGGGTGATGCGGGGTGCCAGCGGTGATGCGCCGATCATCTTTGACGTGACGCACGCCCTTCAGATCCGGGATGCCGCTGCCGGCGCGTCCGGCGGCCGGCGCAGTCAGGTGGCCGAGCTTGGCCGCGCCGGGTTGGCTGTCGGGCTGGCGGGGCTGTTTCTGGAAACCCATCCCGACCCCGATCAGGCCAGATGCGACGGGCCAAGCGCCCTGCCTCTGGATCAGTTGCGCCCTTTCCTGATGCAGATGAAAGCCGTCGACGATCTGGTCAAAAGCCTGCCCAAGCTGGACATCCGATAAGCCGGACCGCCGGGGCCGGCCAGTCGCCACGGATCAAAGACGACCGGCGTGGCTTGGCAGCACGCCATAAAAAAGGAGCGGCCCAAACGGCCGCCCCTGATGCTGATAGCGGAACGCTCAGCCGATCGCGGCGGCGCGCACGTCGTCGTCGATGTGGTCGGCGTATTGTGCAAAGTTCTCGCTGAACATCTGCACCAGCTTTTTCGCCTGCGCGTCATAGGCCGCACCATCGGCCCAGGTCTTGCGCGGGTCCAGCAGCCGGTCGTCGACACCGGGGACCGACACCGGCACCTCGAAGCCGAAATTCGGATCCTTGCGGAACTGCACGTTGTTCAGCGAGCCGTCCAGCGCCGCCGTCAGCAGCGCGCGGGTCGCCTTGATCGGCATGCGCGTGCCGGTGCCGAAGGCGCCGCCGGTCCAGCCCGTGTTGACCAGCCAGCAATCGGCCCCGCTTGCCGCGATCCGCGCCTGAAGCAGTTTGCCGTATTCCTCCGGACGGCGGGGCATGAAGGGCGCGCCGAAGCAGGTCGAGAAGGTCGGCGTCGGTTCGGTCACGCCACGCTCGGTCCCGGGGGTTTTCGAGGTGAAGCCGGACAGGAAGTGATACATCGCCTGTGCCGGCGTCAGCCGTGCGATCGGCGGCAGCACACCGAAGGCGTCGCAGGTCAGCATGATGACGTTGCGCGGCTCGCCGCCCAGCGAATCCGCCGATGCGTTCGAGATCGCGTCCAGCGGATAGGCGCAGCGCATGTTTTCGGTGATCGAGCTGTCCTCGAAATCCAGCTCCATCGTGTCGGGGTCAAAGACCATGTTCTCGATCACGGTGCCGAAACGGGTGGTGGTGGCATAGATCTCGGGTTCGGCCTCGGCCGACAGGTTGATCGTCTTGGCGTAGCAGCCGCCCTCAAAGTTGAACGTGCCCCGGTCGGACCAGCCATGTTCGTCATCGCCGATCAGTATCCGCGACGGGTCGGCGGACAGCGTGGTCTTGCCGGTGCCCGACAGCCCGAAGAAGATTGCCACGTCGTTGCTGTCGCCACGGGCATGGTTGGCCGAGCAGTGCATCGGCATCACGCCGCTTTCGGGCAGGATGTAGTTCAGCAGCGTGAAGACCGACTTCTTGTTCTCGCCGGCATATTCGGTGCCGCCGATCAGGATCAGCTTGCGGTCGAAGTTCATGGCGATCACCGTGTCGGTGCGGGTGCCGTGCCGCGCCGGATCGGCCTTGAAGCTGGGGCAGTTGATGATCGTATAATCGGCGGTGAAATCGGCAAGCTCGGCGCGTTCTGGGCGGCGCAGCAGATGGCGGATGAACAGGCCGTGCCAGGCCAGTTCGGTCACCAGCCGCACGTCAAGCCGCAGCGCGGGATCGGCGCCGGCGTAAAGATCCTGCACGAAATAGTCGCGCCCCTTCATGTGTTCCAGCATGTCCGCATAAAGCTGGTCGAAAGCGGCGGGCTCCATCGGGCGGTTGTTTTCCCACCAGATTTGCGGATCGACCGTGGGCGTGCGGACGATATGTTTATCCTTGGGCGAGCGGCCGGTATAGATGCCGGTGGTGACCAGCACCGCGCCCCCCTTGCCCAGCTTGCCCTCGCCGCGAGCGATCGCAGCTTCGACCAGCGCCGGTTCGGTGAGATTATAGTAGACCTGACCAAGCCCGGTGATGCCCTGATCCTCAACGGTGAACTTGGGATTTACGTTACCGATAGTCATGCGCGCTGCCTCCTGCCTCGATTTGCTGCCTGACCCGCCTATAACATGACAGAAAAGCGAAGATAGACGCCTGCGCGCCGCGCTAGCGCAAACATAAAATGTTAGCGCCGAAAGCGATAATAATATTCCGTGTGAACGGTTTATTAAGTTGGGTGAGGGCATGATGCCACGGATGGATGATTCGTAGTATGGCAGATATCGGGGGCGATGCGATCAGCGCAGAAAACCGGCTGGACGTGCCCGACAGCGGCATCGTTCACGCCACCGCCGTCGACTGGCGGGGCAGGGGGGCGCTGATTCTGGGCCCCTCGGGGTCGGGCAAGTCGACGCTTGCGCTGTGGCTGATGGCATGGGGCGCGCGGCTGGTTTCCGATGATGGGGTGATGTTGCGCCGTGACGGCACGGCGATGGGGGACACGACGGGTGACAAGCGCGGTGAAACGGGCGGTGACAGCGGGGGGGACAACTGCGAGGATAAGGCCGAGAATGGTTTTTTACCGGGGGGAAAGGACGATGGACGGATCGTCATGACCGCGCCCGGGTCCATTGCCGGACGGATCGAGGCGCGGGGCCTTGGCCTGCTCGCGGCGAAGGCGGCGGCCGAATCCGTCCTTGTGCTGGTCGTTGACCTGTCGCGCGCCGAACCGGACCGGTTGCCGCCGCAGCGCAGAATCGTGGTGTTGGGGCAACGATATCCCCTTGTTCTTGGTGCGGGAAACGACCATCTTGCACCTGCATTGCTTCAGATGCTGCGATGCGGCAGGGTTGCGTGACGCACCCGAGGGGGAATCAGGACCAGCCAATCCATGCACGGAACGGAACGCCCGACCCAGGAACAGCCGCCGGCCCTTGCACGCAGACGTGCCGAGGAGGGGCAGCGGGTCGTTCTGGTGACCGGCCCGTCCGGGGCGGGGCGGTCGACCGCGATCCGGGTGCTGGAGGATCTGGGTTACGAGGCCATCGACAACCTGCCGATACGCCTTGTCCCGCGCCTGCTTGAGGGTGAGGCGCAGCCGGGTCCGCTCGCGCTGGGGCTGGATGTCCGCAACCGCGACTTTTCGGCGTCGGCCCTGATCGAGCTTATCGACCGGATGACCCGCCACCCCGGTGTGGCGGTCGAGGTGCTTTATCTGGATTGCAGCTCGGACCAGCTTGTCCGGCGCTATAACGAGACCCGCCGCCGCCATCCGCTTGCCCCGCACGAGAACCCGATCCTCGGGATCGAGGCGGAACGCGATCTGCTGGCGCCGATCCGGGTGCGCGCCGATATGCTGGTCGATACGACCGGGCTTTCGCCGCATGATCTTCGGGCGGAATTGGCGCGGGTCTATGATCTGGATCCGGCCGGGCGGTTGTCGGTCTCGGTGCAAAGCTTTTCCTACAAGCGCGGCGTGCCGCGCGGCATCGACGTGATGTTCGACTGCCGGTTTCTGGATAATCCGCACTGGCAACCCGAATTGCGCGCGCTGGACGGCCGCGACAGCCGGGTCGCGAATTACGTTGCGAAAGATGAGCGATTCGCACCCTTCCTGAATCGGGTACTCGACCTTATCTTGTTTACGCTGCCGGCCCATCTTGCCGAAGGTAAGACACATCTTGCCATCGGCTTCGGGTGTACCGGCGGGCAACACCGATCTGTCACAATGGCGGAAAAAGTGGCAGATTCGCTTGCGCAGGCAGGCTGGCAGGTGTCTAAACGACATAGAGAACTTGAAAGACGTAGCGCTGGTACGCCGTCCGTTCCAGCAGATGCGGCAACTGACCGTGGAGCAAATTGAAAGCCATGTCTCTGAATAGAGGCTGCCATTGATTGGAATCGTTATCGTCGCGCACGGCGGTCTGGCGCGTGAATATCTTTCGGCGGTCGAGCATGTCGTCGGCCCACAGCCCGGCATCCGGGCCGTGACGATTGAGGAAGACCACGACCGTACGCGTAAGCAAGCCGAAATATGTTCCGCGGCGGATGCCGTGGACGAAGGTGACGGCGTGGTCGTCGTGACCGATCTGTTCGGCGGCTCGCCCTCGAACCTCTCGCTCTTGGCCTGCGCGGTGCGCAACCGGACCATCCTTTACGGCGCCAATCTTCCGATGCTGGTAAAGCTGGCCAAGTCGCGCCACATGCCGGTGGACGATGCCGTCGAGCATGCCAAGGACGCCGGCCGCAAATACATCAACAGCTATCATGTCGAAGAAGACGAGGCCCGGGCAAGTTCCGGGCCCAAACGTTCCGCGCAACCCGTTGCCGCGCGTCCGTTGGCGGCTGTCGCGCCCAGGAAAACCGCCGTTTGAACGCCCCGGTCGTACAGGAACTGCGGATCATCAACGAAAAGGGCCTGCACGCACGGGCCTCGGCGAAATTTGTCGAAACGGTCGAGAAATTCGACGCCGAGGCGACGGTTGAAAAGGACGGCATGGCCGTATCGGGCGATTCCATCATGGGCTTGCTGATGCTGGCGGCGGCGCGCGGCTCGTCGATCCGGGTATCGGTGAACGGACCTCAGGCGCAGGAACTGTCCGAGGCGCTGCGCGCGCTGTTGGCGGATTACTTCGGCGAAGGCATGTGATCCGGCGGCGATGGCAGAGGAATCCGGCCGTCAAAGCTATCATCACGGCAGGCTGCGGCAGGCGCTGGTCGATGCGACCGCGCGGCTGATCGAAGAAATGGGCCCGCGCGCCTTCACGCTGGCCGAGGCTGCGCGGCAGGTCGGCGTATCTCCGGCCGCGCCATACCGGCATTTTCGGGGCCGCGATGATCTGGTGGATGAGGTCGCGCGGCAGGGGTATCTGGAATTCGCCGACCGGTTGGAAAAGGCGTTCGACGGCGGCCGGCCCAGCCCGCTTTCGGCCTTTCTGCGCATGGGCCGGGCCTATCTGGATTTCGCCCGCGAACGCCCCGGCTTTTACATCGCGATGTTCGAATCCGGCATATCGGTCGCCGGCAATCCCGAACTGTCTCTGGCCGCCGACCGGGCCGAAAGCATGCTTCTGAAGGCCGCCGAGCAACTGTTTCTGCGCGTCCCGCCCGATCGTCGCCCGCCGGCGCGGATGGTCGCCAATCACATCTGGGCGATGAGCCATGGCGTGGTCGAACTGTTCGGGCGCGGCAAACCCGGCGGCCGGGCGCCGTTTTCGGCCGAGGAAATGCTGGAAAGCGCCGCGATCATCTATCTGCGCGGGCTGGGCATCGTTCCCGAGTAAATCTCCCCTCCGAACGAATATTTTCGCCGTGGACACTTGACCGTGGGGCCGCGCTGCCCAATTATGTGAATGTGATTAACATTCACATCAGGAGCAACGGATGCAAAGCACCTACTATACTGACTATGACCGACGGCCGGGCTTTGGCCGGCAAGTCGCGAATACCGCCGCCTATGCGCGCGACTGGCTGGACCGGCGCGGCAAAGTCGGTTGGATCGGCGCGATAATCGTTGGTTTCTTTATCGCCCCACCCGTGGGTGTGGCCCTGCTTGTCTATACGATTTGGAGCAAACGCATGTTCAGAGGCTGTAGCCACCGCCGTGACCGGATGCAGTTCCGCAACTTCGACGCGACCGGCAACTCGGCTTTCGACGCCTACCGCGAGGAAACGCTGAAGCGGCTGGAAGAGGAACGCGATGAATTCCTGACCTTCCTGACCCGGCTGCGCGAAGCCAAGGACAAGGCCGAATTCGATCAGTTCATGAACGAACGCCGCGCAAGCTGATAACATGGCCGGGGGCCCCAAGGGTTCCCGGCCAAGCCTTGGGATCAGCGGGTCGGAACCGGGGTTTCACCGCGATAGTCGTAAAAGCCGCGACCGGTCTTGCGACCCAGCCATCCGGCCTCGACATATTTCGTCAGCAGCGGGCAGGGGCGATATTTGGTATCGGCCAGCCCTTCATGCAGGACGTTCATGATCGCCAGACAGGTATCCAGCCCGATGAAATCGGCAAGCTCCAGCGGACCCATGGGATGGTTGGTCCCAAGCTTCATGGCGCTGTCGATCGACTGGACGTTCCCGACACCTTCGTAAAGCGTATAGACCGCCTCATTGATCATCGGCATCAGGATGCGGTTGACGATGAACGCCGGGAAATCCTCGGCGCTGGCGGCGGTCTTGCCGATGCGCTCGACGACGTCCAGCAGCGTCTGATAGGTTTCGTCATCGGTGGCGATGCCACGGATAAGCTCGACCAGCTGCATGACCGGAACCGGGTTCATGAAATGGAACCCCATGAATTTTTCCGGCCGGTCGGTGCGGCTGGCCAGCCGCGTGATCGAGATCGACGAGGTGTTCGAGGTCAGGATCGTGTTCGGCTTCAGATGCGGCAGCAGGTCCTCGAAAATGGCCTGTTTGACGGTTTCACGCTCGGTCGCGGCCTCGATGATCAGGTCGGTCTGACCCAGATCGGCAAGGTTCAGCGTGGTCTTGATCCGCCCCATGGCCGCCTTGCGGTCGTCCTCGGAGATCTTGCCCCGGCTCGCCTGACGTTCAAGGTTCTTGTCGATCAGCGTGACGGCATTGTCCAGCGCGTCCTGACTGATGTCGCTGATCAGGACGTCGTAACCGGCCAGCGCGAATACATGCGCGATACCGTTGCCCATCTGCCCGGCGCCGACCACGCCCACTGAATTGATCGCCATCCGTACAAATCCCCGTTCGCAATTCCGCGCGACGATAGGGGTGTGCCGAAGGGGGATCAATGGAAATCAACCGGCCTTTCTTACCCCCGACAGAAAAGGCGCGACCTCAGCCGCGCCCGGTTTCTTTCTTGCCTAAATATCCCGGGGTGAATTGGCCGGCACGGCCAAGAGGGGCAGCGCCCCTCCGTCTGTTTTTCAACGACAAACGAAAGGGCCGCACCGATTGCCCGGGGATTGCGCCCCGGGCAAGGGCCTTACAGCTTTTCGGTCAGTTCCGGCACCACGGTGAACAGGTCACCGACAAGGCCGTAATCCGCGATCTGAAAGATCGGGGCTTCTTCGTCCTTGTTGATCGCGACGATGACTTTCGAATCCTTCATGCCCGCCAGATGCTGGATTGCGCCCGAGATGCCGACGGCGACGTAAAGCTCGGGTGCCACCACCTTGCCGGTCTGGCCGACCTGCCAGTCGTTCGGCGCATAGCCCGAATCGACCGCGGCCCGCGATGCGCCGACGGCGGCGCCCAGCTTGTCGGCCAGCTTCTCGATGATCGCGAAGTTTTCTTTGGACGCCACACCGCGCCCGCCCGAGACCACGCGCCCGGCCGAGGTCAGTTCGGGCCGGTCCGAGGCCGCAACCTCGTCCGCGACCCATGACGACAGCCCCGGATCCGCGGCGGCGGCCTGATCGGTCACCGTGGCCGCGCCGCCATCGCCCGCTGCGTCAAAGCTGGCGGTGCGGATGGTCAGGACTTTCTTGGGGTCGCGCGACTTGACCGTCTGGATCGCGTTGCCGGCGTAGACCGGCCGTTCAAACGTGTCGGCGGCAACGACCTTGGACACATCCGGGATCACCATCACGTCCAGAAGTGCTGCGACGCGCGGCATGACGTTCTTGGCATCGGTGGTCGAAGGCGCCACGATGTGATCATAGTCACCCGCCAGCGACACCAGCAGCGCGGCGGTCGGTTCCGCCAGACGGTGGCCGTAAAGCGCATCCTCGGCAACCAGCACCTTGGCCACGCCCGCGATCTTCGCGGCTTCGGCACCGGCGTCCTTGGCGTGGGCGCCGGCGCAAAGCACCGTCACCTCGCCCAGTTCCTTGACCGCATTCACGGCCTTGGCGGTCGCGTCGCGGTTCAACTCGCCGTCGGTGACCTCTCCCAGCAGCAGAACAGCCATCAGATAACCCCCGCTTCTTTCAGTTTCGTGACCAGTTCATCGACCGAGGCCACCTTGATGCCGGCCTTGCGGCCCTCAGGCTCGCGGGTCGAGACGATTTCCAGACGCGGACTGACATCGACGCCGTAATCGGCGGCGGTCTTTTCCTCCAGCGGCTTTTTCTTGGCCTTCATGATGTTCGGCAGCGAAGCATAGCGCGGCTCGTTCAGGCGCAGGTCGGCGGTGACGATCGCCGGCAGCTTGACGCTGATCGTCTGCAATCCGCCGTCAACCTCGCGCGTGACCTTCGCCGCATCGCCGTCGATCTCAAGCTTGCTGGCGAAAGCGGCCTGACCCCAGCCGAGAAGTGCGGCCAGCATCTGGCCGGTGGCGTTCATGTCGTTATCGATGGCCTGCTTGCCCGCGATCACCAGCCCCGGCTGTTCGGCCTCGACGACCTTGGCGAGGATCTTGGCCACGGCCAGCGGCTCGATGTCCTGCTGCACGTCATCGGCGGCCACCACCAGAATGGCCCGGTCGGCCCCCATGGCCAGCGCGGTGCGCAGGGTTTCGGCGGCCTGCTTGACGCCGACCGAAACCACGATCACTTCCTCGGCGGCGCCTTTTTCCTTCAGTCGGATCGCCTCTTCCACGGCGATTTCGTCAAACGGGTTCATCGACATCTTGACGTTCGCCAGATCGACACCCGATCCATCCGCCTTCACGCGCGCCTTCACGTTATAGTCGATAACCCGCTTTACCGGCACGAGTACCTTCATCGGCATCTCTCCCTAGATTGCGTCGTCGTTCTCCGCGGTGTTGTTAGCCTTGGGCAGGGTCCAGATTCCAGCGCAAAAACGACAAAACCGGCGGCCGAACGTCGCGTTTCGAAGCTGTCATGCGCTAACGGCCCGCACCCGGCACCCAAAGCACATCCGCCGCCCCTGCATCGTTCGCGACACGGGCGGCAACGAACAGCCAGTCGGACAGCCGGTTCAGATACCGAAGCGCGGCCGGATTGACGCCGGAGCCGCCGGCAAGCGTGATGGCGCGGCGTTCGGCCCGGCGGGCGACGGTGCGCGACACATGCAGATGCGCGGCCAGCGCCGCACCCCCGGGCAGCACAAAACTGCGCAACGGCTGCAAAAGTGCGTTCATCGCGTCGATTTCCGCTTCCAGCCTGTCGATCTGGCTGTCGGCAATGCGCAGCACCGGATAGGGGGCGCTCGCGTCGCCGGCCATATCCGGGCGGGACAGATCGGCGCCCAGATCGAAAAGATCGTTCTGGATGGTGCCGAGCTGTTCCGCCATCACCCCCGCGGCATGCAGCCGACACAGGCCCAGAGTCGCGTTCAGCTCATCCACGGTGCCATAGGCCTCGACCCGGGCGTCGTCCTTGGGCACGCGCGCACCGTCGGACAGCGCCGTGGTGCCGTCATCCCCGGTTCGCGTGTAGATCCGGTTCAGAACGACCATCAGCCACGGCGCATCCAGATGAACACCATGATCGCGACAATCGCCACGGCCTGCATGATGATGCGCCAGCGCATGATGCGGTTGGCATTGCGGCGGTTGAATTCACCACCGCGCGCAAAGCTGCCAAGGCCGAACATCAGCACGACGACCACCGCCAGCACCGCGACGACGACAAGAAAGAAAAGAGGATCGCTGCGCAGCATGTGGGACCTTTCGCGGGGAAGGCCACAACCCTACGCCTGCCGGGCCAGCCAGTCCAGCGCCCTTGTCGGCAATATCCTGCGCGCCGCGCCCATAAACCAGGTCGGCGTGGTCACGAAATAGCGCCGGCTGGGGTTGCGGCTTTCCAACGCATGGATCAGCCGGCGGGTCACGGCATCGGCGGGAAGCTCGAACCGGTCCGGGCCCTGTGATTCGTAAAGCCGGCGCAGCAGGCTGTCGCGGTACTGATCAGCGCGCGCCGAGTTCTGCCAGTCGATCCAGCGTTCAAAATGCGGGATTGAATTCTGCCGGATTTTTGAGGTGATCGGCCCGGGCTCGATCAGGATCACCCTGATGCCGGTGCCCTCCATCTCCAGCCGCAACACGTCGCTTAGCCCTTCGAGCGCGAATTTGGTCGATACATAGGCGCCGCGCCAGCGGATGCCGACCAGTCCCAGCACCGACGAGATATTCACGATGCGCCCGGTTCCCGCCGCCCGCATCGCCGGGATGACGGCGCGGGTCAGGTCGTGGGTGCCGAAAAGGTTCGTCTCGAATATCTCGCGCAGGGCGTCGCGCGGCAGATCCTCGACCGCGCCCGGAACCGCGAATGCGGCATTGTTGACCAGGGCGTCAATTTTTCCGTCGGTCAGCGCCAGCGCCTGCCGCGCGCCCTCGGCGACACTTGCCGGATCCGAGATGTCCAGCGGGAAACTGTCCATGCCCTCGGCGCGGCGGGCGGCGACGTCCGCCGTTGCCCGGCAGGTGGCGATCACCCGCCAACCGCGCGCGTGCAGGCCGCGCGCGGCATCCAGCCCGATACCGGACGAACATCCGGTGATGAGAACCGTTTTCTGCGTCAAGGTGCGTTTGCCGACAGGTATTGCGATGAGGCGTATCCCGTCGCACCGCTAACCGGATCCTGTACCTGCGTCCAGCCGTCGCTTGACGGGCCAAGCGGGGTTACTGCCGTCCCCTGCGGCAATCGCGTCACGACGTCCGCCCCGCCATCGGGACCAGAGCGGAGGTTCAGGTTGTTCGCGGTGACATAAAGCGCCTCGGCATCGGCCGGCGCCGCGGCCGCAACCGTGGCCGGGGTGGCTGTGGAGGATGGCGCCCCGGGCGTAGGTCCGCCACCGTATTCGGGCGAGGGGACCAGCGGCGGTCCGGCGAAATTCGGTCTTGGCCGGGTGGCGGCGGCCGGCGCGGGTGCGGGATCGGCGGCCTCGGCGGTGCTCCCTTCGATCAACGCCCGTTCCGCAGCCGGGCCTGACTCGGGCGCGGCCGCATCGGCAGGGGACGGGTCCGCAGCCGGTGGCGCGACGGCGTCGACGATGGGGGCGGGCGCCGGCGTGGCGATCTCGGGGCGATAGCGGCTGCCGCTTCCGAAAATTGCCATTGCGGCCAACATGATGGCCAATGTGGCCAGGATGAGGATCGGCAGACGCAGCATGCATTCGTCCCACGTTTTGGTGACTGCACAGTGAACGCAGCCCTGCGATGGCGGTTCCGTCGAAGCCGCGTCGCGCGATGCCGATCCGGCCAAGCCGTTGATATGCCGCCCGGAAAAACGCGGCAGCTCAAAAGGTGCCAAAATCGTGCTGGACCGGCGCAGGCGCTGCGCCTAGAACCGGGCCATGTCAGACGAACCGCCCCATAATCCGCCCGACGCGCCCGACCCCGCCAAGGGGCCGCAGGATCAGACCCTTTCCGAGCCGCTTTCGCGCGCCATCGGCGAGCGTTATCTGACCTATGCGCTGTCCACGATCATGAACCGCGCGCTGCCGGATGCCCGTGACGGGCTGAAGCCGGTGCATCGGCGGATCCTTTACGCGATGCGTGAACTGCGGCTTTCGCCGACCGGGGGTTTTCGCAAATCGGCCAAGATTTCGGGCGATGTGATGGGGAACTACCACCCCCATGGCGACGCCGCGATCTACGATGCCATGGCGCGTCTGGCCCAGCCTTTTGTGATGCGCTATCCGCTGGTCGACGGGCAAGGCAATTTCGGCAATATCGATGGCGATAACCCGGCCGCCAGCCGCTATACCGAGGCGCGCCTGACCAGTGCCGCCGAGGCGCTTATGGAGGGGCTGGCCGAAAACGCGGTCGATTTCCGGCCGAATTACGACGGCACGCTGACCGAACCCGAAGTGCTGCCGGCCGCTTTCCCGAACCTGCTGGCCAACGGCGCCTCGGGGATCGCGGTCGGGATGGCCACCAACATCCCGCCCCATAACCTGCACGAGCTGATCGACGCCTGCCTGCATCTGATCGACAGCCCGAATGCGCGCGACGACACGCTGGTGTCGATCGTGCCGGGACCGGATTTTCCGACCGGCGGCATTCTGGTCGAAAGCGCCGAATCCATCGCCGAGGCCTATCGCACCGGACGCGGCAGTTTCCGGCTGCGGGCACGGTGGGCGGTCGAGGATCTGGGGCGCGGCACCTGGCAGATCGTCGTCACCGAAATCCCCTATCAGGTGCAGAAATCGCGCCTGATCGAGCGTCTGGCCGAGTTGATCGACCAGAAGAAGGTGCCGATTCTGGCCGATGTCCGCGACGAATCCGCCGAAGACATCCGCATCGTGCTGGAGCCGCGCACCCGCGCCGTCGACCCCGAGGCGCTGATGGGGGCGCTTTACCGCAACTCGGACCTTGAAACCCGGTTCAGTCTGAACATGAACGTGCTGATCGACGGCCGGGTGCCCAAGGTCTGTTCGCTCAAGGAAGTGCTGCGGGCGTTTCTGGATCACCGGCGCGAGGTGCTGCTGCGCCGCGCCAACTATCGGCTTGACCGCATCGCCGCGCGGCTGGAGGTGCTGGAGGGCTATATCATCGCCTTCCTGAACCTCGACCGGGTGATCGAGATCATCCGGCACGAGGATGACCCCAAGGCGGTCATGATGGCCGAGTTCAAGCTGACCGAGGTACAGGTCGAGGCGATCCTGAACATGCGCCTGCGCGCCTTGCGCAAGCTGGAAGAGATGGAACTACGGACCGAGCGCGACAACCTGCTGGCCGAGCGCGAGGGGCTGACCGCCATGCTGGCGGACGAACGCAGCCAGTGGAAGCGCATCGCCGAACAGTTGCGCGAGGTCCGGGCGACCTTCGGCAAATCCGCCCCCGGCGGTCAGCGCCGAACCACGATCGCCGAGGCCGCCGAAGCCCCCGTCATCGACTATGACGCGATGATCGAACGCGAGCCGGTGACGGTGATCCTGTCCAAGATGGGCTGGATCCGGGCGATGAAGGGGCATCAGCCGCTGGATGCCGAACTGAAATTCAAGGACGGCGACGGCCCGGGCTTTGCGCTTCATGCCGAGACCACCGACAAGCTGATGATCATGGGCTCGAACGGGCGGTTCTATACCCTGTCGGTCGCAAATCTTCCGGGCGGGCGGGGCATGGGCGAACCGCTGCGCCTGATGATCGACCTGCCGAACGAGGCCGAAGCGGTGACCGTGTTCCCGTGGCGCGCCGATACCCGCTGGCTGGTCGCCTCGACCGAGGGGGACGGATTTATCGTCAAGGCCGACGACATGCTGGGGCAGACCCGCTCGGGCAAGCAGGTGCTGAATGGCACGGCGCTGCTGTGCCGGCCGATCGCGGGCGATCACGTGGTGACCGTCGGCAAGAACCGCAAGATGCTGGTGTTCCCGCTGGACGAGTTGCCCGAGATGGCGCGCGGCAAGGGCGTGCGGTTGCAGAAGTTCAAGGATGGCGGCCTTTCGGACGCGACCCTGATCACGCTGGCGGCCGGTCTGTCATGGCTGGATCCCGCCGGCAGGACCCGGACGGAAACCGATCTGAGCGAATGGCTGGGCAAGCGGGCCACCGCCGGGCGCATGGCGCCGCGCGGCTTTCCACGCGACAACAAGTTCTGACGCGGCGGCGCGGTGGCGGATTTGCGGTCCGGGATTTGCGGGCGGGGATTTGCAGGCAGGGATTGCGGGGGGCGATTTGCGGGCGGCGGTGGCTTAGCGCCGCCGCACCTGTTTCCAGCCGGTGATCATCGGGCGGATCAGATCCTCGCGCTTCCAGATGCGGTAGAACAAAATGATCCCGATATGCAGCAGCACAAGGATCAGCACCAGCGTGCCGCCCAGATGGTGCAGCCCGACGGCCTTTTTGCTGGTCGCGCGGCTGACCATATCGGCCAGCGGTCCCACGTTGATATAATCCTCGGGGTCCGAGATCAGCCCGGTTCCGACCTGAAAGGCCAGCACCGCCAGCATCGCGATCACCGACAACGCGCCCAGCGGGTTGTGACCGCTCCAATAGCTCGGCTCGCGCCGGAAGAAGTGGCGAAGGTATCCGCCGACCGCCCCTGGCCCGCGCAGGAAATGCGCGAACCGGGCCTCGGGCGGCCCGACGAAGCCCCAGATGACGCGAAACACCAAGAGGGCAAGGATCGTATAGCCCAGCCAGAAATGCAGCTTCATCGAGTTGGGTCCGTACTGGCCCAAAAGCCAGTTGGCGATGACCAGTGTCGCCAGAGTCCAGTGAAATATCCGCAGAAGCGGATCCCAGACCCTGACGGTCTGTGTCCCCTGATCCGCCATTACTCGGGTTTGCGGAAGGTGTCGTGGCACGCCTTGCAGGTGGCGCCGAGCTTTTGCACCACCGGACCTACCGCCTCTTGCCCGCCCTTCACGGCCTCACCCGCACCGGCGGCGGCGTTGGTGAAATCGGCAAAGCGGGTGGTGAAGGTGGCGTTGTCCTTCCATACCGCCGGCAAGGCCGCGGTGTCATCCGGCAGATCGTCGGTGGAGGTGCCTTCAAGGAACAGACCCGGCAGCGCATAACGGCTCAGCGCCTCGATGTTGGCGCCGGCGGTGGCGGCGGCGGCCTCATCATAGGGCGTATCGCCTTTGGCCATGCCAGCCAAAACCCCCATGTTGATGCCGAGCATCTCCATAAAGCCCTGACGCGCCTCGAGGGCGGTTTCGGCGGCATCATCCTGCGCCAACAGGGGAAGCGGGCTCAGCAGGGCAGCGATCGCAAAGGCGGTGGTGGGAAGCAGTCTCATCTCCGTCTCCTTCGGTAGGGTGGGGTCGGGGTAAGCAGTGATAAAGCGATAAGTGGTATGCTGCGATGGATTTTTCTTTCGCGCAAGCGACGGTTTTCTGTCACCCGGCTGACTGAGCGGAAAGTGATCACGGATTTCGATACCGTGAGCGAATCCACCGGGCGCCCGAAGCCGGAACGAAAAAATAACCGGCCTGATCATATGATTAAGCCGGTTATCTCGAAATTACATCAGCATTGTGAACGCTGCGCGCCGTAGGTCAGGCGTAAAGGTTCTGCACCCCGACCTGAGTATGGATCGCGTTCACTTCCTGCTGGTTAAGGCCCATCGCCTGCGCCAGATCGTTCAGATATTGCGCCTCGGCCTTGCTGTCGAAATCAATCGCCATCAGTGACATCATATAGACCTGCTGCTCCAGCCCCGGCGGCACTTCGCGCGCCAGCGCCTGAACGTCCACCGGCGCCTGCATCTGTTCGCGGATGAAGGCGCGTTCCTTGTCGTCCAGATCGCCGACTTCGCCCATCAGACGCTGCTTTTCGCCTTCGTCGATCTTGCCGTCCGACTTCGCGGCCTGAATCATCGCCTTCAGCATCAGCCCGGCGACGGCATTCTGTTCGGGGGTCGGGGCGACGCTGGGTTCGTCCTGCTTTTGCAGCGAGTCGTTGAACACCTCGCCGAACGAGCGGTTGTTCTCGGGCTGCGAATCCTTGGCGGCAAGGTTGTTGCCCAGAAGGCCGCCCAGCAATCCGCCAAGACCACCCGCTGCCGCACCCGTCGCGGCCGCGCCGCCGGTGCCGCCAAGAATGGCATCAAGGATGTTGCCGGAGCCTTGCGATTGCGCCTGCGCACTGCGGTTGCGCGCCGATTGCGAACCGGAAAGCTGGTCCAATGCGCCGCCAAGACCGCCCGAGGCACCGCCGTTCGGCGAATAGGTGCCGCCATAGGAACTGCCGCTGCCGGCCCCTTGGCCCGCGCGGGTCTGGGTTCCGCCGCCCAGCACTTGCCCAAGGATATCGCCCAGACCGCCGCCGCCGCTGCGGGTCGAGCCGGCTTGCTGTCCTTGCGGACCGAAGAGATCGCCCAGGATCCCGCCGCCCGTGGTGCGGTTGCTTTGCTGCCCGCGGCGCATCATCGCCCCGACGCCTTTGGCCACCATGACCCCGGCGGCCACACGGGCCAAGGTCTTCATCAAGCTCATAACTTCCTCCGATTGACTTACGCCCGCTGATCGGCAGCAGGGCAAAATGCTGATCGAAAACGCTTTTTGAAGGGCATTGGTTCCACCCTTCGGGATAAGCGCCAACTTAACCCCGCAAGAGGCCATGCCGCCCTTGATTTTTCTCGAATCAGCTTTTAAGTCGCGGCGGATGCAAGAACCGGGGCTGCTGCCCAAGCCCTTACCGGGCACCCCGTCGATCAGGAGGCCACTCATGGCAAAGGCAAAGTTTGAACGGACGAAACCGCACGTCAACATCGGCACGATTGGCC